>NZ_JBSIBP030000012.1:0-146811 GCF_053613295.3 Aquimarina ulvae
ACTGCGCTTGTGTATGTCGATACCAATAAATAACTTAGCTTGAGCAGTTTGTTGTGTTTTCATATCTTTTGATTTTTGTACATCCTAAAGATACTTGACAAGCTGCTTTTACATAGATGCTAAAAATAATGCTAAATTAGGTGCTTAATAAAAGATTGGTGCAATTTTGTTACGTCTGATTTTCCGAAGGAAAATCTTCGCACACAAAACCGCACCAACCTTATACTAACCGTTACCAGTAATATGACCGATCGCATTCTAAATATAATAATTTCATTTTTATCTGTTGGACTAGTTTCCTGTTCGCCAATAAAGAAAACATATACAGTTACGGAAGTCAAATATGAACCTTTTTTTATGGGAGAGATTAAGGAAAATAATTTGACAGAAATTGCTGACACAACAATTGTCTCTATAAATGGTAATGTAGTTGATTTTGGATCCGCTGTTGCAAATATTAAATTGAACTTTATTAATAAAAATGAAAACAAAACTTATAAAACAATAACTGACTTTTATGGAAATTTTCAATTAAATATACCAGATGGAATATATCAAATGCAGATAATAAAAAACTCTGAATTTAGGACATTGGAATTTGATGATTTGAGTTTTAAATCAGGAGAATTACGCGAATTGAAAATTTATACAGAATCAGGTGGAGAATACGTAGGACATGAAACAATCTTTAATAACAAAAGAGCGTACAAAAAATATAAAAAAGAGCAAGAAAAAAATAATACTACTGGCAACAAAATATATAATTAATTGCTTGGTTATAGCCTACTCACAAAAATCCTCACGAATTTTCTATTAGGTTTTTATTTGCTAAATTACGTGCTTAAACACGCAACTAACCATACACAAATCCGTTATGTACAATTCAAGAAAATGAAATTCTGGATTTATATAAAAAAAGAGTTAACTGATTTGCAATCTGACTTTGAAAAGATTTTTGAAGTTGACAATTTATATAGAGATTACGAAAATGTTTGGGAATGGATTGAATCAACTGACCGAAAATCAAATCTATACCTAAATATTAGTCGACCTCACGATTGGAAAAAAGGAGAATATAACAAACCTATTATAATAGAAGTTAAATCGAATAATGGGACGGAATTAGACGAATCAGAAATAGCTTATAAAATTAAAGAACAATTAAACTGAAGAGAAGTTTATGCAGGAAAAATACACGCTGACAAAAACGACAACCCTGTTATAACAGAGGAAAGAAGATACTAAAATCATAAAATGGAATTATATGACCGAATCATAAAAATAGTAGATGTGAATCTGATTCAATGCCTTATTCCTATAATTCTGACTTTGTTTCTAGTCAAAGTTTTCTTTAAAAACCGATTTCAAATCAAAAAAGCACTGAATTTAGTATGTTGGGTAATTATTGTCTATTCATTTATTACTTGGACAATAACTTTAATTGGAATTATACTTAATCCTGAGGAATCCGCATCTGTCAATCGTGCAGTTGGACCTTACGCAATTATATATTGGATTATGTTTTTATCAGCTTTGATTTTACCATTTACGTTATTTAATAAAAAATTAGCCGCTAAATTTTGGTACGTTCTGTTAGTCGCATTTTGTATGAAAATCGGAGCTTATTTTGAGCGTTTTGTAATAATTGGAACTAGTTATCATCGAGATTATTTAACTGCGGAAAATGGAAATACTGAATTTATAAATCCCTTTGTATTCGGAATTGGAATGTTGCTTCTACAAGGAGTAATAATTGCAATTTTGATGTTGGGGATATTCGAAATAATGAAAAGAAAAACTGTACACAACACGTTATAACAAAACATAGCTACCCTTTAGGTCAGCAACGTTTGTTATATTTACCGTTGTGCGTCATTATGGAACACCGTTCAACACAGAAATAAAAACTATCACAATGAAGCAACTACTCTTCACTATTTTAATCAGTTACATTGGATTTGCTTCATACGCACAGACTAATAAAAACCGTGATTCTGAAACGGTTCAACAAAGAATAGAAAAAGTTGAAAATAGTCTTAGTCCTTTAGTCTTAAATCAAGGAGAAGCACTTTGGAACCTTGAACAGCAAATGAGGAAATATAATGTTCCAGGACTAAGTATTGCGGTAATCCATAATTATGAAATAGATTGGACTAAAGGTTACGGTTCTACGGGGAGTAAAGAATTCCCAAACGTTACTGAACAAACCGTTTTTCAAGCTGCCTCTATGAGCAAATTCGTAAATGCTGTTACTTTAATGACGTTAATGGAATCCAATAAAATAGATTTAGATGAAGATATTAATAATTATCTGACTTCTTGGAAATTTTCCATTAATGAAAATGTTGGCAATGAACCAATTACAATTCGTCAACTTTTGAGTCATACGGCTGGATTATCAACACACGGATTTAACGGATATAAAACCTCAAATAAACTTCCATCAATAATTCAAATTTTAGAAGGCCATAGTCCTGCAAATTCAGATAAAGTAGAGCAAATTCAGCAATCTGATAAAAGCTTCAAATATTCTGGAGGAGGGACAATCATTTCTCAACTAATTCTATCAGATATCACAAATTCGTCTTATGAGAATTTTGTGAATAAAGAAGTCTTCAGCCCATTGGGAATGAGTAATTCTTTCTACTCTATTGAATTCGAGAAATATCCTAAAGAATTAGCTTTTGGACATAAAGGAAATGGAAAAACTTTAAATAATAATTATAATTTATATCCCGAATCTGCTGCTGCTGGTCTATGGACAACACCTACTGATTTAGCAAAACTAATTATTGATATTCAACAGAGCTTAAAAACTGAACCAAGTAAAATCCTTTCTTTACAATCCGCTAAAGAACTAATAAAACCTACAGTAAATAAAAGTAATTCAGCATTGGGATTATTTACTCAAAAAGAAGATGGAGAGTTATATTTACAGCATTCAGGTTCAAATAGAGGGTTTAGGGGTAAGTTCTTCTTTGGCGCAGATAAAGGAGATGGAGTAGTCATTATGGTTAATGGCACAAACACAGAAATCATTGAAGAAGTTATAAGAAGCGTTGCCTCAGTTTATAATTGGGTAGGTTTTGAAAATTTAGTTACCTCAAGTGATTTGAATCTTAATGATAAGGATTTAAGTCAATACGTAGGAGTTTATGCATTAGAAAATAGAGAAGTTAATGTAAATATTAAGAAAGGTAAGCTTGTCTTATCGGAAAAAGGCAAATGGAGTTCTAATTTAACTGCTTTAACTAAATCTACATTTGTGGTTGATATTGTAAAGCCACAAGCAACAATTGAATTTGTTAAAGATAATGATGGTACAATAAGTCGGTGTATTTTAAAACAAGGTGAATTGACCGAATGGATTAAGATAAAATAACGAACGCCCAACAATGTATCCTATGAAAAATAGGCGAGACAGTAGTAAAATCAAGGCTTTTAACTCGCATTAAAGTTCATACTTAACCGAAAGTCTGGTGCTTCGAAATTGCCTACTTTTCATATACTAACCATGTCCCTTAACGAACATTAGACGAAAATCAGTAACATTTTAGCTATAAAAGAGTCAAATAGTTAAAAATTAAATCAATGAAAATATTCTTTGCCACTTTATTCACTTTCATTTCCTGTATTTCTTTAGCTCAAATAAATGATACCCCATCTATTAATGATGCCCTTGACAACTATGACTTTATTCAAGAACAAATAATAATTGATAACGATACCATAGTATATTACCTAAAGAATCCTAAAACAAAACCAAACAAAGTGGTCGTTTTTATTCAAGGTACAGATGCAAATCCTATTTTTACATATAAAATAGATAAAGATAAAATCACTTATTATCGTTGGTTTGGAGATGATTATAAAAAGTTAGATTCGACTTATACATATGCTATCATTCCAAAGCCAGGAATGGAGGGACTTTATAAAGATGGAGAAATAGTTGTTCCTAAAAGCTATTATAACAAAAACTATCTTGAGTATAGAATAAAACAAATAAATACATCAATTAGCCATATCATCGAGAATCACCTTACTAATCCTAAAAAAATTATTGTTTACGGTCACTCAGAAGGTGCTGCAATTGGAGCTGCTCTGGCTACGATAAATAAAGAAATAACACATCTAGGATTTTGGTCAGGAAATGTACTAAACAACTTCTATGAATTTTCTCTTTTTAATAGAATTGAGTCATTAAAAGGTACACTTTCAGACAAGGAAGCACACCAGAACATAATCGGTATTTTAGAATGGTATAAGTCGGTAGTAGAGAATCCAAATTCAACTGAAATTGACCATTTTGGATTTACCAACAAACGCTGGTCTACCTACGAAAAAGCGCCTCTTGATTATTTAACTGAACTGACTATACCAATATATGCCCTCTTTGGAACTGAAGATGAAAGTACGCCCATTGAAACAGCCTATTTACTTCCAATTAAATTTATAGAAAAGAGAAAAAAGAATTTAACCTTTGAAGTTTGTATTAGTTGTGACCATTCATACAAAGTAAAAACAGAAGATGGACAAAAGTCTTATTGGAGTGAACAGTTTATAAAGTTCATCGAATGGACAGATAAAACAAAATAACGAACTGCCAACAATGCTATAGGTAATTGCTCGTTCTCGCCTACTTTTAAAATTCCTGCAGAATTTTCAAGTTGGGGTGTACTTGCAAAGTTAAGTGCTAAACCATGCAACTACTCATAGCCAAGACATTGCCATTCATTATGATCAAACCTCAAAAAATATTATTCTAAAAAATGTACAAAACATTCTTTAAAAATCTGGCAGAAAAAGAAAATGGAAGATTTTTCTTCAAAGATGAGAATATTACTTTTCTTAATGGTGTGAGAAGTCCGAATGTCATTTACCGAGTTGAATTTAATTATGAAGACAACCATTTCACGATTATAAATCGTACTGGAACTGCCTACGTTGCAACGATTAGTTGTGAGTTGTCAAAGACAATACAGCCAATTGAATTTGAAATAAATAATGTAACTCACTTCTGAAATTTGTTTCTTAGAAAAAAGAGTAGGTTGAGAATTAAATCTTATAATGAAAACATCGAGTATTTTCTCACCCACAATGAGAATTTTAAACATCTTGAAAAAATTGCTAATAGAGATAAGTTTAGTCCAATAATAATGTGCGAAAAAGATGATAAATGGAAAATTGTCGCGAAGTACCATTTGGAATTCGATGATTGGACTGAGCCGATTGAACCTATTGTGGCGATGTACAAAGAATTAATCACTGAATTCCATAAACGAATTGCGAATGTAAGTCTGAAGGCATACCGAGAAATGAACTGAAATAATAACGAAATGGCAACAACGTATGTATCTAATAGTTAGTCATTTAATTAAAGTTAAGGCGGGTTTAGAAAGTCGCCAAATTTTTAAATTTGGCTTTTTACGTAAATAAGGAAAAAATAAAAATTCAAATGTTGGAAAAGTTCCAGTTGGAAATCCTAGAGAAGCGAATGTTCCACCTTTAAAACCATTTCCGATTAAAAAAGAACTGCAAGACATTTTTGTCAAAGCAGGAATTAAATTAGTCTGAAAATAAAGCATTATGCACAACAACGTATCCTATGAAAAGCCCTAGTCCAGTTTCTTACACATACTATTTTAAATTATAATTGTCTTAGTATATAGTAAACCTTGGTATATATAATTAAATGGCATTTATCACACTAATTTTTTCGTTAGGAGTGCTAATCATTTCAATTTTAGTGTATATACTAGGAAGAAGATATGATAGCAAAAACTACTGATACTAAGATAAAGTTCAAATCTATATCAAGGTAATAGGTAATTTGAAAATACTAATAGGCCTTTTTGCTGAAAATATTGATGAAGCTGAGAAGCGCTTAGAGAATTCAAATAAGGAAAATTGTAAATTTTTAGACAAACTGGTGGATGAGGTTGATAGTTCTTGCAATAACTACCTTACAAATTATTCTCTTATAGTTCCCAAAAAAACTGTAAGATTATTATCTTCTTTTTTTGATAACATCTTACAAGAACGGTTTTTTGATTCTGAAATTTATATTAATAAAGAACAAATTCTCGAATTTGATGATTTTTTAGAACAATTGGTAAAAGACCCTGATGATATCAGCTTCGAATTAAGAAAGGATTTGAACATTGACGCTTTAAATTCTTCGTTATTACGTCGTATAAAGTAATTTTCCCACGCTTCGAAGTTTGTAATTTCCAACTCTTTCTAATTATAGATAAAGTCCTCAAAACACCCACGAATCAGGCCACAACCATACAATCAGTAATCCAGAAATAATAGCAAATGTAAAAGTAATCCAGATATATTTGTACAATTTTTTTGTACCCAGTGTAGTGGCAATAACGGCCTTGAAAGCTAAATTAGCCAGTGATGCTATCAAAATAAGCCTCCACGCTAAATTACTCTCAATTTCACCTCTGTTTAGCGAATTAGATAAAGATAGCGTTATAGCATCTACATCAGTAAGACCACTTATGATCGATACTATATACAATCCTTTTTCACCAAAAAAATCTTTGGTAGCAGCTACAGCAAATAGGATGATGGCATATAATGCTCCAAAAATCAAAGCACTTTTTAACTGTGCAGGATTGTCAGGTTCAGGTAGCTTTTCTTGGTTTTTCTTTTTATTGTGAAAATACAGGAATACACATAGAACTATCATTAAAAATAATTCTGCTATAAAAGGTGGTGCAACAACTCTTAGATTTTGAGGGCTTACAATTGCAACTTCGATCATGACTCTGACTAACGCAACCGTAGAAGCGGATAAAATAATAAAAGCGGTTAATCTTGCTGCGTTAGTAGCAGATTTTGAGAGTTTGGCAAAGGTTACTGTGGTGGCAGTACTAGAAATTAGCCCACCCAATAAACCATTGGCCAATGTACCTGCTTTTTTGCCCAATAATTTATAAACAATATAACCCGCCAATCCCAACCCTACGATCAAGACTACCATCATCCATATTTCTCTAGGGTTTAATACATCATATTTGCCATAGGTCTCATCTGGTAATATTGGTAATATCACCAGAGAAATTGCGGCAAATTGCATAATAGCCTTTATATCTTTTGCTTGTAAGTTGTCGACAAAATTAGCTAATGTACTTTTGAGATGTAATAGAATTGCAAGGATAACACCCAACGTCACTCCGATTATAAGGTCGCCATAAACCAAATAGACGCCTACTGCATACATATACAAAAAAGCCACTTCTGTGGTTTGCCCTATATCGGGATCGGTTTTAGTAACCTTATAATAATTAACAATAGCTATTAGGGTAACCAGAGCGATAACTCCTGAAGCTATCACCAATCCTCCACTCTCCATCGTTTGAGAAATTAAGCCTACAAGACTGCCAAATAAGGTAACAATAGAAAAGGTACGAATACCTGCCATCTTTTGCTCATCATATTCTCGTTGCAACCCTACTAGTAAACCAAGTCCTAGAGATATGCCTATAATTTTAAATAGTTCGTAATCAATCAAAATTCTAAATAAATTAAGTTAGTAATAGTAACCGATTTTTCACAATACAGAATAATCATAATACGTAAGAGGGTTGAGGTAGTAAAATACAGAGAACATTCTAATATTAGTAAATGGTTAGCTTTTCATATGTCTATGTCACATTGTGAATGTTTTTTAGTTAGCGTATTCATTTTTCATACTCTTTACGGATGAACTTAGTTGTTTAGGAATTTTAAAATGGTTAGAACAGTAGTTAGTCAGTTGTATGACTAGGTTACGGATAGAAGTAGGTACAAATTTTGTTCTAATTATATCATTGAATTTATATACTATATGTCTAATAGTACGTATCAGATACTTTTCGGAATATTTGAAAGGTGTATCAAAATAAGGTGTCGATAAAGCTACAGTTTTTATATCTATGTCTGGTGCATCAAAGTAATTTCGAAGTTTTTGTACTATAGTTTCTCCATAATAGACCAATTTCATTCTTATCGATGTAAGTAGGGTAGAATAGCTATTAGTTTCAATAATTCTACCAATTGTATATAAATTACACGATTGCGTATATAGCTGGTTAAAAATGTTAGTATCCATAGTCATGATAAGTGATTTATTGTCGAATTTGAAATCAAAATCTGGTACTGAAAAAAGTACTAAGTAGAGCTATAATTAGTTTACTGTATCTGTTTCCCAATTAAGTATTTCCATACATACATCATTCTGGCTTCTATTTGTTTTTTTGGCTATTGAAGTTGTTATAAAATCAGGATCAGAAAGGGTAACAATAAAATCATCACCCCGTAATACTTTATATTTATTAATATATTCACCTTTAATAAGCTTCCATTTTTTCGGAATCCTACTCATGTAAGGAAGTTTTTCAGACGTTGCTCTCTTTTTCATTTGTATTAGGTTTTAAAGAAGTCTTTAAAGAGTATAATAACTTTTTAATGCTAATAAAAGCACCTATAAATTTATAGAACATCGTATTTTTTTTGGTGTTTTATTGAAAATATTATTGTTCTGATCGATATTATTTGAACAATTGCTATTTTGCACTGTGAAAATTAGGGATTATTGAATAGACAATGGTTTTCTTTTTTTGATGATAATATTTTTTGATATAAAAATTATGGGGTAATTTTCTATTTGAACAGCGTCATTGTTTATGCCTGTAATATGAATATGTTAATCATTAATTTTTTCTTTTCAGATCTTCTTTTAATCCATCTGGTAAACCTTGAACATTGGATAAGGTATACGCATTTGTATTTTCCTTTCTTGATATAACACTAAAGGTAGCATCGGTTTCTAAAACAACTGCGTGTACTTCATCGATATTTTGAATACCTCTATGTCTTATTGCAGATAAGACTTCATTTTCTACTACTCGCTCTTTAATCATATTTTCGTGAACGAACTCCCCATTATATACCAATAATTGAGGGGTAGAACGAACCACCTTCCGTAGCCAAGGCAGATACAGCATAGCTTTGGTTAAAGCATATTGCATGAAAAGTAATAATGCAATAGCAAAAGCACCCTCGATTAATTTAATATCTTTTACAATGATGGTTGATGCTAGCAAAGATCCCATTGCAACAGTAACTATCCAGTCGAAACTGTTCATTTGTGAGGTCGCTCTTTTACCAACAATCCTGATGTATATGATGACTAATAAATAGATAATAGGAGCGCTAATGGCGATCCTCCCAATATTCTCTGAGGTGCCAATAAAAATATTTTCCATTTCCAAAAGGTTTTATATCATTACATTAATGTTATAGATATCAGTAATGTTTGGTTAAAAATTTTTTATATTCAGAATTTGGTTGTAAGATCAATAGAAACACTTATATCAGAAACTGTATCAAGGTCAGATATAAAAAAAAAATAAAAGCTAACTGGATGCATCCAGTTAGCTTTTATTTAATTAGCTAACGATTTTCATTCTAATGAAGGTCTTCTAAGCTATTGTTGTTACTGATATCGGACTGTATTTTATTTCTTTGTGATACCAATAAATCTCGTAAAGTAGAAGATAAAGAGGTCTCTTCAATAACATCGTTATATTCTTCAACCGCAGCCTTATCTCCCTTTATAGACTCTTCTAGCATGGATTCTGCATCATCCGCAGAAAATAATGCTTTTACATCCATCCAGGCTCTGTGCATAGTTCCACCAAAACTTCCATTTTCATCAAAATCGCTATATGCTAATTTAATTTCTCTCTTTAGCTTGGCATTAAAATCAGAACGTTCTTTCGCTTTACTTTGAAAGTAGGATTGTAAATCCTTGTTATCAGTATTCTCAGCAGCTTTTTTATATCCTTTTACTGCATCAATATTCTTTTCTAGAATCTCTGTTAATTCGTCGTATAATTTGTCTGTTGTAATACTCATAGTTTTACTTTTTATAAGTTAATAAGACCAAAATTACAATTATATAGAATGACCAATTAGTGTAAGAAAAATAATTTTTAACTCTAATGAAAAGTTGTGAACCTTGCTATCCGAAGTATGCTCTGCGAATATTTTTGACTTCGCAGAAATAGTAAGTTAAAAAAATGTCTAAAATAGGATAGTAGGTTCTAACCGCTAAACGTTTATTTTTAAATTATATATCACAGAGCAAACCACGAAACAGTTCTTACACTTATCATTGGCACAAGCCAAAAAATCATAAGAACTAATTAATAAATGATTGAGAAAATTTAAAAATGATTATAATCAAGAAAGCAGAAAAGAAATTATCGGACAAATTCCAATATTGATTTTCGAAGGTGTAAAATCGTTTGTTGGAAAAATTCCAGTAGGAAATCCTGGAGGAGCGAATGTTCCACCTTTAAAACCATTTCCAATTAAAAAAGAACTGCAAGACATTTTTGTCAAAGCAGGAATTAAAATAGTCTGAAAATAAAGTAATATGCACAACGACGTATCCTATGAAAAGCCCTAGTTCAGTTTCTTACATGTGTTATTTTGTAATTACCTTATAATTAAATATTTATGGTGTTTACATGTTGACAAATCTGTTAACTCACTTATTATACCACTAGGAACGATCGAACCAATACCTGGTATACTAGGTAGTAGCATATAATCCTTTTTATAGTACTACTTTATATACTTACATAAATGTGTATATAAATCCATAGCACAATGAATCTTCCAGCTACACTTGTATATGTGAATACCAATGAATAAATTGCCTAAAGCAGTTTGTTATATTTTCATATCTTTTGATTTTAGTACATCTTAAAGATACTCCACAAGCTGCTTTAACATAGCTGCTAAGATTGCCTGATAAAATAGTTTACCTTTGGTTATAGCTACACAAAATGATTTCATTAGCGACACTAACGCGCATCTTACATCTATCATTGGCAGGAAGAAGGTTATAAACGAAAATTAAAAGAATGAACCGAAGAAAATTTATTGAGAATTCTGGGATTCTAGGAGTTGCCTCAGTTTTATCTATGACTAGTTTTTCTATAATAGACTCCTCCAAATTTAAATTGGGGTATCAACTTTATTCCATAAGAGATGAAATGGCGAAAGATCCCATAAAAACCTTAAAATATTTAAAAAAAGCAGGGTATCAAGATTTTGAAGCATACGGTTTTGATAACGAAAAAGGGAGGTATTATGGGCTTAAATCTTCAGAATTTAAAAAACATTTAGATGGTTTAAACCTAACGGTAAGTAGCGGTCATTATGGTTTTTCTCCATATTTAGAAAAATCTGATGACGAACTAAAACGCTTTGTTGATCAGTGTATTAATGGAGCACAAACTTTAGATAGCAATTATATTGTCTGGCCATGGATTTCTCCAGAACAACGGACCATTGACAATTTCAAGTTGATGTCCAAAAAACTTAATATCATAGGAGAACAAGTAAATAATGCAGGTCTTGGATTTGCTTATCACAACCATGGTTTTGAATTCCAAAACCATAATGGTGAAAATGGCTTTGACGTTATTTTAAGTGAAACAGATCCTTCTCTTGTCAAATTGCAAATGGATATGTATTGGGTAATTCATTCCTCAAATTTCTCGCCTAAAGAATTAATCGATGCGCAACCGGGAAGATATGTTTTGTGGCATATTAAGGACATTGATAAAATTACAAGAGATTACACTGAACTAGGCAATGGTTTAATTAATTATCAGGATGTACTTCCGGATCCAGTTAAATCAGGTCTCGATTTTTATTACATAGAACAGGGAGGAAATTACGCAATTAACGCTAAGGAAAGTGCCGTTACGAGTGCTCAATATTTTAAGAGAAATCTTCAACGTTATTTATAAGAAATTTAATGAATCCCAGCTGCTAACAAGTACTAAAAATGAATATGTATTCTGTGTTATTTGATATGAAAATGCAAATCAGAAAATTCAGTTCTTCAGAGCAACTGGAGGCACCTACTTATTTAGACATTAACTACAATTTGATATATGGATAAAGATCTATCTTCATTAATAAAATTCATTAAACAAACCATTCCGATAAATGAAATAAAAGCTGAAGAAATTGCTAATGCATTTCACTTTACAAAAATTAAAAAGAATTCACTTTTTTTAAAGGAGAATAAAGTTAGTGACGACTATTTTTATCTTCAAAAAGGATTAATGAGGGTTTTTCTGTATGATTTAGATGGAAATGAAATCACTACAGATATTTTTACAGAAAATAATATCGTTTTTGAAGTTACGTCTTTTTTTAATAGAGTTACATCTGAAACCAACATTCAGGCTATAACTGATTGTAAAGGTTATCGCATTTCTTATAAAGAATTAAACAAGTTATTTCATGATAAACCTGCATTTAGAGATTTTGGTAGAGCTATTTTGGTTAAAGAATTCATCGCCTCCAAAAAAAGAAACTATGCTATGATTAATCAAACTGCCGAACAGCGCTATCAACACTTACTAACTTCAAAACCTGAGATATTAAAACATGTACCGTTGAAACATATAGCTTCATATCTAGGAGTTACAGATAGTACATTAAGTAGAATACGAAAGAAAAAATAACCAGCTCTTTTTTTGCCTTTTGTCAAGAGGAGTACGTTTTTGACTGCCTAATTTTGATTTTCACAATAAAATTACAAAATGGCAGAAATTTCAATTTTCACATCGCTTGGGCTAATTCTAACGACCCTACTCTCTCTTTGGTTATTTTTTAAAGCTTCTGATAACAAAAAAATTCTTTACAGCATTATCCTATGGATGCTTATTGTAGGTGTATTAGGAGTAACTGGATTTTACCAAAAATTTGGAACAGTTCCACCAAGGTTTACTTTATTACTTGCTCCGACTATTTTATTTGTTTTGATACTTTTTACCAATAAAAAAAGCAAAAAGCTTATAGATAGCCTGAGTATAAAATATTTAACCATAGTGCATATTGTCCGCATCCCTGTGGAAATAACACTTTATTATGTTTTTTTAAGTGGGTTAATTCCAGATTTGATGACCTTTGACGGCTATAATTATGACATTTTATCAGGAATTACAGCTCCAATCATATACTATTTAGTATTTGTTAAAAAAACAATAGGACGAACAGGCCTACTAATATGGAATATCGCGTGCTTAGCACTATTGATTAATATATTGACGATAGCTGTATTAAGTGCGCAAACACCCTTTCAACAATTGGCATTTGACCAACCCAATATTGGCGTAACTTACTTTCCTTTTGTATGGATACCAGCAGTCATAGTGCCGATAGTTTTGTTTTCTCACTTGACCAGCATAAGACAATTGATACTAATAAAAAAAAGTAACTAACACCTTATCAAACTCATTGGTTATCACTAGCTTACTTACAAAAAACTTCGCGGATTTTCTATTCGGTTTATATTTGCTAAATTAGGTGCTTAAACTACGCGAATTAATCTTATACAATCACGTTGTAGTTAATCTACTACAGACAATGTTTGATTAAATAAATGAATCTACTATGCGAGTATTATTAACGACTTTATTTATTTTGATATTCAGTTTGAACTGTGATGGTCAAGATGCCAATTTTCATATTTACTTATCTTTTGGACAATCAAATATGGAAGGTCAAGGTGCAATTGAAGAAATTGATAAAAAAGGTGACAGTAATTTTCTTGTGTTGCAAGCATTGGATTGTCCTGATATCGGAAGAAAAAAAGGAAAATGGTATAAAGCAACTCCTCCAATTTGCCAATGTACATCAGGTTTAAGTCCTGTAGACTACTTTGGTAGAACAATGATTACTAAGCTACCAGACAGTATAAAAATAGGAGTCGTAAATATAGCTGTTGGTGGTTGTGATATACGATTATTTGATAAAGATATTTATGAAAATTATACCTTAACATATAATGAAGAATGGTTTACTAAAAAGGTAGCAGATTATAATGGAAATCCATATCGTTATCTTATAGAAATGGCGAAAATAGCTCAAAAGAAGGGAGTCATAAAAGGTGTTTTGCTTCATCAAGGGGAAACAAATACTGGGGATTCCCAATGGCCATATTATGTAAAGAAAATCTATTCTGACATTCTAAAAGACTTATCTCTAGACCCTAAAACCACGCCGCTACTTGCTGGTGAAGTTGTTTCGGAAAAAAATAGCTGTTGCTCGTCTATGAATACCATAATAAATAAATTACCGGATATTGTAAATACTGCACATATTATTTCATCAAAGAATTGTTCGGCACAAGATAATGCACATTTTGACTCAGAAGGCTATAGAGAATTAGGAAGGAGATATGCAGTTAAAATGCTTTCATTGTTGTCTGTAAATTAATACTAAATCTAACTACAACCAAATTGTATAGTTCGTTTGTTCCCTTCGGGAAGCAAACGTACCGTCCAAAGACTGTTATCTATTATTATAAATGTAAAGTACGCTATTTTGGTCAACTTTGAATGTTGCGCTACAAAATTATCTGTACAATATAGCAAACTAAATGAATATGGATTTCAGATTAACCCCTACCGTTTCTAAAAAATTAATACAAGTAATCGTTTGGATAACGGTCGCTCTTAACCACTTTAAGCTGCATTGCATCCATTTTTGTAGTGACTTTTCTTATTTCAAATACGTTGCAATCACAAAATAATTCACAAAAAGGATTAAATCTTTATATATCAGGAGATTATAAAAATAAACATGAGTTATGTGTTTATTTAAACAATAAATTGATTGAAGAACGCAGTCATTCGGGTCAGTTTTTAGTGAGGGATTTTATACACCCGTCGCAGTTCATTTGATTGAAAAAGAAAACAATTTACGGGTAGTAATAAACGATGGTAAATAGTATGAATAAGATGAAGCCAAGATTGAAGTTTCTTTTGAAAGAATGTTAACATCTACAAAGAGAGAAAAGTAGTTGCTATAGAGTGGAAAGCAACAGCAGAAAATCACCCTTCATATTATTTGGCTTATAAAAAAATCATACTGTCCGATACCGAAGTGGATCTGACAGCTGTTATTCAAAAAGAAGCTGAACTGGTCGCACAACATCCTGTTTTCAGAAAAATCTTTATGTATGTAGGAAGCTACCATTGTTATTCCTTCTCTTGGGCAAGAAAATTGAGAATGTGAAAAGTAAGTTGAATTGAAAAAAAGAGTGTTTGACAAAATTATTTTAAATCTAAATGATATTCGTAATTCATACACGTATTCTTAAGTAATTTATAATGAGATTGTTAATTTAAAAATATTTCAAATAAATGATAACTATGAATGAAAAAAACCACCAGAAATAATTTCCTGATGGTTTTTAAACTAATTATATAGACCTAACTGAATAGCAATCCAGAATTAATTTTTTGATAAGTAGACTGCTGAAGCAGATGCTAAGCTATTGTTCATAGCGGGAGTTAAATTACCGCCATTTCCAATGTTGTTGAAGGCAAGAATACTTCCATTTGCAGCTTCTGCAATAAATACCGTTTCCGTATCACTATCATACGCAACATCTACAGGGTTTCCTAAATTTGTATTAGAACCTGCAACGCGTACTTGTTCAGCTAAAACCAAGGTTCCTCCATCTGTAGTAGCATTAAATTTTGTAGAAAAATCAGAAATAACATGGAACCCTCCATCAGATGGACTTCCAGCATCACCGATGTCTGTCAAGATCATAACGTTAGAACTCGTATCATATGTAATTCCGTGAGTTCTTACGATACCTTCAACGGCAATTGTTTTTGAAGCAGAGAGTGTGGCATCTGCTGTATTCGACAAAAAATTAGAGTAAACAGCTAATTCGTTGGTAGTATCTACAATAGCATATAAGTCATTTCCGCTAAAAGTAATACCCCAAACTTTAAAATCAGTTGTGATTATATTCCTCAAAGTAAAACTTCCTCCTGATCGTTGATATACAAAAAGACGTCCATCATTCGTAGAATCATCACTATCTACATCACTATTGTCTGCAACGACATAAAAATTTCCGTTTACCGCCACTTCACGGGGGCTGGTCATATCGGCTGCCCCTGTTATAGTTTGATTCACAGTAGTTCCAGATGCTAATCCACTAATGTTTGTAAATCCTTCAAGGAATAGCCCTGATCTTGAAGCCTGAATGACAGCGTCTGTGGATGCATCATAGTATACGCCATCAGCCGCCAAACTAGCCGTAACCAAAGTGGTGGCTTGCACGTTGGCCATGTCAGTAAGATCGTAATATGTGATATTACCATTCGCATTGTTTGACGTATAAAGTCGCGTGGTCGTACCAGATTCAATAGTTCCTCCATTATCGTCATCGTCACTACACGAAACCAGTATTCCTGATACTGCTAACGCTCCTAATAATGCAAATCTTTTAATATTTTTAATATTTTTCATATTTTAATGTTTCGTTGTTTATGGTATGTACGAGATACCTTATCTCGTGGTTTTAGTGTTATTGAATTTTAACATTTATTTACAATTTCATTGGATTCGTTGAAACGCTATTATGATGAGGTAAATTTGTACTTTAAGTTTGTTTGTACGTTCATTTTTTTATAGTTATGAGCTTTGGCGAAAAAGATATAACCAAGTTTAGTGAAATATTAGAAGTAGTAAAGACCACTCTTTTTAAGGACTCGCTAGAAGTGTATGTAGTGGAGCATAAGATGTTCTTTTAGTATGCGGAGCGGGAGACTCATTTGATAAAGTGCGATCCCTTTATAGAGGTGCAGCGGTTTATGTGATACATAAAGAATATAAAGACTGTTTTTTTTAATTATCAAAAAAAGTAAGGCTACGTCAAGGAAAAGTTCTTACATACCAGTGTTTGGGAGCTCAAAACTCCTTCCCAACAATGAATCAAAATTTATTAACGAATTAAATTTCATTAGTCTAGACGGGAGCAACATTATCTATATGGAGTATCTTTTCAGAGATAATACAGTAATCAACATACTTGCCATGCAAGAAAGATTGAAAATAGAGTTTAAAAGGCCTGCAATATTTATTTATGAATAGTGTTATTCAATTAGAAAAATAATTATAGCATACGTATAAAGTCTTCATGCTCTAAAAGATACGTTACACCTTATACATTAAATATTAGCAACAAACTAAAAACTTACTAATGAGTGATATTAGAGAAAAATTTGAAAAATACTCTTTTGAAACAGTAGATAAACTATTTGACACGTTTGGAGGTGATTTAAATAAACTTTCTGATGAAGAACGTGAAGTTGTCAGGATATGGAGATTAGAGGCTGATATGTATAATGGTGGATTCATTCAGTTTTTCTGCAATTGGGGATATGATAACTTTATTGAGACACAGAGAGTTCTTGAAAAAATTAAAGCCATCAAATCACTTGATTTAATTACGGAATGTGAAAAAATCATATCAAAATTAAAAGATGATGAGAGAGTGAAAGAGCTATGGGATATACCAAAATTCCTACCCGGATATCTTACAGAATCTGAAAATAATCGACTTGATGAGTTAGACGAATTATATTGGACAAACGTTGACGATATTCAAAAAATAGGATATGAAATATATCTTAAAAAATAAATCATATGTTAACGTGGTGCCCTAAAAACAATTGCTAGGTGAGTGTTCATATGAAAGTTCTGCGGACCTATGTAATATTGTTTTTCTTTTACTACCTTACAAACTTAACTACGCAAAAAACCTGATACAAACCGTTAAGAATTAATAAAAATGATTAAGTATTTACTCGTATTAATTATCGTATTTCATTCGCTTGAATTAACTGCTTGCGATTGTCAATGTAATGGAGATTGCTCCTTTAGTACATCTATCGGAGGATTTGTCGCTCTGGTAAAAGTTATTGAATATTCTGAGTTTTCTGAATATGAAATGAATGGAGAAACAAAGAAAATGCCCTTAGCAATGAAGGTAGAAGTTATAAAAAAATATAAAGGTGAAGAGTCCAGAGAAATTATTCAAATTTGGGGAGATAATGGAGCTCTTTGTCGACCTTATACTGGTTATTTCAAAATTGGAAAGCATTATTTGATAGCACCAAATAAGATCTGGAGTAATTCTGAGAATGGGAAAGTAAATGATTATAGTTTTTTTATCTGTAAGACTGAGTTTTTAGATGTTGATCTAGACAAAAAAATGGTTTATGGGGAGTATGCCCTAAATGTGAATAAAATTTCGCTTGAAAAAATAGAGGCTCATCTAAATAAATAACAGTTGTTACTAGACAAATAAAAAGTAGTAAAGTAATTTTTTATTAGAGCCATTATGGTGCATTGGAAAAATATGCATCATCAGAGCTAAAAAGAAAATAAGATGAAGAAAATAAACAGAATAATGACGAATATCTGTTCTGACAAGTTAGCAGAAAGTCGAGATTTTTATACAAAACTGTTCGACTTCAATGTGGATTATGATAGCGATTGGTTTGTTCATCTAATCTCAATGGATAAAAAACTGGAATTAGGAATAATCGATCGAACGAATGAAATCGTACCGAGCGGATTTCGTAACAATCCACAAGGATTTTATATTACGTTCGTAGTGGATAATGCAGACGAAATAGTTAAAATTGCAAAATCGGAAAATTTTGAAATTGTAACCGAACCTACCGATACGTTTTACGGTCAGAGGAGATTATTACTCAAAGATCCAAACGGGACTTTAGTAGATGTCTCTTCCCCAATTAAAGATTTTGAATTTTAAAATAGATTGCAAATTTAAAAAGATAAAAAGGCTATCAGAACGGAAAATAAGCAATAAAATAATGCGTATAGATTTTAACTAGTACCAGTTTCCCCAGAAATTTATGATTAAAGGAAAATTTTAAATATGCAACTCTTTATGAATCTAAAAAATAACCTCTAAACTCCTCCAGACGAAGAGTATCAAGTGTACGTTCAATGATTCAAGACAATAACAGAACAATTTGGTTGGGAACAAATAGTGATGGGTTTACAAACAAAACAAAAACAATTTCTAAAAATTTGAGCCAAATCAGTAAAAGCAGCTGTTCATAATACTATAAAATCACAATACTTTTCGGAATGATGATTTCATATATTAGCCATTACCCAAAATAAAAAATTGTACTCTTTTAAATACCTAATACCTAATACGATGACCCAAAGACTAAATCCTATTTTAAAATAAGCTTTTTTCATACGAATTTGTTACTTTTAAAGGCAAAGACCTTTGTCAACCCCAAAATGAACGCCGCTTTGAAGAGTAAAAAATTCTGGAAACGAATTATAATAGTAGTACTTGTAGTTCCCGTTGTGTTAGTGGGAAGTCTAATCCTATATATTCAGAGCAACCAATCTGAAATAATTAAAGGGGAGATCACAAAACTAAATAAAGAACACAAAGGTCGTATTCGTGTAGGTGAGAGTGAATTATCTCTTTTTGGCAACTTCCCATACATTTCAATCAAAGTGTACGATGTGCAAATCTTTGAGACAAAAGAAGATCATGCACCCATCATCATGGATGTAAAAGATATGTTCATAGGTTTCAACTTATGGGATATTGTAAAAGGAAACTATGATATCCAATCAGTAATAGTTGAAG
The DNA here is from genome assembly GCF_053613295.3 of Aquimarina ulvae. NCBI lineage: Bacteria > Pseudomonadati > Bacteroidota > Flavobacteriia > Flavobacteriales > Flavobacteriaceae > Aquimarina > Aquimarina ulvae. The sequence goes on from NZ_JBSIBP030000012.1 coordinate 19,538, forward strand.
AAGGTGTATTTAATATTGTCATTCATGAAAATAATAGTACCAATATCCAAAACTCCTTAGCAAACACTGCTAAAACAGAAACACCCTCCACCAATATTCATCTAAAAAAAATTAAATTAAAAAATCTTGATATACATACGTTAGATGAAGCGACGAATACAGATGTAGAGAAATTTATTTACACTGGCACAGGTGGTTTTAGCCAAAAAGATAGTATCATCGCTGGGCATATAGATACAGATTTTGAACTAAATGTGATCAAAGATGGTGATACCACCTTTATTCATAATAAACATTTTGAAGTTCATACAGATCTTATATTTAACGAATACACTGGTATTCTTGATATTCAGCCTTCGGGCATCCTTATGGAAAATGGTGATTTTGAATTAGAAGGTGCCATAGATACAAAGAACGATGTAGATCTAGACATTTCTATAAAAGGAACAAAGCCCAATTTTGATATGCTTATTGCTTTTGCTCCAACAGATGTAATACCTGTATTAGAGAAATACAAAAATGCTGGTGAAATCTATTTTAACGCAAGTATTCGGGGTCCCGCTAACAAAGGAAATAAACCTTTTATTAATGCCAATTTTGGGGTTGGAAAAGCCTACTTAGAAAATACTGAAAAAGAGAAAAAGATAGATAACATGGGTTTTAAAGGGTATTTTACAAATGGAGTAAATAGGGATGCAAGTACCATGGAGTTTTCCCTAACCGATATGACTGCGTCTTTAGAAAAAGGAGAATTTACAGGGGCTATTTTTGTAAAGAATTTTGAATCTCCAGAAGTGGATATGCAAGTAAATTCTAATTTTAATCTCGATTTTATTGCAGCTTTTTTTGAACTTGAGCAAGTAAAAGATGCTTCGGGATACGTTTCGCTAAACATGAATTTTCATGATATTATTGATATAGACAACCCCGAAAAGGCATTACAACAACTCAATCAAGCGTACTTTGCAGAATTGATTGTAAGAGACTTGAGTTTAGTTGCCAAAGGATTTCCTGCTCCATTGCACGACATGAATGTGCACTTAGTCATGAATGGGAAAGAAGCAACCCTGAATCAGTTTGAAATGCTGATGGGAAATTCAGACCTATCAGTGCGTGGTTTTCTTTCGAATTTACCTGCAATTGTACATCATACCAATATCCCAGTAGAAACTCATTTGGAAATTGCCTCGAATTACTTAGACCTTGCTGAATTAACAGGGTATTCAAAACAGGATACTACCCAAACCGGAATCGATGAACAAATAAAAAACCTAAGCTTGGGACTTTCTTTTAAAGCTTCTGCAAAGGATTTTACAGAATCCGAGTATTTACCAAAAGGTGAATTTTTTATCGATAGTTTATATGCGGACTTAAAGCATTATCCGCATAGACTACACGATTTTCATGCCGATGTGCTAATAGATGATAAAGACTTAAAAATAAAGGATTTTACTGGTTATATAGATGACAGTGATTTTCATGCAGACGGGCTTATCCGCAAGTATGCTTTCTGGATGCAACCGCAACTTCATGGAGACGTGGATTTAAATATCAATCTAAGCTCTAAGAAATTGAGACTAGAAGATATCTTTTCGTATAAGGGAGATAATTATGTTCCAAAAGAGTACCAACATGAGGCCTTTGATGATTTAGCATTGCATTTTACCTCTAGGATGCACTATAAAGATTCTTCGTTACAATCAATTGATCTGACTTTAGACAAGCTTGATACAAAAATGAAATTGCATCCGCTTCGGTTTGAAAATTTTAGAGGAAATATTCATTATGAAGAGGAGCATTTGGTGATAAAAGACTTTCACGGCGAAATAGGCACCACGAATTTTAATTTTGATTTAAACTATTATTTGGGCGAAGACCAAGAAATAAAGAAAAGAGATAATTATCTAGTATTAAATGCGAATTATATAGATTTTGATGCTCTTTTTAATTTTGATTTTAATCCTCCAAAACCGGTAGAAGTTGTTCGTTCAAAAACAGAAGATGTAAAAGAACATGCAAATGCTTTCAATATCTATGAGTTGCCATTTACAGATATGGAATTTAAGGTTGATGTGGATCACTTTATATACCATCGAATAGATCTTCAAAATATTAAAGCAGGCCTAAGAACAACACCAAACCATTACATTTATATAGATACACTGCATATGGATGCTGCCGGAGGGAATATTCAATTGAGTGGATATTTTAATGGGAGTGATCCAAAACATATTTATATGAAGCCTAATCTGGTGATGCAACAGGTTGATTTAGATAAATTACTGTTCAAATTTGAAAATTTTGGACAAGATCATCTGGTCTCAGAAAACTTACAAGGTCAACTCACTACAAGCATTAAAGGTACTATTAGAGTCTACCCGGACATGGTACCAGATTTGGATCAATCTACTATCGAAATGAACATAAAAGTTTTAAATGGAAGATTGCAAAATTATGATCCTATGCAGGCACTTTCAGACTATATGGGTGATAAGAACCTACAGAATATTAGATTTGATACCTTACAAAACAGTGTAGATATAAATAAAGGGGAGATTCGTATTCCATCTATGACGATTGAATCTACTTTAGGGCATATGGAATTGTCTGGCACTCATGATAGCAATCAAAATATTGATTATTATTTACGTATTCCCTGGAAAACGGTTAGAAAAGCTTCTTGGCAAAAATTATTCGGAAGTAAGAAGGACACTGTTATTAATATGGAGCAAGAAGATGAAATTTTAGAAGTAGATCCTAATAAAAAAATAAAATATCTCAATCTAAAAATCAAAGGTAACGTAGATGATTACAAGGTCTCATTAGGTAAGAAAAAAGAGAAGTAACATTGATTTTTTGAACTGTTTTAATGTTGATTCTCTCAATGAGGAAGACATTAGGATGCAAAACTATTGAAACTCATGAGTTGCCGTCAGCTATGTTGCGTTTTAGCTAAATCTTACATGCAAACTTTGCAACACAAAAACGTTTAGATATCATGTAAACTAGAAATTCTAATTTTTGAAAATGAAAGAAAAACTAAGAAGCCATATTGAAGAAATAATAACACTTACGGATGATGAATTTGCATTAGTTTTATCCTATTTCTCATTTGAAAAGTATAAAAAAAAAGATTTTCTCATTCAACAAGGAGAACTTGTTAAACATTGCTATTTCATTATTTCAGGGCTTCTAAAATTAATCTATGAAGATGAAGGCGGAAAACAGCATATCGTCTCGTTTGCAATGGAAGACTGGTGGGAAAGTGATTTTTCAGGCTTCTTTACAGAATCTAAAGCTACAATGTCATTACAGTGTATTGAAGACACCTCTGTGCTTTCTATTAGCCTTAAAAACTACCAAAAGCTATCCTGTGAACTACCCAAAATAGAAAGTTTCTTTCTCAAAAAATCCAATGCTGGCCATTGTGCTTCTCAAAATAGAATCGTATCGCTTCTGACTTTAGATGCACAAGAAAGGTATAAGCAACTTTTTGAACAATACCCATTATTATTTCAACGCGTCTCTAAAACACTATTAGCTTCTTACTTGGGTGTTTCACGTGAGACTTTAAGTCGACTTCATCACTAACTCTTTTTTATGTTTTCTATACTCGTGATATACATCACACATAAATGAAAATATTCCTAAGATATTTGTATCAGTATTGTAGCTGATTACTTTACAAGTACAATAAACGTTTTGGGATGAAGTATGAATCACTTAAAATACAGAGGAGTATTAAATTTAAATAATAGATAAATGGAAAAACGTATAATTAACCCTTGGCAATGGCAGGATACACGCAATTATGTGCAAGCAACAGAAGTGAAAAATACAGAAGGTACGCTTTATGTTTCAGGGCAAACAGCTATTAATGCTGATGGAATTTCAAGTAACGAAGATATGAGAAGCCAGATCACACAGGCTTTAGACAATCTAGAGCAAGTAATTAAAGAGGCAAATTATGACTGTAAAAACATTGTTCGTTTAAATATCTATACAATATCAATAGATGAGTTACTTGCTGGTTTTGATATTTTTCAAAAGTGGGTTATTAACCATGGAATGAGACAAACAACTACGGTACTCGAAGTAAAAAGTCTTTTCGAAACACTAAAAGTCGAATTCGAAGCGACTGTGGTCAAATAAAATTTATTACAAGTTTTCTGAACAAAAAGACAAATGTCTAACTTCGTTTAAAAACAAAAGCAGTTCAAGATGTATATTGAACTGTTTTTGCTTTTGTTTTTTTTAATAAAGATGCAGAATTTTGGTTTCATTTCGTAAGAGATAACGTAGGTAATATCACAGGATTTGAAAAAAAATGTATCAATATATAAAGTATCTAAATCATAGATTCAATAAGACAATAGACTAAAAAGCAGACCAATGAAAAACATCTCTAAACTGAATTTAGAAAACAAAAAATTTGTTACTATGGAAAATAAAAGTGGATTATCATCAAATGAAACCATTTTTCATTATTTCCAAAATGGCAAAACCATTACAGGAAAATATAAAGGAGGATTAATAAAAGAAGGATCCATCATTGGAAAGCAAACCGAAGATTCAAACGTTGAACTCTTGTATCAATGCCTAACTACCGAAGGAGAATTGAAAGCGGGACAATCAAAAGGTACGATTTCAGAGACTCAAAACGGAAAACTAAAATTAGAATTTGATTGGAACTGGCTGAATGGAGATTTATCCGGTGGCAAATCAGAATACATAGAAATTGAATTAGACCATCTTTAACCTCAAGTATAAGCAATAACATGTTTTAGTTATAAACTTGATGTTTCTCGTATATTTGATAGAGCGCACTTTTTACAGAAAGAAAAGTTAATAATCATCGCACACTGCCCTGCTATCCGCCAAGTAGGTAGCAACAAATCAGAATGTAAGATAACATTTTGCATTGCTACGATAGCGATATTAACGATTGTGTGTTATACGGTACATTTGAAAATACAATCGTGCATAAAAAATACCGGAATAAATAACAATCTATCGAGTTAAAAAATATGACAAGATTTGTAAAAAAGAGTAAACAGGAAATTGGACTTGCACCAGACGAACTTATTTTTAGAGGGCAAAAAAAAACAGACCAAGTCTTATTAAGGATTATTGATTTTGATTCTAATAACTTAACAGAAAATGATGTAAAGACAGTAAAAGAAGTGAGCGCATTCCAGCACAAGGATACCGTTACTTGGATAAATGTTGATGGTCTTCACAATACCTCAATAATGCAAGAAATAACAACAGCGTTTAATCTTGACACATTGGTTATGGCAGAAGTGCTAAACACGGAAGCAAGACCAAGAGTTATTGAATATGACAATTGTGCTCTGATAACAATAAAAATGTTAAGGTTAGACGATAAAAACGGAAAAACAATTGTTGAAAATCTAAGTTTGATCCTAACAAAAACAGTGTTACTTTCTTTCCAAGAACAGAAAGGAGATGTATTCGAGCCTGTAAGAGAAAGAATTAGAAAGCAAAAAAAGAGAATTCGCAATGGGGGAACTGATTATTTAACCTTTGCGTTATTAGATATCGTAGTCGATAATTATTTATATGTAATAAGTATTTTGGGAGAAAAAATAGAAACTTTAGAAGAGAACCTACTTTTAAACCCAAATCAAAATGTTATTAATGAAATTAATAATTACAAACGAGATTTGAATTTTTTACGAAAAAGTATAAAACCGGCTAAAGAAATGATTTTTTCATTAGCAAAAACCGAATCAGACTTTATTACAGAAAGTACTTATTTACATTTCAAAGAACTTGAAGATAATATTAGTCAAGCAAATGACGCTTCAGATAACTACCGAGAGATATTATCAGATCAACTTAACATTTATCATACAACGATAAGCAGTAAATTAAATGATATAATGAAGTTTCTTACAGTCTTTTCTGTAATATTTATTCCGCTAACTTTTATCGCAGGTATTTATGGAACTAACTTTGAATATGTTCCTGAACTTTCTTTTAAATATAGCTATTTTATCATGTGGGTTGTGATGGTAGTTGTCGCAATAGGTATGCTGTTGTTTTTTAAAAAGAAAAAATGGTTTTAGTTACATTCAAATAAACACTATCAAAACAACAACACGAACATACTTATAGCAGTATATTCAATTAAAAATACAAAATTGGAAAAGACAGTATCAATTCAAAGACAGAAAGTTGATGATATAATCAAACTAGCTTTTAAAATTGGAGAAGTTAGAATTTTTGAATCTTATTCTGATATGGATGAAGAAATTATTGAAATTAAAAATTACAGTAATTATCTGGATTACTTTCAAGAATCAATTAATAAAAAGAAAAAGTACATTGCTTTTGGATTGTATTATGAAGAAGCAGCGGGATATTGGCAAATTCAAAAAACAGTTTTAGATCCAGAGTATTGTGATGGAAAAACGTTTAGATATACGATTGAAGGTTGGGGGATAATTTATATTCAATTGGACTTGACAGAAGAACAAATTGAATGTAGAATTGCTGCGAATACAGAAAAAAGAACTCAAAAATGGGAAAGTACACATCCAGAATTAAAATCTCCAGATTTGTGGAATTGGAAAATAGTTGCCAGTAAAGCCAGAAAACTAATTAGGGAATTAAAAAAATAAAGTAACCAAATGAGTGGAGAATATATCCCGTTGATTCAAGGTGAAATCTACGGTTTAGAAATCGGAATAGCTACTAAAATGAGCTTATGGGAACATAGTAAAAATCTAAATTACAACGAAATTAAAGGAGAATATCTGATTGGAATTGGAGTTGGATTTACAAAAGCTCAACAAATCCGAGGAAAATTAAAACAGATCAAATCAAGCTTAGGATTTGAAGAAATGGTAAAACTATATAAACACCTCATCTTAAAACATATACATAGGTATGGAGAATTCAATGAAATATCAGATAACTTTATCAAAAACATCGACAATTGGGCAAAGGAGAAAATTCCGGAGCAGATAAAAAAAGAGGTAGATCTATTATTAAAAGATAAAAAAATCCAAAGAGCAATGGATAAGGTTAATAAATTTAATTATGAAGAATTTCGCCTAAAGTCAATAACGGAATTTGATGAAATAAAATCGTTACTTCCAGCGCTGAGAGCGCAAAAGAAGAAAGGAGAAATTAATTCTATTGAAAGTAAAAAAGAAAAAATTAACATTGAGAACAGTCTTAGAGAATGGATCAAAAAAAATGAGTAGCAGAAAAAATTAAATATCAAATGTCTGTAAAAGAACCACCTATCATTTATGAAAACGCTCATATGTCCACTTAAAAAAACCAACCTGTATAAAAATGGATTTCAAAGAATTGGAACAACAAATTGAAAATGCAACTAAAAAGGCATTTGTCGAAATGTTTAATCAGCATCAAGATGAAGAAATTTATTGTTTTTCGCTTTATAGTGATGAAGGTGCCATGACTGTTTGTCCTTCTACAAACACCATTGATTTTTTAGAAAATTTAGGCGAAGAGGAAAAAGAAGAATTGACATATTACAAATTCGAACCAGCTGAATGGAAGTATGAGATGGCTGGAGCGAATGATGAGTTTAATGAAATATGCAAAAGATTACGAACCGAACTTGATAAAAATGATTTTGACAATGCGTATGAAGATGAAAAAGTATTTATAGATTTTCGAAATCGTCTTTTTGCAATCTGCATTAGTGTTCTTAAAAAGCTAAAAAGAGAAGCCTTTTTTAAGAACATCATTGGGAACGATATTTTTTTAATATTCTCTGTTTCCGAATTTGAGTTTGATAACAACGAACTCGAGAACATGATAGTAGAACTGAATGACAATGAATATAAAGATGAATATTTAGAGTGGATGAAGACTTGGGAAGCATAAGAGATTACATCACTGCTAGACATTACCTAGTGGTATTCAAAGAGGTTTCCCTCTATAAAACTCCAGAACCTTTACGCGAAGCAAATATTCATATTTTGAATTGGTCAGATTGGTTTTTGCCGCATCTAGATTGTTTTTACTTGTGATATATGCTATAAAATTAGATACTCCATTGTTAAAACGGATTTCGTTTACGCGATAGGATTCTTCAAAAGCGGTTACTTGCTTTTGTAAGCTTTCATAACGAGTAAAGGCAGCCTGCATATCAAAATGAACCTGAGCAATTGCATTTTTGACTTGTAGTGATGTGCGTTCTAATTCGATCAAAGATTCTTCAGCTTTAATCTTTTCTAACGCTACATTGTTTTTTGCTCTAAAACCATTGAAAAGAGGGATGTCTACAGCAATCCCGACCACTGTATTTAAGTTATTATCAAACTGATCTAAATATTCAATATTTTCTCCTCTAAACTGCGTGTCGTTAGTAAAAACAGAAATTTCTTCATTGTTGACTGTGACAAAATCTCCTGTTTCGATAACATCAGATCCAATCTCGGTAAATGTTTCGGCCACACTAGAATAATTGGTGTTCACCTGTCCGAAAAATGAAATTTCAGGAACGTACTGCGCTTTTGCAACTTTAACACCTCTTTTTGCAGCTTTTACTCTTAATTCTTTCGCCTTAAATGTGGCCAGATTTTGCATAGCCTCATTAAAAACATCCTCTGCTGATAGTGTATACTTTTCAAAATCCAGTAAAACAGAGGTTTTATCAATAGAAATATCTTTGGTAACATTCATTAATCTTGCAAGGCTTATTGTAGCATTGTTTAGATCACTTTCTGCAACTATGATACTGGTTTCATCAATACTTTTTTGTCCTTTGATATCTGCGTAATTCGCGGGATTTCCTATTTCTTCGTCATATAGATCTTGTTGTTGTTTCAATTGTTTATTAGTAGCTACTAATCTGGTTTTTGCTAATGCTAATACATCTTTTCTGTTTAAAACCTGGAGATAGGCTAAGGTTACATTTAATACTAAATTTTGTTTAGCTTCTTCTATTTCCATCTCAGAAGCTCGTTTGTTGAGTTGTTGTTGTCGTACTGTATTTAGCAATCGAAAACCGTTAAAAATCGTGGCATCCAGATTCAATCTTGCATTAGAAAAAGTCAGTTCCTGGTTGATAAAATCATTGGTAAAGGGATCAATACTTCTTCCATTATTCACTCCGATGCTGTAATTCCCGTTTAAGGTTGGTAGCAAATTCATTTTTGATTGCTTATAATTGATTGTCGCAGTACTCGTATTTAAAACTGTAGATTTTAGGTCTAGATTGTTTTCTAAAGCGATCGTTATACATTGCTCAAGCGAGAGCTTTTTTATATCTTTTCCTTGTGAAAAGCCAATATAATGGAAAAGAAAAATACTGATATAGATAATCGATTTTGGTGACATGGTAACTTATATTACGCAGAGACGATACGTCCGTCCAACAGATTAATAATTCGAGAACCGTAAGCGGCATTGCTTTCTGAATGGGTGGCTTGTATTATGGTAACGCCTTCTTTATTTAATTCTGAAAACAACTCCATTATCTCAGTGCTTTGTTTAGAATTAAGATTGCCGGTAGGTTCATCTGCCAAAATCAATTTTGGTTTTGTAATTAATGCTCTCGCGATCCCCACTAATTGTTGTTGTCCGCCACTCAACTGAGAAGGGAACAAGTCTTTTTTACCTACAATATTAAAATGATCCAACATATCTGCTACCAGTGCTTTTCGTTCAGAAGATTTTACGTTTTTATAGAGTAGGGGAGTTTCTATATTTTCATAAACGGTGAGTTCATCGATGAGGTGATATGCCTGAAACACAAATCCTATATATTCTTTATAGAGTTTGGCTCGTTGTTTCTCCTTCATGGTATGCACAGTTTCTTCTAAGAACGTGTAGCTACCATCGGTAAAGTTATCCAACATACCGATACAGTTCAGTAAGGTTGATTTACCTGATCCAGAAGGTCCCATTAATGAAATGAATTCACCTTCATTTACTTGTAAGTTGATGTTATCGAGCAATGCTATTTTCTTGCCACCAGAATGAATCACTCTGGAAGCATTGATAAGTTGTAAAATCATACTTGTTTTTTGATATGCCTAAAAATGAATAGGTGATGATTGATGTTTTAAAATTAATGAACTTCGGTAATCTCTACCGCTCCAATGTTTATTCCTTTATCTATAGAAGCAGTTCCTTTATAAAAAAGTTTAGCTTCACCAAAGGCAGTAAGTTTTATACGCTCAGAAGATTGGATCTTAAATTCAGCCTCTCCAAACGCTTTCAATTTTGTATTTTTGTTATGAACATCCAGAAGATCGGTACGACTTTCTCCATAGGCTGTGATTTTTTGATTTTCAATACTTCCTTTTTTTACCAGTAATGTACTTTCACCATATATATCAGCATCTAAGTATTTAAAATTTACTTCATTGAATATGACCTGTGACTCTCCATAAATTTTTAATTTAAACGCCTCAGTTACTAGTTTGCTTTTACTTAATGCAGTTTGTTCACCCCGTATAGAAAGTTCTTTAAGCTGTTTATATTTTATCGTAACCGTAAGTACTTTCCCCTTGTAAATAGGAACCTTTCTTTTAACGCCATTGACGATTACTGTTTTGTTTTTAGTCGTTTCCTTCGCGTCGTCTAAATAAACACGAAGTACATTGCCTTTGACTTCTATATTTATTTTTTCTTCTGGTTCTGTAGTTTCTTCAATGATTACAGATTCTTCATTACTTTCTACAAAAGTTGCTGCTATATGTGGGCTGATGATCACTTTTTCGAAAGCATTAACGGTTTTTATAGTTTGCCCTGCTAAAACTTGTGCAATAGTTATTGCGATCAATACTAATACGTGTGATAGATATTTCATAATGAATGTTTTTTATTGTGAATATTTTTATTCGGTTTTTAGACTATGTACTGGGTTTGCAATGGCAGCCTTAATCGCCTGAAAACTAACAGTTGCTAAGGCTATAATAATAGCAGCCAATCCAGCTGCCACAAATACCAACCAGCTAATTTCGATTCGGTATGCAAAGTCCTGTAACCAATTATTCATGACCAACCACGCTAATGGGATAGCTAGTAAAATGGCAATGCTCACTAATTTTAAGAAGTCTTTGGATAACAATTTTACAATACCAGTCACACTAGCTCCCAATACTTTTCTTACACCAATCTCTTTACTACGTTGTTCTGCGGTATAAGCAGCTAGTCCAAAAAGTCCCAGACAAGAAATAAGAATTGCTAACAACGCAAATATCTGCGATAACTTACCTACTAATTGTTCACTTTTAAATTTAGCTTCAAAAGCTTCATCTACAAAGGTATACTCAAAAGGAAAAGCAGGATTATGTTTTTTAAGCACGGTTTCAACTCCAGATAGCGCCTCGTTTACAGGAACACCTTCCTTGGTTTTTACATACATATATCTTGCATAGTTTGGATTATTAATAAATAATACAGGATCACTGATGTCATACAAATCTCCGTAAAGATAATCTTTTACAACCCCTATAATTTCATAAGAATCTTCATCCCGACTAATGATATTGCCTATAGGATTTTTGCTCCCCATTAAGTTGGCTAATGATTTCGAAATCAAAACATTTGTACTATCTGAATCCACATTTTTGCTAAACCCCCTACCGGCTATAATTTCCATACCAGTGGTGTTAAAAAAGCTTTCTGTGATATTTCTAAATGAAATCAACACCCCTTCGGTATCCGTACCGCCGCTCCAGGAAAATCCAGATCCATTATTTCCAGAAGATAAAATTTGTGAATTGCATAAGGCAGCATTGTCTACAAGACCAGTTTTAATCAAATCTTGTTGGATGACAGAAAATTTATCAATTACATTTCCATTAGCAGGCATTCTAATAAGCTGGTCCTTATTATATCCCAAATCCCGATTTTTTACGTGCTGAATCTGTTGATAAACTAAAATAGTACTGATAATAAAAACAATCGAAATGGTAAATTGACCTATGACCAATCCTTTTCTAATAAAAGATGCAGAACTATTAGCCGTTTTGATGCCTTTTAGTACATCTACAGGTTTAAAAGAGGATAAATAGAATGCTGGATACAATCCGGCAAATACGCCACAAAGCAGGGTGATTGAGAATAAAATCCCCAAATGAATAGGATTGGATAAGCCTAACACCAAATCCTTTTCTATCAAAAGATTGAATTGTGGCAAGATTAAAAACAATAATAATATACTAACTACGGATGCAAAAAACGCCATCATAAGCGCCTCAACAACAAACTGAATCATTAATCGAGGGCGACTGGATCCGATTGCTTTTCTTACGCCAACCTCATTTGCTCGCTTTTCACTTCTTGCTGTAGAGAGATTCATAAAATTGATACAAGCAATCAGTAATATGATCAACGCAATGATAGAAAAAAGACGTACGTAGGCAATTCTACCACCAACTTTTTCTCCACCTTCAAATTTTGATCTTAGGTGCCAATCTTTTATAGTATGCAAAAAAGCATAGGTGTCACTTCCCGAATTATTTGCAGGTATAATTTCTTTAATTTTTTTATCTACTTCGGCAACATTGGCTTCTGGTGATAATTCTACAAACGTATCTGAAAAATTACTTCCATACGCTGTCATCCATACTGCACCGTCCCGATATCTTTCGAACGGCGCAACCCAATCAAAAGGAAAGGAAACATTCTTAGGTAGATTTTCAATAACTCCAGTAATTAGATACGTATCCTTATTATTTACTTTTACCGTTTTACCAAATACTTTTGTGTTTTCTCCAAAAAGTTGAGCTGCAGTCTCTTCTGTAAGAACAATAGCCTCAGGATTCTTAAATGCTTCTTCAAGGTTACCTTCGATAAATTTTAGACTAAAAATATGCAGAAAATCCTCGTCTACATATCTACCACTTCTATTAATTGCGTTTTCACCAACTGTAAAGAGACGTTCTTCATAGCTAGAACGTGTAGCCTGTATTACACCGGGAACTTCGTCTTTTATCGCTTTGGCCAAAGGACCAGGTGTCGAATAAAAAGTACGCCATTCGCCTTCATAATTTTGATTAGTGGGTAGGTAATAGATTTGATCTTGCCTAGCAAAAGAGTCGTTGAAACTTAGTTCATCCTCTACCCATAAAAAGATAAGACTTGCGCAAGTAATACCAATGGCTAAACCAAAAATATTTAAAAAACTGTACCCCTTGTTTTTTAGTAAACTTCTGAAGGCTATTTTTATATAACTTTTAACCATAACTGTTCGTTTTTTGATGGTTTTGATTGTTTGTGTAAATTATATAGAGAAGATCATGCCGAACACTTAAATCCTTTATAATCAATCAATTAAATTTTGTCTTAATAATAAAGGTGTTCGGTTTTGATACACTTCTTGTTCGTTATCGAACACTTTAAAATTTTAATTATTCTTCTTAAAATTAATGACTCTAATGGTATTGAACCTTTGATTTAGGCATCTTTTAATGAATATCAAAACATCTCAGTATACGTTTTTTACTAGATAATTGATCTATTCAGTTCGTAATGAATTTACCGGGTTGGCCGTAGCAGCTTTGATGGCTTGTATACTAACGGTTAAAAAAGTAATACTCATTGCGATAGCACCAGCGATTAGAAAAATCCACCAGCTTATTGAAATTCTATATGTAAAGTCTTGTAACCAATTTTCCATTACATAATATGCTAATGGAGTAGCTATTAAAAGTGCAATTATTATTAAAATAAAGAAATCCTTTGTTAATATTTTCATGACGGTACTTACGCTTGCACCAAGCACTTTACGAATACCAATTTCCTTCTTTTTTTGTTCTGCCATAAATGAAATGAGTCCAAACAATCCAAGACAACTGATAAGGATTGCCAGTGTGGTGAAGGCCACAGAAATGTTGGCTAACCGTTTTTCTTCTGCTATTAATTTTTCGGTTTCTTTATCTACAAAATTGTATACAAAAGGTGTCGTTTTATTCACCTTTTTCCAAGCAAGTTGTAATTGACTGAGAATGTTTTCAAAATCGGCAGTCTCGGTTTTGACTAATAACCAATCCAAACTATTATCTACATACATAAGCAAAGGCTCAATCGCTTCTTTTAAAGATGCATAATGAAAGTTTTCAGTTACCCCGATGATCTCTACCGTGGTAACATCTCCTCCAGTAGAGAAATGGATTTTTTGACCAATAGCATCTTCTAACCTGATGTTAAAAGCGTCAATGGTTGCTTTATTCACAAGAACTTGACTAGTATCCTGTTTTTTTATTGCGCGACCTTTTATAAGTTTAGTTTTTGTGGTTCTTAAATAATCTGATTGAATACCGTTTACTTTAACTAGTTTCGGTTTGGTTGGGTCGCCACCAGGTAAATATGCACCAACATCGCCTCGTAACATCTGAGATGGAAAAATGTTACAACCAGAAACTGACTTCACACCAGAAATCTGACTCATACTTGTTTTTAATGTTTCATATTGAGTGAAGGCTTCTTGTGTTCCTAAACGCACAGCTATTAAATTATCACTTTCATACCCCATATCCTTATTTTGAGCAAATCGAACTTGTTCTGTGATAATGTACACAGTGGCGATCAATCCAATGGATATAACAAATTGAAATACAACTAACCCTTTACGCAATAATGTACCTCCAGAATGAGTAGCAACCGTTCCTTTTAAAACTCTTATTGGTTTGATGGATGATAATATCAAAGCGGGATATATACCAGCAATCAACCCTGTGAAGACACCTGTCGCTAGCATGATAAGTAATATGCGCCAATCAAAAATTGCTGTATAACTCATACTGCCTTGTGTTAATTGATTTACAAGAGGTAGTAAAAATGCGGTTAAAGGTATACTAACGATTGTTGCCAATAGGGATAGCAAAACAGATTCACTAAGAAATTGACCAATTAATGATTTTTTATCTGCGCCGATAGTTTTACGTACTCCAATTTCTTTTGCTCGTTTGTTAGCTCTAGCAGTACTCAAATTGATAAAATTAATGCAGGCTACTAATTGAATAAACAGTGCTAGTGTAATTAATAGATATAAATAGCTAATATCTGATATTGGACCTATTTGCCTCGATATACCTTTAGAATATAAATGGATGTCGCTTACTTTTTGAAGAACAAGCTCTTTTTTAAAATTTAACTCGGCAAAATCTTTTGCTCCTCGAGCATCTAGAAATGCAGGAAGTTTTTCTTGCACCAAAGAAGCGTTATTAGCTGAGTTTAGTTTTATGTAAGTGTAGATGAAATTTTGAGTAGCAAAATTTTGTACAGTCCTAACAAACTGGCCTAACCCTGGAGTATTCATCGTAACCAAATAATTAGGATTCAGGTGTGATTTTTCTAAATTATTATTATCAAAAACACCAGTAACAGTAAGTGATAATTGTTGTTCTCCACTACCAGAAATTATAGTTTTATTTAAAGCAGGTACATCCCCAAATAGTTTTTTTGCTAATGTAGAAGATAGCACAACAGTGTTAGGTTCGATTAATGCTGTATTAGGGTTTCCTTCGAGAAATGTAAAGGTGAAAATGTCAAATATGGTGGGATCTGCAAGGTATCCTCTAGGTTCATAAAAACCCTCATTACGATCACTAGGACGTATGAGTTCTTCTGTTCCTTCTCCCATATATACCAGTCTAGTTGCTTCAACGACTTCAGGGAAATCTTCTTTCATAGCAAAACCTATAGGTGGACCACTAGATGCTGCATTAAACTGAACCGAACTTGGATCATCGATTATCGTTCTAACTCGATATAAAGTGTCAGCGTTTTCGTGATGGTCATCATATCCTAATTGGGCAAATACATATAATAATATACTTAGACAACACACAGTGCCAGCAGTTAACCCTAAGAGATTTATTGTGGTTTGTAGTTTGTTTTTTTGGAGACTTCTCCAAGCTATTTTGAGATAATTCCTGATCATAACTGTTCGTTTTTTGACCCGTTTGAGAAGCGGAGCATTTGATTTGATTGACTTATTCTGTTCGTAATGAATCCACAGGATTTGCGGTTACCGATTTGATAGCTTGTATGCTTATTGTTATGATGGTGATAATTAGGGCTCCAGAACCTGCAATTAGAAAAATGCTCCAGGATATATCCGTTCGGTAAGAGAATTTTTGCAACCATTGACTCATGATATAATAAGCAACTGGGGCTGCTATGAAGAGTGCGATCATCACCAGTGCAATAAAGTCTTTAGAAAGCAACATCCATAAATTGCCGAGAGAAGCTCCAAGAATTTTTCGAACACCAATTTCTTTAGTGCGTTGTTCTGCTACAAAAGAAGCTAATCCGAACAATCCTAAAAGACTTATAAAGATGGCTAATATGGTAAATACTCTTGCTAAACTGGCAATACGCTCTTCTGCTCTAAATTTTTTAGCATATTCCTGATCGACAAATTGATAATCAAACGGAAGATTAGGGAAATTCTTTTTAAAAGTTTCTTCGACTAATTCTAAACTACTTCGAACACTTTTATTAGGATTAAGACGTAGGTTATAAAAACTGGCATTTTGATCAGCATCAAATACATACATCGCTTGTTTTACCGGACTATAAGGAGATTGTACAATCATATCTTTTATCACCCCAATAATTTGGAGTGGTTCATCGGGATCTTCTGTGTCCGAATCTCTAATGTATTTTCCAATGGGATCTTTTAACCCCATATATTTTACCGCAGTTTCATTGAGGATAACAGCATTAGAATCTGTCGCAAATTCTCTAGAAAAGCCTCTACCAGCGATTAACTCAATGTCTAAAGCTTTCGTAAACTCATATGATACCGATGTATAAGCTAAATCTTCCTGAAAATCTTCTGGTTTTCCTTCCCATGTGTACCCACCTCGGTTAGACCAAACATTGGTCGTTGGACTACTAGTTGTTGCCATTTCTAATGCGGCACCCGATGCTATGAATTGATTACGTAGTAGATCAGCTTTTCCGATAAATTCATCACTCATCACAGGAATTTGTATTAATCCTTCCTTGTTGTATCCTACAGGTCTATCCTTACTGAACTGTATTTGGTTCATTACGACCAACGTTCCGATAATAAGAGCAATAGATACTGTAAACTGTGTGACTACCAATATTTTTCTAGGTAGTGCAGCAAAACGCCCTGCTTTAAACGTTCCTTTTAATACAGAAACAGGATTAAAAGATGATAAATATAATGCTGGATAGCTTCCTGCCAGAAATGCGGTAAGTAATATAAATAGCAAAGAAAAACCCCAAAAATGAAGACTTAACCAAGGAAACACAATTTCCTTACTAGCTAAATTATTAAACCCATTTAAAAATAACAGTACAATTGCCAGCGCTAAAACAAAAGAGAAAACGACAACTAAGAATGATTCACTTAAGAACTGAAAAATGAGCTGTCCTCTTTTAGAACCAATAGATTTTCTAATACCAACTTCTGTGGCGCGCTTTTCTGAGCGAGCCGTACTGAGATTCACAAAATTAATACACGCTAACAACAAAACAAATAATCCGATAACACCAAATAGCCATACATTTTCTATACGACCTCCGGTCTGAACACCATTTTCAAAATTAGACCGCAAATGCCAGTCTTTCATCGGTAAAAGAAATAACTGCGGGTTAAATTCTGCCTCTCTTTGAGCCACTTTTTTCTTAGCATCTTTTATTTTAGAAGTAACCATATCCATAGTGGTGTTATCCTGAATCTGTACGAAAAGCTGAAATGAATTATTTCCCCAAGACTCCGCAGCTCTCGTTAACCATTCTTGAGTTGTGATATAGTGCTTCCACGGGATAATGTAATGGGTGTCATTAAAAGAATTGTTTACTGGTATATCCTCGTATACGGCGGTAACTAATAAGTCATCTGTATTATTAACTTTAATAATCTTACCAATAGGGTTTTCTGAAGCAAAGAGTGTGGTGGCTGTAGATTTCGAAAGCATAATCGAATTCTTTTCTTTCAATCCATATTTTTCTCCTTGAAGAACGTTCAGGCTTAATATATCTGGAGCAGGTTCTTGCATAAAATTACCTTCTCTATAAATACTTTTTTCGCCATATTTTAAATATCTGGGTTGCGTCCAGGAAGCCATTATAATATGCTTAAAATTATCACTGTAGTTTTCGCGTAATTCAAACTCAAGTGGTCTTGGTATCGCAGGTCCTGTGCCAATCTTACCGTTAAATGTTTGACTCTGGAAAACCTGCGCAATGGTTGCTTTATTTTCGAAATAATTATTATAACTTAATTCATCGATGATCCATAATCCAATCATAATGGTCACGGCCATACCGATGGCAAGCCCCGATATATTGATAAAAGAATATATTCGATTCTTAAGTAGATTTCTAAATGCTATTTTAATGTAATTCCTAAACATAATTATTGGTTTGCTGATTCGATTTTTGATTGATGAATAACCTTATACTAATACGTTTTCCGTAACTTTTTGTCCGTCTAACATTCGGATGATGCGATGACTATATTTAGCATCATGTTCACTATGTGTCACCATAATAATAGTGGTTCCCGCTTCATTCAACTCAATTAATAAATCCATTACCTCATTACCATTGGTACTATCAAGATTCCCTGTAGGTTCATCAGCAAGAATTAGTTTAGGATTATTGACTACAGCTCTGGCTACTGCAACTCGTTGTTGTTGCCCTCCTGATAGTTGTTGAGGAAAATGATTGCGTCGATGCATAATTTGCATTTTTTCCAATACTTCCTCTACACGCTTTTTTCTTTCGGCTGGTTTCACCCCCGTATAGATTAGGGGGAGCTCTACATTTTCAAAAACGGTAAGCTCATCGATTAGGTTAAAACTTTGAAAAACAAACCCTACGTTATGTTTACGTAAATCAGATCGTTTACGTTCATTATAGCCTGCAACTTCTTCACCGTTAAACTTGAAGCTTCCACCATCAGGATCGTCTAATAACCCTAAGATGTTCAATAAAGTAGATTTACCGCAACCAGAGGGCCCCATAATTGCCACAAATTCACCTTCATTAACACGAAACGATAGTTTGTTTAAAGCGATAGTTTGGACTTCTTCAGTTCGGTAAAATTTTTCTAAGTCTGTTATTTGTATCATTATGCTCGATTTTTTAGTTGATTTTTCATTTTAAAATTAATTCTTCTGTATCACCAAAGCTGTCATAACTGGATGTTACTACTTGATCACCAGGATTTAGGCCGTCTATCACTTCATAGTATGTAGTGTTTTGACTCCCTAAGCGTATATTTACTTTATATGCAGCGTCTCCGTTTTCACTTACTTTAAAGATCCAGTTACCCCCAGTTTTCTGAAAGAAACCTCCTTTGGGCACTAACAATGCTTGCTTTTCGGCACTTAATGCTACCCTAATCTGTAGATTTTGCCCTCTTCGTATACCTTCTGGAATATCACCCTCAAATTGCATATCTACCTGAAAACGTCCGTTAGAAACTTGTGTAAACACCTTTTTGATGACGAGTGTATACGTTGTATTATTAAAATCAAAGGTTCCTTTTTGTCCGGTATATATTCTGGAAATATAATGCTCATCAATGTCTACACGAACTTTAAAACCACTAAGGACATCAATTTGCCCCAGACGCTCTCCTTTATTTTTGGATTGTCCTATTTCTGCATCTAATGAGGTTAATTGGCCATCTACAGGAGCACGCACTACCAGGTCACCAACTTTTTTACGCATAAGCGCTAAGGCACTTTGTGTTCTAGCATAAGAGCTTTGTGCTTGGCTAAGCTCTTGTTTTGTAGCAGAAGAATCCTGACTTAAGACTTGTTTTGCCAATTTCATACGTTCTTTTTGATAGATATAGTCATTTTGTGAAGATTCGTATTCCTGGCGGCCGACAGCCCCTTTTTCGTACAGCTTTTTGTTTAGTTCGTATATGCGTTTCGCTTCTATAAGATTATTTTCGACATCTGTAAATTGGTTACGTCTGTTAATCGTGTTTTGGCGTGCGGCATTTTGTGAGATCTGCATCTGTGTAAGTAAATTGTATACAGAGGTTTCCTGATTGATAAGGCTTAATTCTAAATCGGTATTAGATAACCTAAGGATTGGCTCACCTTTTTTCATGATTGCACCATCTTCTACAAATTTCTCTTCAACTCTTCCACCTTCTAAAGCATCTAAATAAATGGTAGTGATCGGAAGCACAATTCCGTTTACTGGAATGTTTTCCTGAAAGACATCTTTTTTAATGGTATGAATAGCAATACGCTCTTTTTCTACATTCAATTTAGAACCTCCAGTCGATTGTATAAATACAAAAAGTATCAATGCCAATATGGCTAAACCACCCAACAGCATTGCGATTCTTGATTTTGAAAATTTCTTTTTTTGAATTGGAACGTCCATATTTGGTTTTTTGGTTACACCGTATACATAGTGAAGATAATGCCAAAAGTGCAACTGATTGATTTTTAGTTGATAATGGTTTTTTGTGAAAATAAAAGTGTTCGGTTTCGATACACTTTGTGTTCGGAAATGGTACACGGGTATGGCTTTAAATTTTAGAATTAATTTTTAAATTGGTAAATCCAAAATTTAAACCTGTAAATATAATATTGTAATATTGTATCGATGGTATTAAAAGAAGCTACGATATTGGTTATAGACGATGATGTAGATGTATTAACTGCATTACGTCTTTTGTTAAAACCCTTGGTAAAAGAGGTTGTTATAGAAAAGAATCCCAATACTATTGATTCTCAAATAGGCACGAAGAACTTCGATATTATTATTCTGGACATGAATTTTAATGGCTTGGTAAATACTGGTAATGAAGGTATTTTTTGGCTCAATAAAATTAAGAAACAAAAACCTGAAACCGATGTTATTTTGATTACGGCATATGCAGATATCGATTTGGCAATTCGGGCATTAAAAGAAGGAGCTTCAGATTTTCTGGTGAAACCGTGGAAAAATGAGAAAATAATCGATACGATCGCAGCGTTATTAAAGTCGAAAAAAGCCACTGCCGCTAATAAGGATATTCCATCTTCAAGCAATAATACAATCATTGGTGAAAGTGATGTCATAAAAGACGTTTTTGTAAAGCTTAAAAAAGTAGCACCGACTGATGCAAATGTCTTAATTCTGGGAGAAAATGGTACGGGTAAAGATTTAATAGCGAAAGCGTTGCATGATAATTCTTTAAGAGGCAATAAACCTTTTATAAAAGTTGATGTAGGAGCATTAACTTCATCACTATTCGAAAGTGAATTATTTGGCTATAAGAAAGGAGCATTTACCGACGCCAAAGAAGATCGGATAGGAAGATTTGAAGCCGCTAATGGTGGAACCTTATTTCTGGATGAGATAGGCAATATTACGTTAGGGCAACAAGTACGATTGTTAACGGTTTTGCAAAACAGGTTAGTAACACCTTTAGGTTCTAACGAAGCTATACCTATTGATATCAGGTTGATTTGTGCAACGAATATCGAACCTAAAATCTTAGCAGATGAGCAAAAGTTCAGAAAGGACTTAATTTATCGTATTAATACAGTAGATATTGTAATGCCGCCATTAAGGGATCGAGGAACCGATATCACATTGCTGGCAAAGCATTTCATAAACATCTATGCAGATAAATATAACAAAACACCGTTTACCTTAGATACCGGGTTTATTTCTAAACTGAAAAAGCACGATTTCCCGGGGAATGTTAGGGAACTACAATATGTATTAGAACGCGCAGTAATTATGTGTGATGGAGATTCGCTGAAGCCAGAAGACTTGGTTTTTTCCTCCATAGAAAGGCACACGAATAAAACTTCAGCAACTACGATGAATTTGGATAGCATAGAGAAAAATGCAATTCTTACTGTCTTAGAAAAGAATAAAGGAAATGTTTCAAAATCTGCAAAAGAACTTGGAATCACCAGAGCAGCATTATACCGAAGGTTAGATAAATATGAACTATAATGGTTATATCGCAAGACTATTTTTGAGGATGCTACTTTTGGTATCCCTAATTTTGGGATTGGTATATACAATTGATAAAGAATATACAACAATAGGTACATGTATCGCTTTTCTAATTTTATATGTGGGGTATACTACATACGTTTTTGTGAAGCGGCGATTTATGGTAATGGATGATTTTTTTGAAGCAGTAAAGTACCGTGATTTTTCAAGATGGTTTCCAGAAGATAGAGGACCTAAAGATATTAGGTTTCTTTATGAAGGTTTTAATGAAGTAAATCGTACAATCAAAGAAATAAATACTAAAAACGAGGCACAATATGTCTATCTACAGAAAATTCTGGAGATGGTCGATATTGGTATTATTGCCTATAATTTGGAAACCGGGGATGTATTATGGTCCAATGACTCTATTAGAGAAACCTTAGATTTCCCTGCATTCAAGAATATTCGATTTGTAGAAAAACGAAACCCTGATTTGTACGATGCAGTTTTCGAAACCTATCATAAAGAGCCAAACTCTATTTCTATAGCGGTTCAAAATGAAAAAATTAAAGTGTTGATTTCTGATACAATATTTCAGGTTAAAAATGACCCTTTTAAACTGATCGTTTTACAAAATATAGATGATACCTTAAACAAAAATGAATCTGAAGCCTGGAAAAAACTACTGAGTGTCATGACCCATGAGATCATGAATTCTATTGCTCCTATTTCATCGTTAGCAGACACATTGCAGTCGCACTTAGAACTTACTTTGAATAGCCCTAAAGAATATCCACTAGAATTAGAAGACCTAAACGCTGGTATAAAAACTATAAAAAGTAGGAGTGAAGGACTGTTAAAATTTGCTAAAACGTATCGCAGTCTAAGCAAGGTAACCCATTTAAACCTGGAGAAAACAAAAATAGAGGGACTTTTTGAAACGATACAATTATTGATGCAACCATCTTTGGATGTTAAAAATATAGCTATTGATTTTAAAATAATTCCTCCAAAATTAGAACTAAATATCGATAGTTATTTGATTGAACAAGTATTAATCAATCTTATATTGAACGCTATTGATGCCTGCAAAGACAAGCCGAATCCAGAGATACGGGTAATCGCTGAACAAAAACCTAACAGAAGCATTGTCATCAAGGTGTTCGATAACGGTACTGGGATTCCTCAGGATATCATGGAAAGTATTTTTATTCCGTTTTTTACCAGCAAAACTACAGGAAGTGGTATTGGTCTAAGTCTTTGTAAACAGATCATGTTACTTCATAAAGGTAAAATTCTTGTCAATAGTAGGGTCCAAGAAGGTACTGTATTTACATTGGTCTTTTAGGAATTAGACACCCTGAATATTCTATACTCATGTTTTTTACACCAGACACGTGTAAAGATCTATTTTTTTAGCGGTAGATTCCAATCCTAAAGTGCATTAATTTTCTACTAAAGATTCAACGATTTCAGCTGATAAAAAATACGTTCAAGAATAGAAAGTTCTTCTGTGATTATCTCTGCACTTCCTTGCATTTCTTGCTTAAAGCTTAAAGTTCTTTGATAACTTGTTACCAAGCTATCTACAGAGACCAAAACTGTATATGTTGGTTTTTCACCTTTTTCAGGTATTTCCGCTATATGTACTACATTAGCTGACAGATTTCCCCATTCTTGAAAAGGGTAATTATCAATCTTTAAAATAGCTTTTTGCCCTATTTTTATTTTTGAAGAATTTCGAATCGGCACTTTTATGCGTCCTATAATTTTGGATCGATCTAATGGAATTACTGTAAAGAGTATTTGACCTGTCTCAACATTTTGGTATTCGTTCCAAATATCGAAAATAGTTATCGTTCCATCAATCGGACTAAAAATGACATACCGTTCTTCCCAATTTTTAATAGCTGTATTAAGATTTTGTAGGCTCTCTTGTAAGGCAAAATAACTTTCTCTGTCAGTTTTAACTTGCTCTAAAATAGTCGAACTCATTTGATTATTTTGCTGTTTGAGTTCGTATTCTGAGCTAGACACCTGTGCCTTTAGTTGGGTATGTGATTGCTCATCAGAAAAATATTGCTTTTTTATATCTTCAAATTCCGCTGCAGAGAGCACTCCTTTTTTAAATAGAGTTTTACTTCGAGCATATTTTTTTCTGGATAATCTTAACTGAATTTTATTTAATGATAACTGCTTTTTTTGCTGAGATAAGTTTTGTTGTTTCTCCTTTACTCTTTCTTCTAAACTATACTTCTCTATTTCAGCTCCATCAATCTCATTTTTGAGGATAAATTTTTGATAGCTTCGTATAAAATTTAAATATTGATTTTGTATTTCACCAAGCTGAACGTTAATTGGAAACAAACTATCCAGAACTTGTAAGGATGTTATCTTCTTTTTATCTGAAAGTCTTTTTTTAATTGTAATAACATCCTCGTAATCAGCTAAATTTTTCAAAACAGCTAATGTTTGATTTTTCTGTACTGTATCATTTAATTCAATAAAAATTTTGTCTAAGCTACCTGAAGTCTTAGCTTTTAAATATGTAGGTGGAATTTGAGTAGTTATTACAACTTTGGAAGAAATTACATCATTGTAACTAATTACACCTGCACCTATGCAGATAAATGCACAAATCGCACAAATTGTGGTTATACCCCATCGAACCATCCAGGTTGGTTTTTTACCCATAATCTGCTGTACCTCTCCAGAACGTTCTGAAAGATCATCTATCTTCGTTCTTTTCTGTTCTTCTAATTCCATATCATTAATTTCCTAATTCTAATTGATTCTTAACTAATGTATAATATGCTTTTCTCGCTGCTGTAAGCTCTTTGTGAGTTCCTCGCTCAATAATTTCACCATCTTCTAATACAATAATCTGATCGGCATTTTTAACCGTACTCAATCTATGTGCAACAACGACTACTGTCTTGCCTTCATAAAATTCCTGAAGGTTTTCCATAATTACTTTTTCGTTATTCGCATCAAGTGCACTTGTGGCCTCGTCAAAGAATATGTAATCTGGATTTTTATACACAGCTCTGGCAATTAAGATACGTTGCTTTTGTCCACCACTGATATTTGTACCAGTACTTCCTATTTTTGTATTGTACCCTGCAGGAAGCTCTTCTATAAATTGATGAATGTTTGCCACTTTTACTGCGTGCAGCAACCTTTCTTTATCTATGACGTTTTCTGAGTCTGATTCTGTAATATTTCGAGCTATGGT
Source organism: Aquimarina ulvae (assembly GCF_053613295.3). Taxonomy (NCBI): domain Bacteria; kingdom Pseudomonadati; phylum Bacteroidota; class Flavobacteriia; order Flavobacteriales; family Flavobacteriaceae; genus Aquimarina; species Aquimarina ulvae. The sequence goes on from NZ_JBSIBP030000012.1 coordinate 44,682, forward strand.
ATCATTAAATATAAAACCTTCTTGCATTACCGATCCACAGGCTCTTCTCCAAGATTTGGCATTGTAGCTATTCATTGATGTTCCCGCAATTTTAATTGTTCCTGATATTGGACTGTAGAACTTAAGTAGCATTTTTAATAATGTTGTTTTGCCACTACCACTGGCTCCTACAATGGCTGTGACTTTGCCTTGTGGAATTGTAAAATCTAGATTTTTTAAAACTAATGGGGATACTCTGCTTCCATATCTAAAACTAACGTCGTCAAAAACAATATCTGCATTATTCGGTAATTCTTTTTGTAATCGATTATCATCTTCATCTTCATTGTCCTTGTTATGTATTTCTGATAATCTACCTAAACTCAATTTAGCATCTTGACCTGCTTGTACAAATTGGATAAAATCGTTGATAGGTAAATTAAGCTGACCAATAATATACTGTATAGACAGCATCATACCTAAAGTCAATTCCCCTTTGATAACAGCCGTAGCCGCAATAAATGTAATCAATATATTTTTTAGCTCATTTAAGAACAGAGCACCATTATTCTGCGTTTGATTGAGTGTTAATTGTGATCGGGATATTTTATATAATCGAACTTGGATGGATTCCCATTCCCATCTTCGTCTTCGTTCACTACCATTCAATTTTATTTCTTGCATACCCTCTATTAACTGCATCATACTATCCTGATTATCCGCAGATTGATCAAAAGTTTTATGATCCAGAGTGGCTCTTTGTTTTAAGAAGATTAAGGTCCACGTAAAATAGAATGTTGAACCTATGAGAAAAACCAAAAATATTGTCATATTGTAGTATGCCAATACACCTCCAAAAATTAACAGGTTAACCAAGGAAAATAAGGTACTAAGGGAGGTGTTTGATAAAAATTCCTGTATCCTATCATGGTCGTGTATACGTTGTAGAATATCTCCTGTATTCTTTGAATCAAAATACGATATAGGAAGCCGCATTATTTTTAATAAAAAATCAGAGATTAAATTGATGTTGACACGGCTGGTCATATGTAATAAAATCCAACCTCTAATAATATCGACTATTGATCTTGATATAAACACCATCAACTGTCCCAATAAAATTAAATATACAAAACCTATGTTCTGATGATTGATCCCATAATCGACAACTGATTGCGTAAGAAAAGGCAGTATGAGTTGCAATAAACTACCTACACCCATCCCTAATAAAAGTTGGACAAAATACTTTTTATAAGGTCTAAAGTAATTTAAGAGAAATCTGTAACCAAACGTACTTTTTTCTCCTTCTTTTTGATAAAATTCTGGTGTAGTTTCTAATAACAAAACATAGCCTGATGGGTTCGCTACAGTTTGATCTGTACCAACCCAAGCTTCTATAAATTTCTTCTTTGTGTACGTAATAAGTCCGTGGGCAGGATCAGCTACAAAAACTTTGTCTTTAGTTATTTTATAAACTACCACAAAGTGTCGTTGACGCCAATATACCACACAAGGCAAAGGTGCTTCTTTTTCAAGTAACTCATATGTCAAACTGACCGCTAGTGAGCGCATTCCAATATCCTCAGCTGCCTCTGCGATTCCTCCAATAGATACTCCTTGCCTATCAATATGAGATTTTTGACGTAATGTCTCGATACTGTTCTCTTTACCATAATGCTTGGTAATCATCTTAAGACAAGTTGGACCGCAGTCCATCTGGTCGTGCTGTCTATAGTGGGGGAATTTCATCATGTTAAGTTACAGTTTAAACCATAGTCCTAATTTTAGAAAATTAGAACTATGGTTAAGTTGAGTATTAATTATTTTATATAATTCACTCTCAGAACTTTATACCTTTTAATTATGAGAAAAAAATAAGCTTATCTCTATAAGTAAAAGTAAATTCTTAGTTAATGTGAAACTAATACTCAAATGAATTGGTTTCAATTAGCACGATAGTCCGCATACAAATGAGAACATTCCGAATTGGTGGTAAGCATAGCTTTCTAGATCAACTATGCAACCCTTCTCTTTCGCTCTAGCTTGTTCGGCAGCAATACCTCTGCAAGTACTAGTTTGTGGTCGTGTACCCGGAAAAAACCATTTCACATATGCACCACCACCTCTAATAGTTTCTTGACTTTCTTTACTCACTTCTTGAGCTCCATCTAATTTTAAAATGTCTTTTAACATAATTTTATTTTTTAAAATAATTAGTATAAATTACCTGACAAATTATAGACACCCAGATAATTAGCGTCTTTCTCTGTCCAAAGAATTTTCTTTTGATCTGAAGGCGTCTTTCTTACCTCAGAAAAATTATTTTTATTATTTGAGGTGAGTTAAACTTTTTTACTTTTGAAAGTTATGTCGCTATCATCTCCAAATTAATTTTAAAAACCCTAATTACCTCTATTAGAATTTCTTGTCTGTTATATTTAGTTTTTAATTCTTATTAGTCATTCAACCAGAATTAAAAAATGGAGTAATGCTCTGAGCAAAATTTTATTCAAATTATAAAGCCTTTAAATTTCAAGAAAGTTGAATTAACTACGCATTATTTAAAGGCTTTACTTTTTAAAAGATAATTAATAACTTTTACTGAAAAAATCCATAAACATAGTTACAGTGTATAGAAGATGCACCACGACTACCATTACTACAATTGCTATGTAATCCTGTAGAAACATATGCAGATGTTACCTTATAACCCCATGGTTTATGGTTAGCACACTTCTGATTCGCTTGCCCTTGAGTAGGCACACTGCCACAATAATTATAAGTAGCAGTTTTACCACCTCCAGATACTTGGTTTTGAGTAGACTTATCAATTTCTTGAGCTCCTTCTAATTTTAAAATGTCTTTTAGCATGATTTTATATTTATAATAATTTATTTAGATTACCTGTCTATTTAAAGACACCCAGGTATATAGCGTCTTTCTCTGGCCGGAGAATTTTGTTATGATCTGCGGTGCCTCTTTTTATAAAGAATCCCAAAAACATCATCAGTCATTTATAATTTTTTTGATGTTGTATTTCATATTAAATAAGTGTTTTCCTGTTTTTAGGACCTAGAATAGGTTTCTCAGATATCTTACTTAAATACTCTATAAAAAACTGTAATTCTTCTACTTTATAAACACTTGGTTTTTTATATCCATTAATAATGGTTTCTGGTGTGTAGAGAATTTCATTTTCTTCACACCAGATGGTATTATGAGCTAGCGCATCAATATGTGTATTGGCTAAGTCATCACCATATTTTAAGCTCCATTTTTTTAAGTCTTTCGTAACAAACCAATCTGCTAAGGCATCAAATGCCTTAGATTTACCACGCGAATTGTATACATTGATAAGTTGATTAGCAATTCTTGTCCCTTCGTTTTTCTGATCTTCGTGATTAACCAGAAGAACTAGTTTGACCCGTATAGTATCTGGAAATAGTTTTAATAACTGTTTATACCCTAAGAATGCCTCTTTACAAAAACTACAATTTGGATTGGTAATCGCAGTGACCTGTATGGGTGCTGATAGGTTTCCAAATACGATTCCTTCTACACTTTGTGTTTCTATAGGCGAGTTTTTTAGAAGCAGTGTTTTAAAAACATCAGTATTCTTTTTCATTTTTAATGATTCGAGTTCTTTCTTCTCTAACCGTTGTTTATCTGTAAACATTGTTTTAAAAACTACCCAGCTAATTGCGCATATTGCAGATATTAGTATAAAACCAAATCCGTAGTGAAAAATAAATGAAGTATTAATTTCAGACAAAACAAAGAGCAAAGCTCCTTGAGTAAGGAGCACAAAGCTTATAATCAAACATAACGCACACCAATTTTTCAAAATCATTCTTTGAGCAAAAATCGTGTATCCTATTACTGGTAACACTGCTATAGAGAGTACGGTAAATATTAATGGTTGAAACCCAAAAAAAACTAAATACAATGTTGTTGTAGCAAAATAAACAAGGACCGCATCACTTAAGGAAAGTTTTTTGTACAAAATGGCACTAGAGGAAGTGATGACTGCATCACAACTTGATTTCGCTAATTGGTTACATACTTTTGCAACGCCTGCAGAATGCAAACCAAAACTCTCTTTAACGATCAATACTCCAATCCAAAGTCCTGCTACAGAAAGTATGTAAGAAGCCACTGCAAGCCAAGTAGGTTTTGTCGTGAGAAAAAAACAAAATAAAATGAGTGCAAAAAAAAGTAAGTATCTCTCAGTATTGAAGTGAAAACCGAAAGACGGTGCAGTGGCTTTTTCTATGGCTAGTATGGTTCCATTCCATTTTTCTTTAAAATCTTGAGTACTAATGGAATGTTTTTTATTGTCTTGGTCCGTGACACTAATCTTTTTGCTATTACTTTGATCTACATAAACCAGTCCGTGATCTTGTTGTTCTTCCATTTTAAGCAGTGCCAAAAAATTATTTGGCAAACTGTTTAACGCATCTTTCGGAACATTAGCTATTAAATTCTCTATTTCAAAGAAATCCAGAGTATCTGATACTGATTTTAAAGAGTCATACGTAGGATGAGAAATTAGCTGATTTTTGAGAGCTGTATAAGTAATTGCGTATTTATGTTTTACCAAAAAAGTGTATATAAGCTGCTCCATTCTTCCTTAATTATTAATCTTGAAATTTAAATTTCAATTAGTTTAATAGTGTAAATGAAGTTTTTTTTTATTTGAAAATTTCGCTGTTTTTTAAGAAGCCTTAATTTCGTTTTATAAAGGCATTATTTCAGTTTATAAACCATAAACAGCGTTGATTGATTATATATTAATGGTTTAAATAGTTCATGAAGAAATGCATAGTAAACTATTATTAGGTGAATATTTTATTACAATAACTACAATGTAATATTATACTGTTAGCATCAGGAAACCTGTATTATGGGAATATAAAGTAGGAAAGATCTAAACTGAAACGGTTTTATTTTTAGTAAGGGTACGAGGCTGTAAACTGAACTCTGTCTGAGTTTAATTTACAGCCTCTTCTTTATTAATTCAAAAATGAAATTTCATTAAATACTGCATCTTTTTTTGAGTTGGAAATTTGTAGTGTTTTGCCATCCTTCATTTTAACGAACCCCCCATCTGATTTTGAAATAATTTTAATTTGTTTTAAATTAATTAAAAATGATTTATGAATTCGCAAAAATGAGTAAGAAGCTAACTTATCCTCATATGTTTTAATATTTTTTGATACTACTATTTTTTTTCCACCTTCTAAAATTATGTTAGTGTAACTTCCATCTGCCACAAAATATAAAATTGACTTGATCAGAACGATTTCATAGCCTTTAGAAGTTGGAATCATGATCTCATCCGGTTTTTTATCATCTAGAGAATCTTGATATTGATTTTTGATTGTACTATTTTTTTCTTCCTTTGATAAAATATCAGAAACCCTTTTTATGCTGATTGTCAGTTCGTTAATATCAATAGGCTTTAGCAAATAATTGATGGCATTGTATTGATAAGATTTTAATGCATAATCATGGGCAGAAATAAAGATAATTTGAAACTTATACTTAAATATATCTTCTACGATATTAAATATAAGTTCATCTCCAATCTGCACATCCAGAAATACTAAATCAATATTATCAGAATTGATAAAGGTTTCTTTAATATCTTTTTTTAAACTGACACATTTTAGAATTTCAACTTCTGGACAAAATTCGGTTAATAATCTTTTTAAGTTATTTATTCCACTAGGCTCATCATCGATAATAACCGTTCTAATCTTTCTTGCTTTGTTCATCATTTATAGAAATTATAGGGGGTTAAAACTTTTCCAATTACTTTTTTCTCCCAAATTCAACGTTTTCAAAGCTTTGATTTTTTGATCAAAAAATGCTTACTCTTGTAGTTTTAAATTAATGAATTAAACTTTAGGTTTTATAAATATGATAAACTGGTTAAACCTAGTTCACTGCTCTTTTTTATAAATTTAAATTTAGTCTTTTCAGAATTTATTTGAAACTTTTATATCAATAATTTTAGATAAAATCGAATTACGGCAGTTTGAATTTGATCTTAACACATTAACTTACTGACTCATAAATTGATATCCTCATTTTATAAAGTCATATTAGTACATAGTGAAAACATCGTTCAATAGAACTAAGATATGATTTATGTTAGCAGTCAATATTAAAATAAAAATAAAATGAAATCATTTACTTATCAATCGTTGTTGAGGCGATTGTCTTTTCAAACATTAATTGTATCATCATTGTTGATCGTATCTTGCGAAAATGATGTTGATTCAATTGAACCGGAAAATTTATTAATAGAAGAGGGATCTAAAGGATTATTATCAAAAGAAGAATTGAATGCTCATATAATTGAGACGATTGGTGATTCTGATAACTCATTTGATTGGAATGCAGCTTCTGAAGAAGTGTTATGGAGTGCCGTAGTGCATTCAGATCATGAATTGATGGTGGGTTATAAGAAGAGTCAGTGGAATGACGATGATGCGAGACAGTATATGTTTGATAACGGATCTCTCAATAAATCTTTGTCTGAAGATATATCAAATTTAAAGAATGGTATTATAAATCAGGTTTTAGAAACGGAGTCGTCTTTAAATAAAAGTATTTCAAAAAAACAAATAGTTGTTAGGGAAAATGATCCTTTTTTAGCTATAACCATCAAAGTTGATAATATCGAAACTCTAAGAGCTTTGAGAGCATCAGACAATATTCGATATGTAGAATCTACATATACGTTTTATGATAGGCCGATAAGTAAAGATGGACTTGGGTGTGGAGTCTCACAACCAGCAAGTCTAAGGAATTATTACGATTATTTAACTATAAGTCCTGGTTCTAAAGTTGGATGGAATTTTAGATATCACAATATTAAAGAGACTTGGGAATATGGTGGTTTTTTAGGTAAAGGAATCGGTAAAGGAATCGGAGTAGCTATTTTTGATACTGGCGTGTCATCTAGCCAAAATTTATTATTATCAGCTTTCAATTCTGGTATTGTAACAGGTAGATCTCAAAATTATGTCGATTATTATGAGGCAGATTCTTCACCTTGGGATATTTGTGGACATGGTACTGCTTTAGCAGGTGTAATTGCTGCACCTAGGACAAATCGAGGAAACACTATTGGCGTAGCTTATGGGTGCAATTTGCAGGCTGTAAAAGCTAACGGTGATGTTTTTATCAATGGTAGTAAAGACATTGCTGCTGTTTCTAAATCATTTTACCTAAAGGCGCTAGAGCGAAATGTTAGGATTATTAGTATGAGTATGGGAGGCCTTTTTACCAATACAGAAATTAAAGATGCAATTATATTTGCATACAGAAAAGGAAAATTAATATTTGCAGCAGCAGGTACAATTGCTCAAGGAGGAGTTATTTCAGGAACAGAGCCAAGATTGTCAAAGCTTACTTTTCCTGCAAATATGAAAGAATATGGAGGAGATGTTGTATTCGGCGTGACTGGAATTACTACAAGATATCAAGCCTGTAAAGAATGTGTTCAAGGACCATATGTAGATTTTGCCGTGGTTATGGAACAATCAAATGGTACTCAACCGTTAGCTTTAACAACTTATAGTAATGATCCTTCTACAATTGGTGGTTCATCAGTAGCTACAGCTACTATGGCAGGTATTGCGGCCATTGTTTGGGGTAAGAATTCTACCTTGCCAAGAGCTAATGTAGTTCGTGCTTTAAAACAAACTGCTGATTATCCAAACAGGGGTAGTAATTGGTTTGGATACGGTAAAGCCGATGCTTTAAAAGCGTATAAGGCATTTAGATAATTTATATATATCTAGAAAGCTAATCAAAAACCTTTGAGACTTGTCTCAAAGGTTTTTTTAATTCTATAATTATATAAATTCTTGAGCAAATTAAACTTTAAATATTTGAAAATTTTTGTCTACGAAGTTTTGATGCTCAATCCAAAACATCTTTTATTAAATTGAAAATACTATTTCCTAAACTCTCTATTGAAAGCAAAGTTCCTAATTGCTTACTTAATGATGTTTATTTAAAAATATACTAACTCTTAATACCTAAAATATGAAAACATTTAAACTTTTAGCATTTGGTTTTCTTATAGCCAGTTTCTTTTTGAGCTGTGAAAAAGAAGAACCCTCAATAGAGATAAACCAGGATTTACAAGATGCCTCAGCAACAGATCAAAAGAAAACCATTAAAGTGCGAAACACATCGTCTTTGATAAATGCTGTAGAGAATGCTAATGAAGGCGACATTATTGAGATTGACAAAGGAAATTATATTCTCAAAAAACCCTTGAAACTCAAAAAGGACATGCGATTAAAAGGATCTGGAATAGGTAAAACGATACTTAGGCCTCATTCATCTTGGATTCCTGAAACAACAAGCTTACCAGAAGAGGTAAATTCCTCAAAAGTAAATAAGAATGCATATCTGATTAATATGGGCTATAAAAATTCTGGGATAAAAATCTCTGGACTTTCATTAATTGGTAAAAATTTACACGGAGCGATCTACGGTAATGACTGCGATGATATTGAAATAAACAAAGTGAAACTTAAAGACTTTTTATGGTGCGGAATTCGAACTTACCGAATGGACAATGCAAAAATTCATGACAACATTTTTGAAGATGCAGGCGGTAAATTTAATAGAAGTACAGGTGGAGGTATTTTTGTGACTTGGGTAAAAAATTCTGAGTTCTATAATAACAGATTTATAAGATCAGAAAATAGTCAGCGTCCGTTTTATGGAATCAAGGGAAGACAAGGTAAAAATTGTCGAATTTATCAAAATACATTTAAAGTTAATTTCTCTATTGAATTTCCTTTCGAACATGATGCCAATATGGAAATTGACCATAATTATATATCAGGAACAATATCTATACCAAAATTTGGTGGAGGAAATGTTCCGCCTAGTGGAACCACATTTCATATCCATCATAATTATTTCAAATCTTCATACGCCATTGAAGGTTCTAGAAATGGATTAGAGGTCAACAATAATCTTTTTGATTTTTCTACTGATAAAGATAAAGGAAACTTGGTAAGTTCCTGGAGCAAGTCATCTCCAGGTCCGGTAAAGTTTCATGATAATTATATTAAAAATCCAGGGCGTGGTGTTTTCTGGACAACACATATCTATAATGGTTATGAGTTTTATAATAACCACGTGATTGCAAACACAACAATAACTCCAAGAAAGGAGGGTTTTTTTGGATTTCATAAGAGTACAGATTTCACAACTATTAGTATTGCTAACAATATTATAGAAGCTATAGAACTATCAAGACCACTTATGCGCAATGATAACAGCTACAATGCAACTATCGAGAATAATAAATTAAAGAATATAAAGGACAGATCTAAGTTCAGTAATCCACAAAACAATTCTAAAAAGGGTCCTAGAGGGAATGGAAAATTTGAGTGTGGAGTCAGTAATGAGTTTAAAGTGAACCGTTGGAAAATTAGTAATTAGAAAAAGAGTAATTAATCTCAAAACCTAAACACAATGAATACTTATTATAAATTAATAACATCTTTAGTATTAGTCATTTTATTGGGATCCTGTGCAAGTAAAAAAAACATCAAAGAGGATCGTATCGTAAGTCATATACCTCACGAAAAACCAGAGGAACCAAAAAAGAAGATAATTCATAGTGAAGATAAGGAAGCGATATATATGAAAAATATGGCAAAGGTAGTGTTAGAGCAACATCCTTCAGTTGAGATTACAAAAATTGCCATTTCTAGTGTGACCAAAAAAGACAATGGATATTACTGGAATTTTATGAATGTTCGGACGGGTAAAATCTTTACGGCAAAAACCGATCTCAAATTCGAAAACTTACAAATTTCTAAATCGACGTCAGTCACGTCTTTTTAATAACAACTGTAAAGTCTAAGTGTTCATTTATCACATTGCATCAAGATTACCTGTCAGGGAAATTTTCTACAATCATATTTGGTTAGTCCATTTATAAACTTCGTCAATTCAAACAAGTGTTTTATAAAACAAGTGTTTTAGTAGCTTCTGATATAAAATACATTTACGTAACGAATTAAAATCTGTTAAAACTTAAAATTTTCAATTATGAAGAATCGATTAATTTTATTGGGCTTACTAGCAATATCGTTTTTCTCCTGTAACAAAGAAGAGGAAGAAGATATGTTGTTACCTTCACAATCCGGAATTGAAGCTGAATTTGGATTTCAGAAACTAGATGTTGATGAATTAGAAAATGCTATAGATTCCAAAGCATTAACTATAGATGGCAAAACTTATTTTGCTGGATATGGTTTTGATCCTATTAAAAGCAGAGACTTCTTTCCTGTATTTAATGATCCAGAATTTCAAGTTGCTAAAATTGAAAACACTGGTGACTTTTCTACTTATGACTTACAAGTAGCTACAAATTATAATGAAGTTTTGGATTACTATCGTAGAGTAGATTGCATTGGAATTAGTTATGCTTCTGCAGGAACTCCAACGGGACAACCAACTGAGGAACAAAAATGTAAAGAGGAGCAAGGAGGGAATCCAAACCCTGGAGGTCCTCAGCCACCAGCAGCTCAAGCTTCATTTACAAAAAATGCTGCAGCGGCAGCTCCAATTTTTAACTTCAGTATTAAAAGAAAGAAAGAAGTTTTAAAGGATCTTAGAATTGATAATAACTCTGTAGTTGTTATTGCTAACATCAAAAATTACCAAGGTGGGTATACGATACCTGGTATACAGATTAAAGACCCTAACAGTTGGGCAGGTAGAATTTTAGGTGCTGCAACCGGTGATCCTGACACATATATACCTTATTTTATACAATATTATGGTCCTTTGTTTGCATCTACTGTTACCGTAGGTGGTGAAGTGGATTATGTTTATACGTTAGACACTAGTAACTTAACTGATATCGAAAAGAAAGAATTAATTACAAATGTTAATATAGGGTTAGGAAACATTTTTGGGTTTAGTACTGGTACTACTTTGACAGTAGAACAAAAGGAGATTATCAAGAGTAAGACACTTTCGATCAAAGTTTCTTCTAATGTTCCTGGTTTTGTTCCTGGTCAAATTACTGTAGATAATGCAGAACAAGATGTAATCGCGATTGCCAACGCTCTTAGTGATTATTTAAAGCAAAACCCTAACAAAGCTGCTGTAATGAATATGGTTCCTGGTAATTATGGAGCATCATTAGACTTATATGAAACATTTAATAGTGTCGGTATACCTGCTTTTCCTTGGGCACCAGCTGAAAATGTTACAAGAGTGTTGAAAGATGCTTATGACAAAGAAGTGAAGTGTTACGTTGATTGGGAGCAATGGGTAGAATTACAATCTATTATGGAAAGCATTGTTAATACTTCTACAGATGATACTAAGAAAGCGCAAGCAAAGGATGCACTTAATACAATCAATTCTCAAGTTAGGAACTCTGAATTAAATTGTCAAAATTCGGTAACTCCGAACAGAGCCGACTATCTACATATTATAATATAAACATCAAAGGATTTATAGGAATTCAGATTTTATAAATCATTTGACTTAGTCAATATCTCTAAGGGATATGTGTTGAACTTATCCCTTAGAGTTTTATTCAATTTGTTTCAATAATTGTATCATCCCCTTAGAGAAAGAATTCAATAAAAATCTTTTAGTAATAAAATTCTTTTCTTCTCTTATAAACTAACCACATATGAAAAATCATAATTTAAATCTAGCAATTCTTTGTCTACTGATTATTTTAGTTTCCTGCTCAAAAGAAGAGATTACTACAGAAGAATCCCAAGTAAATGAAGAATTACCATTTGAAAAATCAATAGTCTATCAAGGTGAAACATTAGCGGCTGGTTATGGCTACAATCCATTAAACGATAGACCTTTTTATCCTGCGTTTAAAGATATACAGATTGATAGAGAGAATATCTCTGAAAATAAATTTAATACTAACTTAAGTATTATTAGAACCAATGAAGATCTCACCAAATTTATAGAGGAGTCAGAGACTTCGGATCAAACTACTTTGGGTACAGATCAATTAAGATTAAGTACAGATCTCAGGACTACCTTATCCAGAGAAGTGAAAATAGATAAAGAAACAATATATGTTGTTTCGCGTATTAGCCTTAGAGATAAAGTATTCAGCTTAAACTCTGCAAATTCGTATGAGTTAGATGACTTTTCGAATGTAGTAATAAATTATTTAGATGGTCTATATTTTGAGACCTATTATGGTCCTGGTTTTATAGAAAAACAAGTTACAGGAGCAGACGTTCTATTCCTATATTCATTTAATTTATCGACAGTTTCAGAAACTATAAGGAAAGAAATAAATCGTATTCTATCTGTTAAAATAGGCAAAATTTTTGGAGAAGAAACAGACGAAACAATTACGACAGAAGAAAATCAGGTGATTAGTAATAGCATTGCATCCACCAAAGCATTTTCTAACGTTTCCGGCTTTATTCCACAACCCGTAAATAATACATCTGAACTAAATCAAGAATTAGAACGTCTTACAGAATATTTAACTATTAATCCTGATAAAGCAAGCCCACAAGAAACTATCATCACTTCTTATGCTAAGGTTACAAATAGTAATAAAACAGAAGAAAATTTTAACCGAGTAAAAAAATGTATAGATGATTTAAACTCTTGGTATAAAATAGAATCCCGTATTCTTGATGTAATCAGTTTTACAGAATCTGACGAATTGAGAACAAAAGCACAAACTGTATTAACAACTATCCAAAATGAGATCAGAAATTCTCAAAACTGTAATGGTTCTAGAACTCCGGCGGATAATGAGTACGAAGACATTACTCTTTAAAACCAAATAACTATGAAAAATATAATATATGTAATATTCATCATATTACTTTTAAGTACAATAATATCTTGTGAAAAGGAGGTCATTGAAGACACTGATCTAACTTCAATAGAACAAGATGAAGATATTAAGGATGAAGGAGTAGGTCAAAAAGTTCTAATTGTAGGAGGAGAACCTGTTTGGGCAGGTGGCGGCTATAGTCCTGCACAAGATAGATCATTTAGACCTGCTTTAGAACAAAGTAGTTTTCAAATAGCGAGTACATCCAACATTCCGGATGCTGTAGAGTATTCAATTGATGTAATAGAGAATAATGAAGATTTATATGATTTTGTTAAAAAATCTTCTAGCAGTAACATCAATTTTGGTTTTGGAATTTTTGGTTTTGGCAGAAAATCTCAAAAAACTATAGAGGAAGAAATTAACATTAGTAATAATACGATTACTGTTGTAGCGAGAGTAGCACTCAAAAAAATTAAATATTTTGCTCCCGAGGGCTTCCCAATGCTATCCTTTAGAGCACAACGATTGCTTAACGAAGGTAAATTCAATATTTTTCTTAAAAAATTCGGGCCTATGTATGTGCAGGAACATACGTTAGGAGGAGAGGTATTCTATTTATACAATTATGATACGTCTAGCATGACAAAAGAAGTCCGATCTAGTTTCAAGAGAAATATCAAGGCAAATATTCAGAAACTATTTGGGCATCAAAGCGATGTAGTACTTTCTCAATCCGAAAAAGAGATTATTAAAAGTTCTATTGAAAAATATACTGTTGTTTCTAATGTACCAGGTTTTGCTCCCAACTTAATAACAGAAGAAGGGCAAATTGTATCAGAAGCAAATCGTTTGAATGCTTATTTAGATCAGAACCCAACTCTTAATGCGACTATGGAAATGAAATTGTTTCCGTTTTCCAAGACAGCACAAATAGAACACTTTTTAAGTGAACAATTTAAGGAAATTTATAACAAGGAAGTGAAATGTTATACAGATTGGGAAATTTGGAACGGTATTAAATCAAAGGTTCAATTCGTATATAATAGTACGCAACAGGATTGGCTTAAAAATGCAGCATATCAAGCTTTAGCGATTCTTACCTCAAGGATTTCAGATTCAAGCGATTGCACTAATTCAATAACACCATCAGGTGCAGAATATGGTGATATACTGTCACATTACAAACAAGAAGAACTGAATAGGGAGATACAATTAGCATTAACCCCGGTATATCACTACGATTCTAATCATAGAAATCTCTTTTTAAATAGTCCTGATCTTAATTTGTCAAACGAATGGACGTATAAGGGAACTCCTTTTGAATGGTTTAATTACCAGTTTTCGGGTACCGTTCCATTATATAAATTCAGAAACTACGGTGGATCTGACAAGGATATATACTATTCTCAAAATCCAGATAGACCAGCAAATGGGTTAGATGGCGATTATAATTCTGAAGGAGTAGTAGGGTATGTTTTTCCTAATCAAGTACCTGGCAGTGTGCCATTAGTTCGATATCAATTTAAGGACGGTCAGCATTCTCATACAGCAGTACCATCTATTGTAGCGCAAAGGGATGCAAGTAACGAATTTACGAACAAAGGAATTCTAGGATATGTCTTTCTTTAAAATTTAAAACTTATGAAAAAGCTTATATATTTATTGTTAGTTATTGCAATACTTAGTGCTTGTGAAAAAGAGCAATTAATTGAAGAAACAAAAAGTCAGAGTGCAAAACCAAATAACATTGCTAAGGAGAATGATTATGGGTTTAGTATTTATTCTTACGTAGATGGATCACGTCATTACGCTGGTACTGGGTACACTCCATCGCTGAATAGGAGGCATTCTATGGCAATAGAAACTAGTGAAATCGATCAAGAGACAAGTGTGCCACAAGCACTAAAAGCAACTATAGAGATCGTACGTACTAGTAAGGAGCTTTATACATTTTTGAACAAATCAGGAGCGTCAAAAATAAATACTACTTTGAATATTGATGGTCTTGAACAAAATAATAGCTATACTATAGAAAATAAAACATCTTTTAAAGAAGAAACAGTTACCGTCGTAGCTAGAATTAGTTCTCAAAATATTATTCATCAGGTAACTGCATATCCATTTTTAACTTACGAAGCAGAGGAATTATTGAGCCAGAAGAAATTTTCAGAGTTTTTTACCAAATATGGTTCTATGTATGTAGATTATCAAATATTAGGAGGTGATGTGTATTATTTATACAATTATAGAACTTCTGATTTTGAAAGAAGCAGTGTTGCCAATGTAGAACAGAAAATGAAAACTCAAATTGAGCAATTATTTGGTATTCAAAATAATGTAAATCTTACTATCGATGAAAGAAATAAAATTGCCAACTCTCTAATCAGAACGGGAACGTTTACAAATGTAATTGGTTTCAATCCAGGAGCTATTGGTCAACTAAGTGATTTCGAAAGAGAAATTTCTAATTTTCAATCGTATCTTATTTCTAACCCCGACAAGCGGGCTACGGTGAATGTAAAATTAAAACCTTATTCAGAAATTATAGATCCAAGTGAGTTTGGTATCAATGTGCAAGATTTTAAAAATGCATTTAATACCAAGTCTAAGTGTTATACAGATATGGTAGCTTGGAAGGCTATTAAGAAAGACGTTGAATTCGTATTGAACAATACGAACAATTCAACTTTGAAGTCTCAATCGCAAGTGGCAATTAACGATTTGGATGCTAAAATTCTAAATTCTTGGAGTTGTAACAATTCTAGTACACCTGCGGGAAATGAGTACCAGTGGATTAAAAACAATTATGAAATCATCAAGGAAGCTGAAAGAAAAAGAGCAGCTATCGAAAGATTGTTAATCCCGGTTCACGAGCATCGTCGAATGAATGCAAATACATTGCATGCTCCCGCAACACAAACCCATAATTATATGTTTTTAGGTGACCGTAATGATAATCTTGGCGGAGGATGGTTTTATACTGGACAAAAGTTTAGATGGATGAGTGTACGGGCCGAAGGTAGTGTTCCATTATATAGATATCGTAGTTATGGTGGTAAAAAAAGAGTTTATTATTCTACTATTCCATCAAGGAACGATATTGGTGATATTGATGGCAACTATAATGAAGAAGGTATTGTAGGGTATGTATTTCCAAATCAAGTAGATGGTAGTGTTCCTCTGCAACGATTTTGGGCACAAGGCGTAAGAGGTAATCGAGGATGGATATTTTCTGCTAACCCTAATGAGATACAAGCACTTCATAATCATCGGGACATAAATTACTCAGGAGTAGTAGGGTATGTTTTTCCTCGAACAAATGCGAATGAAACCTATAAAAATAAGCTAATGTCTGGTGAAGGTCTTGGACATAATCAAAGTATTTTTAGTGAAGATGGGCAATTCAGAATGACCTTTCAGAGCGATGGTAATCTTGTAGTCTATGATAGAGATAATAGAGCAACCTGGTATACTAATTCTTCAGGAAGAGGCGGTAAAACAGTACAGATGCAAAGTGATGGTAATTTAGTAATTTATAATCATAGTAATAAGGCAATATGGGACACAAACACTGATGGTAAAAATGGTGCTTATCTGAAACTTAGTAACTACGGTGCTATATCATTGATTCATAAGGGAAATAGAGTTTGGTATCGTAGAAATCAAATAGACAATTAGTAATGAATAACCTAAATTTTTATTGTAAAGCTGACTATATTTTATTTTAAAAATTTAAGCTACAAACAAAAACATTTTAAATTCTTAAATAGATTGACCTTTACATATCAATAGTATTCCCCGATGCTTTGCTGTGTAAAGGTTTAATTTCAATGATAAATAACCTTAAACATACAAAGATTAAACTTTCAAAACAATTAAAAAAATTACTTGAACAAGCTCTTGTTACTTCTTGTTTTTTTTTACTACTGATAGGTACTGGTTGCCATACAGAACAAAAAAGCGATCAAACTTCAAAACAATCTCACTTTTTAATTAAGAAAACAGCTGATTCTATTTTTGATAGCTCTTTAGAATATGATATTAGCGAGAAAGACTTGATATTAAAATCCTTAGATTCTGCTTTGGTTTTGTATAGAAAAATTAAGGATACCATAGGTATATCAAATACATTTTCAGAAAAAGGCTATTATTACGTAAATACGTATAATTACAAAAAAGCTTGGTTAGCCTTTTTAGAACAACATAATTACAGTAAAATCTGTGAAATCTCTTTAGAAAATGCAAATTCTTTATCCAATTTAGGTTTAGTATATAGTAACCTAAGGCAACTTGATACAGCCGAAAAATTTTACAACATAGCTCTAGAAATTATGTCTAAGCTCGATCTACCTGTTAATGAAATAATCATGAAGATTAATCTAGGGAGTATTTATATAGATCAAAAAAATTATGAAGCAGCTATAAAGATTTATAAGGAAGCCATTGAAGTTTCAAAACTCTTGAATGAGGATGATCTTGAACAGACTTCATTAAACAATCTGGCATTTGCCTATTACGAGTGTGGTGATTACAAACAAAGCCTGAAATTATCCTTAAAAAGCCTTGAAGTTCAAAAAAGTTATAATAATCATCCACACTCCGTTGCGAGTGTACTACATACGGTCGGTGTTAGCTATTTAGAGCTCGGCTTCTATGATAAAGCTGAAAAATACCTAATTGAGGCAAAGGATTTAAGCGTAGTTAACAATTATAAAATTATACTAATTGCTTGCTATCGTGATCTATCTGATGTTATGGAGAGATCAGATAGATTTAATGAGGCGCTTTTATTTCACAAGCAATATTTTACTATTGATAAAAGTATCTATAACGACAAAATCACAAGAGAAATTCAATCGTTAGAGGCCAATAGACGCCTATCCCGAATAAAAAGCCAAAATAAAATAAATGAAACTAGAATAAAACAAAATTTTAATACCTATATCCTGATAGGAACTATCCTTTTTGCGATACTTCTCATCGTATTTCTAGTATGTTTTTATAGAGAGAAATTAAAAAATTCAGAAATTAAAAGGAAAAAAACAGAGGTTGAATTAATGGCTCTACGAGCGCAAATGAATCCTCATTTTATCTTTAATACTATAAATAGTTTACAAAATTTAATTCTGAAGAGTGATAAATTCAAAGCATACGAATATTTAATTAAATTTTCTAAAGCGATTCGTCTGATATTGGATAATTCAAAAGAGAGTTTTGTAACCTTAGATAAGGAATTAGATCTTATAAGATTGTATATACGCTTGCAACAGTTACGATTTGAGTCATTAATTACCTACGAAGAATGTATTGATGAACAAATGGATTTGTCAACCAGAATTCCATCGATGTTTATCCAACCGATAATAGAAAATGCTATTTTACATGGTTTGTTAGGCAAAACATTTGGAGGTACTATCAAAGTAAAATTATTCTTAAAAGAAAACTATATCCATTGTATTATCATAGATAATGGTATCGGAAGAACTGCAGCAGCGATAAAAAAAGATCAAAATAAAAAGGACCATCTATCTATGGCTACAAAAAATTCTAAAGATAGGATCAGGATGTTAATTAATAACGGTTATAAAAAGTCTGTAATTAAAATATTTGATCTGTACGATTCAAAAGGAGAGGCTTTGGGAACCAAAGTGTTAATAGTACTTCCAATTATTAACAAGTAAAATATAATACAAATGAAAGCAATAATTATAGATGACGAATTAAGTGGAAGAGAAAATCTTACAAAACTTATCACAACATTTTGTCCGCAGGTACAAATTATTGCAGCATTTGGAGCTCTTGATGATGCTTTAGAAAATTTGCAAAACAGTGAAATTGATATAGCATTTTTAGATATACATATAGGAGATTCAACCATATTTACAGTGCTAAACTGTATCGATGACATATCATTTGAAATCATATTTGTTTCTGCTCATAACGAAGCATTGAAAGCATTTGAGTATACTGCATTAGATTATATTTTAAAACCTGTTGAGATTGAGGTATTAATAAGAGCAGTTCGCCGAGCTGAATTAAAAATCATAGAAAAAAAGGAAATAATTAAATCCCGGAAGATCGTTGAGGAGGTTCTTAAAAATAAGAATGGTCAGATTAAGTCAACCAAAATCCCTTTTCCGAATTTGAAAGGATATGACTTAATAAACTCTGATCACATTCTTTATTGTACAGCAGAGGGAAGCTATTCGGTATTGGTGTTAAAAGAAAACAAACAAAAAGTAATTTCTCAGAACCTAAAACATATACAATCACTTTTAGAGCCTTTTGGATTTATAAGAATTCACAAATCTTCACTTGTTAATATAAATTACATAGTTCAACTTACAAAAAATAAGACCGGCGGATATCTTACAATGGTGGATGGTAAAAAGTTACAAATGTCTCAAACCAAAAAAACACAGATAATTGAAAAGTTATTTGAGAAGTGAGTTTATCAAGCAAAAGATAGTTTATTAATAGTTTTATGCTAACTACACTTTGTTAGATAGTGTAGAGTCAAAATATAAATTAAGCTACCGTAATCAGATTAAAAATAATAAAAGTTGCCAGCCGTTAGACTTTAATAATTGTTTTGCGATTGGTTCGTAAGTCTCCATTCTGTTACGGTTTATAATTATCTACCGATATGAAGTTAGAATTGCTGTCAAACCATTTTTTGTAACGTTTATGTAGTAAAAGCCGTTGTTTATAAAACCATATAACAAACACATAAAAACGGTATTTTCCCCACGTTATGTTTCTCATATATTTACTTCAAGTTAAATTATTAATTAAAAATAAATACTCATGAAAACCAAAATTTTAACAACGTTAGCTTTATTTCTAACAGCAATTATCGTAAACGCGAATTGTACTGTAACTACAGATTGCGGAACATTTAATTTTCCAGATGCTACGAGCATTAGTACTTCACAAACATCTATAGATGGAGTTTCTACCTTAATTATAAGAGATCAGAATGGAACTGTTTTAAGAACTATAGAAAATTGTGGATCTAGTGTAAGTACTAGTTGTGAAAGTGGAGATGGAGATGGTGATTTTGATATTTGCGATTACATACCTGAAAATCTAAAACCATTTTTCGGTTGTAACTAAGCAAAGAAAAATGCTTAAATCCTAAAGCTGTCTTATGGTAATGAGACAGCTTTAATTTTAATAACAGTGTATGATCTTTATAAAAAACATTACACTATAAAAAATGTCAAGACTATAAAGGTGTTTTTGATAAAATTAATTAAAATACAGACAACTATAGCTAAACAATCCATAGTTTTGATTTCTTCTAACTTCATAGTTACCTTAACATAATTAGTGCATTCTCTTTAAAGAACTTCGCTACATTCATAATTCTATTGTTATTATCAGACACCAAAATATGTAGATTGCTAAATATGTTAGCGATATGCTCTATGTCTTTCAGAAATATCTTCTATTTTTCAATCTAAACAAGGGCTGTCCATCTTTTTAACTTTATTAGATTCTACTTTTCTAGAATTGTCAATTTCTTTATAAACAATGATGCTTTGATTTTCATTCCTTTCCTGCTTAGAAATTAGCTCGAGATAGTTTCACTGCAATTTATAAGCAATTAAAAACTAGCTAAAGCCATAAAGAATTCAATACGTTTTAAAATCTTGTTTTTAAATATGAGAAAATAAAATGTGTCATTGTATACTAATCTATTTTTAAAAATCTATACTTAGTTTACGAATAACGGATATGAGTTTATTAAAAACAGTTATTAATTGATAAAACAAAATATTCATTATAAACGGCTATCGCCTTCAATGAATATTTAAAAGAATTATTGAAAACTTATGTGAATTTTTCACGAAAGTTGATTTCAATTATATAGTTTTGAATAGTAACCTTATGGACTCTTGGTAAATAAGTGAAAACATCTTGTTAAAATTATTATTAAAGGAATTGTACGACAAGAAATAACTTCTAAATGAAGTTTCAACTTTAATTGTGAAAGAATAGCTTACAGAAAATAGTAAGATGTTAGAAAAGTTTAAACTAAAAGGAATACTTGTTTTTATCTAAGGAAACTTTAAAATCACATGAAACCTACGATATTCATCATTATTTTTTTCTTTTTTTCAGCACTAGGTATTGCCTTTAGTCAAAATGAATTAACGTCTTTAGAGATAGATTCTTTGTTAAAAGAACAATCAAAAAACAGAGCAATATCTAACAAATATTATTATTCTAATTTTGAAGAGTCTGTTAAATATGAAAAGAGATTTCTCCGTATAAGCAAGCTACTAGGTCAGAAGGATTCCATTGCAAAAAGTTTTTATAGAGTCGGAGTCAATGAGTTTTATATGGGTAAAACTGAACTAGCAAAGACATATACAGATTCATCTATCTATATTTATAAATCAATTAAAGATACCGTGAATTTGGCTCATTCATATTCATTAAAAAGCACAATTTATTCTTTAATTCCAGATTATGAAAAAACGTTAATTAATCTAAATAAAACCAAAGATTTACTGAAAAATTATTCTGCTACAGATCAAGAAGACTTAGGTAAGTTATATTTAAATTTCGGTATTTATTATTATCAATTAGAATTATACGATAAAGCAATCGAAGAATGTAAAAAGGTTCTAGAAATTGGCAAAAAAATAAGTAAAGATTATTTAATCCAAGCAGCCAAAAACAACTTGGCTTTTAGTTATCGATTGCAAGGAAAAATAGAAGCTTCTATAAAAATATCCAATGATTTTTTAAATGATGGTTGGGAAAAGAATGATGCTAATATGGAATTCCTAATGGCCATCTACAGAAATCTTGCACAATGTTATTTAATTACGGACGAATTAGACAAAGCTTTGCTTTACGCAAAAAAGACAGAGGAGTTTTATTCAATGGGTGATCATAATAAAATATATTTCTCTGAGATTTATACAGTCTTAGGAGGTATTTATCTTAAGAAAGGTGAAATTAAAAAGGCTAGAAATTATTTTAATAAGTCATACAAAATTTCAAAAGAGATTAATAGTATAGGACAGATGATTTCATCGCTAGAGGGTTTGATTAATTTAAATAAAAGTAAAGACCAAAAGCAGGCGATTATTTTTTTGGAGGAAATCACAAATTTAAAAGACAGTATTTTAAACTTAGAAAGCTTATCTAGAATTGAAGGTATTGAGATCAATCGTGCCGTAGTGGAAAAGGATAAGATTATCCAAGAGGTCAAAAATGAAAGCATTATATCTGAGAATAATATACGAAAGCTATACAGTCGATATATTTACCTAATATTATTTTTTCTTCTTTTAGTAATTTCTATATTTATTTTTCTTTATCAGAGAAACCGTATCGCGAATGCCGAGAATAACCAAAGAATAGCTGAAAATAAATTATACGCCTTACGAAGTCATATGAACCCCCACTATATATTTAACATGCTTAATAGCGTTCAGGATTTTGTATTGTCATCTGATAAATTTGCTGCGTATGATTATTTGTCAAAGTTCGCTAAATCTGTACGATTAGTTTTAGACAATGCTGATTCTTCAGTTGCTTCAATAGAGAATGAATTAGAAGTGATTAGATTATATGTTGAATTACAGCAAATTAGATTTCCGGATAGAATAGAATTAATCAAAAAGATTGACCTAAGTGATTCTGATTTAAAATTGAAAATCCCTTCCATGATTTTACAACCTATTGTTGAAAATTCCATTGTTCACGGACTTTTAAATAAAATTGAAGGAGGTAAAGTGATTATCAATCTGAAAGTCAATAATAAC
Source organism: Aquimarina ulvae (assembly GCF_053613295.3). NCBI lineage: Bacteria > Pseudomonadati > Bacteroidota > Flavobacteriia > Flavobacteriales > Flavobacteriaceae > Aquimarina > Aquimarina ulvae. The sequence goes on from NZ_JBSIBP030000012.1 coordinate 67,281, forward strand.
AAAGATATATTGGAATGTGATATTACCGATACAGGAATTGGAAGACTTGCTGCTCAAAAAAGAAAAAGAATTGAAAAAAAGAAATCTATAACAGAACATAATACTAAAGAGCGAATAGAGATATTTAGAAAACTTTTTAATCGAGATTTCTCCTATAAAATTATTGATTTACTGGATGATAATGATCAATCAATAGGTACAGTTGTATATTTAAAAATTCCAATTATCAGAAAGGTGTAATGCACATAATAGCCTAGCTTTTTTAACTATAGTAATTATTAACGGTACATAAAGCCATATAAATATAGGATTATGGTAGTTAGAAGTAAAAATAAATCTGAAGATAAATTTTCTCTTCACTCATATTCCTAAAAACTCGAATTTTTTGAGCACCAATTTTGGGTGATAGCGTCCTTCAAAAAGAGGTAATCTACGTAACTTACTTCAATTTAAAATAAGTTATTATGAAAGACGAAAAAAAGAAAACTAATGAGCGAACCACCTCAGAAGAGAAGAAAAATTCTGATTCTAAAGGAAAAGTAGCTGATATGAATGGAGTAGCAAGTAAAAATAATTCTGAATCAAAAAAGTAAGATTCAGAATTATTTTGTCAATATTTTTTTATCAATGCTCTTAGATTAGCGCTTGCTTTAAGCATTATCTCTGGGCTGATGGTGCTCTTTTTTGTCTTTTACTTGGTGATTTACTTGTGCAGCATCGTCTGGAGTTCCGGATTTATTAATTGATATATCCTCTATGGTTTGACGCTCTTTCTTTAGTTTTTTGTCCTTAGCATTCATGATGTACAGTTTTTATATTAATATTATTTAGTATGTTATATAGCAATATTTTTAGCCTGTTTTTCTCTATCCCAATTTCTATGATGTGAGATGGCTTTTATAAATTTGGCTGGTTCATCATCTATACATATTGCTTTATCATCTTTATAATTTTTAATCACAGAAGCATCCATAATATCGACAGCCTCATTGTCTAATGCTATAGCTTTACAGTGTTTGTACGCTTCGATAATAAATTTCATGCACTTAGCATTTTTAGAGAGTGTATCAATAGATTTTTTCCCACCGGGTATATACACAGCATCATAGAGTACACTTTCTGTAGTCATCAAGGCAGCGTCAACTTCGTGATCCATGTTTTCATCACAAGTAATAACGCCTCCGTGAGGTGCAATAATCTTAACAATAGCACTTTCTTTTTCTAAGGCTTTTTTCATCTTGTCCAAATCTTTCATTCGAAAACCGTTCGCTGCCAGGACAGCAATTTGTCTGGTCGCTATAGATGCTGTTTGAATATGAGTTTGACTTAAAGGTTTTGAGACGTCTAGGTAGTTTTTCTTTTCAATTGGTTGATGCTTATCAGTATCTGCATCGGCTCCAATAGCTTGATTAACTGGCTTTGCAATTTCGTCCGGAATTGAAAGACCTAGACCATCAGCGACTTTTTTGGCAAGCTCAGCGTCAATCTTTTCGATTAACCACAGCATACGCTCTTTAATTGGCTTAGAGGTACACTTACCTAATTCAAAGGTATACGCTTCAGCTACGTGCCCTTTCTCCCAGTCTTTTAAGCTACGGTAGAACATAGCGGGTTGCGAGTAATGATCGTTAAAACTTTCACTTCTAGACCTGATTTTCTTAGCATCAATACGCTCTTGATAAGAATGAAATGCTCCTTCCGAAATTTTAGATAGATGAGGGCATCCACCTCCGAGTGTGTTAGGGAAATAGGCAGTGTTACCTTTGTGAATAGACATCTGCATATGTGCATCCCTTTGATTATTATGGACATCAACCAGAGGGCGGTTAATTGGAATTTGATGGAAGTTCGGGCTTCCTAATCTAGATAACTGAGTATCTCTATATGAAAATAATCTTCCTTGTAATAATGGATCATTCGTAAAATCTATCCCAGGAACTATGTTACCTAATAGAAAAGCCACTTGTTCTGTTTCTGCAAAGAAATTATCCGGATTTCTATTAAGTGTCATTTTTCCCACTATGTTAACGGGTACCATTTCTTCTGGTATTAATTTGGTTGGATCCAAAAGATCAAACTCGAATTTATGTTCGTCCTCTTCAGGTATGATTTGTAAACCTAATTCCCACTCCGGAAAATGCCCTGCCTCGATGGCATCCCAAAGGTCCCTACGATGGAAGTCAGAATCTGCACCATTAATTTTAACAGCTTCATCCCAAGTTACAGAGTGTACACCCAATAGTGGTTTCCAGTGAAATCTTACAAAGTGCGCTGCTCCTTTATCATTTATCAGACGAAAAGTGTGAATACCAAAACCTTCCATCATTCTCAAGCTACGCGGAATTCCACGGTCACTCATCACCCATATATGGTTATGCAGTGTCTCTGTTGTCAGAGAAACAAAATCATAAAATGTGTCGTGTGCAGATGCAGCTTGAGGAATTTCTCTATCTGGTTCTGGCTTAACCGAGTGTATTAGATCCGGAAACTTCATAGCATCTTGGATAAAGAAAACAGGCATATTATTTCCTACTAGATCCCACGTTCCTTCTTCTGTATAAAATTTTACTGCAAAACCACGTACATCTCTTGCTAAATCTGGGGAACCTTTAGAACCAGCAACTGTAGAGAACCGAACAAACACAGGTGTTTTTCTTGAAGTATCAGTCAGTATACCGGCCTTTGTATACTTCTCCATACTTTCATATAACTCAAAGTATCCATGAGCTGCACTCCCGCGAGCATGAACAATACGTTCAGGAATACGTTCGTGATCAAAATTGGTGATCTTTTCTCGAAGTAAAAAATCTTCTAATAATGTAGAGCCTCTTTCACCCGCTTTTAAAGAATTATTAGTATCGTTTATCGTAAGTCCTTGTCTGGAGGTCATCTTTTTTCCTGATGCATCCTTTTTGAAAGCCTCTAAAGAGTTATCCTTCTTCGTGTTATTTTCATTTGTGTTACTCATTTGCCTGATAATTAAGTTGGTCATTTTAATGTCAATACGAAAGTATCAGTAAATAAAAACATTATTGTGTCTTAAAAAGAATATGATGACCTCATATAAGAAAGTGATAGAAGCTTGATTTCTTATTGTTTTTTGACCTTTACTTAGTAAATCGTTATTTCTTTTTTACAAAAGCTCATTAAATCATTAATTTATTATGATGTTAATCACTGATGATAAAAGCAAGAATTACTCCTGGCAACCATTCAATAAAAGTACAGCGTGAACTAATTGGAAAAGAAGTTTCTGATTTGTGTGTTGAAAACAGGGCTAATGGTGGTAATTAAATAGTTGAGATGGTAGATAGTAGGCAATGATATATTGTATGTGTAGCTTGGATTAAAAAAGAAATGATACTTTTCGTAAAAAACATAGATTTTCAAGAGTAACAAATCCATGTTGAATAATTTTAAATGGTATAGTACAATTTATAATCTTACTAAAACTTATTACTTGTAATAATCTTTAATCTATTCAAAGCGACTAGCACATTCTTGATGAAAGTTGTCATGATTTCCTTTAATAACACAGATTTTATAGTGTGCGCCAATTTTAACAAAAAGTGTTAACAAAGTGCCGTTTTAGTATAGAATGGCCCAAAAACCCACTTGTATAAGTGGTAGGGGGGTACTTCTATAAGTACCCTGTCTTATGATTCATGTCAGTTTGGGGTACTTAGTATAGTGGGTATACTGTAGTCAAAACCTGGTTAGGGGTACTTCCAACAGTGGGTGGGGGTACTAAAAACAGAGGAGACTCTAGTGTTCAATACAAGAGAAGCCTGTGTTCACTACAAGTGCTTCCTGTCTTTATACCAGGGGAGGGGGTGTTCTGAGGTGGGACGGGGGTACTTCATAAGTACCCCCCTAAATACTAATATGTTAATTTTTTAACAAATAGAATTACTTCCCAATACAAAAAGTAAAGTAATACTGTATATCAGATAGTTACGGTAGTTGGGCAACAAATAGGCAACAAGAAGCCATAAATAAGAGATAATAAGAGCAAGTAAATGTAGGGTTTTTAGAACGTATTGATAAACGAATATAAACCTTTTTTCTTCGTTTTAGCCTTCAAATTAAGTGATTGGTACTTTGGTAACTCTTCACAGAATACTTTGTTGTATGGCTTTGCATAACCTCTTCTGACCATTATTTCATTAAGCGTTTTGCCATTAGGCAAAATGATATATGCTAATGTTCTTCCAAAAGCATCTGTAAGATTTGATTGCTCCTGAATTATTGTAATTCTTGTTTGTGGTTTAGCTTTTTTAAGCAGAAACTTCATTGACTTAAAACCTAACTCAATTAAAAATGAGCCTGAGATATTCACTTCTCTTTCATCTTGGTTTAATTTTCTACAAACTTTAATCTCTGGAGCATCAATACCTAATAGCCTTATTTCTTCTTCATTATTCGTGAAAATATTTTTAACGATTAGTCCGTCTCCGTCCAATACTTTAACCACTTCATAGTGTGGTCTTACCCTTGTTTGTTTATTAGCACTTGTTTGCATTTGTTTACACTTATTAATGAATTGATAGTCAATATGTTAGGCTTACATTTGTAATAGTAAGAATTATTATTAACATTTAAAAATTTACAGAAATGGCAAGACAGAAAGGTCCCCTAAAATATGTCGGTACTCTTGGAGATATTAGACATTTTAAAATTAAAGGAAATGAAGGTTATTTTGCAGGTTTGACTGGTGGTCCAACCGCTGAACAAATTGCATCAGATCCTGCATTCCAAAGAACTCGTGAAAATATGAACGAATTTGGTGGTTGTGCAATGACAGGTAAATCCGTTAGAGTCGGATTAGCAAGTTTAATGAAAAATATGGCAGACAGTCAAGTGACTGGAAGATTAACTGCTATAATGAAGAAAATCAATTTAGAAGATGGTTCTGAAGCCAGAGGTAAACGAGCTATTTTAGTTTCGGCAGTACCAAACTATTTGAAAGGTTTTGATTTTAACAGATTCACTTCTTTCAATGGTGCTTTTAATGCTCCATTCACAATTACTCCTGCTGGTACTCGTGATAGTTCAACTTTGGATATTCCTGCGTTTAATCCGTTGAATTATTTAAACATTCCAGCCGGTGCAACTCATTTTAGAATTATCAATGCTATTTCAGTATTGTCTGATTATGAGTTCAACACCACTACAAAGGTTTATGAGCCTAAAGATGCAAGTTTGAATGAATTGAAAGATGTACAGTATTCTGCATATTTACCTGTAGATTCAATGACTGCATTAATTTCATTGGTAGCAACATTACCAGGTTCTCCTACAATGACACCAGATGTTAGTGTTTTAAATTCTCTTGGTATTGAGTTTTATCAAGAAGTAGGTTCAAACTACTATGTATTTGCACAAGGTAACGCCTTAAAGATTTCCGAAATATTCTAAGATGCCATTTTAGAGATTTATGGAATTAGAAGAAAGCCCGCTCATTTGAGTGGGCTTTTCTTTTTTGCACTTTGTAAGGTTTGCCTTTTTCTATTAAGACGGTGCAATCGTATTGGGCTAAAATATGCCTTATACAGTACTCAAATATGAGTAGCCCTAAGAATATCGCTTTTTAGAAATGTAGCGATAGAAAACCGCCCTACGTGCATCATCAATTAGTTTTAGGTTGAGTTTATAAACCTTTTCTTGTTCTTCTAAAAGTTGTAAGGCTTTTACTGATTTTTTAAAAATTGAAACATCATTTTTTGCCTGTTCAAATCCGTTTAAAATGCCTTGTTTAAGGTCGTTTTTTGTGATGAATGGAATAACAGAACCTTTTAAATAGTAATGAAAGGATTTTGCACGCCATAGCCCAAAACATAGCCAATATAACTGCTCTTTGACTTCCTCTGTGGGTGCTATCAAAATGAAGCAATTCGGACAAGGTTGTTTTAGTGGCTTTCCGCTGTTCATCCCTTTGTTCAGAATGTAGAAATGTGGCTTTTCAGTTTCGGCTGATGGTCTGTAAGTTTTGAGAGTGAATTTTGTCATTTTCCGAGAATTTTAGTTGGCTTCCGAAATCCCCTTCACAAAATTTTTTGACAAAGAAAAAAACGAAAAAAAAAGAAAGCCATTCAACTGGTGGTGGAAAGTGGACTGACAAGGTTTTTAAGGAAAATACTACCCCTTGTGGGTGGAGATTTTTTTTAAAACCCGTAGGGCTTGACCTTTTCAGACCAATTGGAACCGCCTATACTTGCTGTCTTTTTTATTCTTTTGGCATAACATTCTTTACTTACTCTCTTATTTGTAAAATGCTTATTTGGTTGTTCAATTCCTTTGGGGAAATATGACCAGAAAAAAAATAAACTATACTTATTCTAAAAGCGTTGGCTGGTGTGTGGCAAGTGTAGCGATTGAAAGAAACGGAACTAAATGCGGTGGGATGGAATGAAGCAATACTGTATGCATTGCAGGGTTGCAGACTTTGCAAACTTTACAATTTACTGCAAAGTTGTTGTGCGGTGGGCTTGCATACGGATTGCGTAATGGAATAGTGTGTGGCTTAGTGAAGTGTAGAGAATGAGCTACTCTTGCTTGCCTTGTTAGGTGTTAGTGGGTATATGTAATGAAAGAATGTAGGCACGAAAAGAGAGAATGGAATATATCTACTATAAACCGACATTAACTCATAGTGTATTTTTTTTCTGACCGCTGAAAAGGGTGGTGGGGAATTGTTGGTCTTTCGGTTGGTGAAGTAGGTTTAAAGCGTTGGCAATGAGCGGATACTTAACATAATGTTATTATAGGACATAGGCTTTAGCCCGTAATGCAATGAAGCCCTTGTGGTATGTACTATAATGCCACATTATGTTAATGTAGCTTTGGGTTGTTATTTTCTGGCACAAGTTGCACAGAGCGGTACATTGGAGTGCATACGCCTTTTTGCTTTTTTGGGTTGGCATAGCTCTTTACTACCGCAGGAACGAGGATAATAATGTGCTGTAATTAGCGTTGGATTGCAAAAAGTGTGACAGAAAATAACAACTGTAGCGTGGGAAGAGCGGAAGCCTATAAAAAGACAGAGGAGTTATGAGGCACGAATAACGTTGGATTTTTATAGGCTGGGGAAAGAAACCTACGGAACCAACCGTTATTAAAGTCGTGCCTGTGGCACACCTTATAATTATTTAATGTTAATTCTAACCATTCATCTGTTCTTCAAATGCTTGTTCTACTAATTCGATAATATCATCTAATTCTGAAGCGTGGCGTAAATTGACTTCTACATTACCATTACCCCATCTTCCTAAACCACTAATATCTCTACATAGGTTTTTAGGGTCTTTGATATTCTCAAAATCCATATTCAAGGATAGACGTAATTTTGATTTTTGAGGTACTACATCAACAAAGTTAGTTTGTGCTTTAAATGCTATGTATAGCTTCTTAAATTCAACTTTTGCTGTAGCATCAATATTTAACACTCTCTTTTCAAACAAACGATATAAGTCTAACATTTCATTTTGTAAATACTCGTATTGTTCTATAGAATATTGAACTGTATCTCTTGTGTTTTCAGGTGCTTTATACATTTCTAAAACATCTGCATCTAAATATGGTGATGGCCATACTTTTAAAGCTCTTTGACCTAATTCTACTGCTCTGTTATTGATTGCTTGTTCATTCCATACATCAGCTACTCTAACCGATTTGTTTAAGAATAAAGGACTGTCATTAAAACCTCCTTCAATGGTCTTTTTATTAGTGAATGGTCTATCCGATAATTCTGAATTATAAGCTGTTAATGATAGGTTTCCTAAAGTGTGTAAATACTTTTCTTTTACCTGTTTCCAATTCTCGCCTAATTCCTTTTGCCATTCAAAAGGTGTTTTTGGATTTTGTGGTATAATGTGTTCTATGGTGTAGTTTTCTGCATTTACTAATTCCTTTCGCTTGAAGTTTTCTAAGGATTCTAAAAGGTAGTTTCTTGACCTAAAATTATAGACATCTTTCAATTGAATTTCTCTTGTAAACTCTGCATCATCTGGAAATCTTCTATATCCATCCATCAACATAAATGCTGCCTTTACAGATTCTGCATAGGTTTCACTTTTAATATTCTTGTAAAGTGTTGCAAATGTTTTGTTTAAACTGTTGGTAGGAATACCACAAATAGCACGTCTAAAAACGTAATTTTTAGTAAGTTGCAATATCTCTACAAATTCATCAAATGTGATTAGCTCATTTTTGTAATCGCCATAAACTGCCAATAAGAATGGGTACGAAGTATCCATACGTAATTTGGTAATTTCTTTAAATACAGACTTTAGTGCTTTATCTTCTTCTTTCTGTAAAGCAATTGCAACATAATACTGCGAATACTCATAAAGGCTTTTTACAATATTTTCCGTTCCTAATTTGTCTTTATGGTTATTGAAATACAATTTAAACGTATCGTAAACCTCTCCAATTTTAGGAATGCTATTCAACTTCATTGTTAAATAATCACGCATAAACCAAGGTAAAGCGGTTATATTTTCTCCAAAACTCTGTTCCATAGGATACCAATAGGTTTCGTATAGATGTTTTTGGAATGTAGCTTCTTGCCCCATTAAAATATAATTTCTAATAAGGTCTGCTTGTGATAGGTTTAAACCTGTTGAGTTTAAACTCTCGAATATTAATTGTGGATTGTCTTTTTCCCTTTCTAATGCTACATCAACCACTATTAATTTTTGAAGCCCTTTATATATTTTATTGATGTTGTTTTTATCAATTTGCTTATAAAAATAATCGTGATTCTCAATAATTCTATGTGAATGCTTTGTAGGTAAAGGCTTGTTTGTTAATAGGTTTATAAGGGTTTCTTTGTCTCTTCTTGTTAATAATAATTTGAAATACAAATCATTATCTTCTTCTGCATTAAATAGATAGTAATTTTTTAGTTTTTTGGCTGTGGTATCTACTTCACAATCTGGATTCTTTTCTATGAACTTTACTAAAGCTGCAATCAATAAAGTAATGGTCGTTAATCTTTGTTGCCCATCAATTACTAAGTACTTATTTATCTCTGCAATGGTATGTATATCCGGTTGAAAATAAACTATTGAGCCAATGAAATGACCTTGTTCAGATTTAGAGGCTGCTTGAATGTCTTTGAATAATAAAGCACATTGTTTGAATTGCCAACTGTATGTGCGTTGGTAAATAGGAATAATGAACTGTTTAGGTTCTTTAATAATTGATAATAGATTTTTAGCTGATGCCTTCATATATAATTTTTATAAAAACCAAAGGTTATTTTTACCGAAGTCTGGTAGTTTATCGCCTTCAAAATGAGGAAATATTTGTGCTACCATTTCAGGATATTTTATTGTTACAGGTAAGTTTTGTTGCTTTACAGATTTCCAATACATTCTGCTAAACTGATATACTTGATCTATCAATTCTTTTACTATTGCTACATCTTCAAAATACTCTTTCTCTGTGCAAAATAAACTTAGCTTTACAGGGAATGGATGGTCTGTTGCAAAACCATTTGCACTATACTTTGCATTGTTAAACAATAAATATTTAAGATGTGCAATTTCTATAATTGTGCCACTTAAAGGCATTAGAGCATCATCACTTGTATCAAAAGCAACATAATCGCTCGACTCTGTTTTATTGATGGTTACTATAATTATTGGAATTTTTAATTCTAATCGCCCTAATGTCTTTTGTACTAAATCAATTTCATCTTTATTAAACGGTTTGAAATAGTGAATAATGAGCCTTTCTAATTTATTTTCATTTTCTTCAATAAAGGTCAAAACTTGTTTACCTATTTTACCAGCAATCAAGTCAAACTCATTATCCCTAAAACAGTCAAAGCCTTTAAACTCTCCTTTGTTGTTAAAACAAAATGCACTACCTACAAAACGAGTATTGGTCTCTACAGATTTAAACGCACCTACACCCACAATTAACTCTTGTTTAAGCTCTCTGTCTAAACGCCAAGGAATACCGTCTATTTTAGCTAATAAAGCAGGTGCAATGTTTTCTAAGAATGCACCAAAATAAGCATTGTTTATACTCTCTTTGTAAACGACCTGAGAAGAAATATCGTGTTTTAATAACTCTTCTTTAACTTGATAATATAAATGTTTGTTGTCTTTATCTTCTTTATGAATAGGACTAACATATACTGCTACATATCTTGTATTTGGTTTTTTTTCTAAATTAAGTAAATGTGTTTTCAATTCGCCAATACAGCTTTCAAAACTTGCAAACGCTAAACTCGTTCCTTTATCTAAATGAAGTGGTTGTCTTATTACTTTTTTTATAGGTGGAAAGTATGTTTTATAGCCTTCCATAAAATAATCGTGTAATTTTAGAGCGTAATCAACTTCATCTGATTTATGATAAATAAAGAAAACGTTTACGTTATCGTGTGGACTTGACCTATAAGGACCAGGATATTTCATTCCTTTTTTTGGATCTATACCGACACCTTCATAAAACCTTAGATTATTTGAATTTTTAGTGGTCTTATAAATATCTTCTTCTGGAATATTATAAAATCCATTTTCATCTAATGGTAAGATTGCTCTGAACTCCTTTGTGTTTAAATAGTTGCTATAAAACGAAGTAATATATTGATAATAAGGCTTATAGCGGTTGCCTTTTCTTGGAACTGTATGCGGTATTTCTAAATGGTTTTTAAGAGGTATATTGAGTAATGGATATACTTTATCTAAATGATTCTTTGCATCTTCTGTCAAGTACTTAAAACGCTGTATTTCTTTATTATAAATTACTGTTTTGAAATATTCCGTAGGAATATTAATTTCATCAATACTTGTAGTTGCAACTTTTGAAACGCCATCATACGACAATAGCAATGCAGGACTTTTAGTTAAGCCTGAAAACTCAATTTTCAATGTATATTTATCGTAGTTATTATACTTGTTTTTAGATGCTTTAGCATTTAAAAACCATACTTCTATATCACCTACATAATTGAATTGTATTGTGTCAGCAATAGCAATGAAATAATTATATATTAAGCGAGTATAAAGATGCTTTGCAAACTTTGTGCTACTGTATAAATCTACTTTTGTTTTAAGAACGCAATCTTCTGTATCTTTAAAATTGGTATAGTAATATTTAGATTTTACTACTTCTTCTTTTTGAGTATTCCATAACTCGTTGGGAAGCTCTGTTCTGTGTATAGGGAAATAACCTTCTTTTTTCTCGGTATAAAATCCAAACTCCTTCTGAATAGAAGGGTGTTTGAATGGGATGATATTTATAGTAAGGTTATTCACTTATAGTTGCTGTTGATTATTATTTTGTTGTTTCCATATTTTATCAAAAACAAAGTCTAAATATTGACGTTTGAAGTCTGGGTCGTCTGTGAATTTTTTGTACAAGTCTGTGTATTGAAATATTACATCTTGCATTAAATCTTCTACTTTTTTATCCGAAGTTATTTTAGCATTTTGCTTATCGCTGTTTTTAACTGCATTTACGGTAACTCCATCACGAGCAAAGTCTGCTGGCAATTGCTCGAACAAGAAGTTTTTTACCTTATCATCATCAGACCAATTATCTATACCAAATCTTGTATTAAACTCATTTATTATTGCTTCTAATTCTTCAAACCCAAGATCTCCTTTTTTCCCTTTCATTACTGGTGGTGTTGGGTCTAATTCTTCATCACCTTTTAGTTTAATATCCTCTTGTGTAGTTCGTGTTAATCGGTAACTATCTAAGTCTATTGCTTCTAAAATTCCTTTGGCTAAATCTTCAATTTCTTCTGGTTTAATCTTTGGGATTAGAAACTTTAAAAACCAATATAGACGTTCCCAATACACATTACTAAATGAGAGTATTTTTGATAGAAATGCATATGTTCTAAAGAACGATTTTGCTTTTACATAAAAGTCTATTTTAGCATCTTCATTAAGTTCAGATTTAAACGCAGCTACACATTTATCGATAATTGGGTCTAATTCTTGACGGTCTGCTTCCTTAAAATATAATTCGGTAAAGTTTACAATATCATCCTGTGCGTACACCTGTGCATTATCTAACGCATCTTGTAAGTCATTTAATTTATTAGCATCTGTTTCCTCACTTAAAATAGTTGTGGTATAGAATGGCTCAAATGCTTTCTTAATGTCTTCTGTTGAGTTAAAAAAGTCCATTACGAACGTATCTTCTTTATACGGTTTGTAAGCTCTGTTTAATCGTGATAGCGTTTGTACTGCTTGAACATCTGCCAATTTTTTATCTACATACATAGTATGTAAAAGAGGTTGGTCGAAACCTGTTTGAAATTTATTAGCTACGACTAAGAAACGGTATTCTTTTTTCTTAAACTCATTAGGAATATCATTACTTGGGAAACCGTTTAATTTAGCTTCATCTACATCTTCACCATCTAATTCTTTTGTTCCAGAAAATGCTACAATAGCTTTGTATGGAGAGTTTATTTCTTTAAGATACTCTTTAAAAGCTTGGTAATATTTTATGGCATTGTTGATGCTTTTACAAACTACCATTGCTTTGGCTTGACCGTTTATTTGTTTTCTAATATCTGTATGAAAATGGTCTAACATTACTTTGGACTTTTCCATAATAGAAAACGGATGACTTTCTACATACGCCCTTAATTTTTTATTTGCTTGACGTGTTTCAAATTCTGGATTATCTTCTACTGCTTTATCTAATTTGTAGTAAGATTGGTAAGTCGTATAATTTTTAAGCACATCAAGGATAAATTCTTCCTCAATTGCCTGTTTCATTGTATAGGTATCAAAAGCCTTAAATTTTCCTTCTGCTGTTTGCGTACCAAAAGTTTCTAAGGTTTTATTCTTAGGGGTTGCTGTAAAGGCAAAGTAACTCCCATTTTTAAGCATCTTACGATTTTCAATCAATGCATTGATAACATCTTCAGATGTTGGAGGCTCTTGTTCTTCTCCGTAAGGCGTTTCTTTTTCAGACAATACCCAGTTCATTTTACTGGCTGTTTCTCCACTTTGACTACTATGAGCTTCATCAATAAGTATAGCAAATTTTTTAGCTTGTAGAGTTCCTATTTCATCTATGATGAAAGGGAACTTTTGAACGGTGGTAACAATAATCTTCTTACCATCTTCTAAGGCTTGTTTGAGTTGCCGACTTCCTTTGTCTATCGCTTCTACAACACTATTTACTTGAGCAAATTGTTTTATATTATCTCTGATTTGCTTGTCTAAAACTCGTCTATCGGTTACTACAATAACACTATCGAAGACTGCTTCTGTATGTTCAGTATTATGCAAACTCACTAATTGATGAGCCAACCAAGTAATAGAATTTGATTTACCTGAACCTGCTGAATGTTGTATCAAGTATTTTTGACCTACTCCGTTTTCTTTAGCGTGGTCTAATATGGTTTTAACCGCTCTTAATTGGTGGTATCTTGGGAAAATTAACTTGCGTTTAATTTTACCTGTATCTTCATCTTTTTCCTCAACTATTTGGGCATAGTTTTCAATGATATTACTAAAACTTTCTTTAGTTAATATGTCTTTCCAGAGGTAATCTGTTTTTAGACCATTTGGATTTAATGGATTTCCAGCACCATCATCATTTCCTTTATTGAATGGTAAAAAGAATGTTTTAGTACCACTCAAATGGGTTGTCATATACACTAAGTCTGCATCTACTGCAAAGTGTACCATACATCTGCCAAATGTAAATAGGGCTTCTTTTGGGTCTCTATCGTTTTGATATTGACGAATGGCATTTTTTACATTTTGTCCTGTCCATTGATTCTTTAATTCTAAAGTACTTACTGGTAATCCGTTTATAGAGACTACCATATCTAATGAATTACTATTGGCTAAACTGTAATATAACTGACGAGTAACTGAAAAGATATTTGCTTTATATTGCTTTTGGGCTGTTTGGTTTAAATGTGATGTCGGCTTTTTGTAATAGAGTTGTACTCTAAGGTCTAAATCTTTAATACCGTTACGTAAAATTTCAATTATTCCTTTTTGTCTTATTTGGTCTGTTAACCTCTTAACAAACTTTTCTTCACCTCTTTTTAGAATGGTATCGTAAGCAAGTGGCTGTGTTTCTTTAATAAATTCAAAAAGCAATTTTTTATTAATGCAAAGGTCTCTGTCATAATCTGCACTATAACTTTGACGGTAGCCATTATTTTCTATCAAATGTTTTTCAATGATAGTTTCTAAGCCTTTTTCTGATGTATCGGATGTTTGCATAATTAAATCATTACTTGCTTTATAAGTTCTACTATTTCTTTACAGGTATCATTAGCCAGTATTTTATCATTGTTCAAATAATCAGCATCACTTATGCATACTGTATTAGACTTACCTGATTTTTGTAATTGACCAACTGTACCAATTAAAGATTTTCGGTGAGTGTATTTCTCTTTATTTACCTTCTTTAGAATTACCCCTGTATCGTCATATTTTAATTTGTCTTTAAATAGTGTACAGGTTGTATTCGTTGATAAAAATGTTTCTGCTGCCTCAAAAATATCATCATTACCGTCTTGCATTAGTGGTAACATAATATCCTCTAACATTCCTTTATCTTCTGCAACCTCTCTAAAAATATATGCACCAACTTTTAAATCTTCTATTTGATAAAATGTGGATGCTTTATAATGAGTGTTCTCTTCAAAAGTAAATTTTGGGAATGCTGGTTTTATTTCTTCAATAATTTGTGCTATTCGGAAATCAGTACCTTTATCATCTGCATCAAAAAAGTACAATACAGACATTGATGTATTTGGCAATGCTTGAATTGCTAAATCATCTTCATCTTCTATATTAAAAGCATTTAATGCCGAAACTAAGGCTGTTCTTATTACATTTTTAGTATCACCACCAATAGAATAAATAAATATTAAATTATCTCCATTTTGCATTACGTAGAAAGGCAAAAATCGTGTACGTGCCTGTTGAATTTTAACCTCTGGTATGGATACATTAATTATATCCGTTTGTAAAAAGCTATTCAAAGGTTCTGGATAATCCTTTATTTTAACGCTGTAGGATGTAAAGCCATTTGCTTTTAATATGCGATATAAAAAGGCTGAATCGTGGTCTCCCTCTGTGAGTATAAATAGTGTATTATTTGCCATTACCTAATATCAAAATTTATAGATTCCACCAACTGTTCTAACCTACTACCATCAATGTATTTACATTTTATATGGCCATCTACGTCTGTCAAGGCATAAGCGGTTAAATGCTCATTATGGTATTGATTTTTTATAAAAGCATCAATACATTCTTTACTATGTGTAGATAGGAATACTTGAACGTTAAATGTGTCTGCGGTTTGCTGAATGAATTTCGTAAACTCTATAAGTAAAGTTTTGTGAATTGCACTATCAATTTCATCAATACAAATTATACCGTTTTTGCTGTAAACCATTAATAATGCAATCTCGAATACACGTTGTAAACCTTCTCCGTATTTGGTAATATCTATTACTTCATTTATAGCTGATGATGTAACCATAAAACGACTTTCGCCCTCTACATTTATCATCTCTATTTTTTGGATAGAATTATCTAAATGCTCCCGAATAAAGTCAATAACCCTATCAAAGTATTTTTCTTCAATAGCATAGGCGTGAGCTTTTTTTAATAGAACGTGATTGTATCTGTATGGACTTGTAAATGTTGCAGGACAGAGGATTTGAGATTTCGAAAATCTTAATTCAGCTTCTTTATTACCGTATAAATGAATACTACTATTTAATGTTGATTCTTTAACTTTTGCTTCTGCATTAATTGTATTTAGATAACCTGATTTCTCTATATTCTCTTCTGTAGTTTCTTTTGATAAATACAAAGACGTTTCAACCGAATTAAAAGAGCCTTCTATTTCTATGGCATCGATAAAATTCTTATCAATCCACTTTGCATTAAAATCGTTTTGAAATTTACCTCTATACTTTTCTAAATCTAAAAAGGCGTTTAGGTCGTTTAGTTGGCTTAATAAATAGAACGCTTCTAATAAAGACGTTTTACCCATATTATTACCACCCGCAAAAATATTCACCTTAGATAAATTCTTAACCTTAATCTTATTTAGTTTACGATAACTATGAATAAAAGCATTATCAAAGTGATTAGAAATAGTTGCAAAGTATGACGACATAAGTTTGTCGTTTATAACAATTTTAGCTTCACTACTTGGTATCAATCTATCTAACTTAACTTTAAGTCTTTCGACCTCCAAATAATCGTCTGGTGTAAGATGTTCACTAAAGTTAAACGCTACGTTTACTTCACTTTTTATGGAATTTAATGCGTTTTTTAGTCTGTTTTCGCCAATAGCATCACTGTATGAATAACCCTCAGCAATACTGCGACTTTCTTCCATTCGCTTTACAGCTTGGGCATCATTTATAAACTCTGCTAATTCTTTTATTTGCCTATATTGACTAATTATAGGTTCTTTTAAAGAAGACCTTTCAATACCGTCTTCATCTTTGTCAATTTCTTCTGTTTCAGAAATCCAACTAAATAAACGCTCAATATTTGTACTGTTGGTAGCAACATAATTATTGTCGTCCCAAGCTATCCAGTTTTTCATTACTGGACTACTTATTATGGTTTCAAAAATGGTAAATCTATTTGCTTCAAATTGGTCTCCAAAATCACTTCTTTTGTATTGGTCAATTAGAAATAGTGTACGTCTATTTTTTCTAAGTTTCTGTTTTGTTATACCTAAAGAATCACAAACTTCTTCTTCTGATTTTCCATACTCAATTATTAAATCGTTTATTAATTGAGCTTCATTTACAGCATTCCACCTTTTTTTACCACTAATGTGGTGTAATCCCATAGATATTAGATGTTGTACTGGGTCTTCATCTATTATTTCTACAATATTTATACTTTTAAAATCGGCTTCTGATAATTTACCAACATCATTGCCCTCTTTAAATTCATTCCATAAGTATTTAAGCGTTGCTGTTCTACGATTTCCTTCTAATACAACATATTTATCGCCAACTGCTTTTACTTGGATTTGGTCTATATCTAAGAAACCATTGGTAGTAAAACTGCTAATGAGGTCTTTTACATTTGAATTGTTTTTACCCAAAAGAAAGTTTAATGTACGTTGTTGCACACGAGTATCATCAAGCTGATGGTCTGGAACTTTGCTGTATTCTGGTCTGTCTATAAACCTATAGTTATTAGGGTCTAATAACAAGCGGTCTAAATGCCTAACTATTCTTTTACTTGACATATCTATGACTTTACAATTTTATGATTAAACTTTCCCAATACAGCTTCTGCTATCATAGCTTCTTTGTACTCTTTTATAAGTTCTATTTCTTTTTGGGCTTTGGTTATGGCTTGGTCTATTTTGGCAGTTTCGGTTTTGATGTGCGAAACGATTTGGGCTTGTTCTTCTTTTGGGGGAAGAGACGTATAAATTGTTTTAAGATGATTAATATTAAACCTAAATACTTTTACACCAGTTGCATATACTTGTAAGGTTTTGGTAAATAGTTTTGCTGAATAATATAAATACTTGTTATCAATATTTTGATGATAAGGCTTTAAAGCCATCTGTTCACCTCCTAATAAGCCTATATCATTCCTATTGTAAAAAACAGAATGTCCTAAATCTTCGATAGTCTCCGATGTTGAAACAACTATAACATCTCCAAATTTTATTGTTTGAGTGGACTTGTGAAATTCTTCATTTACATAAAAATGATAATTTTCATCAATCTCATCAACTTTATAAGTTTTACCATATTGTAGAGCTACATATTTTCCATTATTTAACAATTCATCCTTTTTAAAAGTTGAATTACCCCTAACAAAATGGCATAAGCCAACTAATTTAATAACCTCCCAATGCTCTGGAATATCGCCTAACCAATCAATACCGCTATTTTTTAATGTTACATTTGGGTTAACACCTTTTGTAACCGCTTTATTAATAACCGCCTGTCGTTGCTCTTTTAACAAAGCAATAAAGGTTTGCTTCTTTTTAATGAAGTGTTTTATTTTTTTGGATTGTTCTTTTATGTAGGTTACAATTTGGTCTTGCTCTGTTTTAGGTGGTACAGGTGCAGGAATGCTGAAAAACTTATCAGAATATAAACGTAATCTACTATCTATAATACCATAGGACTTTTTTCTAAACTCCGCTTTCATAAATGCTGTAGAAAATAAATAGCCATAATAATCTGGGTTATTGTCCTCTTTAATGCGATACACACAATAGGCAGGACTTGTAATACCATTGTATTTAGAAATACCCAAACTACCATTCCAAGCCAACATAATGTTACTTACCAAATCATTTTCGGCTACTTTTTTATACCCTACTAAGGTTTTAGCATTGCTTATAAAATCGTCTTCATTAGCAAGACTATCTCTTTTTTTGGTAACGCCAGTATAATGAGAAACAGACAATAACTCTTCTTTTCCTGTTTCGCTTCTGTCGTCTATTTCAGCAAAAATATTTTTGATACGCAAAGTATTCCAATGCTCTGGAGCATTGGCCAACCAAGTAGTTTTATATGTTTCTTGTACCATCATTTATGCTTCTACAATTTCTTTTAATAGGTGTTCTGTTTCTTCTTCAATCTTAAAAATATCGGCAGATATTTGTTCTAAAGCTCTTGGGGCTTTGTGTTTATAAAAGTATTTAGCAAAGTTTATTTCGTAACCTATTTTAGTTTCTTTAGGGTTGTACCAAGCATCTTCTGCAAATGGGAGTACTTCTTTTTCAAAAAAGGCATCAATATCTTCTTTTAAAGGGATATTTTCTTTGTCTTTAAGTGCTGTATCACTTTTAGGTTTTTTCTTGCTATCGGTAACAATATTTCCTTTTTCATCACGCTGTGGGCGGTGTACCGTTATTTGGCTGTAACCAAAATCTTCATTATCTAAAATGATACTATTTTCATTGTTTTCAAAGTTTAAGAACAAGTCGGTAATAGCTCTAATATGGTCTTTGTTAAACTCTACACGTTTTTTACCTAATGGTTTTCGCATTTTGCTATAAAACTGCTCGGTAGTAACGCTTATTAATTGCAGTTTGCCTTTACGATTTTCATCCTTTTTATTGTTTAAAATAAAAATATAGGTAGGAATACCTGTATTGTAAAATAAGTCGTTTGGCAAGGCTATAATCGTTTCCAACAAATCATTTTCTAACAAATACTTGCGTATTTCGGTTTCTCCTTGACCTGCATCACCCGTAAATAAAGCTGAACCGTTATGTATAGTTGCTGCTCTACTACCTAATGGGCTGTTATTTTTTAGTTTAGAAACAATGTTCATTACAAACAATAATTGACCATCATTGATTCTTGGTACACCTACAGTAAAACGTGGGTCTATAATTTCTTTTTTATCGAGAATGGCATCTTTATCTACTTTCCAAGTTTTCCCATACGGTGGGTTACTTATCATAAAATCAAACTGTAAGTTTGGAAAACCGTCTTTACTCAATGTAGAACCAAAAGCAATTTTCTCTGGGTCTTCATCTTTAATCAACATATCTGCTTTACAAATGGCATAGGTTTCAGGATTTACCTCTTGACCGTATAAATGAAAGGTTGCCTTTGGATTCAAATTTTTAGCAAAATGTTCTGCTTCTGTAAGCATACCACCACTACCGCAAGCTGGGTCGTATATTAAATAGGTTCCGTCTTTAATTTTATCTTTTAAGGGTTCAAAAATTAAATGGGTCATTAATTTAATAATCTCTCTTGGTGTAAAGTGTTCTCCTGCTTCTTCATTGTTTTCTTCATTGAACTTTCGTATCAATTCTTCAAAAACATAGCCCATACCTAAATTGGTTAAGCCTTCCATAACTACTTTACCATCTTTATCGGTAACAGGGTTTGGACTTACATTTATGGTACTGGAACAAAACTTTTCTATTAATGGAAATGTGATGTTTCCTTCTTCTAAAGTTTCTAATTGGTTGCGTAGTTTGAACTTGCTAATAATGTCCTGCACATTACTGCTAAAGCCATCTAAATAGGTTTCTAAATTCTGGCGGATATTACCCGGTTCATTTAATAGTCTTTTAAAAGTATAGTTAGAGGTATTGTAAAACACATAACCGCTTGTTTTACGAAGTTGAGGCGATTGGTTGTCAATCTTCATTTCGTTTAACTTTTGGTGCATTTCTAATACCTTATCTTTAGTCGGTTCAAGAATGGCATCCAATCTTCTTAATACTGTAAATGGCAAAATAATATCTCTGTATTTACCTCTTGTATATACATCACGTAATACATCATCTGCAATACTCCAGATAAAATTTACGATAGCGTTATGTTGTGTTTGGTTCATTCTGAATCTTTAATCAATTGTTTAACTTCTTCTTCTGCAATCTGTAGAGCTTCTAATGCTTGTTCTTCATTTTCTACCAACTGAAATACTTGGTCTGCTAACCAAAGTGAAAACAGTTCGTTGTAGTCAAGTTTGAAAAGTTTTGCTAAAGGTTTTATATGTTCTCGTTTAGCTGTTTTTTCTCCTCTTTCTATTTTACTAAGCATTGCGGTGTCAATGTCTAACTCTGCGGATAAGTGCCTGAGTAGCATTTCTTGTTCTTCTCTTTTAGACCGTATTAAGTCTCCGAATTTATTCATTGCTTATTTGTTTGTATTAAATACATTTGTCAAATATAGACAAATTCAAAACAAACAAGAGCAAAAACAACAACAAGATTTATAAAAAGTGCAAAGGTTGCAAACTATAAAGAAGATGCAATCTTCTGATAGTGGCCATAACTTGGCTGTGAGAGATGTGAGCCTACCAATGATTTTAATAAGGCATCAATAGAACGGTCTTTGAGTTGGTATTTCTTACCTATGAGGATGGCTTCTTCACGCTTGAAGTTTTGCGGTAAGGCTTCAAAGAATTGTTTTTTATTATTAGCACCTTTAAAAACGCCTGTTTCTTCTTTCTTTGGTAGGTTGTTGTACATTAACAAACTGTGTTGTAGATAGACATTTGCAATCAATAACGCCATTTCAAAATCTTCATCAGTACAGGTTACATTTTCGGTACAATCTCCATTATCAAATTTGCGAAGCGTGGATAATATCATACAAATACGATATAGAATTAAGCCTAAACGTTTTACTACGCTTCCAGCTTCTTCTGCTGTAAAGGTGGTTACTTCTGTTAACCATTGTTGCCCTGTATAATTAACTGTTTGCCATTGTTCTTTGGATAAGTGTATTTGTGTGTGATTGGTTTCTAAGAAGTTTATCATTTCTAATACATTCTGCGATAAGGCTTCAAAATGGTCGTTTAAATTTAAGGTATTGCCGAATGGCGATACATCTTTCCAAAGTTGCTCTACTTTAAATGTATAGAATAAAAAGCGACTGAATAAGCCATCTTCTGCGGATGCAATGATATTGGCTACTTGACTAGGAGTGCCCGATAACGCCACAGATATTTTAGGCTCTTTAATAATTACATATTCATTGTCTGTTTTTCTTGATACAGAAATCGTTTCAGAATGAAACGCTTTTCTGAGCATATCAGAATATCCGCCCCAATCTTGCTTAAAAACTGCACCCATACTGTCTGCTTCTGTTTCGCAAATAATTCCTTTACCTTCATTTTGTTGTATGTGTTGTAAAATAGCTGCATAAGAAGTATTAGCAGGAATGAACACCACTTTAAAAGGTGGTTTTACAGGCTCTTCTGCGGTTTCTGTATCGTCTTTCTTTCTGTTTCGCTGTTCTGCTTTGTATTGAGCTAATTCGGCATCATAGATAGACTTATCTTGATTGCTTTGTTCTAAAATACTTTCTTGATATGGGTCTGCCAATACTTTAGCAAATTTTAAAGCACCTTTTCCACTTGCTGCTGGAGCTATGATAAAAGAAAATAAATTAGGGAATACGGTTTGTTGAGCATAAACACCTGATACATTTGGTAAACAACCGCTAAGAATAGACAATGCACCTGTAAAGAAAACATCACGTTCTCTTGGGTCTGTAAATGCCATTGTACCTTTTCTTAAAACCTCTGGTAGATTATCAAATAATTGCTCGTCAAAAGTAGGTGTGTTTTTTAGATAATCTTCATCACTTACTATTTCATTTGGTTGTGCTGTTTGCTTATGACTTGGATAGCTCGCAAATTGCATAGCGTTGTTATCATAAGCTGATTTTACAGATGCTTTTATTTCCTCTTGGTTTAGGTCATAAGTATTTAGAATAAGATGCAAAGCATCATCATACACGATTCCTCTCCTGTTGCAATTACAAGCCAATTGATATATGAAATTGTTCCGGTTGCCGTCTGCATAACTTTCTTTGTTTTCGGTGAATGTGATACACTCGGTAAAGGTTTCTGAATTATTGGCATTTTCATTAGGAATAGGATTTTGAGTTACTACTGTTTTAGGTGTTGATGCTGTGAGAGGTTGTAAAACCGTTTCGGTTTTTACCTTGAACTTTTCGTTTTGTATGTTCTTATATCCGTCAGGATCATAAGACACAAAACACAACCTTGTAATGTCTTTACATTTTGGGTCTGCTTCAATACCAACTTCTTTTTCATAATACGCTTGCACTTGTGCATAAGCGGTTTTATGATGTTCTGTATCTGTATTTATTTCAATAAATACTTTTAGCCCATTTCCGCTTGGGCTTGCGAAACAAGCAAAAGTGAAAGGAATGGATTGTATTTTCTGTTTCGCTTCTTGAAGCTCGTCTGGTTCCAACTTGTCAAAATCTAAGTGTACAAATCCGCTGTACTTTTTAAAGTATTCCATTTTACGACCACCTTCAAAAGTTGCGGAAGGAGTAAAGGCAACTAATTCTTTTTTGAATTGGTCTGCTCGCTCTGGTTTACCCATTCCAATAGCCATACGAATAGCTTCAATGGGTTCTTTGTATTTGCCCTCAATAACGTCCTTTACTATTAGTAGTAAGGCTTTATTTCCTATGGGTTGATTGAAATTTTTATATATAGTAGATGATGCCATTTTAGAAGTATTTATGTGATTATTTTCCATTGATAGGTGCTTTAAAATTTTGGTCTAACAATTGGAGTATGTCTGATAAGCGGTAATAGATTTTGTACCCAATTTGGCAATAGCCTATGAGTCCGCTATCTCGCCAATATTGAGCGGTACGCTTACTTACATTCATTATCTGTAGAAACTCTTGGGTGTCGAAAAACACTTGGTCAGGATTGCTTCTTTGCTTGTCTTTAAGCATAAGCGTTAGTTCTGATAGTCTATCGTCTATCTGTTCTAACTTTTCGTCTAAAGGATGATAAAAGCCCATATCTAACTGCGTTTGTTTTGAATTAGATAATTGGCTGCTGCTTTTTCGATTTCGTCCGTAGAAGATTGACGGTTACGCTGTAACCATTCGTCTAACTCGGTACGATTGAAATAGAGTTTTTTACCTTGTGGGCAGAAGTGTGGTATTAATTTCTGACTGGTAAGTTTGTACAGATGCGAAGCACTTATATCTAAATAGCTACAGGCATCATTGAAGTTTAGTACTTCTTTCTTTAAGAGGTTTTGTTCCTCTATCTTTTGCTCAAGGCTGTTGAGCTTTTCTAAAATTAAATTTTCGTTACTCATTTTGTTACGATTTAAAAGGTTTAACATTCATTTCTGACCGCTAAACTATTTCGTAACACTCTGGTAATCAGTTAGAATCTAACATCTAACTACTATATCTAACACATCTAACTGTTTTTATTTACAGATGGCTGAAAATGTTGTCTATATCTTCTTTTTTATAGGGTTGTTTTTGGTTCGCATTGTATAGACTTCCCCTTGAAATAGGACTCCCTTTTTTTGAGAAAAAGAGGTTGGAATCATCAATTGTTGTTTCAGATAAGTTTGAAAATGATAATGCTAATTTTTTCACTTTATAAGCAAACTCTAATGTTTGACAACCTAAATAAATTTGTGGAGCACCCAACTTTAAGTCTTTACTTGTAAAGACTGCATATAAATCATCAACTGTGGTTTTATCTTCATTCAATAATTCAATATCACGATTGAGTAAAGAGAGTACCGATTTTAGCTTTGTTGTATCTCCAGTAAAACCAAAAGAGAAACGAGTATCTTTTTCAAACTTATAATTATCAATACCTAAAAGAATATTATTTACTGTTTGAAATTCAGGTGTTGGCTTATCAATCTCTATATCTGGAATGGATTGTTGAAGTAGTTCTCCGTAAAGCTCATTTTTGTTTGAAGGTAATTCCGAAAGGAATTGAGGATATAACTTTTCGGTTTCCTTTAGAAAACGAATTACGTTAGTAATGAGTTGAGGAATAACATAAGCTGTCAAGTCGGTTTGCTTAAAACTGTCTTGATCTGTTCCTATTCTTAATAATAAGTCTTTGCAAGATTTCACTACATTTTGAACTATCTCTTTTTTCTGAATTTCTCCAACGTCTTTATTAACACATTTAAAAACTCTATCCGATAGCCTTGTAGTTTCATTTAAAAGTAAGTAATGATAAAACCTTTGTGTTGCTGTGGTTGGTTCTTCTAATTGGATTTCAACCAATGGATGCAGAATATCGTGTTTTATATCGGTATCAGTTTGTAATAGATAGATTTCTAAACCATCTTCTTTGAATAGATTAGGCTTGTTCTTATGGATTTCCTTTAACGCCTTGTAATACTCGTTTATAGTCTGTGTAGGCTTTATGAATTTTGCAGACCTATTTTGTCTGTAAAACTTTTCATTGACCGCATCACTTGCCCAAGGTTTTAAATCTCCATAAATGATGCTTTTAAAAATAGTTAGTTCCATATTATAAATCGAGTTGAATTTTGTTAGCTGCTTCTTTCTTTTTGCTGTCTATTACTTTGGCATATATCTGAGTGGTTTTTAATTCTCTATGTCCTAATAATTTTGATACGGTATAAATATCTGTACCCATAGTAAGCTGTAAGGTTGCATAGGTGTGTCTTGCACAATGGAACGTGATGTTTTTGGTTATTCCTGCACGCATTACCCATTGTAATAATTTTACATTGTGCCAAGCACTATATTTTAAGCCTTTAAAAACACGCTCCGTTTGTTCCTGTTCTTCTCCTAACATATTACGTGCTTGCTCGGAAATTGGTAGGGTTTCAGCTCCTTTGGTTTTTTGTTGTCGGAAACGTATGTAGTAGCCCATTTCATCAGAATGTTGCACCTCTGACCAAACCAACTTATTTATATCTGACCATCTTAAACCAGTAAGACAAGCGAATAAAAACGCAGTTTTTAGCTGCTTGCTTTCGCAATCTGCTTTTACTAATGCTTGTACTTCTTCTAAGGTTAAAAACTCTCTTTGTGGTTCTCCTTGTTTAAATCCCTGGACTTGCTCCGAAGGATTGTATTTTAAAATCCCATCTCTAACTGCTTGCTTTAATGCTGCCTTTAATTTATTGAAGTAGGAGTGTTTTGAGTTTTGAGATAATTCTTTGTTGCTTTTTGTTCGTGCTGTTTTATCTAAATAATCTTTAAAACCTTGTACCCATTCACGATTGACTCTGCTAAATGAAATATCTCTTGGACTGTATTTTCTTAAATGCTTGCCAACACTATCCCAATTGCCATAATTACCTAAACTGGCTTTTCTCTTTTCTGTGAGTGCATCAAAGTATAATATGAAACTGCCTTTTAGTTTCTCCTTATCTTGAAAATCATAAATATCATTCTGAATTTCTAAGTGTCTTTTAGCTCTTATACTTTCTGCTAATTGAAGTATCGATTTGTTTTGGTCTTTCTCTGCCTTTGAAAGTGTACCTTTTTCTGGTTCAGGTGTGAGGTACAATTTAAGATATTCGTATTCTCGCTTACCATCTGCATAGTAATCTAAATACAAACTGATTTTGTTTCCTTTCTTGCGTTTTCTTAGTGTTACTTTCATAAGGCTAAATTTTAAAGAGATTATCGATTTCTGTCCGTTTTATAATAGTACGCCTACCTAATTTTGCAATGCTTAATTGGTTGCGTTTTATCATCCGCTGAATAGTCCATCTGCTTGCACCTAATAAATCGGCAGCTTCTGTAATGCTTAGAAATTCTTTATCTCTTAGATTGATATGATTTCCAGCCTGTGTAGGTAGGGTTTGCAGAGTTTGCAAGTTTTCAGAAGATATAGGCTTGCTATTATTTATTTGCTCGGATAATGCGGTTTGTACTTTTTCTTCTCGCTTACGTTGTTTATAAGCTCTACTTGCACAAGTATGCCCACAATACTTAGTAGTGGTCTTTTGTGCAACAAAAGCCATTCCACAGAATTGACAGAATTTCGGTATTTTAATTGTACTGCTCATTTGGTGCTACTTGTAGCTCAATGTTGCTTGGTGGTGCTATATGGTGCATCATTTCGCTTTGATTTGTTGCTTTATGATTTGGGCAACAGATAAGCTATTAGGGCAACAATTGAACAACAAATATAAGAAATAAAGAGCAATTGGGCAACAAAAAAGAGATGCTAAAATCTTATAAAGTCAATAAAAACAAGTAGTTAGAAAATAAAAGAAAGATAATTACTTTCCGATACAGAAATTAGCAAAAATATTGCCCAGCAAGTCATCAGAAGTAATCTCACCAGTGATTTCACCAAAGTGATATAATGCCTGCCGAATATCGATTGCCATTAAGTCGCCGGATAGTTCATTATCAATACCGTATTGAACGTTTTGAATTTCTTCTAAAGCTTTCAATAGGGCATCATAATGGCGAGAATTCGTAACAATGGTTTCATCATTTCTCAAAGCTCCGGTATTTACAAATTCCAGGAGTTTGTTTTGCAATTCTTCTACTCCCATATGCTGCTTGGCAGATAACAAATGGATGTTCTCAATTTCTGAAGTCAGTGTTGCAATTTGAGATGGTTCTAATTTGTCGACTTTGTTGGCAACCACAATCAAGGGTTTTTGAGGATATTTATTAGTAATCTTACCAATTTCAGTTTTTAATTGTTGTAAACTATCCATGGTTAATGCTGCGCCATCAATTAAATAAATAACTACTTGTGCTTGCTCAATCTTCTCAAATGTCTTTTGAATACCAATACTTTCTACGACGTCCTTAGTTTCACGAATACCAGCAGTATCAATAAACCGGAAACCAATTCCTCCGATAATGATTTCATCTTCAATCGTATCCCTGGTTGTTCCCGCAATTTCAGAAACAATCGCACGTTCTTCATTTAATAAAGCATTGAGTAATGTAGATTTACCCACATTGGGTTCCCCAACAATCGCTACCGGAATTCCGTTTTTAATTACATTTCCTATCGCAAAAGAATCTATCAGACGCTTTAAAACCTTGGTGATCCTGGATATCAAATCCTGAAACTGAGCTCTATTGGCAAATTCTACATCTTCTTCGGCAAAGTCCAGTTCTAGTTCAATAAGTGATGCAAAATTAAGAAGTTCATCGCGCAATTTTTTAATTTCATTACTAAATCCACCACGCATTTGTTGCATAGCAATTTGATGAGAAGCTTCAGAATCCGAAGCTATAAGGTCTGCGACTGCTTCCGCCTGAGACAAATCTAATTTTCCGTTAATAAATGCTCTAAGAGTGAATTCTCCTGCATTTGCTATTCTGCAACCGCTACGAAGTAATAACTGTATGATTTCTTGTTGTATATAACTGGATCCGTGGCAGGATATTTCTACAGTTGGTTCTCCTGTATACGAATTACTCCCTTTAAAAAGAGAAACCAATACTTCATCTAAAACGCGTTCGCCATCCAAAATATGTCCTAAATGTATGGTATGACTTTTCTGTTTAGCCAAATCTTTTCCTTTGATTGAACGAAATAAAGGGGCACACATCCGAATGGCATCCTTTCCGGAAACCCGAATCACTGCAATGGCTCCAGCTCCGGCTGGAGTGGCTAAAGCAACTATGGTGTCTTGTGGAATCATACATCTAATAATCAGTCCACAAAAATAGACATAATATAGGTTTTGATTTTCAATTTAGTCTTCAAACTTTTTTGTAGACAATGTTTTCTTCCTTACTTTTATCGTTCGGGCAAAGATTAGATAAAAAGTAAAAGTAAAATAGAGTGATAGTATAGAGGAGTTCAGTATCAGCTGAGTACCTTTTATATGGAATATCGGTTAAAGGTCTAACTACCCTTTAGCGGCAGGTTTAGTAACTAAATTTAATCTCTATATACTAAAACTTTTATTTTTATGAATTTTCACAGCACAAACTCAATCAATAGCAGGGGACTGTTATTAAAACACAACATTACTGTGGCTATTTGCGCAGTATGTATGCTAATTCCCTTTGTCAATTATTCTCAGACACAGAGTTTAGCGAGACACGAAACTCCTTATAACGTAACATTAAAATCAGATGGAGTTGTGGGTAAAAACAACTCGCAAGTTATTACGGAAGAAGTTTCGGAAACGGGAGCTACCTGGTTACGTCTGTTCTTTACGAACGTAAACCTAGGCAATAACAGTACAATTACTGTTACTTCAAAGTTAGATGGAGCTACTCAGGTTCTAACTTCTAAAACTATGAAGGACTGGAACAATTCTAGTGCTTATTTTAATGGGGATGCAGTAACAGTTACTTTATCTGTAGCTCCAAGCGATGGATCAGTAGGAATCAATATTTCAGAATTGAGCGTTGGGGAATTGGATCCTACCATAAAATCACAATGTGGTTCTAATGATGATAGGGTGGATTCTGCGGACGATGCTATTGGTAGAATAGTTCCAATAGGATGTACAGGTTGGATCATTACAAATGGTAAACTAGTTACTGCAGGTCACTGTGTGGGTAGTAGAGCCGAGATAATCGAATTTAATGTGCCAAAATCTAATCCTGATAGAACTATTGTACATCCAGGACCAGAAGATCAATATCCAATAGGAAATTTTGTATCACCCTATCCCAATAGTCCAAGCCAGGCAAATGATTGGGCAGTTTTTGAAGGCTTTGCTAATTCTCAAACAGGGCAAACACCAATTCAAGGACAGGGTGCATCATACAATGTAGTGCAGGATAATCCCGGAGCTAACATTACAATCACTGGTTTCGGAACTGATACTGGGATTGATAATCAAACACAACAAATTCATACAGGACCATTAAGTTCGACTACAAATACCTTTGTACGATATAGAACGGACACCACAGGAGGAAATTCTGGTAGCCCAATTATAGACACGGCAACAGGAAATGCCGTTGGAGTTCACGCATATGGAGGTTGTTCGGGATCCGGAGGATCTAACTCCGGAGAGCGAGCTACGATTCCTGCCTTCTGGAATGCGATGGGGTTAGGCACACCGCCACCACCACCATCCGAAGAATGTTCTGGAGATATTTCTTCATTTCCATATAGTGAAAGTTTTGAAGGATCTATAGGAGCATGGTCTCAGTCTGCAAGTGATGATATCAATTGGACAGTAAATTCTGGCGGAACACCTTCTACCGGAACAGGACCAAGTGGAGCTGTTGATGGTAATTCTTACATCTATGTAGAAGCTTCTGGAAATGGGACAGGATACCCAAATAAACAGGCGATCCTTAATGCTGCTTGTTTAGATTTTGCAGGAGTATCGTCACCAACGCTTACTTTTCAATATCATATGACTGGAAATGCAGTGGGAACATTGGATGTAGAAGCGAGAACAAATAACACAGGGAATTGGGTGAGCGTTTTTAGCAGATCAGGAGATCAAGGTGCCGATTGGAATACCGCAAGTATAGATCTTTCGGTTTATGGAGGTAATTCTAGTGTACAATTGCGATTAAATGTCGTTACAGGAACGAGCTGGCAAGGAGATATTACCATTGACGACCTTAATATAACTAATGGTAGTACACCGCCGCCGCCAACGTGTGATAGTTTAAATTTTAATGATTTTGGAATCAATGGTTTTTCTAATCAGGATGCAGCAGGAAACTTCTCTGTAGGTAACGGAGGTTCTTCTTTATCAATGACTAATAATACATGGAAGTATATCGCTTTAAATTATACAGTAACGGCTAATACAGTAATTGAATTCAATTTTAGCAGTTCTTCTCAAGGAGAAATTCACGGAGTAGGTTTTGAAGATGATAATTCACTAACAGCGAATAGATACTTCAAAGTACACGGTTCTCAGAATTATGGGATCACTAATTTTGACAATTACTCAGGCGGTACAACAACGTATATAATTCCGGTAGGGAACTTCTATACAGGTACTATGGATCGATTGGTATTTATCAATGACAATGACACCGGTAGTGGAAATACGTCCGTTTTTTCTAATGTAAAAATATATGAAGGGTCTTGTGGACAATCTGCAACAGCAGAAAGTTTAGTGGCTGGTTTAGAATCTACAGGAACTATATTGGGCGATGAGCCAGAAGGTATCGTTGCTGATGTTACAATAGCACCAAATCCAACCCATGATAATTTTACGATAAATGTAAATTCGTTTGTAAAAAACGCAAATGCTACCGTATTTTCTATATTAGGTCAAATACAGGCAGTGTTACCATTGCAATCGGGAGTTAATACAATTTCTGCAAAGAATTTATCCCTTGGACAAGGTATCTATCTAGTCCGTATTGAAAGTGGTGGTGAGTCTACTACACGAAAGCTAATTATCAACTAACCAATAAATAAACAATAGATTTTAAGTTTAGTTATGAACAGAAGCATCCCGAATATTTCGGGATGTTTTTTTGTAAGATATCTAAGGTAAACTGTAACAATTTGCTAGTTTTTGCGTCCTATAGATAAAGACTGCTAATTTTATTAGCATTTTTAAACAATCATCAACCAAAATCAAAAAAATCATGAGACAAGACAAATCGTTATTAGTTATTACCCATTTATCACAGTTACTAGATCTTGTAACTGGCTTTGGTGGGTTTATAGTTCCATTAATACTGTGGTTAACCCAAAGAGAGCAGGTGCTGGCGATGGATAATCACGGAAAATCAATAATGAATTTTCAGATTAGTATGTTTATTTATGCGGTAGTCTGTATTCCGCTAATCCTTTTATTTGGATTAGGAATCCTGGGTTTAATCGTAATAGGTATTCTATGTGTAGTATTTCCTATTATTAATGCAATTAAAGCTAATAACGGAGAGGAGCCATCCTACCCATTATCTATGGAAATTATAAAGTAATCGAATAAGAAAAGAGGGCGATATACAATCGCCCTCTTTTTATATGTATAACAAGAATAAAATTCTAATGTTAGTCTGTTCTGAAATCTGCATAAGCATCCATTCCGTGCTCATGGCCATCTAATCCGTCAATCTCTTCTTTTTCAGAAACTCTAAGTCCAATAGTTTTCTTAAGCGCAAATAGGATAATGAATGAAGTCAATACGCAGAACCCACCTGCAGCTAATACTCCAACCCCTTGTACTAAGAATTGATCAAGACCAGCTTTTGCACCAAAAATACCAACAGCTAGTGTTCCCCAGATACCACAGATTAAGTGAACCGCTATAGCTCCTACTGGATCGTCTAACTTTAATTTATCAATTAGTGCCACACCAAATACGATGATCGCACCCGCAATGGCTCCAATTAATATAGCATCTGTTGGTGTCATTTGATCTGCACCGGCAGTTATACCTACCAAACCTCCTAAGATACCATTTAAGAACATAGTTAAATCATAATTTTTATATAGTAGTGTAGATACTATAAAAGCAACAACCCCACCTGCGGCTGCGGCCAGAGACGTAGTAACTAGTGTAAGAGATGTTCCTGCGGCATCTGCAGAAAGTACAGAACCACCATTAAACCCGAACCATCCTAACCAAAGGATCAATACACCAGCAGCAGCTAATGGAATATTATGTCCTGGAATTGCCTGAGCTTTACCGTCAGAACTAAATTTTCCGATTCTAGATCCCAATAACCATACGGCTATTAGTGCTGCCCATCCTCCTACAGAGTGTACTAAAGTAGAACCAGCAAAATCATAAAACCCTTTGGCTTCACCAATCTGGAACGATGATAAGAATCCACCACCCCATTGCCAGGAACCAACAATCGGATAAACAACCCCTACGTATATAATCGTAAAAATCATGAATGTTCCAAGTTTAATTCTTTCAGCAACAGCACCAGAAACAATAGTAGCAGCAGTGGCGGCAAACATTCCCTGGAATAAAAAATCAGTCCAGTAAGTATACCCCTCGTTATATGCTAGGTCTAAAGCGCCTTCTACTACAGGAGAGCTCAATCCAAAACCAGCAAAACCAATGAAACCAGCGGCATCTTCAGCAAATCCCGGGTACATTAAATTAAACCCTACCAAACAGTATAGTAATAAACCAATACAGATGATAAAGACGTTTTTGAAAAGAATATTAATTGTGTTTTTTTGACGAGTTAATCCAATTTCTAAAAAAGAAAAACCTAAGTGCATGAAAAATACAAGTGCTGTACACAGCATCATCCATACATTGTTGATAGTTAACATTTCCATTGTATAATTGACTATTAAAAGTTATTTTTTGTTTTCAGTTGGTAATTTGTGTTGGTTATTTATTATCTAGGATATTGTAGAGCTACCCTTTTCAGAAGTACGAATTCTGTATGCCTCTTTTACATCGGATACAAAAACTTTTCCGTCTCCAACTTCTCCGGTTTTTCCGGCTTCCAGAATTGCAGCTACGGCAACTTCTTCAAATTCGTCATTCACAACGATTGATAAAAAACGTCTTTGAATGTCTGCTGTACTGTAAGAGATACCACGATAAACGTGTCCTTGTTTTTCGTTACCTACACCAGTTACATCCCAATAAGAAAAGAATGTAATACCTTTTTCATGTAGCGCTTCTTTTACTACACGATATTTCGATCTTCTGATGATTGCTTCTATTTTCTTCATAAAGACTAAAAAGTTAAAATTAATGTTAAATCTATCTCAAAAATATGTGAATTACTTTTTAGCCTCCAAATTTTGAAGGGTAATCGTTATATTTTTATCATTTTAAAATATTTACCCCCTAAAAAATTGGGGGTCTATATTTTTTAACGAAATAAATACGGATTTCGCAGTAGCGTATTTACGGTTTTTTACGAAAACGTTTTCATACAAATAATTCGAGTTTAAATTCTGATAATCCCTTATTTTATTTAGGTTTTTCGAAAAAAATTGCGTTATCGAATTCGTAATTTCAAGTCTTTATTTTGTGATTATTTTAGTGAAACTTATGTTTTATTAAAGAGCTAAGAAAAGTAATCCACAAAGCATCGTTTTTCTTTTTCCTTCCTTAAGGTTTTGTTAATTTCAACAATTTGAAACACATTAGATCGGAAATAATATGAAGAAACAAGGAATGTACCTGCCAGAATTCGAGCACGATGCTTGTGGAGCCGGATTTATCTGTAGCCTCGAAGGTAAAAAGTCCAATGATATTATTCATAAGGCGCTTGAAATTTTGGAAAAATTAGAACATCGCGGAGCCGTAAGTTCTGATGGCAAAACTGGGGATGGGGCCGGAATACTTATTGACATTCCCCATGATTTCTTTGTAGAAAATTGTGAATTCGAATTGCCTGAAGCGGGAGCGTATGCGGTAAGTAATGTGTTCCTGCCTAAAAAGGAGAACCAAAGACAATACTGTATTGATACCTTTGAGAAAAGTATTACTGATCAGGGATTAGTATTACTAGGCTGGAGAGATGTCCCGGTTGATACTGTGCACTTAGGAGAGATTGCGGCTTTTACAGAGCCTTTCATAAAACAAGTATTTATTGGAAAGAACAATAAGGAACAGTCTTATTTTGACTTTAATCTTAAATTGTTTACTGCCCGAAAAATTACGGAGCACGAAATATATAACTCTAAATTATCAGAAAGTAAATTTTTCTATTTACCAAGCTTATCTACGAAGACTTTAATTTTTAAAGGGCTGTTAATGCCAGAAGATATTAAACTATACTATACAGATCTTATGGATCCGAAAGTAGTAACCAGGTTGGCTTTAGTACATCAGCGTTTTTCAACAAATACATTTCCTACCTGGGACCTTGCACAACCTTTTCGATACATGTGTCATAATGGAGAGATTAATACATTAAGAGGTAATGTCACCAGAATGCGTTCCAGAGAAGAATTATTAGAAAGTGATTGGTTCGGAGAGGATATTAAAAAGATACTTCCGGTTGTTCTAAAAGGAAAGTCAGATTCTGCATCTATGGATATGGTAGTAGAGCTATTACTTATGACTGGTAGATCCTTACCAGAAGTCATGATGATGATGGTGCCCGAAGCCTGGGAGAAAAATCCGGAAATGTCGGAAGCTAAAAGAGCATTCTATGAATACAATTCTTGTGCAATGGAACCGTGGGATGGTCCGGCATCTATTCCTTTTACCGATGGGAATTATATAGGAGCAGTATTGGACAGAAACGGGTTGCGACCTTCTCGATATACTGTTACCAAAGATGGATATGTAATCATGTCATCAGAAACCGGAGTCGTTGATATTGCGCCAACTAATCTGGCGTTTCACGGTCGTTTGGAACCAGGGAAAATGTTCTTGGTGAATATGGCTGAAGGAAGAATCGTTAATGACGAAGAAATCAAAGAAGAAATTGCAGCCAAACATCCTTACAGAAAATGGTTGGATACTAATTTGGTATACTTAAAAGATATTAAATATAACGATTGTCCATTATTTTTAGGGCAAGAAACCATTGAAAAACGTAAGGAATTATTTGGATATACACAGGAGGACATCGATACAATTATTGTTCCTATGAGTCAGTTGGCTAAAGAACCAATAGGTTCTATGGGGTCTGACACACCGATTGCTGTATTATCAGAAAGACCTCAATTGCTATATAATTACTTCAAACAATTGTTTGCGCAGGTAACAAATCCTCCATTAGACGGAATTCGTGAGGAATTGATTACGGATATCAGTCTTACCTTAGGAGCAGATCATAATATTTTTGATATAAATGAAAAGCACTGTAAGAAATTAAAAATCCAAAACCCTGTTATTTCCAAAGAAGATTTGGATAAGATAAAGACCTATACTGATAAAGGTTTTAAAGCTACCTCTATATCAATATTATACAATATCAATAGAGGACTTAATGGCTTAGAAGATGCGTTGGAATTGACCTTAAATAAGGTTTCAGATGCTATTGATAAAGGTAGCAATATTATTATTCTTTCCGATAGAAATGTAAGTAAACATAAAGCTCCGATTCCTGCTTTATTAGCTTGTTCTTTTATAAATAGTGGATTGCAAAAACTAGGTAAACGTTCTCAGGTTAGTTTGATTATAGAATCTGCAGAGCCCAGAGAAGTACATCATTTCGCTTTGTTGTTTGGATACGGTGCCAGTGCTATCAACCCATATATGGTAAACGAAATCATAAAAGAGCAGATAAAGGAGCACAATATCACAGCCTTAGAAGCAGAAGCAGCGGTAAATAATTATAACAAAGCTGTTGGTAAAGGAGTATTGAAGGTAATGAATAAAATTGGCATATCTACACTCAACTCATATCGTAGCTCTCAGCTTTTCGAATGTATTGGTATCAATACGAACGTTGTAGATAAATATTTTCCAAATACCGCAACTCGTATACAAGGAATCGGGTTATATGAAATTGAGAAAGAAATAGCGAAGCGTCATAAAAGAGCGTATATCGAAAGAGGAGTAGATGCAACATTAGATTTAGAAATAGGCGGACAATATAGATGGAGACGTAACGGAGAAAAACACCAGTTTAACCCTCTTTCTGTAGCTAAACTTCAGAAATCTGTACGGGATAATGATCCTAAGACGTATAAGGAATATGCAAATCTCATCAATGAACAATCTAAAAGTTTGATGACGATTCGTGGATTGTTAGAATTTTCTAATTATGATCCGATTCCGTTAGATGAGGTAGAGCCATGGACAGAAATAGTGAAACGTTTCAAAACCGGAGCAATGTCTTACGGATCTATTAGTAAGGAAGCACACGAGAATCTTGCAGTAGCGATGAACCGTATTGGTGGTAAAAGTAATTCTGGTGAAGGAGGAGAAAACCCACTTCGTTTTTATAAAGATGTTAACGGTGATTGGAAAAACAGTGCTATAAAGCAGGTTGCTTCCGGCAGATTTGGAGTTTCTTCTAATTATTTGACAAATGCAGCCGAAATTCAAATAAAGATGGCTCAGGGAGCTAAACCTGGAGAAGGAGGACAGTTGCCAGGACCTAAAGTAAATCCTGAAATAGCTAAAACTCGGAATTCAACTCCATATGTTGGGTTGATTTCACCACCTCCACATCATGATATCTACTCTATTGAAGATTTGTCTCAGTTAATTTATGACTTAAAATCAGCAAATAGAAGTGCAAGAATAAATGTAAAGTTAGTATCAGAAGTAGGAGTAGGAACGGTTGCTGCAGGTGTTGCCAAAGCAAAAGCAGATGTCGTACTCATATCGGGATTTGATGGAGGAACAGGAGCATCACCACTGACTTCCTTAAAACATGCAGGATTACCTTGGGAGTTAGGAATTGCCGAAGCACAACAAACTCTTGTTGGTAATAATTTGCGTAGCCGAATAGTTTTAGAGTGTGATGGACAGTTAAAAACCGGACGAGATGTTGCCGTAGCTTGTCTGTTAGGGGCAGAAGAATTTGGCTTTGCAACAGCACCATTGGTTGCATCCGGATGTATTATGATGCGCGTTTGCCACTTAAATACCTGTCCGGTTGGGATTGCCACACAGAATCCAGAATTGCGCAAGAAGTTTAAAGGAAAACCAGAGCATGTAGTAAACTATATGTATTTTGTTGCGCAGGAGTTAAGAGAGATTATGGCAAAACTTGGTTTTAGAACTATAAATGAAATGGTAGGTCAAGTACATAAATTAGATCGCAAACGAGCCATAGAACATTATAAAACAGCAGGAGTAGATCTTTCGCCAATTCTACATAAGGTAGAAGCACCGGAAGGAGTGGGGATTTATAATTCTGAAATACAAGACCATGGTCTTGGGAAATCCATAGATTTCGAAATTATCGAACAGGCACATCAGGCATTGTTCCGAAAAGAGAAGACTACCCTGGATTTTGATATTACAAATACTGATAGAGCAGTAGGGGCAATCCTTAGTAATGAGATTTCTAAAATATACGGAGCCCAAGGATTACCAGACAGTACACTGAAACTGAATTTTACAGGAGCCGCAGGACAAAGTTTTGGTGCTTTTGCAACAAAAGGATTAACGATGGCTGTAAATGGTAATACGAATGATTATCTGGGAAAAGGTTTATCTGGAGCGAAACTCATCGTTAAAGTACCTGACGAGGCTACACTCGTGCCAGAAGAGAATGTAATCACCGGCAATGTAACCTTGTATGGTGCTACTGATGGAGAAGTATACATTAATGGGAAAGCAGGAGAACGGTTTTGCGTTCGTAACTCTGGAGCAAAAGCAGTGGTAGAAGGTATCGGAGATCACGGATGTGAGTATATGACTGGCGGAGTTGCGGTTATTCTTGGAGAAGTAGGTAGAAATTTTGGTGCCGGTATGTCTGGTGGTATTGCATATATTTATGATGATAAAAAGACATTTGAAGCACATTGTAATAAAGAAGCCTTAAATCTGGACCCCGTAGAAATCCCAGAAGATATTATTGAATTAAAAGAATTGATAGAATCGCATTACAATGCAACTTTGAGTCCTTTAGCACAAAGAATTCTGGAAAACTGGGAGAATGAATTGCCCAAATTCATTAAGATTTTCCCAGAAGAGTATAAGCAGGCGTTGAAACGATTGGAAGAAGAAAAATTAGCACAAGCATAAACGATAAGAAACATGGGAAAGATAACTGGGTTTTTAGAATTTGAAAGAGAGATTGAACAGTACCAACCTGTTGAGGATCGTATCAAAAAATATAAAGAGTTTACCGTACCTATGGATGAAGGTAAACTCAAAAATCAAGGAGCAAGATGTATGGATTGCGGAATCCCGTTTTGTCACAGTGGATGTCCTTTAGGAAATTTAATTCCAGATTTTAATGATGCGGTCTATAGAGGTAAATGGGAGAAAGCGGCACATATACTGCATTCTACGAATAATTTTCCGGAGTTTACTGGTAGATTGTGTCCTGCACCTTGTGAAGAGGCTTGTGTACTTGGGATCAATGAGGATCCTGTAACTATTGAAAATATTGAAAAAAATATAGCTGAAGAAGCCTTCAAAAATGGTTGGGTAAAGGCTAACCCACCTAAAGAAAGGACAGGGAAAACCGTTGCCGTAATTGGATCAGGACCAGCTGGATTGGCAGCTGCTCAACAGTTAAACCGTGCGGGACATCTGGTAACTGTTTTTGAAAGAGATGAAAAAGTAGGTGGACTGTTACGTTATGGAATTCCTGATTTTAAGATGGAAAAAAACATAATCGACCGAAGAGTTGCTGTCTTGGAAGAGGAAGGTATTATTTTTAAAACAAATGTACATATAGGAAAAGACATGAAGGCATCGCAACTGAAGGCAGATTTTGATGCAGTTGTATTATGCACAGGTGCTACAGTACGCCGTAATTTACCTGTAAAAGGGGCTGACCTTAAAGGAGTAGTGCAAGCCATGGATTTCTTACCACAAAACAATCGTAGAGTAGATAGAATAAAGGATTTGGGAGAAGAAATTTTAGCAACCGGAAAAGATGTCATTGTGATTGGAGGAGGCGATACAGGGTCTGATTGTATTGGAACTTCCATACGACAAGGAGCTACTTCTGTAACGAATTTTGAAATTATGGGTAAGGGCACTACAGAACGCCCAGCCAATCAACCTTGGCCTTTTTGGCCAATGAGATTACGCACCAGTTCCTCTCACGAAGAAGGTGCAAAACGTAATTGGAGCATTTCTACAAAGGAATTTTTAAGAGATGAAAAAGGAAACTTAAGAGGATTGATAACTTCTGAAGTAGAATGGGTAAAAGAAAATGGACGTTTTACTCTAAAAGAAATTCCGAATACAGAAAAAGAATGGAAATGTGATTTGGCCTTACTGGCACTTGGGTTTACAGGATCAGAACCAACCATTTCGGAGCAATTAGGAATCGCTATGGATGCCAGAACGAATATTAAAGCAACCGAAGATAATTACGCTACGAATGTGAAAGGTGTTTTTGCGGCCGGTGATACACGCAGAGGGCAATCACTTATTGTATGGGCTATTGCAGAAGGCCGACAAGCAGCATATTATGTAGATACATTTCTAATGGGGAACTCTAACTTACCGCTAAAAGGGGAGGGAGATCTACCTAGAGTATAAGATATCTAGCATGGTTTCTAAAACCGTATTTTTTTTAGTTTCATAAACAAAAAGCTGCTAAAATGGGAATTAGTAGCTTTTTTATGAATTACTAATAGTTGTTTCCTTAGTGATAGAATCATTTTTTTAATACTCTATCTTTCACTATTTTTTCCATAACGGATACTCTGTAATTGCGCCCTAAGGGAATATGATGAGCACCAATGATGATTCCTTCAGTTTCGATGGCTTCAATTTTATGAACGCAGACGATAAATGACTTGTGTACCCTCATAAAAATAGTGGAATCTAATTGCTTGGCAACTTCTTTAAGCGGAATTAAAGAAAGGTGCTTTTTTCCGTCGATGGTATGAAAAGCTACATAGTTCTGCATAGATTTGATAAATAGTAGGTCATCAAAATATATCTTTTTAAAAGTACTTTCACATTTAATGAAAACATGATCTACCTTAGAAACTTCTTGATCTGGCATAATATGCGTTTTGTTCTGTACTAAAAGATACTGTTCTTTAACTTTACAAACCGCTTTAAAGAAACGTGTAAATGTAATAGGCTTTAGCAAATAATCCATTACGTCTAAATCAAACCCTGCTAATGCATAGTTAGGAAAAGCTGTGGTAATAACCACCATGGGTTTTGATTTCATAGATTTTAAGAATTCGATGCCATTCATTCTAGGCATTTGTATATCTAAAAAAAGGAGATCTGCTTCGTGGGCGTTTTTAATTTTGGTAATTTCTAAAGGATTGCTGCAAGATCCCATTAGTCCTAAAAAATCTACTTCCTTTACGTAATTAGAAATACATTCTCTTGCTAGGGGTTCGTCATCAATTACAATACATTTTAAAACCATAATTTCCTTTTTAAGATTGTAAAGAGGTTACTGGAGCGATTGCTTGTTCAGATAAAACAGGAGGTGAATCCAATTGTAGATATAGTCTTATTTTATAGGTTTCTCCTGTTTTTTTTATAGACAACTCATATTGATCGCGATATACTAAATCTAATCTCCTTTGTACATTTTTTAATCCTATCCCATTGTCTTTAGAAAGATCTTCAGAATCCTGTTGGGCATCAGGATTCATACTGTTAGCGACTTCCAGAAAGACATCTTTTTTGATAAAGCTTAGATGTATGGTAATCCAATTATTTTGATCTTCGCCTTGGGCGCAGTGTTTAAAAGCATTTTCGACAAATGGCATTAAAATAAAAGGAGCTATAAAAACATCACCATAGCGCTGCTCCTCTATTTTGGTATGAACGGTTACGGTATTGTCAAGTCGTAGTTTCCCTAAATCAATGAAATTTTTTAGATAATTTATTTCTTTTTCTAAAGGGATTTTAGACTCATTGCACTCATACAATTGATATCGCAAGAGGTCAGAAAAATTTGCAAGTGATTCTGAAGCCATATCGGGATTCTTATGAATCAATACAAATATGGAATTAATTGTATTGAATAAAAAATGAGGATTAAATTGAGACTTCAAAAATTTAAGTTCAGTTTCTACTTTTTCCTTTTCTAGTAATTGTTGTCGTTGTTGTGATTTAATCCAGTTCTTTGCCAGTTTGATGCTCATCGCAAGTGTCATACTTGCTAAGGTGGATGACAAAGGACTAGATTTTACTAATTGACCAAAAGTTAGATTCCCGAACAACTCTGTAAATGCTGATCCGGATATGTATGCGGTTACATAATATCCAGATGTGATGATGAGCGTTGTAACAACAGTTGTTACTGCAAAAAAGAGCAGGTACTCCAGATATTTTCTTTGTTCTAAAAACTTCGGGATCAAATAATATAAATTACAATAAACAGCGGCCGCCTGAAAAATAAAATAGAAAAGAAATTTAGTAGTATATGCTGAAAAGAAAATGTTATATGCGGCATCTTTGGCACTGCCCATGCCAATTGCCCACCACATATAATGATACACAAACCAAAACAGAAGGTGGTGCGCTTTATATCGATATAATCCGACAAGCACTCTAGAGTCTTTAATACCATCTAATTGAATATACATAAATGTATTGCTTAGGATTTATTAAAATATGAAAATACTTTCTAAACAGACATAGCCCCCTTTATTTATTGACGAACGTATCAAAATAATTGATGAAAGTATTTAGACTGGATTGTATCGAAAGTCATCATCGTAAACTCTCAAATTTGGTTGCTTATCAATAGTTAGTTGGTTTTTATCAATCACTATCCTTAATACATTCATTTTCAATATACTTTAGTAAAACAACAAAAACCAGTA
Source organism: Aquimarina ulvae (assembly GCF_053613295.3). NCBI lineage: Bacteria > Pseudomonadati > Bacteroidota > Flavobacteriia > Flavobacteriales > Flavobacteriaceae > Aquimarina > Aquimarina ulvae. Next base: position 108,806 of record NZ_JBSIBP030000012.1, read on the forward strand.
TAGTATGGAAAAAAGTATAAATAGGCTGTTTTTAATATTTTCGTTTTGGATAGGAACATTAGGTTTAGTTGCACAAGGTGTATTAATTAATAGGAAAAATACCAGTGCTTACCTGAGTAAATTTACCAAAGATTATAATACAGGAATGCGAACAGCAAATCCTAAACTTATAACTAGTTACTATTCGCAAGATGTTAGGTTAATGCCAGCTTTTCAAAAGACACTTTTGGGTAGTAAGAATGCATCCATCTATTACAAAGCATTTTTTGAACGATTTGATATTGTAGAATACAACAGAAAACCTATAGAAACACTGGATTTAGGTATTCAACTCTGTGTTTTAGGTGAGTTTATCATGAAAGTCCAGTTAAAGAATACGACCACAGTTGAAGAGCTCAGAGGAAAGTACATGAATATTTGGAAGAAAGGAAAAAACAATCTTTCTCTGCTTTCGGAGATATGGAATTATAATCATCATACAGATCTTACAGAGCAACTAAAATTTGATAAAGTCCCTGGTACAGTGATCGCATATCAAGGACATTTGCCTATAGATAATAATATACGATTTGAACTGGCAGCATTGAATGAATTTATGGAAGAGTTCATATCCCAAGGGGATCATACATTATGGTCTCAATTATATGCAAGTGATGCGGTAGCCATGTTTAGTTACCAACCCATATATGAGGATAAAAAATCATTAGAAGTATTTATTAAAAATCACGTTGCAGAGCTTCCTATTTTCGAGAAATTGGATATTAGGAACAATCATGTTGATGATTTAGAAACCTATATAGTAAACTACGCCAGTCACATAGCCAATTGGCGAAATGACAATTATTCAGGTATAAGTACAGGAAAGGGTATTAAAATATGGCGGAGGGAACCAAATGGTTCACTAAAGATAGTGAGACAAATAGCTACTTATGATTATAATTATTAGCATAAAATCTTATACAATGAAGTATGTTATAAAGCGTATGTGTGTTTCTTTACAGACCATAGCAATATGTTTCTTTATCCTATGTTTTTCTTCAAAGACTTTTGCACAGTATGCATTGAAAGGGAAAATAGTTGATGATACCATTCATTCCAAAATTTTATCTAAAAACAAAATTGGATTAAATACACATCGAAATATAAAAATTTATCTTCCGCCAGGGTATTCTCAATCACAAAATAACTATCCGGTAGTCTACTATTTGCATAGTTTGTTCGAGAATCCAAATACTATTATTTCGGATCATAAAACTCCAGAAATTATAGATAAAAATATCGCACAGAATGTATCTAAGGAATTCATTTTTGTCGTACCAGATTTCACATCTTCTACAATAGGTAGTCTTTATGAAAACTCCAGCACATCTGGCTTTTGGGAAGACTTTATAACAAAAGAATTAGTTCCTTATATAGATAAGAATTACAGAACGATTTCCAGTAATGATAGTAGAGCTGTAATAGGTCATTTTATGGGTGGTAGAGGAGCATTAAAACTGGCAATGACCTATCCAGAAATCTTTAGTGTTGTCTACGCTCTGCATCCCGTAGCAACTGGTTCAGGGTATTTACCACGGGTTTCTCTAGATGTTAATTGGAACCAAGTGTTATTAGCAAAATCATATCAAGATATTGGAGATGATATAAGAACCAAGATCTTTACAAGCGTCTGTCAGGCATTTCTTCCCAATCCTGATCGACCTCCTTTGTATTGCGATTTTCTTTTTGAAAAAGATAAAAATGGTAGCGTAACACTTCATCCACAAAATATACGAAAGGAGCAAAAAGGATTTCATTTAGATGAAAGATTAGATGAATATGCGGATAACCTAAGAAGTTTAAAAGCAATTGCTTTTGATTGGGCAAGATTTGATCAAACGCAGGCACACATAATTTCTAATCGAAGATTTAGTAAAAAATTGATGGATATTGGGGTCGATCATCAGGGAATTGAATTTGTAGGAGATCCTTGGAACAAATACTGGGGAGACCAGGGAAGGATAGCTACAAGAATGTTGCCTTTTTTAAACAAACATTTAAAATTCTAAGAAGTATCTAAATTAACACTTATGAAAAGAAGTTGTCACACTATATTCCGAATGTTATCTGTATATATTCAAAAAAAAGCATTGCAGACAAAATATGGACTTTTTGCCTTTGCTTTGATGATCGTATCATCCTGCGGAAACGCTAATAACAAAAATACAGATGCATCAACTCCATCTAGAAACATAGAGAATCTTTTAGATGAGTACAATCAAAAAATGATTCATGCTGCAAAAACAAAATCATTTCTTGGAATACGTGATTTATACGACAAGGAGTCCTTGTTAATGACAGATTACAACCCATTAATCGTAAATAATAACAATATTAAAATATATTATGATACCATGTTTGCCAGACAAAATATTGAAGAATATCGCAGACAAACTGTAGATGTTTTGGAATTTACTGACAAAATAATTGAAATAGGATTGTTTACCAAATTTTTCGAAAATTCAGAAAAATTAGAAGGTAAATATCTTAATGTTTGGAAAAAGAATACCAATGGAAAACTAACGTTACGTGCAGAAGGATTTGGATATTTACAACAAGTTGATGATCCGACTATTTTTTTGGTAGCCGAAGCTAGTACATCTGTACTTAAAGCTATTACAATACCAAGAGAATTAGAAGCGTATACAGTTCTGGGAAAAAGTAATGTGATTGCCAGAGTTCCCGAAAAAACTGCTGATGCATACACAGATGATGGAATGTATCTTCCTTTTGCAGATACTATTAAAACAGGGGAAACCGTTTTGTTGAATCACTTTAAAGCATATTATCGTAATCCAGCAACAATAGATTCTCTTGAGCTAATGACGTATGCATATGATACTGTAGACAGTGGTTACATTAAATATGGAGGGTTTTATGTTTCCTGGACAGTTCCTGAATTTTCTGGAGATGCTGCTGGAACCGGAATTTCATACTGGCGTAGAGAAAAAGATAATTCGCTGAGAATACATAGACAAATAGGACTGCATACACACTAACTATAAATGTAGATAATAGCTACTAAATTATAGCCAGTGAGCACGCTAACTATTTTGAATAAACAAGTATCAATTTAATGAATTGAAAAAAAAATAATACCCATGAAAAGAATACCTATTACTATATTTTTAATATTCTTACTGATATGTGTGCAATGTAAAAAAGAGAAGGTATCTCAAAGCTTTTCTAAAAATCAAGATCGAGCATCAGTAGAAGCCATTCTAAAAATTCTAGATGATCATCGTATCACATCCAAAGATAAAGTGCAAGTATGGGTCGATGATTTAGTACATATGGCACCAAATACTCCCATCATTACAAATAAAACCGCATTAATTGAACATATAACCAAAGAAAAGCAACTTGGTTTTGCACTTATGAAACATGAAATAACTGAAATGCATTCTTTTGATAAAATTGTACTAATGCACGGTAAGGTTACGGGAACTTTTTATCCTATGGATCAGAGTACATCACATAAATTTAGTACTAAAAATCTATTTGTTTTTAGAAGAATGAATGATAACTCATTAAAAATATGGAAAGTGATTTTTAACATGACTTCATAACAACCAAACTGTAAAAAGGAAAGTCGTACTTGATAGCACTACCGTATAGCTGTCAATCTAAGAGCTTGCATTGAAATGTTACAAAACAGCATTGAGTTCACGTTAAATATTGGCACCTGTTTTTTTTACTATACAAAAAGTTAGATAGACATCATCAACTTATATTTCCATTATTCTAAGATACGAGTAAAATAAAGACTGCTAATCATATGAGATTAGCAGTCTTTATTGATTGATGAATATGGCTAGGTTATAATTCAGAATTAAAAATGAATTTTTATCCGGATAGCTTGATCAAGAGATATATCCTTGTCCTGATCTTTCAATGATTTCACAAATTCTGGTGTCACATTATGGATTTTAAGACTCAGTGCTTGATCGGCTGTGATATTTTTATATCCAATACCCTCGAACTGTTTTACAAATGCTGGTGTTACATTATGGATTTTAAATGAAAGCATATCATCTAGTGAAAGATTTCCAAATCGGGTCTTTTTGAACTCTGCTATATATTCTGGTGAAACATTGTGAATTTTAAGAGACATCAAATCATCAATGTCTAGATCTTTATATCCAATTTTAACATACTTGGCGGCGGAGTCGGGAGAAATGTTATGAATTTTTAAAGACATCGCTTCTTCTAATGTGATATTGTTATATCCTACTTTTTTAAAAGTCTCAATAAATTCTGGAGTTACATTATGAATTTTTAGTCCTACAACATCATTCAGAGGAATGTTTTTATATCCTACGTCATGATACCTTTTTATAAAATCCGGTGTGATGCTATGAACTTTAAACGAAATGATATCATCTACCGTGATATTTTCGTAACCAAGTGCTTTAAATTGCTTCATGAAATCTCCTGGGGTTTGTTGCACTTCTTGATACCCTTTTCCAGAACTACTGGTAGAGCTAGATTGTCCATTCTTTTTAGCAATGGTAACTTGTGATGGAGAAACATTATGAATCTTTAATTTGATTGCTTCTCTTAAAGATATAGTAGTCTGACCGGCTTCTTTATAAGATTTTATAAGATCCGTAGTTACATTATGAATTTTTAGAGTTTTAGCTTCTTTTAGGGTAATGTTAGGGTATCCAGCATTTTTAAAGCTGGTTATATATGCTGGTGTAACATTATGGATTTTCAATTCCTTAGCTTCCTTTAGCGAAATGTTTTTATATCCGACGTCTTTATATGATTGAATATATTGCGGTGTTACATTATGAATCTTAAGATTTTGTGCTTCTTTTGCAGAGATATTTACATATCCCTCTTTTTTAAAATCAGCTATAAAATCCGGAGAAACATTATGGATTTTTAACTTCATATAGTCATTAAGTGACATCTTTTTATACCCATTATCATTGTATGTTTTAATAAACTCTGGAGAAAGGTTATGAATTTTGGCTTTTGTGATTTCTTTTAACGTTGCTTTTTGACCATTTACTTTATTAATAAACTGAATATAAGCAACATCTACGTCAAATAGATTTAGTTTGCTAACTTCATTCATTGTATAGTCATTGTATCCTAATCTAGAGAGTTCCTTTCGGTACATTTTTAATTTATCAAGAGACAGTCCTTTATGAATAATATCCTCAAAGTCATCCTGACTTAAAGAAAGTTTTTCTTGTTTTAGATAAGTTAAATATGGAGTGTCAAAATCCGTAAGGAAACAATGTACAAGTTCTTTGTTGTCTACTGTAAACCCTTGTTGTGATAATGCTTTGCTAAAATTAGCGTTAGGTGTAAAAGTATATCTTCCATCTCCGATTCCATTTTCGAATTCACCAATATAAATCATCGTTCCGGCATCTCTGGTAACCTCTAATTTCTGTTTGTCACCAGCTGGAAAGCCAGCAAAGAAAGAGGGGCCATAACATCTGGTTATAGACCAATAACTTCGTTTAAGAGGTTCTGCGCTTCGGTACATAATACATAGTTTTCCTCCACCAACTTCTGCATCCCAAACTCCTTTTGTAAAATCGTTTTTGAACTTAGACTCTTTAAAATGATGGTCTGTCGGGTCTTTTAAATCGTTAAGATACGAGTTATCAGTTTCCGCCATTGATGGATTGGTACGTACTGGATTAAATGATAATACGGTTACGGTCAGTAGGGGAATAATGATTAGGTATTTCCATCCTGATTTTGCAGTTGATTTTTTAGAATTCATCATGATTATTCGTTTTTTGAGAAATGATTGATTGTAACTTGTTGCCAAACCTGTTGGCATATTTGGGGTTGATACTTTAAGTAAATTCATTTGGTAAATTTCTTTATCCTCGCCTTTCGTGAGCATGCCGTTGTCTGTCAGATACTCTAGATTGTTGTCAATGGCTTTTCTATATAACCACGCAAACGGATTAAACCACTGCACAGTAACCAGTAACTCAACCAGTAACATATCCAAGCTATGTCTACCTGCGATGTGCATCTGTTCATGTTTTAGGATCTGTAAATAGGTGTCGGGATCGTACTGATTTGGATTTATAAAAATCCTGTTCCAGAAAGAGTAAGGAGCATGATCTGTATCGGTTTCTACTATTTTATACGTATCTACTTCCATACTCGGATATCGTATCATTCTAGATAGTAATACAGCTAATTGAATTAAAAAGTTAATACCAAAAGCCATTATTCCCAGCATATAAATATATAGTGTGATCGACTTCCAGTCTAGAGCAATTATAGAAGGAGTAGAAGTGTCGGTAAGACTTTTTGATGGGTTGATTACCGACTGCTCAGATATATCATTTAGAGTATCATTGCTGATAAATGGAATTTCAGTGACTTCAGTAATTTGATTTTCAGCTTCAGCTTTCTGAAAAATCATAGTTCTGAATGATAGGTTTTCGGGTACCGAAATAAATGGTAAAGAAAATGATAAAAGGATCAAACCTAGTAACACCAATCTATTTAGGTGGTAAAAAGTCTCTTTAGAAAGGAATATTGAATAGACGATATACGATAAACCTATAAGTGCTGCACTGTAAACGATATATGCCATTACTTATTACTTTTTATGAGTTTTATAATTTCTTCTAATTCTTCGGTATTTATTTTTTCTTCTTTCGCAAAAAATTTCACTAATGCCATTGGTGAATTGTCGAAGTAATTATGGACTACCTCTCCTAAAACGTCTTTTTGATACGCTTGCTTAGAAATCAAAGGATAGTATTGAAAACTATTACCAAATGCTTTATGACTTATAAAACCTTTTTCTTCTAAAATCTTCACAATAGTAGCAGTTGTGTTATAATGAGGTTTAGGATCCGGTAGTTCTTCAATGATTTCTTTGATAAACGCTTTTTCGAGTTTCCATAAACTCTGCATAATTTGTTCCTCTCTTTTTGCTAACTTTTGCATAATCTTGAAATTTGATAGAACAAACATACTCCTAATAAATTAGTTTTACTACTAATCTATTAGTTTTAAAACTAATTTATTAGGAGTTTTGGCCAGGAGTATATTGTTTATAGGGTGTGTGCGAGATTGTTAAATTTATATTAAATAGTTTTTAATTATTTCATTCTGCTGATTATTTACAAGTACTCAGGATAATAATCTACTTGATATTTAATATACCATCATGTATAGACCATATAAGCAAATAATAATTTTATTCGAGGTAATAATTGAAAACAAGAAACCGGTAATTGCAGGTTAGTTAAGAATCTCTTTATATAAAAAGTGATCTAATAATTATATATGCTAAAATAATTTATGTTTTATATGAGAAACAATCCATATCTACTTTATACTACCATCTTTTTTTTAATGTTACAGGCGTGTGCTACATTTCAACCTCAATCTATAGAAACCAAGCAGCAGAATTTGTTGGGTTCAAAAAAAGTAAGTCATACCTTTTACTTGGTAGGAGGATATGGAAATCAGGATAAGGAAAAACCCTTAGATGCTCTGAAAAATAAACTTTCATCAGAGTTAAAAGCTGCGAATAAAAATAGCACCCTTATTTTTTTAGGAGATAATATTTCTCAAAAAAAGGATCAAGATAAGAAAGACTTTCGTTTACTGGATGAGCAACTAAATTTTGCTGATACGTTTGAAGGAGAAACCGTTTTTATGCACGGAGTCAATGAATGGAAAGACGCTGACATCGATAAATTAGAAGAATATGAAGATTATGTGGAGAGAAAGAAATCTATTGATGCAGAATTTAAAGAAAAAAACGGATGCCCGTTAGAACATATAGTAGTAAATGACCAATTGGATATGATCATTATTAATTCATTTTGGTTTATTAGTAATTGGGATCGAATAGAAGAGATAAATAGAAAATGCACAGACATTACTACAAGAAGGCGTTTTGCTGAGGAATTAGAAGGATATATTAATGATGCACAAGGCAAAAATGTATTGATCGTAATGCACCACCCCATTTTTAGTAATGGAGAATATGCTGGACACGAAACATTTTCTAAGCATTTAGTACCCTTGCCAGTAGTTGGAACCCTCATTGATGAAGTAGGGGATTTATCAAATCTGTCCAAAAATCAATTGGATTTTCCAAGATACCGTTATTTGAGAATTTTGGTAAGTGCAATTGCTAAAAAATCGGATCGGGTTACCATTGCATCAGGACACGAAGAGAGCCTTCAATATTTAAAAGGAAATAACATACACCAGGTTATAAGTGGTTCTTTCGGTAGTGCCGAAGCAACGAAACGATCAAAAGATTTTATTTTTGCACCTGGTGGAACGCTTCGTTATGAAGGACAATTTACCTATGGTGTTCCAGGCTTTTCTAAACTTACGTATTATGATGACGGTTCGTCTAAAGTCACTTTTATTACTGCAGATGAAAATGATGATTTTACCTTTAAAACAGTTGACGCTTTTAAGAAATACGAAAATGTAGATTACAAGGCAGAACAACATCCAAAATTTAAAAAGACAAAAATTATCACAGATTCTGAAGAACTTGATAAAACCGGTTTTTATAAATTTTTATGGGGTAAACGTTACAGGTCTTACTATGGGAAGGAAGTTACAGTTCCAGTAGTACTGTTGGATACATTATATGGTGGATTAACGGTCGAAAAGAAAGGGGGCGGGCATCAATCAAACTCGTTAAGGCTTATTGATAAAAATAATGGAGAGTATGCTATGCGATCTCTAAAGAAAGAAGCACTCAAATTTCTAACCCACAAGATGAAAGGAGTATCTTATAATTCGCAAGATTATGAAGATACGTTTACCGAAGAAATAGTCTCGGATTTCTTTACTACCGCTCATCCTTTTATGCAAATGGTGATCAACGATTTAGCAGAAGAGGTGGCAGTGAATCATTCGGATACTAAATTATTTTATGTGCCAAAACAAAAGAGTTTAGAAGCATATAATGAAGAGTTTGGGGATGAACTATATTATATAGAAAGAAGACCCTCAGACAATCAAAAAGGATATAAAGGTTATAATCGTACCAATCCAGATGCGCCTGGAAAAATATCAGAATTTGAAAGTACCACTGATGTATTAGAAAAATTAAAGGAAGATGAATCCTATACAATAGATCAGAAAGCATATATAAGAGCCAGAATTTTTGATATGCTGATAGGCGATTGGGATCGTCATCAAGATCAATGGAGATGGATAGAGTACGAAAAAAACAACGACGATAAGATATTCATACCAGTACCCAGAGACCGAGATAATACTTTTTCTAAGTTCGATGGAGTAGCTATGCCTATCATTAAGATGTTTTCTCCACCTACCAGACCTTGGCAGTCGTACGCTGATAAAATTAAAAGCGTAAAATGGTTTAATGCAGAGGCTCATAATCTCGATCAAACTTTTATAGATGAATATGGCGTGTCCACATGGATTGAAGAAGCAAAGTATATCCAAAGTAACTTAAAAGATGAAGAAATTGATCAAGCATTTACAAGTCTGCCTATAGAAGTACAGGATAGTACCACTGCTAAGATTAAAAGTCATCTTAAAAACCGTCTGAAACTTTTGGATCAATATGCAGCACAGTACGCTACATATCTAAATAAAAAAGCTGTAGTATCTGGTACACATAAGGATGATTTGTTTACCATCACAAGATTGCCAGAAGGAAAAACAAAGATTGTTGGGGAGCGTAAATTGAGTGATAAAAAAAATAAAATATTTTTTGATAGAACTTTTGATAGTGAAGAAACTAAAATAATATTGATATATGGCTTAAATGATGATGATACTTTTATTGTTAACGGAGATGGAGATGATTATAGTAAAATTAAAATTGTTGGAGGCTATGGAAAGGATACGTACAAAATAGAAAACAAAAAAAGAGTAAAAGTATACGATTGGAAATTTGAAGACTCAGAGTTTACCGAAAAAAAACCTTCGAAACAGTTAACAAATTTGTATGAAACCAATATGTTACACTGGCGTTATTTCCAAGAGAACTATAATGTATTAGTACCTACAATTGGATTGCGAAATGATGATGGTTTTTTTATGGGAGTAACCGATACGTACACAAAATTTGGACTTCATGGTGATGGAAGAGATTTTAAGCAACAACATACTATAGGCGGGAATTATTATTTTCAATTTCAAGGATTTGATGTTTCGTATACCGGAATTTTTGCTAACATATTTCCAAATTGGAATTTAACACTAAATGGTTATCTTACGACAGACACAGTAGCCAATAATTTCTTTGGTTTTGGAAACGATACAGAAAATTTTGATGATGATTTAAGTTTAGATTTTAATAGAGCTCAAACGCAACAAGTACATATTGATGCAAAGGTAAGTTATCGATCATTGTACGCAAAAGCACTATTTGAATCCTTTAGAATTAACCAAGATCCAACAAGATTCTTCACTCCATCTAACGTAAATCCATTAGTTTTCGAAACTCAGAATTATGCTGGAGCTGAAGCCGGTATCGAAATAGACAGTCAGAATGCATTAGATTTTCCAACCAAATCTATTTTGGTAAAATTATATGGTGGTTATAAAAAAAACCTGGATGTTTCAGAAAATGAGTTTGGATATATAGCGTTCAAAGTAGGTGCAGATCATAAAGTAATACCTTCTGGGCATTTGGTATTGGGTACAACCGCAGAGATCAAAGCAAATATTGGAAATAATTATTTCTTTTACCATGCTCCAACAATAGGAGGAGTTAATGGGCTAAGAGGATTTAGAAATGAACGGTTTACCGGAGAAACCTATTTCTACCAAAGTACAAACTTAAAAGCCAGAATTAAACGATTTATAACTTCTGTTTTCCCGGTAACATTAGGAACCTATGGAGGTTTTGACTATGGTAGGGTTTGGGTAGATAATGATACATCAAATACTTGGCATACATCATATGGAGGTGGAGTTTGGGTAACAGGTGCGGATACATTTTCTTTTAGGTTAGGCGCATTTGCTTCGAAAGAGGGTTTCCAGGTTCAAGGAGGATTTGGAATTGGATTCTAGTTCTACAATAAACATAGTTAGTAGAATTAGTATAAATCTGTAGTATTTTAAAATGAGGTATCTTTATCTGTATATACTGTATATACTGTCTATTTCCAGAAGTAAGTATATTTATTTACCCCATATATTAAACTCTACTTTAATTATATTTATAATTTCGTACATATAAATTAGTTCGTCAATTTCTGGATAATGTTTTAGATAACTTTCTGGATTGGAATATTCGAAGCAGTTGGTTTGTTCATTGTGTTTCACTTTAATGATAAATCCTTCTCCATCAAGGATCATAATTTTTCTTTCAGATGAGAGATATTCCTCAAAAAATTTCCCTCTAATCGTATCTATGATTTTTTCTACATTTCCGCGTTTAACCATTTTCCATTGAATTTTTCTCATATCGGGCAAATTCAAAATATGACTTCGAATGAAATTTTTAAAAATAAATTCCATTTCATTTTCAGATTTAAGAGTTTGCTTTTCTATCCGCAATTCAGCCTGTCCATCAACTTTTGAATAATGCTCATAAAATTCTGCTTTCCATTTTTTGAATTTGTCTTTATACATTATAAAAAGTGAAGAATAATTAGTTATTCCACCTCCTTAATAGATTCTCACTTCAGTCGATTTAGTAAGAGAATCACTAAGAGTTAAATCCTTATTTATTTCTGAAAAATTTTGAGAAAATAATTCAAAGTAGCTAAAGATAAATAATATTAGAAATTTTTTCATTGACAAGTTCTGTTTAAACAAAACTAAAGGTATGTAGTCAATAATATAAACTTAAATGATTGAACTGTTCTTATCAATTAGTTAACCATTAGCTTTTTTTTATAATCATGTACAAAGAGTAAAAGCAATATAAATGAAAAAGCATATCCGGAGATATGCTTTTTTTATAGATCTTTAAGGATATATATAGGCGCTTAGAGTAAATCGATTTATGATTCTCCTCTAGCGGGATATTTATTTTTTAAAACATAGTCAATTGCTTTTAAAATATCATCAAAATGAGGTCTGGCAAATGGCATTGATTGGATGGAAGAGAAGTATAAGGTTTGATCCGGTCGTACCAAAAATAAACCAGGTTCTGAAAAATGTTCAGGTTCTTTATCACTCTCAGCAGAAGATATGTATAATCCCCATTTTCGTGCTTCATCAACCGATAAATTATAGCCTATTGGTAATGAGGAAGTTTTCCATTCTTTTCCTGTCTTTTTGGCTCTTTCTTCGGTATCACAACTAACGGCAATAACATGTACTCCTTTCTCTACAAAATCATCTAATTTTTCTGAAAGTTCTTCCAACTGCTTTTTACAAATAGGACAATGCAACCCCCTATAAAATAAAAGTAAAGTAAAATTATCAGGGTCTTGTTCTGATAGTTTCCAAGTGGTGTCATTGATCAAATCTAATACTAGTTGCGGAACTTTTTTTCTTGGTAAAATCATTTTTTTTATAAAAATAAAATACAAAGTCCATAAAAAGTAACGGTATCGATTTAAAAAATTCCTCTTTTGAAAAAACTAAAAATTAATAACGAGTAACAGCCGCAGCTAAAAAGGTAAATTACTTAAATCTACATTTCCGCCAGATAGGATAATACCAATTTTTTTATTATTAAAACGCTCTTTTTCTCGAAGTAAAGCTGCAAAAGGAACCGCACAAGAAGGCTCAATGATAATTTTCATGCGTTCCCAAATCAACCGCATAGCGGATACAATTTCTTTTTCATGTACTCTGATAATTTCAGAAACGTGCTTTTGAATGATAGGAAAAGTGAGATCGCCTAATGGCATTTTAAGTCCATCTGCAGCGGTGTTGGTAGTTTCGTTGATTTCTAGTTTACCACTTTGTAGGGCTCTATAGGCGTCATCTACTTCAAAAGGTTCGCCTCCAATAACATTACAATTATTACCAAAAAAATGAGCAGCTAACGAAGTCCCTGCAATTAACCCGCCACCACCAACGGGAGAAAATATATAAGCTAAATCAGGATGGTCTTCTAACAATTCCAACGCAGCAGTTCCTTGTCCCAGAATTACATTTTGATCATTATATGGGTGTAAAAAAGTGGCTCCTTTTTCAACCTGAATTTTATTGGCTGTTTCTTCACGGTCTTTATGCGTTGGCGGACACTCTATGATATGACCGTCATACGCTGCTACTGCATCTTTTTTTACTTGTGGAGCATCTGATGGCATGACAATATAGGCTTTCACGCCCAAGCTTTGGGCAGCTAATGATAGTGCCTGTGCAAAATTACCAGACGAATGTGTGACCACTCCTTTGGACTTTTGCGCATCAGATAGTTTTAGAATCGCGTGCGTAGCACCACGCATCTTAAAGGCTCCCATACGCTGAAAGTTTTCACACTTGAAATACAATTCGGCTCCAGCAGTTTCGTCGAGAAGTCTTGACGTTAATACAGGAGTTCTGTGAATATAAGAAGCTATCGTTTGTGCGGTATCAATAAGGTTTTTTGCATTCATTTTGATGTGAACTAGGATCACTCACGAAGATACTATTTTTTTCTTGCGATAAGGAGCGTATTCGTGTTGTGCACATTGTTGTGTAATTGAAATTCAATTTTTTCAGCATATGTATCTATCAAAGGTTGCACATTAGAGTTGTCTTTAAGTTGGACACCTGCATTAAAGAGGATATTGCCTTTTGGTTTAATCAATTTGAGTAGTTGATCCCAAAATTCAACAGAATAGAAATGAGAAGGAACTTTTAGGTCAATAAAAAGGTCAATGATGATCAGTTCGAATGAGTTTTTACAGTTATTTACAAAATGAAGTGCATCATCAGAAATAATAGTTAGATTTTTATTTGCTACTACATCGAATTCATCTTTTGCTAATTCAATAATAACAGGATCAATTTCTACAGCAGTTATATGTCCATTGTGATGGTATCTATTTTTTAGTGAATCAATTACGCTACCACCACCCATCCCTAATACTAGAATACTTGCTTTACTATCAAAATATATTTTCGATAATCCATAATTTAAAACTCGTTGTAACGAACCGTAGGAGTAGTTGGCAGTTTCACTATCTAAGACTTTTTTACCATCCATCCAGGTAACCTCTAACGTTCCATTGATATTAGAATGGACTTTTTTAGTAAGTGGCCAGATGTAACTAACTATTTTTTTCATGTTTGTAGTATTATTAATAGTTAGAAATAGAATTAAACTAGGCTAACTGTGTGTATATTATGAGCGTTATAATTATCTACATCACAATTTTTAACTTGTTACAGGCAGTAGCGCCGGATTCTGCAACAGCATGGTCATTTTCTACGGTACTACCATGTACGCCTATTGCTCCAATCGCTTCATCGTTTCTGTTTTTGATAGGAACTCCGCTAGGGAACGCGATCAGTCCTCCATTAGAATGTTCTATATTATATAAAGAACTTCCTGATTGCGATAATTCACCAATAGTGCCAGTATTCATATCAAAAAAACGAGCGTCTTTGCTTTTTTTAATGAAATATCAAAGGAGCTTAACCAGGGTACCATCCATACGAACAAAAGCTATCAGATTTGCTCCTGCATTGACCACAGAGATATTCATTTTAGTATGTAACGCAATCTATTTTTCTTTTGCAGCAGTGATTATTTTTCTGCTTGTTCTAACGTAATGTTCATATGAAATTTGTTTTTAAAAATAAATAATCAGCAACAATATCTTGATTAATTTAGATTTAGAGATCAATTAGATCATAAATAAAATATAAAGTTTAAAGCAATAAGTTACTTTAATAATGTACCAAAGAATTAACGATAGATTTAAGATTGAATGCGCCATTATCTCGCCTCTTCATATGCCTCTTTAAGCCATTCTGTAAGCTCGGTATCAACCTCTTTCGCAGATGTGAGACGTACACGATGTGTACACATGGTACCAAACGGTCCGGAGTTTTCTAATCGCGCTGTGGTAGGCTTATCTCTAAGCTTAAGTCCAAGATCGATTCGTGTTTTTGTAGCTGGCTTTATGAGCGCAAACTGTTTTTTTCTGATAATACTTACACTTGTTTTTTTAGGTGTTTTAACCACGTCAGTACCTAAAGATTCAACAAGTGAAATCAATTTTTCATAGATGGGAAGTAAACTCTCTTTACCATTGTACTGATTTGTTACCAAACCCTCCAGAGTTTCATTAGATTCTTTGGATAATGAAACAATGGTGTTGGCAAATCCATGAGTTACACCGTGTTCTACTTTCAAAAATGTAACAGCTTCACCGTGTTTCTCGAACGATTTTCTTTTTAAAATCTCTTTCCATTCATCTAATGATTTACCTGTTTTTTCAGGCATATTGTTGATCATGGTTTGTAATGCTTGATCCATAATGTTAGAATTTTACAGCTTTTCCTTCTTCAAGGTATGCAATTAATTGCTGATATGACATTTCGTTTCCAGAAATAAAGAACTTCATTAATGACAAGTACTTTGGGTTGTTTTTATATCCAATTCCGTAAGAGGTTACCTTTGTCTGTTTATGCGATATAGGCTCAAAATGTATAATATTATAAAGATCTTGTTCATCCTTTTTTATAAAATCCGGAAAATTGTTTGTAAGCTCTGCTTGTAAAGTGATCAACTTTTTTGGAAGATAATTAATTACTTTAAGGGTAATCGTAGTGCTATCTCCAATCGTACCATGCTTGTTATAATTAGTTCTGATAGTTCCATTAATTTTAAAATCAATTTCTGCTATAGGAACTACCCAACTTTCCCATCCTTTTTTAGTCGTATATGCATTCCAGACAGAATCTAGTGGTACATCAACCACAAAATCTTGTATTAGTACCAATTCTTTATTATATGTTGAATCTATTCTGGAAGTAACTCTTTTTTCAGCTTCTAAAGATGATTGGTTTTGGGAAAAAAGAAATATATAAGGAAATATCAGTAAAATAACAGAAGTAATTCTTTTCATTTTGTAATAAGTTTGATACGAAGTACGAAAAAGAAAATATACTATCATAGTAAAAAATTAACCATCTTTATCTAACGGAAAGAAATTGGGTTCATCATTATTAAATTCTAGTTTGATAAACTCCTGAGGGTTACATCCTGAAAAATGATTAAATTCTTTAATAAAATGAGATTGATCAGCATATCCACATTGATATGCTATTTGTGACCAGGAAATATGCTCTTTTTGTTTAATCTGTTGTAAAATGTCATTGAATCGTATGATACGATGATAATATTTAGGAGTTACTCCGATATATTTTTTGAATTGATCGATCAGGTGTTTTTGAGTGTAGGGATAACTTTCGATAATGGTATTGAAGTTAGCTGCTGGTTCTTTTTGTAATTTTTTCACTACTGAGAGTAACACATCAGACGGGATTTTAGAATGATTATACCGATCTATCAACCACTTTTCTGCCAAATTGAATTTATCCAGCGATGTATCTTGTTTTAGAATTTTTTCTCGTAATAACAAAAGTTCTTCCCCAAAAACTTCTTCTACAGAAAGGATTTTTCCACTTAGTTCTTCAGAAGGGAAATGAAAGAAAGGATAGGTGCCATAAGGCTTAAACTGAATCACAAACATTTCTGAATCTTGGTGAGCAGAAATAGAGATGTAGTTTTTATGAATTCCAGATACCCAAGCTTTGGTGAAAGTATTCTTGGGTTCTAGTGTGGTGTTGTCAAACGTATTTCTTGGAATATCATCTAATTCGAATATGATAAAAACATGACCTGTTGGCACAACTCGTTCAATAGAATGATCCGGATTGAAATTTTTAAAATGAAATATAGATTCAATATATTCACTAATTGGGTGGGAAAGTTGATGCGTTTCGAATATCATAGGTCATAGTATGTTTATAAAAAACGGAAGTAATTTTTGACTTAAAGAATTACATTAGAAATTAACTGTTCTACAGTTGGGTGATCATTTCCGCCCTCAGGTTCAATAGTAATGTTTAAAGATGCTGCATTATTTATATATTTCATAACAATCATTTCCGGATCGGTAGAAATTATTCCCATATCGACCATTTCTCCATCTACATCAGCCCACATCTGATAGGTTTTATCATTATTTAGTTTAGAAAGTCCCTGTGGATTGAGAAATACCTCCTTATTTTGATGATTAACATAGGCGAC
The DNA here is from genome assembly GCF_053613295.3 of Aquimarina ulvae. NCBI lineage: Bacteria > Pseudomonadati > Bacteroidota > Flavobacteriia > Flavobacteriales > Flavobacteriaceae > Aquimarina > Aquimarina ulvae. Next base: position 126,006 of record NZ_JBSIBP030000012.1, read on the forward strand.
AGCAGTAGAATTGGGTGATCTTTTATTTCCTTTTAGTACCACTCGTATAATATCAGGGCTGTTGATAGCTTGATACCATTTTTCAGTTTCATTGTATTTATCTTCTAGGTTTACTAATCTATTTCGTAAATCATTGGTTTGTTGCTCTAATGTAATCATAGTCCTTTCGGCATTTTTCCATTGATTATATAACCAAGCAGAACTTAATAAAAACAAGGCAGCAAGACTGGCGGCGATAAGAAAATTATAAGAGATTCTTTTTTTGTTTTGTAAATGAACGATTTTTTTTTCGGTATTCGAACTAGCATTTTCTACCGTACTTAGTATGGTAGTTTTTATTTGGGTAGGAGGTGAGATAGCATTTTCTAATGCCATCTGCTCCATGTCATTTTCCATGTTATGATAATACTCTCGTAACTCATCATCTTGTATGAGTAATTTTTCAATCTCTATTGACTTTTCTTCAGAAAGTTCCCCTAATAGATATTGTTCCAGTATTCCTGTATCTTTTATCGTATTCCTATCCATCTCTCATCATTTCAATAATAATCCATACTATAGGCAGCTCTTCTTTATAAGATTCTTTTAATTTTTTAAGAGCTTGTTTTATATAAGATTTAAAAGTTCCTAAAGGGACATTCATCTCTTTGTGTGCCTCTCTATGCGTAAGCCCGTTAAAATATACGAGCGCTAAGGCTCTTTGATGATGTGGTGCTAGTTTTTTTAAACAACCGTTTAATGCTAAATACTCTTTTTCTGTTTCAGAAGTACTCTTGTCTTTATATACACTTAAATCTTCATTTTGGATGAGAGGAGCTTTTTTTCTTAAAGAATTTAACGTTAGGTTTCTTGCAATTCGGTATGACCATGTAAAAAACTTTCCTTTATTGGGGTCATAAGTGTGTGATTTATGCCAAATTTTCATAAATGTTTCCTGTAATAAATCTTGTGCCAAAGATTCATCTTTACACATTCTTAAAATCACTCCATAAATAGCCCCAGCATAGAGATCATAGATTATAGACAACGCACGGCTGTCTTGATTTTGTAGCTTGCTTATAAGTTCTAAGTCGTCTTTCATTTAGATCTCGGCTTCTTCAAATGTAAAAAAAATCTCATCCAATCTCATCCAAACGAAATAAACTTGTGTATATAAATATGAAAGCGTGTTTCAACAATGTTTAATAATTAAAAAACAAAATCATGAAAAAATTAATTTTTATTGCCTCAACTTTCTTCCTATTCATTTACACACAGTCATCATTTGCTCAGGCAAAAAAGGATATTGTAGATGTTGCAGTATCGGTTGATGATTTTTCTACATTGGTAACTGCCTTAAAAGCTGCTGATCTTGTAGATGCACTTAGGGGAGAAGGTCCTTTTACGGTGTTTGCTCCGACGAATGGGGCTTTTGCTAAAATAGATTCAAAAACCTTAAACGCTTTATTGCAACCGGCAAATAAAGAAAAGTTAACTTCTATTCTTACGTATCACGTTGTATCTGGTATAATTGATGCTGCCGCTGTTGTAAACGCACTAGAAAGTGGAGGTGGAAAAGCAGCGTTAACCACCCTAAATGGAGCTACACTAACAGCTGTAAAAAAAGACGGTAAGATTTGGTTAAAAGATCAAAATGATAATTATAGTCAAATTGTAAAAACTGATGTTATGGCCACGAACGGAGTGATTCATGTGATAGGAGATGTTGTAATGCCAAAATAGTAGTCAGACATTATTTTGTAAAGCGTCGTGTTTTTTACGGCGCTTTTTATGTTTCTAAATCGCAGACCACGTATATTAAATTGTTTTTATTCTTATTCAATCCATATTAGATATTCTTGTTATAGCACCGAATAGATAATTCCAAGTCCAAATAATACGGAGAAGGGTGATGACGCTCTAATTAATTTTGGACCAAGAATGTTTGCACACATTAGTGCATAACGATGATGAATTTTTCGAGGTACGAAATACAGAACCAAAGAGGTTATAATCATAAACCAACCTAAATACTTCAAAATCTCTGGAAACTTTGAGTACTCTGAATATAGCACACTTGCTACCGCAGGAACCATCCGGAGTGTAATTTCGGTATAATTAATAAAATTAGTGCTTCCTGCTTTTCTCAAATAGGCTCTTGCCTTTGTAGGTTTCAAGAGCATTATTAAGCCAACTCCAATGAGAAAAATACCAAAGAGAATTACGATATATTTGGCTATGATTATCATAAGTTCTTCGGGTCTTTTCAGATTTTAATTTTTAAAATGATATGTAATGTTAGGTACTTTTTTTTATTTTTTTAGACAATGGTTACGGTTAAATTCCAGAAAATGTGAAAAACTATTGACGTTCCAATTGATTTAGATTTACAGTAAATAATTCCAGAAATTATTCCTCCAAAAAATGTCAAATAAAATAGATGCCAATCTTGTTTTGATGACTCTAGTATCAAATTCATATAAGGTGAATGAATCAATGCAAATAAAATAGATGCTGATAAAATGGCTAATGATATATTCATTTTTCTCTGCAAATTATTTTGAATGTATTCTCTAAAGAATAACTCTTCGCCTATTGGGATTAATAAAATGGCGCTAATCAAATTTATGTTCTGGAATTTAGGCAATCGCTCTAACCTATATTCAATGTAATATTCAGTTCCAAATAATAAATTGTAAACCCATTTTAAAGGTGTTTGCATAAAAACAAAAGAAATTCCTAAAATTACAGCGAATAAATACCATTTATAATGAGTTTGTTTAATCAGATTCTTAAAAGTCCGATTTCTTATAAAAAAAGTAAAAATCAGAACGGCAATTAGTTGTAAAGCTCCTTGTATAAAAGAATAGTATTTGTAATGATTTTCAAATTCGATAGCTTCTGCAATAAAAAACCAAGAACCTAAAAGCTCAATTCCAATAACGTAAAGTAAAGTTGCCAAAATGGCTTTAGGTATGCTTATCAATGATTTATTCAATTTTGTTATATTAATTACGATCCCTAATGAAGCATCACACTATCTATTGATAATAGGGAGGTTACAAATTATTTTTCAATATAAGCTTTTTGATAAGAGAAATTTGTCCTAGGTGATAATAACTATGTTCGATAACACCTTCAATATTACGTGCATACGTGCCGTATTTTTCATCTACAAAAACTTCGTGTAATTGTTGTGTGTCCATGTTTTCTATCTGGAGTATAAATTTTTCGGCATTCTCTATAAACTCTGTGATTAGTTTTTTCCAATCATTTTCAGAAGTAATCGGTGGCATATCAAAACTATATGCATCCCGAATTTCAAGAGTACCTCCATTGAATACAGAAAGAATACCAGCTAGATAATAATTAATGTGATAGGTAAGCGCTGCTATGGTGTTTAAATCTTCGATTTTTTGGGTAGCTTGTTTCCAGGTTACACTGGTGATCAATTCTTTATAATTGGTATTGGCAATCCAACGTCCATTTAATAACACTTCTTTTAGCCTATAGGCAATACTTTTATTATTTGTCATTACTTTACCAATTTAGTTTATAGCATTTAAAACACAGTCAGTCATTAACTCCGAATAATAGTCATTAGTCTTCATTTTTTTGACATCTGCGTGAGTCCAATTTTTATTTTTCATCTGAATTCGTATTGGGTTTGTTTTAATGTTCGTTACGATAGGTGGTTTACACAAGTTAACGATTAAGTGTTTACATTAAATTAGTCTCTAGCCTTATAGATTATTATTTATTTCTTAAGGTTCTTTTCGAATGCCGCGGATCTTTTTATTTGTTCTTCAAGATTCCACTCAAAATTAAATCTATTGCTCAAATATTCTTCGATTGTTCCGAGGCCTATTTCTGCTCTTCTTTTGTTGATATTTATGGGATCATACACTGGCCACACATTAAAACTTTTAGTTTCTGGGTAGTATTTCATTTGTCCGCCATAAATCTGCAAATCACCGCTTTCCGTTGCTATTCTGTCTTCTGCTCTAACTAAAAACCGAGGTTCTAATTTTTTATCTTTTACGGCCTGTCTCATCATTGGAAGGTATTTTATTCGAACTTCATTATCTGAATGTTGAATGATATTACATATGGTCCAATTTCCTTGTTCGCCACTTATTTCTTTGGATGGCCATCTATAATTGTCAAGAATAGTAATTATTTTGTCTTCATTAATCGTATGATTTCTGTGAACTATTTCTTGTTGCTTTTGAAGTTCTTTAGACTCGTAACCATAAATATCACCTATAGAGTCTCTTAAACGGATAGGATATTGTTCAGTTTTCCAAATTGTATCCAGTATTGCAATTAAATATTCTTTATCGAATTCATTTTCTTTTACAGATTTTTTTTCTTTATTTTTTTCCTGACCACAAGAAGTTAAAGCTAATAATAAGAATAAGATTTTTAGTGTTTTCATAATAAAATGCTATTTGCTTATTTAATTTGGGTCATAGATTTCTACAGCTTTTCTAATAACGTTCATCTGTGTCGGAATCGAATTTCTCCTTCGGTAGTCACTTTTAGTTTTGAACGCTAATACAACATCTATTTCTGGATAAACAGTAATATTTTGACCTAAGGCACCTTGAGCAGAATATGCGTTTTTTAGTCTATAATCATTGGTGTTTTCTATTAGCCACCACATGTAACCATAACCTAAATCCATTCCATCTTCTTTTAGTATTGGAACACTTTTTTGAGCCTCTAAATAAGAAGTTCGTTGTTTAGTTATTTCATAAACCCATTTTTCTGGGATAATCTGTTTATCGTTCCACTTTCCCTTTCTCAGCATTAGTAATCCGATACGAGCCATGTCTCTTGTTGAAAACCACATATGATATGCAGGGAATTTTGAAACTTCGTAATTGCCATTTTTGGCTTGTAGTGATTTGTCCCAATCTTGCATTTGTAGTGGAATTGCTAGTTGTGATTCTATTTCGTCGTAAATATTACTATTGGTTTCTTGTTCAAAAATATGTCCAGCAACATTAAAGTCCCAATTACTATATAGCCAGTGCGTTCCTGATTTTACAGATCCTCTATCTGGTGCGTATCTGCGAAAGTCACCACCATTTGACCCACTCAAATACACTCCTGACCGTGCAGAGATTAAATCCTTTATTTTTGCTTTTTTTTCGATTGGAAGAAGTTTTGACACATCCTCAATATTTAAGTCTTCTAACGTTTTGTCAAGGTCTATTGTGCCATTTTCAACGTATTTACCAAAGAGCATTGCTAGAACACTTTTTCTGCAAGAAGCTATATAACTATTTTCTTCTATATCTCCATATTCTAAAACAATTTCTCCTTTATGCACAATTACAAGTCCAGTGATATTTGTACTATCAATAATGTACCGTGTAAAAATTGAGCGCCCTGTATCTCCCCAGCCAACTGTGGAAGGGTTTTCTTGAGTTGTCCAATTTTTGTTTGGATAAATTTGAGCTTCGCTTGTACATCCTAATAGTAGTAAAGAAATTATTAAAATGATTGAAATTTTCATGGTTTATTTTAATGAATGCCAACGTTTAACATGAAAGCAGTATACTAAGTTAACATAATAAAGCTAATACCATTTTATTTATTATGAAAACAAAGGGTACTACAGACTCAAAGTTATTTATTGGTATTGATGTACACAAGCGAAGCTAGAAAATTCATACAGCTACAGATCTTTTGGATGGTTCAGACTTGACTATTCCACCCAATGCTTTTGCCTTACAGAAATATGTTGAAAACATTTTAAAGATCATTAAGTTTATTATTATGAATCGGGTGGTTGTGGATTTAGTCATCATCGCTTATTCGAATCCTTTAGCAATCTTTGCGTTTTAATCTACTGATGCAGGAGTATTATCGATCCCATCAGAGAAAGGATTGTCCGAATGTACTTATTGGAAGAACCAAAAGAAGAAAAGTGCAAATTGAACAAGTAATTAGAAGTGTTGATTTATTTCTCAAATTATAACCTCAAAAAGTGTAAACTATGTCCCTTTAACTTTGTAAAGGATGTTTGTTTCACGTACCTAATTGGCTAAAACGTCTCGTATAAGAAATGTAGGGTAGGTGATAAGCGATACGTTTCGGATTGGTATTAAACCAAATATAAATATTTTACTTTTATCATTTTTTGTAAATGTCAAATTATTATAGTTGGCGACTTTACACATAATCACTGACCTTTTGTTTAAGCCTAAATGCCCTATGTTTTTTTTACATTCTTGTGTGATGTACTTTGTTTTGTCCTAAGTTTTTTTTTCAAACCAAACATTACGTGTTCGGCCATTAGAAATTTTAAAACCTATCACTTTTTCTTTATCGTCTCTTTTAATCTCAATGATGTGAATTGGCCAATCTCCAGAATAAATATCATTGTACAATTTTTTTAATTTGATTTTTCCGTGCCTAATATGTTCACAATACAAATCAGATTCTTTTAGCGAGATGGAATATGTTGTTTTTAATTCCGGGCTATAATAGTCACCAGTATACTCGGTGATATCCACTTCATTATTTAGCGTACTACTTTGATGAAATTCTAAAATGCCTGAGATTTGATTTGGAATTGATACTATAATTTTTGGGATTACCTCATTCATTTCAAAACGAATTAATACATATTCGTTGACATTCAATAACTGAAAGGTGTTGTTGTTAATAGGCATTAAAGATCCTTCACTTCCTGCTAGTCTTTTATATCTTAACGTATCATTCTTTACATAAACGGTACGGCCATATTTTTCTTCAGCACTCCAATAGATCCCTTCGAATTTAGAGAGCTCTTTATTTGTAAGTCTAATGTAATCGTTTGGCTGATGCAGTTTTTGATTTTTCTTTTTTGACCTTTCTTTGTTTCCAAAAATAATCTCGGAAATCTTATTTGCCTTAGAGCCAATATTACTTTTTGAAAAATTGGATAGAATTACGATTTGAAGTTGTTCTTTTGGATAAACTCTAGCAATTGCTCTAAATCCACCGACAGCTCCTCCGTGTTGGATTACTTTCCTTTCAAGGTGGTTTTCTATTCGAACTCCAAAGCCATAGTTAGTACTATGTCCATTGTTAAGAGGCTTGGTAGACAACAATTTGTTAAATGCAGAATCCCAATTTTTCGCAGGATTTATAAAATTTTGTAACCATAAATTAATATCTTTTGTAGTTGAGTGTATGTTTCCAGATCCAAAGTACCCCCAATATTCAATGGCTCGTTTAAAAGGATTATTTCCGTCGTATGAAGTTGAATTGTTCATAACAACCCGATCATATTGATCTTCAACGTAAGTGTTTTTCAAACCTAAGGGCTCAAATATATTTTCCTCCATCCAATTTTTGAATGATGAATTACTCACTTCTTCTATGATTTTTGCTAAAAGGATATAGCCTGTATTGCAGTATAAAAACTCTTCTCTTGGTTTGAAATTAAGATCTTTTTGATGTTTTAGAACTCGATAGACATCTGCATTAGTTTCTAAGTCATCTCTTCTCCATCCGGCAAGTCCTAGTAAACCGTGTAAATCTCTTAATCCACTCGTATGATGTAATAAATCGCTAATGGTAATAGTGTCTCCAAAATCAGATAATTCAGGAATGTATTTTCTTATATCGTCTTCGAAAGAAAGTTTATTTTTTTGTGCTAGTAGTACAATTCCCATTGCGGTAAATTGTTTTGATATTGAACCAATATTAAAAAGTGTTTTAGTAGCATTAGGAATATTATATTCTATACTAGCTAAACCATAGGCTTTTGAGAATATCGTTTTGCCATTCTTGACTACCATAACCGAACCACCGGGATGATGGGGTACATTCCAGGAGTTAAACAGGCTATCTATTTTTTGAATTTGTTGTTGCTGGCTACGTAGAGAGACACTATAAAAGATTAAGAGGAGAGTTATAAAAGTTACTGAGTGACGATTTTTGATTTTCATAGTATTATCAGCGTTTTTGTATTTAAATTATAATAGATACAAAAGTCAATAAATAATGAAATTAAATAGTACTAAATGACCCGCCAAAAAGCTGCCAAAACACCGTCAATATATAGAATAGCCTAGACGATACTGAACTTTAAGTGGAAATAAAGCTTGTCGTTTTTATCTAGTTCGATACTATTTCTAATGATAATTAATGCATTTGCCAATATCAATACTAAAAGTATAACTATAAGCGAATTGTTAATGAAAGGAAAATAAGAATTGATAACTGAACTAATTAAAAATGTTAGGATCATTGTTACGGACCAAAGTATTTGAATGTTTATTATTTGTTTGGTTACATCATTCCATTGCTTTTTAATTAGAGTTATTGAGAAAGGTATAATGAAACTTACCACGGGAATGAAAACAACTATCAATGAAGATAGGTTAATTAAATTCGTTAAGTTGTAATTAGATTTCTTAGTTGGAGTATCGTTTTTTAATAAATCTATCTCATTTACACCTAGTGTTTTTGCCAAAGTTTTCAGCGTGTAACCTTTTGGTTTCGTACCAGATTCGATTCGTTGAATAGTTCGTACTGAAATTCCAGACTCCTTAGAAAGTTCTTTCTGAGTTAAGTTTAGTTTCTCTCGATATTCTAATAATCGGGACATAATTTAATTAGTTTAAAATTCTCCGTATGAAACACAACGGGCTTGGAATACCTTTTGGAGTGACTGTACTTTTAAAACCGGAATGTGTATAGCATTCAGAAATTGGATTAATTGCTGAAGGAGCTAAAGGTAAATTTCCATCCATTAATTCTGGATGAGATATTCTTCCAACATGCCAAAGTTGGGCAAAGATTGCACCTTCTATTTTATGAACTCTTTCAGTGACCTTTCGCCAAGAAACAGTTTGTTCTTCAGTATATACGCCTGGTACATTTATATATCCAATAGCTTGTTTGCTTACGCTAATTCCTTCCGTAATAATTAAGCCTGCTGTTGCTCTTTGTTCATAGTATTGAGCTATTAAATCAGTTGCCAAGCCCTTTTTGTTATTTGCCCTACTTCTTGCCATTGGAGCCATTACAACTCTATTTTTCATACTGATATTTTGTGTCGTGTATTCATCTAGAACCGTCATATTTGTCTTGGTTTTGGCAAATCTAAGAAAAATCGCTATTATTGCAAATAGTTCGCAATAATTATTGCGAATTAATCGCATTTGTATGGAAAGACGAAATACACCAACTAAAGAAGCCGTATTAGACCTGCTCACAAAATCTGGAAAGGCAATGAGTAGAGATACTATTGAGAAACAAATTACTCAGGAGATTAATCGCGCAACAATTTATCGTGTTTTAAATCGGTTTTGCGAAGATGGTGTCCTACATAGGATAGTTGCTGAAGATGGTAAACAATATTTTGCTGTTTGTGTAAATTGTGAAGATAAAGTCCTTTCAGGTCATCATTTTCACTTTAGATGCATCAAATGTGAAACCATTGAATGTCTGGCAGTATCAGTTGATTTTTCAGTTCCGCAGGGTTACCAAGTAGATGGTGTAAATTGTGTTTTATCTGGAACTTGTAAGGATTGTTCTCACTAATTTTAAGTTGCCATAACCGTTACGTATAAGAATAGTGCGGTTTTGCATACACTAATTTTTCGGTTAAACACAGACCATTGTTATATTTTCTTATTTTCGTTCTAGTGATTAAACCGCTATTATTTTTATACAATGTCAGTAACTGGCTTTTATCGTAGTTCATTTTGAAATTCTTCCATTTTATTCCAAATGTTCCAATATGCTTGGTGTGCCTCATCTTTTTCACTTTCTGTATTTTTAATCAAAATTCTACCAATTTTTTTGGTCTGGTCAAAAAACATCAAGGTAAAAATACCTGGGTCTTGTCCACTATGACCATAAACGTTGTCTGAGATTCTCTTTTCAATAAACACTCCTAAATTATCTTCATCACCTTTCTCAACTTGTCTTTTAGTTAGTTGAGACCTGTAAAACTCGTTATAGCTATTTGTAGTCAAAAGCTTTCCGTTTCCATCGAAGCCCCTGATGATTTCTGACAGCAATAATGCTAAATCATTTGTAGAAGTAATTAAGTGACCGTCTGGATAAGTTAAGCCGATATAATATGGTATTTCCGTTTTTTCGTTGTACAATTTGGTGAAATCTGCTCTTTTTATTTCATTAAAAAACCACCCTGAAGATTTCATTCGTAATGGCTTGAAAATATGTTGTTTTGAAAATTCATTGAAGGGTGTTTTTGACGCTGATTCAATAATAAAAGCACATAAGGCTGAACCGATATTGCTGTATTGATTTGCCGAGTTGGGTTCTCTATCCGCAAAAATTTCTTTGCTGTACCATTCGCCATTCTTTGATAATAATTTTTCCAAAAACTTCGATAATGGTAGCCAATCTTCTTTTGGATTAAAATTATCTGGAATAGCTGTAATTTCTTTTTCTTCATCGGATAGTCTATCAATCAAAACATAGCATTTACTCCAGTAAAAATCAGTGTCATTAATAGAAGATGTGTGAGAAACCAGTTGACGGATTGTTATTGGAATTTCGGGGTAATTTGGGTTTGAAACCTTGAAAGGCAAATGTTTATTTATTGGGTCATCAAGTTCTAAAAGGCCCATTTCTTGAGCTTTTAATAATGCTAAGCCTACTACTATCTTTGAAATAGATGCAACATTTTGAATTGTATGTTCTGTATATGGTTTTTTTGTTTTAATATCCGCATAGCCAAAGCCTTTATTGTATAATGTTCCGTTTTCATCTACAATCGCCACAGAAAAACCGTTAATAAAATCTTTTTTATAAATTTTGTTCAATTCGGCTGTGAGAGAGTCTGTTACTTGTTCTTTTTTTTCTGTAGAGCTGATTTTTGAAGTGTTTTTTTCTTTGCACGAAATGATGAGTAATGCAATGATTGTTATAAAAGTTTTTTTCATTTTTGGTTTGTTGCCCGTTTTAAGCACCTAATTTAGCAAATACAAACGGAATAGAAAATCCGCGAGGATTTTCGTAAGTAGGCGATGACCAAGCAATAAATTATATATGGCTTAGCAGCTGTTTTTTTATTTATCTTCTTTTATAAATTTATTAAAATCCTCCAACTTTCCATAAAATGGATTTCGATTAGTCAATTTCTCCCAAATTTCAGATTCCAATAAATTGTCCGAAATTCCATTTTTAAACACATAGTAAGGATTTAAACTTTCACCAGATTTTTTTATTTTTTCGTAATAAATTCCATTTTTTTCAGAGTCCAATATTTCTATTTGTTCAATCTTGTTTTTTAGTTTTCTAACTCCTAGAAATTCTTGTCCGCCAATCAAATTCAATATTCCATTATATTCCACTATGTAATGATTTCCTTCATCTTCAAAATTGGCATTTTTAATATATCTATCAATATTAATTTCATTGACACGAACAATTCCATTCTCAATAACTTCTTCCTTTTTCTTTAGGAACTTTGGTAATCTTGTCAAATCTGGTATTTTATAATATAAAAACCAGAGAATAAAAAAAGATATAATTGACAAAATGATTAGTAACCAAATCGTTGGAAAGAAGTATAAAAGAACAGCAAAAATTGTCAGAAATACAACTTTCAGAATAATCAAGCCAACGTCTTTCGGAATACTTGATTTAGTTTCCTCAATTTGTTTCCTCAATTTTTTTTTCGGAATCGGTTAATGCTCTTTCGTATTCTTTTGTCAATTATTTAGACTGGTTTAAATTCTGACTAACGTAAAATTATGTTATTGAAAATCAGCTATTTGAAAATGTTTAAAGTTCTCATATTTTCTTAAATTTTGAAACTCAATTTACTCAATTTTACGTTAGCCTACGTACTGAGGAATTTTTGGGTTTCTATGAGGGATTGTGCCTAACGTCTCGTATAACGAGCGTAGCCTGCCGGAGGCGGCTATTATTTGTTATACATTGTTACCAGTTTTTATTCTTCTTTATCATAGTCGTCAGGAAGTTGCAAAGCAAACTCCTTCATTATGTCTCTGTCAATTTTGTCTGTGATTTCGTAATTGTCTCGGTGAAGAAACTGCACCATAATTGGATAATTGTCTTTGTTGTTAACGTTTCTTAGTTTACCGGCTTTGTACTCGAAGATATTGAAAGTCCAGTAGCTGTGATTGTCGTGCCCAGTTAAATTCATTGTTACTATTTCATGGTTCCCGTCCCCGTCAAAGTCACGTTCGAGTCGGTTTTCAGCCATCTTGTCTGTAAAGGATACTTTAATGAATTTTCGGTCTTTAGTCTGGAACAGATAAATAATCTTGACATTCAAAGCAGCAACGCCATTGCCCATATATGGGGCGATAATTTTTAAGTCCTTTAGTCCGTCACCGTTAATGTCTGCTATACGAATTGGCTCGTGTCCTGTATTTAGTGTCGAGAAAAATATTTGCTCAGTCATTTTTTGTATCTGTGTTTTATTGCGAAAAACACGAATTACTGAAGCACCATCCCAATTTGATGTAACTGAGGTTAATTGAATAGTCAGTGTGTCTTGATTGTTAAAGAATTGGTCAATTGTTAAAGTGTGGTTGACTGTCTGCTTTGTTTCTGTCCAGTCGTAAAGCTGCCAATCCTTGTATTCTTGATATGTTGGTGCGGGATATCTTTCGAAAGGATATTGTGCAAATGCCAGACAAGTCATCAAGGTCAATATTATTGTCGTAATCGTCTTCATTTCAATGTTCGTAACGGGACTTGGTTTACACAAGTTAAAGATTAGGGTTTACACTAAATTAGTATCTATTCTTGTTACTTGTTGTTTCCTTCTTAGATTCTTTTCATCAAAGAAACGTAAAAATACATTTCTGTAAAAGACTTTCCAAACTCCCTAGGGCTCTTTCCACCTAAGGATTCGTGTGGATGATTATCGTTATAATCGGTTATAGTTTGATCAGCTATAACTTGAAATTGCTTTAGACTATGGAATAGATAAGCATCTAATACATCTTCTCCAAACGTTCTATTAAACCTTTCTACATAACGGTTTTGCATTGGTTTTCCTGGTTCTGAGTATATTGGCGTTATGTTTTTGTCTAAACACCATGTTTTGTATTGATTAGAGATAAATTCAGGTCCATTATCGGTGCGAATATACTTTGACTTTCCATAATATTCTATTAATTCTTCTAAATATCTAACAACTTGTCCAGAAGGAAAACTTATACCTCCTTGACTAAGTAAACATTCACGGTTATGATCATCTATCACATTTAAAATTCTAAAGGCCCTGCTATCTGATAAGCTGTCACTCATAAAATCTATACTCCATACTTGATTCACTGTTTCGGGTTGATATAGCGGCTTTCTTTGCTGATCTGGTAACCTCCTACGCTTTTTAGGTCGTTGAACCAAACCTTGTGTGCGATATACTCTAAACATTCTACCTCTTGACCATTTACAGCCTTCGCGTCTACTTCTTTTATAGTAGTAATCAAAACCTCTATTGGGCTTCCTTTCTACTAATTCATTTAATTTCTCTATAATCGCAGAATCATCTAATTTACTTTGGTTATAAAACGAAGGACGACTATATCCTACAATACTGGATATTTGCTTTATACCTACAGTATAATTATCTCTAAGAAAAGCTATTACTTTCTTCTTGACGGAAGCTTTACCACTTTTTTGACAGTACATCTTTTGCCATTTGTAAATCTAAAGATACATCTGCATACATCCTTTTTAACTTCAAATTCTCGGCCTCTAACTCTTTTAAACGTTTCAAATGGCTTACTTCCATACCGCTATATTTCTTACGCCAATAGTAAAAAGTCCCCTTGTTAATACTTAACTCTCTGCTGATCTCTTCAACCGAACGACCAGCTTCATTCTCTTTTAAAGCCTTGATAATTTGGCTCTCAGTAAATTTTGATTTCTTCATTACAGTTCAAATTTAGTTAATTTTTAAACTGTCTTAATTTTTAGTAAGGGTACACTTCCTTTTTGTAATTACGTTGCCAATTCCTAATTGCAGATTTAGTAGGAATATTAAACTTTATACAAGCTTGACTGAAAGATACTAAATCTTTGTCCATAGCTTCCAAAACCTTTAGTTTGAATGATAAGCTGTAGATTTTATTTTTTCTTGGTCATAAACCCTTTTTGCCATTTTTCTCATAAAAACGAATCCAATCACGCAGCGTTGTATGATGACAACCATTTAGTTCTGAAACAGACTCAACTGTTTTGTGGTTTTTTAAAACTTCGTTAACCCATCGAAGTTTGAAATCGTAATTATATTTGACTTTTTTTCCCATAAAAACACCCTCAAATAGTGTCTAACTTTTTGGGGCAGTTCAAAGTCCGCGAGGGCTTTCGTAAGTAAACTATAATTAGCAATTAATTATACACGGCTTATATACTGTTGTAACTGACTTTATTAAAAAGTTTATATAAATTTGAAGGTTTTGATAAATATATGACAATTAAGTATCTACTTATATTGCAAAACAATTATTAGATCTATAAAAAATAGATGTTTGCCATTCGATGTGACCAATTGGTCCCAAGCCCTTAAAATCAATTTTTTTAAAACCTACATCTGTAAGAAAATCGTATGCTTCCTTATACTTTTCTCTGTCAGAATTATCCCAAATAATTATTCCATCTGAACGTAAAGCATTTAGACTGTTTTTGGTACAAGTAATACGATCTCGTCCATCAATAATTATGATGTGAAACTCATCTTTAAATTCTAATATTTTTCTACTATAATCATCTTTTCTATCAGAAAATATATAAGTGATATTTGAAAACGATTGTATTTTATCTTTTAAAGCTTCATAATAATAAGTGTCATGCTCTACAGAGATAATATGTTTTACTCGTTTAGAAAACCATAATGTAGAATTACCACTTCCATATTCAAATACATTATAGGAGGTGTTTTCTAGTTTTTGACTAATAAAATGCAATGAAGCATATGTCATCCAAGGAATTGGTTGACCTTTTGCGTCAACAGGTTTGTATAGATATCTGCTTAAAATCCATCCTTTGGGTTTTAAGTACTTTTTAAAAAGAAAATAGGTCTCAAGTAAACTAGAAGAAAAAGAGAATCTTCTAAATAATTTTTTTATAACATTCATATTAAAACAAAAGCAAAAAATAGATTAAACGAGTATTGCGGTTTCTGAGTCATATTGCTTTATATGGTCATTTTAAGATTACCTTTTTTGTTTCAATAGAATTATTCTGATTAATTAATTGCAAATAATATATTCCTTTAGGTAATGCACTAATGTTCAATGAAGACTGATATGTCGATTTTAGGACAGTTTGTCCTATACTATTATAGAGGATAACAGTATCAATAATAATATTATTACTAGTTTGAAAATTAATAGTTCCATCTGTTGGATTTGGATATAAAACCGTTGCTTTAGAGGTAACTGTTACTTCATCCACACTTAAGGTTTCATTACATAAAATGGTTATTTCTTCTTCGGTTAAAGCTTTGTTCCAATATCTAAAACTATCCATAGCACCTTTAAAATAATTCGCTGATAACCCTAAATCTCTATCATGTCTTCCAATAGAACCAGAAGTGTCTGAATATTCTAAATTACCACCAGACCCTGAATATGTTCCTCCAAATTCAACACAGTCTACATAAATTTTCATATCATCTTGAGCTGTTACTATTACTGCAATATGTTGCCATTCTCCAAGGTTAATTGGCTGATTGCTTACATAGGTACTTCTTGTACTTGAAATGTAATTACTTGAACCATCTCCATAGTTAATTGCAAAATTTCCTGTTGATTGTTGGTGGTTAAAATAGACACCAGAATTGACATCTTCCTCAAATGAAGTAGTAAAAACATCCCTATCATTTGCATCTTCACTATCATAGCGTATCCAAAAAGAAAACGATAGTGGTAAATCTGGTTTTAACTTAATAATGTTTGGTAAATCAATGTAATCATCTATACCATCAAAAAGTAGAGCTGCATTCGGGTTTCCAAATCGATCATCTGTAAAGGATGCTCCAAAATTAGTAGCATCATAGTGATTATCACTCGCATCAAGCAAAGTATTGTCAAAAGTATAATGGAGTAATAAATTTGCACTAATATCCTGACAAAAAACAGCAAAAGATGTAAATAAGGAAATGAGCAATAATTTTTTCATGGTGGTATCTTTAATTGCTAATATATATTAATTATAATAGTCTAAAAAAAATTAATTAGATAAACTTTTTTTTAGTATAAATGCAAAAAAATTGATGATGTTTATCAAAATGTAAAGTAAATCGTTATCATGGTTTTTTAAAAAAATAGAAAAGAATAGAAATGCCAATCAATTGTATCTTTTTTTTGTAATTTCGAGTGAATTTACATTAATATGTTTATTTCATATGAATTTAGTTTATAACATAATATACCATCCAACAATAAACAAGATACTTCGTAATATTAATTATGTTTTATCTCCGATATTGCCTTCAAAAATAAAACTATATCCTTCAGGAAAACTTAAGATATACTTGGATTCAATTGGTTCAATTTATTTTAAAACCAACCAAACTAGTTTTTTAACACGTGAGTTATTCTGGAAAGGTCCAGAGAAATTTGAATTTACAAATATTTTTATTAATCTTATCAAAAAGGTAGATGTCTTTATTGATATAGGTGCTAATATAGGATATTATAGTATTTTGGCTGGAAAGCTTAATTCCAATATAGAAGTAATTGCATTTGAACCTTCAGAGGGAGCCATGATTTATGCGTGTGAGAATGTTAGAATAAATAACTTAGAAGATAAAATTAAGATAGAACCAATAGCATTATCTAATAAAACGGAAAAAATAGATTTTTATAATGTAACTAATCCAAAATTCCCTACGATTTATAACCTTTCAGGTGAGCATAATCTTAGAGAGAGTAAAAATAAACTTAAGTACAATAAAGTAAAGGCAAATAGTATTGAACTTGATAAATATATTGAAGATAACGAATTAGACTGCATTGACCTTATGAAAATCGATACTGAAGGTTCTGAATATTTAATTTTAGAAGGGGCTGAAAAAGTATTAAAAAAATATAGACCTATAGTTATTTGTGAAACACTTTTTAATGTAATTGAAGAAGAATTAGAAGCTATTTTTAATGAGCTAGATTATGAATTTTTTAATCATTCTGGAAATGGATTAATTCAAGTTTCGTCTATTCAAAGAGATATGGATAATGGCATTAGAAATTGTTTTTTTGTTCCAAAAGAAAAAACCTCTTTGATTAATGAATTTATCCTTACTGACTCAATTTAATTTCTAGTTGTATTTTTTCCCATTTTGACTATATTTTACTTAAAAATACCGAATCTTGGTAACAAAGCCAAATTGCACACAACGGTTTTATGTATGTAACGTGGCATGTAAAAAGACACTAACTTTTCGGATTAACACAGAGCCGAATTTTTATTTTTTGTTTTTAATTTTTCTCTTTTTGAAAGCCAAATTAAAAATTTGGCGGACTTTCTTAATATACATAAACCTTTCGGTTGAGCACTTATTAGCGATGTTTTATACACCGTGTTGTGCAACGTTATTTTGCCTTTGTCAATGCCATCTTAACAGCGAGTCCGGTCAATACAGAAGCCATAAACCATTTTTGAATTCTTAACCAAATTGGTTTTTTCGAGAACCAAGAAGCCATTTTAGCAGCAGAAATAACGATCAATAAATTTATTGTGAAACTTATAATTATTTGAACTATTCCTAATTGAAAACTTTGACTTAAAATCGACCCATTTTCTGGTTTTATGAATTGAGGAAAAAATGATAAATAAAATATTGCCATTTTAGGATTTAGAACATTAGTCATAAGTCCAATATTAAATAGCTTTAAAGGTTTGTCAGACTTTAGGTTCTTATCAGCGTCAAAGATTCTATTTTCTGATTTAATTGAATTGTAAGCCAAGTAAAGTAAATATCCTATTCCAAAAAATTTCACTACAATAAATGCATAAGGAATTGCAAAAAATATTGCAGTTAAACCAAATGAAACCATAAGAATATGAAATAAAAATCCACACATTACACCGAAAAGTGAGATTATTCCAGCATTTTTTCCTTGAGATAATGACCTTGAAGTTAGATAAATCATATTTGGTCCAGGAGAAAGAACCATTATTAAAGCTGCTAATCCAAATAAAAGTAAATCATTTAGTGGAATCATATTATTTCTGTTTTAATTTGATTGAGTCGTAATATTGCACAACATTAAGTATAAAAAATCGTAGGGCAGAGGATAAGCAATGTTCTTACGATTTGAGACTAAGCCAAATATAAATATTTTGCTTTTAT
Source organism: Aquimarina ulvae (assembly GCF_053613295.3). Classification (NCBI taxonomy): domain Bacteria; kingdom Pseudomonadati; phylum Bacteroidota; class Flavobacteriia; order Flavobacteriales; family Flavobacteriaceae; genus Aquimarina; species Aquimarina ulvae. The sequence continues at coordinate 144,301 of NZ_JBSIBP030000012.1, forward strand.
CTTTTTTCGTAAATGCCAAATTTTATATATGGCGACTTTGTAAATAAGCACAGACCTTTAGATTAAGCCCAAAAGCCCTATGTTTTCTTATAACTTGTTGTGCACAGTTGTGTGTCCTGCGTTACTTGGGGATACAAGATATGATAAGTTCATTGACAAATCAAATAACATAACTTTAATTGAGATGAAAGGATATAATTATTAGTCCGCCCACTAGGAATTATATGGTCTTTCGATAGGGACTGACTGGCAGACCTATCAAACCGCCTTATGGGGCTTACCCTTCACGGGTTGGTCTTGAGCGATAAGGTAAAAGGCACTACCGTTTTTGTAGTATGAGTAGGATGCTATGGTGTGAGTAAAGAAGCTGAAAGAGACGAGATTGAACCCTTGTAGAAGTGTCGTAAACAACTTTAGTATTGTCAAAATCGAGGGATGGGCGGTCTTGCGAGACAGAACTTGACGTGATACCTATTTACTGGTCAAGTGGCAATCGGCATAAAGAGGGCAGGAGCTTTGCTTACGGCTTAATTACGGAACAGGAGAAACTTCTTTTGTGGTGCTAAGGGAGAACCGCATAACCCCGAATGGGCAAGCCAAAGAGTACCAATATACAAAGGGAGTGGCGGACTAACACGTAGTAGCGATTCGTATCTAAGAGATGTCTTTTGAAAATTAGACGTAGCGAAGGGGCTAGCAAGACCAATAATGATTTAATTCTTACAACTCTACGGAGGAAGATTTGGTTAAATCAGCGAAGCATCGAGGGGGTACTTAGGTGCTTCGGTATTGAAGAGCCGTATGATGCGAGAGTATCACGTACGGTCCTGTGAGAGGCTTAGGGGTGAGATTCCCCTTTGCCTACTCTACTTAATCAATTGTCAGTTATCCATTTCAATGCAAAACCATTGACTTCACTCAAATGGTCAATCCATTCTTTTTTGCCTGATTCATCGGTTTTGGTCTCCATAAAAAAGTGGTCACAGTTTGGATAAACTTTGTAGGTCATATTGTCTTTCCCTTTTCTTAAAAATTCAAGTTTGGCATAGTCCATATTCAAAATACTATGATGGTCTTCTCCGCCTGCCACATAAAGAATTGGAATACTCAATTTGAGCATATTGTCTATCGGGGAATTCAAGGTAAAACTACTCCACTTGTAATAAGTTTCACCAAACCACTCTTTTGTTGTGGATTTTGGGTCTTTGTATATTTTTTCAAATTCTACATACAGAGAATCAATATTGGCTTGAGCTTCTTCGTTTGATTTTTCGCCTTTCAAAGCAGAAACCCTTTCATTAAGGATAAAATCATATAAATGATTAAGTGAGTTCCCCATCATTGATATAACGTGGGTTACATTATTATTTTTTAAAGCTACCGCTGGCGCCACTTGTGAACCTTCGGAATGTCCCCAAACAATTATTGTGGATGTGTCAATCTTTAGTTTTTTTAATGCATCATTGATAACCTTGTCTGCAGAATTTGCTCGCCAATCAAGACTATACTTCTCACTGTATCCTTCTTTCATAGGATATTGCTTTCTTCCTGATGGTGCAATTGAAATACTGTCAACAAGAGGTGTGTTGGGTTTGCTAATAAGTATGATATGATAATTATTGCTCATCGAATCAACATTTAAAGTAATACTGCTGGAATATCTCCCATTTGGATTTAGCCAATACAATGGAAAGTTTGTAGAGCCTTGCAAATAGATAATTAAAGGCTTACGTTCATTAATTTTATTTTTGTAAACGTGGTAATTAATATCTCCAAGATTGCTATCATTAATGCTTTCGGTTTTCCATTTTTCAGTAATCTGTTCGTGCTGTCCATAGGTCATTTTAGAGAACAGCAAAACTAAAAGAAAAAAATAAAAGACTTTATTCATAAATTTCGATTTTTTTTCAACTTATACACAACGTACAATGTATGAACCTGTAGCGTGCAAAAAGACACTAACTTTTCGGATTAACACAGAGCCGAATTTTTATACTTTGTTTTTAATTTTCTCTTTAAAAAGCCAAATTAAAAATTTGGCGGACATTCTTAATGTACGCAAACCTTTCGGTTAAGAATTTATTAGCTATGTTTTATAGCAACAATGTAAAAGCAGTATCCTAAGTTAGTATAATAAAAACCTCTAAACTTTCTTATTATGTAAACAAAGGATACTACATTATCAAAGTTATTTATTGGCATCGAGGTACACAAGCGAAGTTGGAAAATTCATACGGCTACGGATCTATTTGATGGTTCAAGTTTAAGTATACCTCCCAATGGATTTGCATTGCAGAAGTATGTAGATAAACATTTTAAAGATTATCAGGTGTATTGTTGTTATGAATCTGGTTGTTGTGGATTTAGTCACCATCGGATTTTTGAATCTTTTGGTTGGCATTCTATGGTGGTCAACCCTGCAGATGTTCATCGCCCTGCCAAGTCACAGTTTCAGAAGAGCGATACGATTGATGCTCGCTTGTTATGTAGGGAACTAAAAGATGGTCGGTT
>NZ_JBSIBP030000013.1:0-137426 GCF_053613295.3 Aquimarina ulvae
ATCCTCACCAGCATCTGTATGATTATAAGCTATAATAAACTCAGTCAACTTGCTATAAGATGTGATTCCCGAGAACTTGGGATCACCTACATTGTTTTGTGATCTGAGTTGTAGCTACTTTTTTTGAGCTTTGTTATTTTCTTATTATTCTACTACTCCTATCTCATAAGGAGTCTCTGTTTTTAGTACCGCCAATGATGAGCACTCATACTTACTCCGGTATGACGTATCGCATCACCACTTTGATAAATGCAAGGACATAATCCTACATAACCTGCTAGGTGTTTGATACAACGAAATCTACGCAAATTTCCCAGCTCACTTAGTATACCACTAGCAACAATAGGACCAATACCTGGTATGTTGCGTTGTAGCAGTTTTTTGTGTGTTCATATCTTTTGATTTTAATACATCATTAAAGATACTCGACAAGCTGCTTTTACATAGATGCTATAATTAATATGGGTTTTTGGTACTTAACCCAATGTTTAAAACTTATAACCAAGTCCACCAAATCTTTTGATTTGTTTTATAAATGAAAAGATAAAAGCAAAATATTTATATTTGACTTAATACCAATCCGAAACGTATTGCTTATAACCTGCCCTATGTTTCTTATACTGAACGTTAGCATTAATTAAAAAGAAATGAAGTTAATCATAGTAAAATTTTTAATCATCATTTTACTTGTTTCCTGTAAAAAGAAAGAAAAAGAGAACTCTACTATTGTAAAAGAAATTGTCAATTCGGAAAGAATTATTGCTGAGAATTTAAACTCTTATTGCTTTTATAAACTTGACGACAAATATTCAACAGAAAAGGATAGTCTAATTATTAGTAACTGGCTAAAAGAAAAGTCTCAAATAATACTAAAAAATGATTCTATACATAATATCTTTCAACGAAATGGTGGTGGACCAAATGGAGCTGAATGGAACCCAGCAACTGACTTATTCATTGCTGTCTTAACATCTACCAATGTGCCCACGAAAGCCCCAAAAATATATCTCAATGGGAAATTGCACAAAAATCAAGTTTATAAATACAGTCCTAATTTAATCTGGTATAAAGTAAAATATAATGTTTGGAAACAAAAGGTTAAGGATATTGAACCTGAAGACATTCAAAAAATGTTTTCAGCTGAGTTTTTAAATGGTGTTAAAAATGGGGAGTTTAAACCAATTGTTGCTTTGGATTATGGAGAAGTCCTAAGATTTGACATTTCATATAAAAAGAATAGAATAACAAAACATTTCCACGCAACATATGGTGAGTAAAACTAATGCTAACGTCTCGGCTATGATTAATAAGGGTTTCGGTGCTTAACCCAAAAATTTAGAGCTTTTAACTAAGTCCGCCAAATCTTTTGATTTGGCTTTAAAACGAAAAGATAAAATAAAAAGTTTTGGCTAAGTGCGCAATCAAAAGTCTATTACTTTTAATTCCCGCACTAATCATAGCCGAGATGTTAGCATAAGTATGGTAGATTAAACAGACATAATTTGTAACCTATTATCAAATCTCTTCGTCACAAATAAAAACCACATGATGAGATTAAACAAAATTAAATTAGTATTTATTGCATTAACCCTATTGACGGCCTCTGTCACTTTATGTCAAGAAAGAAATGAGAGTTTCCAAAAAGAAGCCAACGAGTATTTTAAAAAGACCATTAATAAATTAGGAATTCCCGGGATTGCAGTTGTTGTAACACAAGGAACTAAAACGATTATGGCAGAAGGGTATGGATTTGCTGATGTTGAAAATCAATTGATAGCAAACAGCAAAACTAATTACTATATAGCTTCTGCTACCAAATCGTTTACCGCTCTGTTGGCTGTTATAATGGATGATGAGGGAATCTTAAAATTAAACGATCCACTTCAAAAACACTTTCCTGATTTAAAAATTGATTCAACTCTTAACCTAGCAACGATAAAAGTTAGAGATTTATTAACACACACTTCTGGTATTGAGAATGATCCAATTGGATGGCGTGTTGCATTTTCTGGAGATCATAATCAATCAATGCTTCTTGAATTGATGAAATATTCTAAGCCCAACAAGGCAGGTTATGGCAATTATAATTATTCTAATATTGGTTACAATATCTATACTATAATTCTAGAAAAAGCAACTGGTAAATCTTGGAAAAACTGGATGCAAGAAAAAATATTTAACCCGTTAGAAATGAATCATACTACTGCATTTATTTCTCGAGCTGAAAAAGAGAATTGGGTATTGGCAAGGCCATACATAGTTATTGATTCAGTAAACAGGATAACTCTTGAAAAGAAAGACAATACAATGCAATCGGCTGGCGGTATAATTATTACTCCAGATGACATGGCCAAATGGCTAAAATTTCAAGTCGGAAAAGGTAAGTTAAATGGAAAACAAATATTTCCTAAAAGCATGATAATTACCTCTCAGCAAGAATTAGTAAATATATCAGATTCCAAACGCTTATTTCAACCAACTCATTACGGTTTTGGATGGTTACTTGGAAAACATGAAACCAATAAAGTTATTCATCATTTTGGTGGATTTGCTGGTTTTTCAACACATGTGTCATTTATGCCTGATAAACAGATAGGGGTAGCAATCATGGTTAATGAAGCTATTACTGGTACTAAATTGATGCATATAATAGCAACTTATATTTATGATTATTTCCTAGAAAAAAAAGAATGGAATGATTATGATGAAACAATAAATACCTTTGCCGAAAGACTAAATGAGGGAAGAGAAATGATGAGCAACAGTATAGCTAAAACAAACAATCGTCCATGGTTGTTAACTTTGCCGCCTGTAAAATACTCAGGTTCGTATGAATCTGATGAATACGGAATTTTGACCATTGAAGAAAGCATCTTTGGATTAAAAGTTACTTCCGGAAATTTACAGTGTTTTTCAACGCCATATAAAATTGAAGATTCGATTAGAGTAGAGTTAATTCCCGGTAGTGGTCAGGTTATTCAGTTCCTTAAAGAAAATCAAGAAATCTCTGGAATTAAATATGATGGAATATATTTCACAAAGATCAAATAAAATACGTTTGCTTAAATAATTGCTAGTTCTAGACTATCTATGAAAGTCCTCGCGGACTTTCTATCTGTAATTTATTTGCTAACTTCAGTTGCTTAAACCACGCAACTGATCTTATATTAACGCGTTGTAGGGCATTAAAACTAATTAAATATGAAGAACTTATCTTTTTACATAATAGCTTTAATATTATTGGCTAGCTGTCAAACTTCATCAAAAAAAGAAGATATAACTCAAATTGCACCTCAGAAGATGCAAACTTTTCCTAATAAATTATCGGGATCAACTATTTATGAAGTGAATATCAGGCAATTTACACCCGAAGGCACCATTGAAGCATTCTTAAATCACCTACCCAGACTCAAAGATTTAGGTGTAGATGTACTTTGGTTGATGCCTATTCACCCTATTAGCGAAACAAACCGAAAGGGAACGTTGGGAAGTTATTACGCACCGCAAGACTATAAAGGGGTAAATCCTGAATTTGGGACGATCGATGATTTTAAGAACCTGCTGAATAAAGCACATGAGATGGGATTCTATCTGATACTAGACTGGGTGCCTAATCATACAGGCAGAGATCACCCTTGGATAACTGAACATCCTGAGTACTATGTAAGGGATGAAAATGGAGATGTTATTTACGAGTCTATGAGTCCGGAAGATGTTTGGTGGGATACTGCCCTGTTAGATAATTCAAATCCAGATACTCGCAAAGCTATGATAAATGCAATGCGGTTTTGGGTAGATCTAGGAGTAGATGGATTTAGGCTTGATCACGGTTGTGGGGATAAAATACCGCTGTACCTATGGGAAGAAGCGAGAGCAGAGCTTGATCCCATCAAGGACTTATTCTGGTTAGCGGAATGTGGGCATGAAACATTTATTCTTGATGGAAGTTATGCCGACCAATTTGAAGTAGCAATGAGAGATGTCGTAGCAGAAGAAAAACCAGCAGATGCTCTGATGCAGTGGATTGAAGATGATATGTTCAAGTACGGTCGCACGGCCTATCGAATGACTTACACCTCCAATCATGATTTGAATTCTTGGGTAGGCACTACTTTTGAACGATTTGGGAATGGGCATAAAACATTTGCTGCATTTGTGTTCACGGCTTACGGTTTTCCTCTTATTTTAAGTGGTCAGGAAGTTGGTCTCTCAAAAAGGTTAGAATTTTTTGAAAGAGACCCTATCGACTGGACTGATTCTTTGAGTTTACAACCATTTTATAAGTCATTAGTAAGTTTAAAAAAAGAAAATCCAGCGATTTGGGCAGGAGACGCCGGTGGGTTTCCAGTTACCATTGAAGAAAATGAAAATGTGGTTGGATTTATACGACAGATAGAAGGTAATACTGTTATTGGAATCTTTAATCTCTCCAAAAATGCTCAAGACGTTAAGATTACAAATAATGAAGTTTTTGGTTCATATTCTGATTATTTTACTGGAGAACAATACGAAATTAATGATAAACCTTTGAATGTAAGGCCTTGGGAATACCTTATATTTACCGAGTAAACGTTCTACAACAACATAGCCTATGTAAAGCCCTTTCCCAAGTCCTAAGTTATAAAAATACCATATTTTCTGTTTTTAATTAACTCATATTGAGATTTTATATTGTTGGAATGATCCAGTCTAAACTATCAAAAAAGTCTGTAGCTGTATGAATTTTCTCGCTTTGCTTGTGTACCTCAATACCAATAAATAACTTTCAGTATGTAGCATCCTTTGTTTTCATAATAAATAAAATGATAGTAGTTTTATTATACTAACTTAGGACGCTGCTTTTATATTTTCCTACAACCAATCACTTGGTTATCGAATACTTATGAAAATTCTAGCGGATGGCTATCTGGTTTGTATTTACTAAATTAGTTGCTCAACCACGCAACCAACAATACACAAAACGTTATAAACAATTGGAAAAACTAAAATGAACAGAAAAATAGAATGGATTTATTTAATACTCATATTGACTCTAAACTTTTCTTGTGCAGATCACAAATCAACCGAAAAAAAAGTAATTAAACCAGAATTGGTAAATACCTCACAAAGCGACACTTTAAAATTTGCTTCGGGAATACGTTCTATCTTTCAAGACAGTAATGGCAATTATTGGCTTGGAAGTCATAACGAAGGCGTATGCTATTATGATGGAAAAAGATTCGAATACTTTACAACTAATGATGGTTTACCAGACAATCAAATCCGTTTAATTCAAGAAGATAAAAACGGAACAATTTGGATTGGAACTGCCAAAGGTGTGTGTAGCTACAATGGAAAAAAAATTATAAATTATTTGACTGAATCTAATTATCCAAAATTAGATTGGAATGCTACAACTGGAAACTTATGGTTTTATGCTGGAGAAGAAGATGGAGTAATTCGTTTTGACGGAGTGAATATGCACTATTTAATTTTCCCAAAACCTAAAAATGATAACCCGAATAAATCTTATGGTGTTACTGATATAACAAAGGATAAAGGCGGTAAAGTTTGGATCGCAACGTATTCAGCATTATTCAATTACGATGGAAAAATGACAAATGTTTTTGACCGTAAAAATCTGAAAGTTAAAGACAATGAAGTGCTACATATAAGAAGTGTTTTAGCAGATTCAAAAGATCGAATCTGGATAGGGAATAATGGAATTGGTGTAATACTTAAAAATGGAGACTCTATTACTCATTTCTCCAAAGAACAGAGAAAACTAATTCCAATGGATGAATTTGAAAGGAACACTAAAACAGAACAATTTGCTAAAAATACAGGAATACAATCCGTTTTTGCCATTGAAGAAGATGCAGAAGGAAATATTTGGTTTGGAGATAGAGACTCAGGAGCTTGGAAATATGACGGTAAGACTTTAACAAACTATCCAATCAATGAAAAACTTTTAAAACCAATGATTTGGAGTATATATAAAGACAATACAAACAATTTACTTTTTGGAATGGCAGATGGTGGAGTTTATAAATTTAACGGAAAGTCATTTGATAAAATGTTTTGAAAAATAAAATACGAACGCACAACAAAAAACTAAGATAATAAACAAATGATTTTTCAATTATGTATAGCTAGAGTGCTTCTATAGTTTGAATCATAAGGTAGTTCGTTTTTCTCAAACACAAAAGCTTGTTTTAATAGTTTATTACACACTGTGATAAATTTCTAATCTCTTACCTGAGTCTTCCTCTCGCTTTGTTCGTTGGAGACAAGTAGCTACAATTCTATCAAAAAGTGCTTTACTAGCTTGATTATATTTACACGTATTGAAACTGCGCATAAATAGTAAATTTCTTAATTTTGGGTTGACCATTTTACTCATTAGTAGTCGTATGTTCACTTTCTTTCCAGATTGCCTTATTACAGATGTAATTCCAGCATAATTACACAACTCCTTAGGCTATAAAACGATTTAAACCATCGGTAAATACCAGTAGTATTAATGTTATTTTGTCTCCGATTGCAGGTATGGTTTTTAATAAAGTCAATGCTTCCTGACATTCATATTTTACGTTATTCAGTAATTTTTCTTCTAGAATGACATTCCCTCTTTAGTACTTTTTAGTTGTCTGTTTAAAAAATCTTAAAACATCTTTTGATGGAAATCCTAAAACTTACTCACCATGGATTTTATTCTCTAATTGAGTCATTTGTTTTACATAAATACTCAATAAACATGATAGTTGTAAGTGCTCCTGCTGAGTTTTAGATGGACCAAACCACAAGTTAGGTTTACAATCAACACCCTAAGCTTGCATTATTCTTAACTGTCTTAATTTTGATAATTACATCTGAATGTAATACTTAATCTTTAGTGGATTAACCATGGTAACCGTTGCACAAGCCTCTAAAAAATCATAAATCAATCAATAATCTTGAGTTGAAGCCCTGACTTTCTAAAGTGATATATTAATAACTAATTTAATACAACTTTCGCTACCCCCTTTATTTCAATCCTTAAAAGGCATTTTAATCGAAAAATGTGAGCTAAATACGTTTCTACTTTACTTAGTGGGTTTTTCTTAGAGAATTTCAGATATTTCTTCAGATTATATGCTATTGCAGCCAAATGCATTACTGATCATTCCCCATCTTTTAGACAGGTTTTGTATTAAATTAAGTATATTGTTATACGAAAGGGAGCGCTTTTTTAATCCACGACTGCCCATGCAAGAACCTTTGGCAATAAACGAAATGAAAAAATTAAAAAACTGTATTTTAAGTCAAATCGTTATTGAGAAAAATTCAATGGATAATATTCTTTCAGTTTTTGAGCCATTAGAACTAACTAAAGGAGAGTTCTTTCTCAAATCTGGTAAAATTTGTCGAAAAATGGCATTTATTGAATCTGGATATATGAGAATGTATGACATAGTAGACGGAAAAGAAATAACATTATGGATTGGTAGTGATGGTAAATTCATAACCTCACTTTCAAGCTTCATTTTTGAGACAGACAATAATTGGAATATTCAGGCAATTACGGACTGTAAACTTTACATTATCAACCGAAAAAATCATTTTGAACTTAATAGAACGGAGCCTAAATGGTTAGAATTTGACAATCTTATATTAGCGAATTCTTTTGCTTTACTAGAAAAAAATATGTTTTCGCAACTACATACTACAGCAAAACAAAGGTTTCTGAGTTTACTTGATGAAGAACCTGAACTTTTTAAAAATGTTCCCTTACAATTTATAGCCTCTATGTTAGGTATTACACCAGAGTCATTAAGTAGACTAAGAAAAATGAATTAACTATCATTTGTCAAGAGAGATTAAAGTTTGTTTACAGAAATTTACACAAACAAAATTTCAAACAAATGAATAAATTACAAAAAGCTTTAAAAATCAATGCTTTATTCTCAAGCACATCAGGTGTAATAATGATTTTATTAAATCACCAAATTGCAAAATTATTTGGAACAAACAATAATTCCATTTTTTGGATAGTTGGATTAATACTTATGTACTTTGCGCTTACTATCTGGTATGAAATTACGAAACAAAGAAAACTCGCTGTAATTTGGATTGTTATTCAAGACTATATTTGGGTTTTAGGAAGTTTAATTCTAATAATATTTAATCCCTTTGGAATTACATTAACAGGAAAATTGATAATTGGAACTATAGCGTTAATCGTTTTATATATGGGAATAAATCAAATGAAAGGATTAAAAAAAACTTATGCCAACACCTACACGTAATACTGCTGGTAGCGTAGTGCTATCCTTTTACACCTTTAGTGTAAAACCTAACAAAATGACTAAAATAAAGTTGTTAATAAAGGCCTTTGTCTATTTGTGTGATGATGATGAAAACGAAACTGTTCAGAATGAACCTATAAAGAAAGGTTTGACTGATTTTTCATTAATTGAAAAAGACCTAAGGCATATACTTGGTTCTTTAATTATTTATATAAAAGAAATAAATGATCTTTATCCAGATGAACAAACAAATGTGATTTATAAGAATGATAATCGGCTTGAAAGGCTTTGCTTGTTCAAAAAGACCTCCAAATTTTTAATTTAGCTTTAGCAACCGAAAAGTTAAAAAAACATGAAAAATTAGGCGCTGTTTTGATAAGAAAAATTCGTGCCTTTTTGCACGAGAAGTTTCATAAACAAACGGTAATAATGAAAGTTGTATTCCTATGAAGATGTAACCCTATTTTTAAAAAATAACGAAAACATGAATCAAGTATCTAACAAAACCAACAATAACATGAAAACACCTAACGTCATACCTAATATCTCACCGAAGAAATCCTATCAGAAACCACTACTCCTTATTATAATGGTGAAGTAGACTATGGAGACAGAGCAGAACATTGTTGGAACGGCGATAACGATAACGGAAATCATATTAGTAGGCTGCGATATCACCATATGTTTATCAAAAAATATGTAGATAAGATTCATAAAGTTGCTCCTAAAGATGCCGACTTGAAAAGTTGGAGATGTTGATTTTTCTATATCCAAGTGTTAACTAAAATTTGGTGAAAATCACAAGGTTTTTTTGCACAAAAGAGCGGATTGAAAGACTACAACTTGATTAAAAACTACCCATACCGATAGTAACCGTTACAAAACCATCTAACTCTTTATAAAACGACATGTTGTAATTCCAATGCTGCTCTTATAATTCGATATTCTGCAAATGATCAGAACGTTTAAAAAAACGGGAAACTAAAATCAATTAAAATAATTGAACATACTAAAAACAAACACTTTACCCTTTATTTACAATTAAAAAGTGAATGTCTTTATAATCAACCATTATTCTTATAATAACAGTTGTGTTAGTAAAAGAAACCATCAAAATCTAAAATAATGATTAGATTTTGTAATTATTGCTTCCTTTTTTTAACTCACTTATATAAATCAACAAATTTTGCTTTTGTCAAATAAAAGTCTTAAAAAAATATTTAGTGAGAAAGTCATTGCGTCTCAGGGAATCATTCACAAAGTCTGCAGTATGTATTGTGATAACCCTGAACACAGAAAAGATTTATTTCAGGAAATAGTAATTCAGCTCTGGAAATCTTATCCTTCATTTCGGGGAGACGCTAAATTTTCGACTTGGATGTATCGCGTAGCCATTAATGTAGCTATTCAGGATTTGCGTAAAACTAAAAAAAAGAAGCAACTTTTTTTTCAGACAAATCAATTTAACGACACCTCCGAAGAAAATAAACCTGAGATTCAAAATGAAAAACTGAAACTCATGCACGCTGCCATTGCAAAACTAAACAAAATAGAAAAGGCCATTATAATGTTACATCTAGACGAAAAATCCAACGAAGAAATTGCTGAAATCGTAGGGATTACACAGAACTATGTGCGCGTAAAAATGAACAGGATAAAAATTAAATTATCAAAAACGGTAAAAGAAAAATAAGATGGATTTATTAGAATTAAAATCAGTTTGGAGCACGGTGATTGATGAAACCATCTTGAAAGATAACGTTGATGAATTTATTTTGGAAAAATCCATAAAAAAAGATTCAAAGTCAGTATTAGGTAAAATAGCAAGAGTGATGTATCTAAAGTTTTCGCTAGGCGGTCTTTCACTCGTTTTTTGTATTGCGATGCTTATCGGTTCTTTTATAAATCCGAAACAATTCAGATTCTATGAAACAATTTTTGATATAACAGACAATCGGATTTTTTTGGTAACCGGGACTGTTTTTCTCTCGGCAATGCTTTCCTGGAATTTTAAGGCTTTTCGAGAGATTAAACGTTTTGAGACCAGCACAAGCAATGTAAAAGAATCCCTGAAAAAATTTATCGATCTAATGCAGAAGGCGATACGACTTAATATCTATTTTGGCACCGCTTTTAATGCAATTGCATTGGGTTGGGCATGGTATCTTGTTAACAACAAAAAAGGTTTCATTGAAGAAACATTGCTAATAACTTTAATGATTATTTTAGTAATTATTGTAAGTATCGTTCTTTTCTATTTCCTATCACGCTATGAACAAAAGATCAAATTTGGCAACTATGTAGGTCAACTAAAATCATACCTGAGCGACCTAAATGAAAAATAATTTCATAAAAGTGTAATTCTGATAGCTTTCTTTTAACCTACTGTATAGGTAACAAAATATTTAAGTATGTCTAAAGAAAATAAAATCAGCATCATAAAAATTATAGGAGTGCTTATAATGCTATTAGCTTTTCCGTTAATACCAAACCATTTTCCTTGGTACTACCAAGTAGTACTTTTTAACGTCGGGCTAGTCCTTTTCATATCGACCAAGTGGCATAAACTGAAGAACGAATTAGGTATCAATAAAACACAACAGTAATGAATATATCGAGAACATATAAAGCGTATAACAGCATTCAAAAAACAGGAATCATCATTATTTCGATAGTAAGTGCCAAGACGTTGTTCAAAATTTTTAATATTTTAGAAGCAAGTCATTTTATTGAAGAGGATTTACCTGGTAATATTTTTTTACTAGGTGCATTACTGCTACTCTTGTCTTTTATATCCAAACGGATAATAAGTGGAAAAACAGCTAACAAAGCAACTGTTTTTGTGGTAACACTCTGTACAACTTTTGCTATCACAGCACAAGATTATTCCAAACAGATCAAAGCTTTTGAACAGAGCTTTTCTAAAAAGTCTGTAGTTCCATTGCAAGAGTATATAAGTCCCAACTTAAAATTTGATCCGATTCCTGTCAAAAACACCCTGGTAATTCTTAATAATATCGTTACCAACCTTCCAAAGTTAAATGCAATGCGTATTTTAGAAAGTTCTGAAGGGAAAGCAAAAATAAAATATGATTTTGTAGACTTAGGTATTCGCGAGTCTTATATGTATTTTGATACAGATGGTAGATTTACACGTATTGAACTCATAGAAAACCTGATCAAACAGGAAATAGAAGCACAGAAAAAACTAAAAGAAAGTGTACAACTTCCCAACCCAGGAACGCTGGGTAAAAAATATCAGCCAAAACAGGTAACATTAACTAGTGCAGATGGGCTTTCTGTTCACGCAAACCTCTATCATATAGAAAAACACAAACCTGTTATATTATTATGCCATCAGGCTGGCTATAATCGTTTAGAATATGCAGATATAGCCCCAAAACTTAATGAGATGGGATATAACTGTCTGGCAGTCGACTTGCGCTCTGGCGGAAACTTTGCAGAAAAAACGAACATAACTGCCGAACGAGCCAAGAATGACGGTTTAAAAAATCAAATGGTAGATTCGCAACAAGATATAAAAGCTGCCATTGCCTTTCTAACCAAAGAATACAACCAAAAGGTTATAGTTTGGGGTAGCTCATACTCTTCCAGTCTTGCTTTACTGGAAGCTGTTTCTAATAATAATATTAACGCTGTTATTGCATTTAGTCCCGGTAATTATTTTGGTGAAGATGCACTTTCATTGAGTACAGTGTTCAAAAAGACAAATACCCCATTCTTGGTCACATCTTCAAAAAAAGAAGCTCCGTCATTGACCAGCTTGATAGGAGCTATAAAATTAAATAAAAAACAATCACAGTTTATCCCTCAATCCGAAGGCTTTCACGGCTCCAAGGCAGTATGGACAGGCCAAAAGGGAGCAGTCGAATATTGGGAAGCCATAATAACTTTTTTAAATAAAATTTAGTATGATAACAGTATCTTGGTCCACCGTAAAAAAGAATTTCAAAAAAAGAAAAGGTTGGATTACCACAGGGAACACACTTTTTTTCTCAGGTATTCTATCTTTTAGTAATCACCCCGACTGGGGTATTTGGTGTGCTGCCATAGGATTTTTGATTACTGCCGTTAGCCTGTTAAAAAAATAAAATTATGAAAAATAATCTTTCACATTTTGCTATTTATGTTACCATAATAATCACTGAGCACTTCGGTAATGCCCAGTGATGTCTAAGATCCTTATAAAACTACGTGCTTATGAACGTGGTTTTGTTTTAAAATTGATTTTGTGTAACTTTAAAAAATAAGTAAAAAATAACCTTTGAATTGAACGTTCAATTCGGTGGGTATATATCTACTGGATGATACACACATGTTGTAGCATATCGAGAAATGAGTAACGAAACCCCAAAATATATCGGAGATTTATTAGAAAGGTATGAATTAGGAGAACGTGAATTCCCAAACTGTGATTTTGAAGAACATGAGAATCTTCAACATCTGACTTTAGATAATTCAAATCTAGAAGGTTCATCATTTTTTAGCGCTGACTTTACCGGAACTAGTTTTCGGAATTGTAACTTGACAAATTGTGGATTTAAATGCTGTAAATTTCAAAATGTTGACTTTGAAAATGCTGATTTGAGTGGATGCTTATTGAGTGGTGCAGAATTTACAAACTGTAATTTATTAAATGTCAAGTTTGACGGAGCGGAATGGTACGGAAATATAATCTCAACGGAGGATTTTCTGAAAAGAATATATAAATAGAATATGCTACAACAATATACAGGTGATCATAGTAGCTAAGTTCGTGTATATTTGGTAAGGCGCAATGCTTGCAACAAGAAAAGGTTAGCAACCAATGTGCAAGAAATTCGAAAAGCAAGATAACATTTGACACAGCTACGACACGTATAAAAAATGAAGATAACCGCATTGACAATACTTTTACTTCTATGTTTCTCGTGTAAAGAAAGAAGTCAAGTAACAAAGAATGAAAAACAAAAAACTGACAATAATGAAGTTGTAAAACCTGAATTTCAGTTAATTATTGATTCTTCTGATGTTTTAGGTTCAATATTAATTTACGATTTAAACAAGGATATATATTATTCAAATGACTTTGAATGGTCCAACAGGGGAAATTTACCGGCATCTACATTCAAAGTCGCAAATTCAATTATCGGACTTGAAACTGGTGTGATTGCAAATGATAGTGTCATATTTAAATGGGATGGGAAAAAGAAATGGTTAAAAAATTGGGAACAAGACCTAATTCTCAGAGATGCTTTTCAATTTTCTTGTGTTCATTGTTATCAAGAAGTGGCAAGAAAAGTCGGTTCAGAAAGAATGAATGATTATGTATCAAAACTTAACTATGGAGATCTGGAAATTGACGCTACTAACATCGATAAATTTTGGTTGGAAGGAAAATCAAAAATAAGTCAGATGCAACAAATCGACTTCCTGAAAAGACTCTACAACCATGAACTTCCTATTTCTAAAAGAACTGAGAGTATAATGCGAAATATTATGCTCATTGAAGAAACTGACCAATATAAACTTAGCGGAAAATCTGGTTTATCAAATACTAACGAAGAATATAATGGATGGTTTGTTGGGTTTGTTGAACTTAAAAATAACACATACTTATTTGCCACAAATCTGGAACCTAAAAAAGAATTTGATTTCGATTCTTTTATTAAAAAAAGATTGGGTTTAACTCTACTCGCCCTTAGAGAATTGAATGTTATAAAATAAATACTGGTGCTAAAAATGCTATATTTAGTTTAGGTTTTGTGCTTAACCCAAAGTGTTGAGCTTTTTACCAAGCCCGTCAAATCTTTTTGATTTGGCTTTAGAATAAAATGATAAAACAAAATAAAAGTTTTGACCAAGTGCTTAATCGGAAAGTAAGTATTTTTAATTCCCATAATAACCATATACAAATACTTTATAGGTAATTACTTTCCCAGATTTAGCATATATAGACAAACTAATACGTATGGTAAAAAAGTATATAACGTCTTGATCAACTCAGATGAAGTTACATTTAGTTATGCATCCGTTAATCACATTTGAACACACATGTTTCTTTGGTTCACTATGTAGATACAGAAGTGAAGACAAGTAAGATTTACATGACCAAAAATGTGGATAATGTGATATCCTTTACACATATTTTTAGCAACAGAGAAATCGATGACACACATCTAAAAATCAATGGTGATATCGTGGCTACCTACATGATTAAGGTTAACTGCAAAAATCCGACACTTATTTAACCAAAAATTTAGTATCTTCTATTTTTTAAATTTGAGCTAATGAAAAAGACGTACAATCAAGATGAGCGTATTGCAAAAATGAAATTTGCATCAGTATATCCGTATTATGTAATCAAAGTTGAAAAGAAACACAGAACCAAAGGATAGCTCCATTAAGCAATTGAATGGCTAACTGGTTATAATGAAAAAAAAACTGCAAGAACTCATTGATCAAAAAGTAACTTTTGAAACCTTTTTTGATAACGCTAGTATCAATACTAATGCACAATTGATTAAGGGTGTGATTTACGGATATCGTGTAGAAGAAATCGAAAATACACTAACCCAACAGGTACGGTATCTCGATAAATTGGTAGATGAACTGGCAAAAGACCGAAAGATAGAAAAAATTTTAAGGGTTGCTTAAGCGAACCTCGAATTGTTATCGCTCCAGAAAATCATCTTTATAAAACTATCTAAGTATGACTAAAATCGAATTGTTAGTCGAAACGCTAAAAAAGAAGCCAAAACAACTGTTTTTAATTGATGGATTAGGAGCCTTGCTAACCCTGTTTTTTCTTATTGCAATGTCAACTATATTTCAGGAATATATCGGAATGCCAGAAACAGCGCTTTACTTTTTAGCTATGATAGCACTCATATATACTGTATATTCCTTCAGTTGTTATTATTTACTAAATCCGAGAAATTGGAAACCTTTACTAAAGATCATAGCTTTTGCTAATCTGGTATATTGTTTTCTAACTATTGGATGCACGTATCATTTTTATCAGAGTTTAACCACTTTAGGACTATTCTACTTCATCTTGGAAATTCTCCTAGTATTGGTATTAATTTATTTAGAATTTATAACTGCTACATCTTACAATAAAATTACAAACTAATAATTCTCTATTTTAGAGAAATAAAAACCATTGTATCTAATCAATTCATGAAACTCAAAAAAAAGCTACGATTATTTCCTTTATTCCTATTTCTTATCACGGTAACCTTTGGCTGTAAAAATTCAAAAAAGAAAGTTTCAGAACATATAAACAGTAAGAATATTACTATTCCATTTGAATTGACACCGTATAACAACATTAAAATAAAAACCGTACTTAACGGCCGAGATACGTTATATCTAAAGTTTGATTCGGGTACTACTGGTCTATTACTAACACATAAAGCCATAAAAGACAAAACAAACTTATTAGATACCAATAAAGAAAATACGCCAACTCAAAACTATGTAAAACTAAGAACGCCTGCATCTTTACAGGTAGGATCATTACTGTGGAAAGA
The DNA here is from genome assembly GCF_053613295.3 of Aquimarina ulvae. Taxonomy (NCBI): domain Bacteria; kingdom Pseudomonadati; phylum Bacteroidota; class Flavobacteriia; order Flavobacteriales; family Flavobacteriaceae; genus Aquimarina; species Aquimarina ulvae. Next base: position 15,803 of record NZ_JBSIBP030000013.1, read on the forward strand.
TTTAGAAATATATCCGGTAACACATTCTGGTCAGGGAACTGACGGGCGATTTGGTTGGGATTTATTTAAGAATAAAATTATATCATTGGATTATGATAAAAAACTCCTGATTGTACATAATGAGTTACCTAATGTAGAACATTATACTACCGCTAAGCTAGAAGCTGTAAAAACGATACTTTGCCTTCGTGGCGAAATTAATGTTAGAAATACCGTGTATAAAGGACGTTTTTTATTCGATACTGGATATCAGAAGTCATTATTATTGGACAGTGTGCTTTTAAAAAAACAATCATTTCCTAGAGATTTAAAAATTATTAAAACAAATCAATTGAGAAATGGTGCGGGAGATGTTTTTGTAACCAAAGTAATTGAGGTACCCGCTTTACATATTGGCGGACAGCTTGTTAACAAAATACCTACACAACTTCTGAATCGTGAAAACCCTGCAGGTATCAAAGTTCATATTTTGGGGAATGAATTATTAAAAAGATTTAATACCGTTCTTGACTTTAGAAACAATACCATCTATCTCGTTAAAAACACCTTATTCGAAATGCCATATAGCGACGCTTCTTGAAAGCGTAAAAAAAGAGCCCCTAATAGGTTAATTCACTATATGTAAAATAACTTTGCAGTTGATTTATCAATATATCAGCATCTATCACACATAAAAAAGTGCTTGAAAAACTAGGGTTTGTTATCATCCCGAATATCTATTCTAGAAAAAAAATTAATAAGTTGATTACCGTTTTGGAAGCTTTAGACACTGATAACATGAATTTCAGAAAACCTGAAGACCGATTCGCCATTCGAAAACTCCTACACGAGCTTCTAGAGATTCTGACTATAATTCTTAATAGCAATCTTAAAAAATTGGTTAGCTAGTGTTTGGGAAATGATTATTTCTTAGTACAATCTATCTACTTTGATAAACCACGCGCCTCTAATTGGTTTGTGTCTTATCATCAGGATTTATCGATCTCAGTAAACGAAAGAGAAATGATGTCGGGTTACACAAATGGGACAGTAAAGCAACACCAATTTTTGGGTACAACCGTCATTAAATATATTAAAAAACATATATACTATGAGAGTACACCTAGATGATAGGGGGCAAAATAATGGAGTTTTAAAAGTATCCAAAATCTCACGTTAAAGGAATTTATAGACCTGAAAACATTGACTGGACTATTGAAGAAGAAGTAATCTGTAACGTGCCGAAAGGTGTAGCAATGCTCAAGAGACTTTATTATTACGTCGCTCAAAACGCAAAAGAATAAGAGTCATACAATTAGAATTCAGCAATAAGGAACTAGTAAAAAATCTGGATTGGGCAAAAAAACTCTTTTAGAGCAATAAAAAACCTCACAACTCTATCAATTGTGAGGTTTTTCGGTTTTAAACAAACACATTGAATTATGTTTTCTTATTTTTTTGGTAACATCACGGTTTCTAGTGTGTGAATCATTCCATTACTAGCTTCGATATCTGTTTTCATCAATCGCCCGGCATTGCCATTTTTGTCGATTAAATAAATTTTACCTCCTTTTCTACTTGCAATTAATCTACCACCGCCTAGCGTTTTAAGCCTCACACTTCCTCCACCTTCATTAATTGCCTTAATCATATCCTGTTCATTAATAGTACCTGGAATAATGTGACAGTTCATAATTGAGGTCATCTCATTTTTCATATCATCTTTATTTTCTGATGATGTCAATGCTTCAAGGGTTTCTTTTGGTAGTTTTTTAAAAGCACCATTTAAAGGAGCAAATACCGTATACGGCTTTTGGTCGCTAAACTTTTCAGCGTATTCTGAAGACTTAATAATTTTATTTAATTCAGTAAATGCTACGTCATAAGATATCAACTCATTGATAGTAGATACATTTGTTCCTTTATCATATATACCAGCTTGCGCAATACGCTCATCGCTTTCTAAAGATTTGGACTCTTTCTTAACAACGAGATCCTGACAAGATACAAACGTAATAATGATAATAAATACTAAAAAATTAAAAGGGATGTTACTCTTCATTTTCGAAATTTATTTTATTAATAACACTCTGTTTAAACAACAATTTTATAATCAATATATTATGATGGAACTGGTTAAATCTATTGTAATTAACGTTAAGGGATGTTAATAAATGAGTATTCGTAAGAGTTGCTTTAGTAATCGTTTATAAATACATGTGGTTGTACCGTAAAATAGCTAAACCATCATATTCCAAGTATAAAATCTGTTAGTAATAAGTACACGCCTAAATAGTACTATCAACATAAAAAACATTATTTTTAACCTAATCATCCTAATCAAACTCATATAATTCAGACTATTATGAAATTTAAAAATAGTACAGTTCTTCTCGTATGTTTCTTATGGATCCTACCAATTTACAGCCAAAAGAAGCTATCCGAAAACAAACAAGCCATCATACAATCTATTGAAAAACATGAAAAAGAACTGATCAAAATCAGTGACCAAATATGGGCATTGGCAGAAACAGCTTTTGAAGAAAATCAATCTTCAAAATTACTAGCGGATTATGCAGAAAAGCAAGGATTTACTGTAGCACGAGGAATAGCTGGGATGCCAACAGCTTTTGTGGCGACCTATGGATCTGGAAAACCTGTGATCAGTGTTTTGGGAGAATTTGATGCTTTACCCGGAATCTCACAAAAAGCGCAACCTACCAAATCTCCTCTTAATGAAGGTGCTGCTGGTCATGGTTGCGGACACAATCTTTTTGGAGCAGGAAGCTTAGGAGCTGCTATTGCGGTAAAAGAATTAATTGAAAGCGGAAAGATTAAGGGAACCGTAAAGTTTTTTGGCACCCCTAGTGAAGAAAAATATTTTGGTAAAATATGGATGGTTAGAGAAGGATTATGGAAAGACGTAGATACCAATATTAGCTGGCACCCATCTGCATCTACCAAAGCAGATGTACAGAGCTCTCTGGCGTTAGTAGACTTTAAAGTGGAGTTCTTTGGGCAAGCAGCACATGCCTCTGCCGATCCTTGGAATGGCAGAAGTGCTTCTGATGCTTTAGAATTATACACTACTGGAATTAATTATTATCGCGAACATGTAAAACCAACTGTCCGTATGCATTACCACATTCAGGATGGTGGTCAAGTGGTGAATGTAGTACCAGACTACTCTCGTTTATGGATGCGGGTTCGTGACACCAAACGTTCCGGTATGATGCCTGTTTATGAACGCGTACAGAAAATGGCCCAAGGAGCTGCTATTATGGCTAATGTTGATTATAAAATTTCGTTGATCTCAGGAATTTATGAGGTGCTGGTAAATCGTGAAGGAGGAAAACTAATGCAGCAAAATCTTGAACTTTTGGGACCAATAAAATATACGGATGAAGAAATCACTTTTGGTAAAAAAATTCAGGAAGTAACCAAAAAAGAACAAGTAGGTATGGATAGTGCTATCAACCCTCTCGAAGAAACAAAAGAACATCCGGGTGGTGGCTCTACGGATGTAGGCGACGTAAGCTGGAATGTACCTAATATAAACCTTGGGGTTACCACAGCTCCAAAAGATACTCCCTGGCATTCTTGGGCGGTTGTTGCTTGTGGCGGAATGAGTATAGGTCATAAAGGAATGCTATATGCTTCTAAGGCTATGGCAATGACAATGACAGATCTTTATGAAAACCCGGAAGCATTAGAAAAAGTAAAAGCCGAGTATAAAGAGCGAAAAGGAGACGAAGTATACGAAGCAATTGTTCCAGAAGGGCCTCCACCAATACCGGGCAATAGCAAAAAATAATAAAAATAGCGCCGTTATGAAACGTATGATAAAAAGAATCGGTTTGATTCTTTTGGTGTTACTAATTGCATTAGTGGCGCATATTTTACTATCTACAGGGTATTTCAGAACTGTAAACAATGAGTTCTCAGGAAAAATTGTTAAAAAAATACCTATTACTGGTCCAGAAGATATCACTGTAAATTGGAAAGAAAGTTTTGCAATAACATCAGCTACAAATAGAGAAATATATCCTCCTGTAAAAGAAGAAACAGGAGGGTTATCTCTGATGGATTTGAAAAAACCAGAATTTTGAGCTCACTCATCTTACCGCTTCTTTTAACAAACCCTTTGCTCCTCACGGAATTTCAATAATTAAACAAGATAGTGTTTACAAAGTGATGGCTGTTAACCATACTACGCAAGGCCATTCGGTTGAAGTATTCACCTTACAGGATAACAACCTGATTCACCAAAAAACAATGAAACATCCTGCGCTCGTCAGTCCAAATGATATCGTACTAATTGACAAAGAACGGTTGTATGTTACCAATGATCATCGATACACAAGGGGTTTTGCAAAGATATTAGAAGAATATCTTGGGCTTTCTATATCCAACGTACTTTACTTTGATGGCAAAAACTATATAGAAGTGGCGGATGGAATTGCCTATGCCAATGGAATAAACTATGATTCCAAACGTAATTTACTATTTGTAGCATCACCCAGAAGTTTTTTGGTCAAAGTATATGCAAGAAACACTGATGGTTCTTTGAAGTTTATAGAAGATATTCCTTGTAACACAAGGCGCTGACAACATTGAAATTGATACGGAAGGACATCTATGGATTGGAGCTCACCCAAATCTTTTGCGGTTTGGATCTTATGCTAAAGGGAAGAAAGAAATATCTCCCTCTGAAATTATTAAAATTACCTACCACGGAACACATGATTATGACATAAAAACCATATACACCGATGATGGTAGAACGATGTCCGGGTCTACCGTGGCAACTCCTTTTAAAGAATTTATCGTTACCGGAAATGTTATGGATGATCATTTTTTAATCCTGAAAAGAAAATATTAATAAGGTTTTAGCCGTATTAAGAAGCTTTCTTAGTACAAGTATACCTTTTAAACATTCGTTAAGTGACTCGTATATATTTATCGTATAATTTTGAAATGTAACTCCAAAAAATCTCCTATGGAAACTAATGATTGGTCATTACTAGAATAGATAAATAATACAGACAGCCCTAAAAAGAGATTTGAGCTTCATATTGAAAATAAAATCGTTTTTATCGAATACATATTAACCAAAGACAACTCTATATATCTTACCCATACAGAAGTTCCTAAAACTATAGAAGAAAAAGGACTGGGAAGTACAATTGTAAAAAAGACACTCAACTATATTCGACAAAAAAAAATAAGATGATACCGCTTTGTCCATTTGTAGCTGCCTATCTTACTAAACATCCCGCAGCAGCTGATGGAATACTAAAAAAAGGATACTTCTTGAAAGGTTAATAGAAAACAATCATAATATAACTGCTATTATGGTTGAGATTAAGAATATTTCTTTATTATACTTTTTTAAAACATTTTCCGTTTTCAAATCTACAAAATAATCCCTTTGTACATTTTAAGTAGATTTTCGTAGAATCTTTATACTAAATTAATAAAGAGTTTGTTTTTAATCTAAATTTGGGTGCTAAACCAACTAATAAAATTCACATTATTGCACCAAAAATTAACCTCAATGATTGCAGCTATTGCTATTTCCCAAACTCTTAACTTTATGAAGAATCATTTACTTTGCTCAATGTTTTTATTATTATCCATAGTAAGTGTAAAAGCTCAGATTTCTGGAACCATTAGAGATCAATCAGGAAATCCGATCGAAAATGCATTAGTCTGTGATGCAAATAATGTAACTAATTATACCAAAACCGATGAAAATGGAGTTTTCGATTTAACAACTGGAAATAGTAGTACTCAATTAAGGATTGGCGCTTTAAAATACAAAACTATAAAAACCACATCACAAAGGAATATTGTTCTTGCACCAGACCCATTATTAGAAAACGATGAATACCATATTAGTTTTGATCATATAAGAGTGGGTGATACGTATACGGAAAATGAACTTAAAAAAGATTTTCCTACTTCTAACGGAATTGGATTTTATGATGGACAAACAGTAAATGGTCAAAAAGATGACACACAGGATAGAGCATCTATAGACTATGAAAATAGTATAGATCCTGACGGAGTTTCCTTAAAAGTAAAATATCCAAAAGGGTTACTAAAAACTAATAGTTCTGGTATTGATACTAGAATACCATTAATGAATACCTTTAAAGATAACTACTACGAGTCTTCAGATTTATATCTATCCTATTGGATCAAGTTTAGCGATGATTTTGATTTTAATTTATGCGGTGGTAAATTACCTAGCCTTGGTGGATCTGACCCTAATACTCCTGATGGAGAACGAGACCGTAATCGATGGAAAGGCCGAATTATGTTTAGGAAAGGAGGTGCAATTCAATTCTACATGGAACTACCAGGAGAACAAGAGCCTGCAGACGATGCAGCTAATCAGGACGAAAACGAGCTTCGATTTTGGGGAAATCGTGTGGTAGATGGTTCTGACATTTGTTCTTTTGAATATGAAAATTATCTTCGTGCGCAAGGATGGCACAATATCGAATTACATTATGTTTTAGAAGGCTCACCAAGTGGTAGTGATGGTCTTTTTGAAGGATGGGTAGATGGTGTAAATTATGATTTTGTAGGATCGGATTATTTTAATTATTACAGAAATCAATCAGAAAACAGAGAAAATATAACCATCAATCATATATTAATCTCTACTTTTCTAGGAGGTTCTGATATAGATGATTATGCACCAAAGGATACCGATTATTATGTATGGTTTGATGAATTTAGAGTTGCTGAACAACGAATTAATGAATGGGATTTCTATATGAATCCCTTATCGGTAGAAGATCATAATGATATATCAAATATCAAAGTTTTTCCTAATCCCAGTTTCGGGTCTTTTAACCTTCCTAAAAAGATAAATTGGAAAGCCTATGACCTTTCTGGAAAAGAAATTGCCAATGGTAGTAGCAAAATGGTTGATCTCAAAGGACATCCAAAAGGGTTATACTTTTTGAAAATGGAAACCTCTGATATACCTTTAAAATTAATGATTAAATAAAATAACCTGAAAATCAAAAAGAATATCGAGTTTATATTCTTTAATGATTAAGCATTTGCCATAATGTATCTTTAAGCTCCAGTAAACCTTGTTGTGCCACCGATGAAATAAATAAATAAGGTACATTTAATTGTGTATCCAACTCTAACTTAAGTTCTGCTTTTAGTTCATCGTCTAACATATCACATTTAGAGATTGCTATAAGTCGCTCTTTATCAAGTAAATCTGGATTATACCTGCGTAATTCATCTAATAAAATCTCATACTGTTCTGTTATATCTGGAGCATCAGCCGGAACTAAGAACAATAATGTAGAATTACGTTCTATATGCCTTAGAAAGCGGTGACCAATACCTTTACCTTCTGCTGCACCTTCAATAATCCCCGGAATATCAGCCATCACAAATGTCTGAAAATCCCGATACTCTACAATACCTAAATTTGGCTTCAGTGTGGTAAATTCATAATCTGCAATTTTTGGTTTAGCCGAAGTGATGACAGATAATAAAGTTGATTTTCCAGCATTTGGGAAGCCTACCAGACCAACATCTGCCAATATTTTTAATTCGAGTGTGATATCATATTGCTCACCTTCGATACCGGGTTGTGCATATCGTGGAGTTTGATTGACAGAATTTTTAAAATGCCAGTTTCCACGGCCTCCCATTCCACCTTTGGCAATAATAATTTCTTGTCCTTCTTCTGTAATTTCATGAAGAATATTTTGGGTCTCCGTATCACGGATCACCGTCCCCAGAGGAACATCTACATACACATCACCTCCATCCGCACCACTACTTCTGCTCTTGCTTCCGTGTCCGCCGTGTTCCGCTCTAAAATGACGTTTAAACTTCAAGTGATATAAGGTCCACATATTAGGATTTCCTCTAATAATAACATGACCTCCTCGCCCTCCATCACCCCCATCTGGGCCACCTTTGGTAATGTATTTTTCTCTATGTAAGTGTGCAGATCCTTTACCCCCATTTCCAGAAGTAACGTGCAATTTTACATAATCTACAAAATTTCCTTCAGTCATAATTCTCTATTCTTTTTTTGTATCCGAACTATCGTTTAAAAAAACTTATTACGCCTTTATTTATTTTTATTCATTTGCTTCAGCACATCTAATTTCAATTCATCAATAACCGATAACCATTTACCACCTTTGGCTTTGCCATAGATTTTATAATCTGCAACGTTTTTGTCAGAATTAAGATCCACATGAAGCTCCATAGATTCATATACCTCACTTACTATTTGAAGCTTATATTTAAATCTTTTGACGTAAGCTTTTAATCTATCTACCTTATACAATTCACCAAGCTTAATCTTCGAAGTTTGGTTTTCATATATATTGCAAGTTAACGCATACTTACCAGTTCTAAAATGGACAAATGATTTTGTTGATGTTCGTAATTTAAACTCGTTAAAATCTTCTTCATTGTCACAAAAACCAATGATATTGTTAGCCGTTTTACCTGCAATCAATTTCATATCTTTCGAAACTTGATCTAAAGGAATTTCCTGTAATTTAGTACTACAAGCCAAAAATCCAATCGCAACTAGAATGAATGTTAATCTTTTGACCATGCCATACTATATTAGGCTATAGATTATCTATTACGTTACTTAAACGCACTGTAATCTCTTTTACACTACCTACCCCATCAACTCCGAAGTACTTATCTTGTTTTTTATAATAGTTTTTTAGAATCGCAGTTTCATTATAATATACTTCTATTCGGTTACGAATTACGTTTTCGTCTGCATCATCAGGACGTCCTGATGTTTTTCCTCTTTCTAATAAGCGTTCTACCAGTACCTCATCATCTACTTCTAATGCAACCATAGCACTTACTTCTTCCCCTTTAGAAGCTAGTAATTCTGCTAGTGATTCTGCCTGTGCTTCAGTTCTTGGGAAACCATCAAAAATAAAACCTTTGGCATCTGTATTTTTATCAACCTCGGCGTTAAGCATATTGATAGTTACCTCATCTGGTACTAGTTGTCCTTTATCTATATAGGATTTTGCCAATGTTCCCAGTTCTGTGGCATTTTTTATATTATATCTAAACACATCTCCTGTAGAAATATGTACCAGATCATATTTTTCTTTTAAAACTTCTGCTTGTGTTCCTTTTCCTGCTCCCGGAGGTCCGAATAACACTAAATTTGTCATGTTGTTTTGTTTTAATTGATAAATTCCTGTAAGGTTACGACCTAAACCATTATAGTCAAGTCCGTATCCTACAATAAATCGATTAGGAATCTCTATCCCAATGTAATCTATGTTGATTTCTTTAGTATATGCTTCAGGTTTGAGGAATAATGTAGCAATTTTAACCTCTTTGCACCTTTTATCTTTCAACATTTTTGTCAATGCTACGATTGTATTACCCGTATCTACAATATCTTCCAAAACGACCACTGTTCTTCCGGCGATATCGTCCTTCAGCCCGATTAGTTCTTGAACCTTAGAAGTGGTTTTAACACCCTCATAAGAAGCTAGCTTTACAAAGCTTACTTCACAATCATAATCAAATCGTTTCAACACTTCGGATACAAACATAAAAGCACCATTTAGCACCCCTATAAAGAGTGGTTTTTTATCCGATAAATCTTCAGTAAGTTTATCCGATAAAGTATCTATTGCTTTGTTGATTTCCTCTTCGGCAATAAAAGGTACAAACTGTAAATTGTATAGCGTAATCATTGCATTATGAGATTATCACGGTATCCATTTTGTTTTTAAAGCGGCAAAGATAGTGATTACAAACAACACTTATCATAGAATATCTACTGCATTTACTGTTCAATATTGCGGTTTTTACTTATTAAAAATTTATTTTTGTTGCCTAAGGCAAATTAGATACTCCAAAAAATGACAAACTATTTTTCGTCTGACTTCAAATTAGGTATCCTTGGTGGTGGTCAATTGGGCAAAATGATGCTGTATGAAACCCGAAAATATGATATCTGCACCTATGTTCTGGACCCAAACCCCGATGCACCTTGTAGAATTGCCTGCGATCACTTTCAGCAAGGTGATCTAATGGATTATGACACAGTATATAACTTTGGCAAAAAAGTAGATGTGCTCACTTTCGAGATTGAGAGCGTTAATGTAAAGGCCTTAGCCAGGCTAGAACGTGAAGGAAAAAAAGTATATCCTGACTCAAAAACTTTAGAAAAAATTCAAAACAAAGGAAGGCAGAAGCTCTTTTACAAAGAACAAGGAATACCAACAGCTGATTTTTTTCAGTTTTCTAATAAAGCACATTTAGCAGAAGGCATTACTAATGGTAAAGTAAAATTACCTTTTGTGTGGAAAAGCACACAAGGAGGGTACGATGGCAAAGGAGTTTCTATTATCAGAACAGGAGCTGACATTGCAAAACTTCCTGACACAGAATGTATAGCCGAAAAATTGGTTGATTTTGAAAATGAACTGGCTGTAATTGTAGTTAGAAACCCAAAAAATGAAATCAAAACGTATCCTGTGGTAGAAATGGAGTTTCATCCAGAAGCAAATCAGGTAGAATATGTGATCTGTCCTGCTCGGATTGAAGATAAAATTGCAGAAAGAGCCAGAGAAATTGCAGAAAAAGTATCGAAAGCGTTTATGCATGTAGGAATATTAGCGGTAGAGATGTTTCAGACGAAAGATTGTGAGATCCTAGTTAATGAAGTTGCTCCAAGACCACATAATAGCGGTCATTATAGTATTGAAGCCAGCTACACCAATCAGTTCGAACAACATATAAGAGCTATATTAGATTTGCCTCTGGGTGCTACAGATAGTAAAGTTGCCGGAATAATGGTAAATCTTGTAGGAGCTGAGGGACATACCGGAAATGTTGTATATGAAAATATCGAGGCCATAATGAAATTGAAAGGTGTTACCCCACATATCTATGGTAAGAAACAAACCAGACCCTTTAGAAAAATGGGACACGTAACTATCGTTGATGAAGATATTTCTGAAGCTAGAAAAATTGCAGAAAAAGTAAAGAAAACTATCAAAGTGATTAGCGAATAGCAGACAGTAAATACTTCGCTACAATAATTAGAACAGTACTCATATAGATATAGTACAGATAAAGTAATAATAATCATAGAAAAAACAATAGTATTCATGAGCAAAGTAGGAATCATCATGGGGAGCACAAGCGATATGCCTGTAATGGAAAAAGCTATCGATATTCTGAAAGGTTTTGATATCGAAGTTGAAGTCGATATTGTATCCGCACATCGTACCCCTGAAAAATTATTTGATTACGGAAAAAATGCCCATACCAGAGGAATATCAGTGATTATTGCTGGAGCAGGTGGAGCAGCACATCTTCCAGGGATGGTTGCTTCTTTGTCGCCTTTGCCTGTTATAGGGGTACCCGTCAAATCAAGAAACTCCATAGATGGTTGGGATTCTGTTCTTTCTATATTACAAATGCCAGGAGGGGTTCCAGTAGCGACGGTAGCACTAGATGGAGCAATGAACGCTGGTATTCTTGCAGCTCAAATTATCGGTGCATCCGATACCTGCGTATTAGACAAAATTCTTATCTATAAAGAAGGTCTGAAACAAAAGGTGATTGAAGGAGCAAAACAATTAAAAAAATAATGCAAAAAAAAGAGTCGCTCCTCAGCGACTCTTTCCAATATCAGGTCTTACAATAGAATATAACAATATTTATTAACCAACTTAAATATATTACACAAAAAATTCATCGTAAGACCATACTCTTAAAACCTGATGCAAAGGTAAACCCTTACTTTAATTACGCAATAATTATCTGTCAAAACTTATTAACATTTTCGGTAAAATGCGTTTTTTAACGATAAAAATGACTATTTCTATTTTTATATCAATTTTTCTTATAGAAAAAACATACATTTTTGAAGATTCTTTATCAAAACAATAGGTTTTGAACTAAAATAGAAAAGAAAAGAGCTACATTAATTGTAGCTCTTTCAATATATTTGACTCTACAAAGATTACGTGTTGTTACCATACCCCTATAGTAATAATGTATTTAATTCTTTGTTTAAGTCATTACTAATAAACCAGATCAAAGATACGCCAACAGGATAGTGTACTGATAAAATGTAATACTATCTGAACGATGTTTATCGATAAAAAACAAACTTTTTCGACAAATAACTTTATAAATACATAGAAAAGATAATCATATAATGAAAAACACATTACTAAATACATTTGACCTCGCACCATTTTCAAAAATACAATCGGAACATTTTCTACCTGCTATCAAAAATGCTATTTCGATTGCAAAAGGAGAAGTTGAAACTATTGTAGAAAATTCTTCGGTACCTTCTTTTTCCAATACTATAGAAAAACTGGAATATAGTGGCGAGCTCTTAGACCGAGTAACCAGTATTTTCTTTAATCTGAATAGTGCAGAGACCAATGAAGAAATTCAAAAAATCGCACAACTAGCATCTCCATTACTATCCGAATTTAGCAATGATATTTCATTAAACACCGATCTATTTAAAAAAATTGAAGCGGTTTATCTTAAAAAAGATGAATTAAATCTCACTCCAGAACAATCCACATTACTAGAAAAGCGATATAAATCATTTTCTAGAAATGGAGCCAATCTTCCGGATGATAAAAAGGAACAACTACGGGAGATTGATAAAGAATTATCACAACTAAGCCTAACATTCGGTGAAAATATTTTAGCAGAAACTAACAAATTCGAAATGTTGCTGACTGATGAAACGGATTTGACCGGTTTACCAGATGGTGCTAAAGAAGCGGCCAAAGCACTTGCAGCGTCCAAAGATAAGGAGGGATGGTTGATTACGCTGGATTATCCCAGCTATATTCCTTTTATGACGTATGCAGATAACAGAGAACTTCGTAAAAAATTATCATTGGCATTTGGTTCCAAAGGTTTTCATAATGATGAACTGGATAATCAGGATATTGTTCTTAAGATTGCCAAACTACGTCACAAGCGTGCCCATATTTTAGGGTATACCTCTCACGCGGATTATGTGTTAGAAGAACGCATGGCAGAAAATCCAGAAAAAGTATTCTCCTTTTTGAATGAAATTTTAGAAAAAGCAAAACCAGCTGCAGAAAGAGAGTTTACACAACTAGGAAATTTTGCTAAAGAGTTAGACGGAATTGATCAGCTTCAAAAATGGGACGGCGCTTATTATCAAGAAAAATTAAAACAAAAGCTTTTTGACCTAGATGATGAAAAACTAAAACCATATTTCAAGCTAGAGAATGTTATTGATGGTGTTTTTCAGATAGCTTCTAATCTATTTGGTCTCCAGTTTAAAGAAACGGATCAAGTAGACAAATATCATGAAGAAGTAAAAACGTATAATGTGACAGATATTCAAGGTAACTTTATTGCTGTTTTTTATGCGGATTTTCATCCTCGATCAGGAAAAAGAAATGGCGCCTGGATGACATCTTATAAACCACAAATGAGAAAAGAGGACACGAATATAAGACCGCATATCTCTATTGTTTGTAATTTTACCAAACCAACACCAAGTAAACCATCATTGCTTACCTTCAACGAAGTAACTACGTTATTTCATGAATTTGGTCACGCACTCCACGGAATGCTAGCAAACACAATCTATCCTGGATTATCCGGAACCAGTGTCTATTGGGATTTTGTAGAGCTACCAAGTCAAGTTTTAGAGAACTGGTGTTATGAGAAAGAATCATTAGAATTATTTGCTAAACATTACGAAACGGGAGAAGTAATTCCGATGGAATTGGTACAAAAGATCAAACAATCCTCTACTTTTATGGAAGGAATGGCTACACTGCGACAATTAAGTTTCGGGTTATTAGATATGTCATGGCACGCAAACGACCCTAGTGGTATTAAGGATGTAAAAGCACACGAAAAGAAAGCTTTCGCAGGAACTTCGCTGTATCCCGATATAGCAGAAAATTGCATGAGTACTTCTTTTTCTCATATTTTTCAGGGAGGCTATTCTGCAGGATATTATTCCTATAAATGGGCAGAAGTTCTGGATGCAGATGCTTTTGAGTATTTCAAAGAAAATGGAATTTTTAATAAAGAAATAGCTACTAAATTTAAAGACAATGTGCTATCTAGAGGAGGAACAGAGAATCCAATGACATTATATAAGCGTTTCCGTGGAGAGGAACCAAAACCTGAGGCACTTTTAAAACGTGCAGGATTAATAGAAAAAGGATTTTAACTCTTAAAAAAATAGTACTAAACCCTTGAACATTGGGGTTTTTAACGGTGTAATTGTGCTACGTTAATTGGTAGTTTTACCATAAAATTTATAAAAATATTAATTATGAAAACCACACAATTATCTAGATTAACAGTATTGACATGTACTATTTTGCTTTTTAGTTCAATTATTCTTACAGCTCAAAATCAAGCATGGTCCTTTAATTATAAAATAGCAGATACTGCTGAAGAATTATCGAAGATTATGGATAATCCGGAAGCCAATATTGTAAGGAGCGCAGCTGATTTTAAAAAGTATGTAAAATCAAATGCAAAATTAAGAAAAGTATTTGCCAAAAAAGGACTTTTAAAAGCAGTTACCAGTACTATGAAATTTAACAAGCGAGGACTTAAAACTTTTTCTTATGAAAAACTGAAAGAAATTTACCCGGATAAAATAAAGGATATTCTCTCAGAAATTACACCTGGATTTGGTTTCGGAATGGAAACTCTTGGAGTAGATTATGAAGGATACTCCTGCACAGCGGTAGGAAACTGCACAAAAAGTCAAAATAATATCTGCATTGGTGACAACTGTTAGCCAAAAAAATAAGAGCCAGTTAAAAAACTGGCTCTTATTTTTTTACTAACTGATTATTAAAAAACTATTGAATTACCAATTTACGTACAGCGAGTTTTTCTCCTTCGCTTTCTATCCTAATTATGTAAATCCCTGATCCTAAGGAAAGCGTACTGGCCGAAATAGTATTAGCTCCTGGATTCAGTTTGATTCTGGATGCTTTTTTTCCTAAAATCGTATAAATCGTAGCTGATATACTCGTGTTATCTGTTCCTAATACATTTAATAGAAAACTATCTTTTGTAGGGTTAGGAGTAATCGTTATAAGGGATAAACCCAGTTCATCTTCATCTCCTAAAATTGCCGTTTCTGTTCCAAAGGCGATTACGGAAGTTACTGATCTGGTACAAGATTCTTCATAAATCTTTACATTAGAAATAATAGAAGTATTTCCACTTCCGGCATCATTGTCATTTACAAATACGAGTCGATCCATTACTCCTGTATAAAAATCTCCCACCGGAATGATGTAAGAAGCTGTTCCACCAGTATAATTATCATAATTTGTTACTCCGTAATTTTGAGTCCCGTGAACCTTAAAATATCTACTGGAAGTTAGTGTATTATCATTCTCAAAACCAATTCCGTGAATCTCTCCTTGCGACGAACTACTAAAATCAAATTCTAAAACGGTAGAAGCCGTCACCTCATAATTAAGAGCAATATACTTCCAAGTATTATTTTGTAAAGAAATACCAGATCCACCACTTACCACAGAGAAATCACCTACTGCATCCTGATTAGAAAAACCAGAAATAGTATAATCATTAAAGTCTAGTGCTACACATACATCCGGATCGGGATCTGTTCCTGATTCTCCTATACTAAAATCATCTATGGCAACATCTCCTTGCCAACTTGATCCGGTAACCGTATTGAATCTAAGCTGTATACCAGCACCATTATACGATGCTAGATCTATTGTCGCCGTATTCCAATCCGTTCCCTGAGCACCAGATTTACTAAAAACACTTGTCCAACTGGCACCTTTATCCGTACTTATATCAAGGGATAAATTACCGATAGCAGTTCCTTCCATATGATATTTGAAGCTAATACCAGGGTTAATCAATCCATTTAAATCGAAACAAGGAGAATTTAATATCGCTCTCTTATTAGGAAATCCAGTTCCATTTCCAGAAGCTTCTACATAAATGTAAGAAGAACCGTCTGCTGCACTTGCCGGACCAGTTCCAGTAGAAGGTGTGCCATTCTCATCTACGGACCAGTTGATATCATCACTGGTGGATTGAGTCCAAGAACCAAAGGATCCTTCAAAACTTTCTGAATTCGGAAAACTTGTAATACTGATCGTACATTCATCTCCTCCTCCACCAGGATTTACTCCGTTGGATATTTCAATCAAATACTCCAAAGCCAGTTTACAAAATTTGGCGGCGTGTGTTGCGTTTGGTGTAGGAGACCTATCAAATGTATCTCTCGTGGTATGAATATTAGGATTGCTTTGGTTAAAAGTAGCTTCAAAAGGAAACGTAACATCATATCCTTCTTGTGCCCAACTATAATGATCAGAACATCCATAATTACATCTTGACGTACCATACGTGATCCGATGAGTTCCAGAAGCATTATAGTAATCCATTAATTCAATTAAAAAATCGTTTAAAGTTTCATCATTATAAGAATCAGTAGAAACATAGACATCATTTGTAGAGCCCTTATAGTTGGTCATATCCAGCTGCATGTAACTCACCACATTTACATTTCTGTTACGATAATCTTCAGCAATTTCCCGAGAACCTCTAAGTCCCACCTCTTCTGCGGCAAAAGCCATAAATTCCATTGTTCTTTTAGGTTTAAAGTTCATATCAAATAAGACTCTAGCTGCTTCTGTGATCGTTGCAATACCTGAGGCATTATCATCCGCTCCCGGAGCATCGTTATTAGTACCTCCTGAAGTAGAATCTATATGTCCTCCAATAATTACAAATTCATCAGGATTATCTGTTCCCGTGATGGTCATTACCAAAGAAGGCATGTTGGTACTGGTATGATTTACAATTCGTACGGAAACATCACTTCTACCAGCTGCAAGATTCTCCCATTTTGTTTGTAAGTCTAAAACTGCCTGTGTTGCGCTACTCTTTGTATGGTATCGAGTGCCATAGTCTTCTAATTCCTGAATTTGGTTTGCAATATTCAGATTATTTACTAAATCGAGACTTTGTCGTACCAGTTGATCCTGTGTAATTGAAAAACCGCCTGCAAGTTTCTGAGATAATCTTCTTTGTTGTATAGAAGATAGGGCTTTTTTCTTCGAATGCTGATAAATAAAACCGGGACCGTGAACCAATACTTTATCGTGGAGTTCGTGGGCCGCTTCGTCACTAAGCATAACCGCACTATAGCCGTTTTTTGATTCTATAATTTGTATATCTTCAGGATGATCTTTCTGGAGTCCCAAAGCATCTTTTGTTTCCATCGTGGCATAAAACATATCCGATGGTTGTTGTGCATAGCCAATATTTATACATAAACATAGGAATACTGCTGAAATAATTAAGTTAAATTTTTTCATTTTTAATGAGTTTGTGTTAGACTATTAACTTACACAAAATCAAACAATTAACAAGATGGCTTCCCCTCAAAAAAACAACTGTACTAACACCTGTTAGTTTACGGTTTTAGCATAAAAATATAATTAAACTTTCAAAAATTACTGAAAGTTTAAAATTTATTATATATTTGTTCTATGAATTACACAGAAGCAAAAGATAAGTTTATTTCTACTTGGGGAGCCTTAGGAACTTTATGGGGTATTAATAAAGCAATGGCACAGATTCACGCACTTTTGTGGATATCGCCAGACCCTCTTTCTATGGAAGATATTATGGAAGAACTGCATATTTCTAGAGGGAATACTAGTATGAACTTGCGGCAACTAATGGATTGGGGTATTGTTTTTAAAGAGAGTAAACCCGGTGAACGAAAAGAGTATTTTGTTTCTGAAAAAGATGTACAAGAACTGGCCAGGCAAGTAGCCAAAGAACGAAGCAGACGTGAAATTAAACCGGTAATAAAAGTGCTAAGAGAAGTGTCTGGAATCGAAGGCGATGGGACAAAAAAGACCAAAGAATTGATCAAACAAACAAAAGCACTATACGAGTTAGCAGATAGTGCAGATACTTTAATGAACAAAGTGGTAAGTCAAGAATCTAACTGGATTACCAAAACACTAATGAAACTCATTAAATAGCACGGTAAACATAACAAGAGAAATTAAGGAAGAGATTCCTTTTCTTTTTAAAGTTGTGTTTCAAAAATTATTGAAACTTTAAAAATATTAGAATTATGAAAACAATACATAAGATTAACAAATGGAGTTTTATTATTACACTATTGCTTTATTTGACCGTATATCTCGGATTGTTAGCTCAGATACCGCTCGGATTTATTCAGTTCGTTCTAGCACTATTTATTTTAACTCGTTGGAAAAAATTGAATCCATTATCAAAACGATTGATTTCTATATACTGGTTGCTATTTATATCCTATTGGTTAGCATTCTATTTTTTAAATAAAAGTTTCGAATTTGTTTATGGATTAATTTTTTACGCAGTTATCCCAATGAGTATTGCATCTTATTTTGTGTATACAACTTTCAAAATTAATAAATATAACGAAGGAATTGACAGTAAGCCCTCTTATAATAACTAAAACAGAATCAAATGAAACTATTTACACCTAATTGGCTTATTATTATTGGCGGAATTGGCCAGATTTTTACGGCACTCATATATCCATATATCAGGCACAAAGTATTTGATTGGTATACCGATATTGAGCAGTTAAAACCCTTAAACCAGGAAATAGCTAAAACATATGGAAGATACATTCAAGGGTTAAACTTTTCCTTTGGCCTTATTGCAATTCTGCTTACCACTGAACTTAAAGAACAATCAGCGTTGGCCATAGCCATAACCGGTCTAATTACAGTCTACTGGGTTGGTAAAGTAGCCACTCAGGTCGCTTACTATCCAATGTATGAAATTCCACAAAAACCTATTTTCAAAGTTGGTGGTTATTTTATGAACTGTCTATTTATACTATTTGCAGTTGTATACTCCTTGTTACTTATCTATAACTGCATCGGATTCTTCAGCATTAATTAAAAACATTTAGTTATGAATACTACCCTTTCACTATTACATAAAATAAAATTTCAAAAATCAAATAACGAAAAACTTATCGAGCTTTATGACGAAGCTACTAAAGATTATGAGTTTTGGAGCAAAGATTTTAATATGCACTTTGGGTATTATATTCCTTTTAAAACGACCTTTCTCAAAAGAGATACCATGCTTAATGAAATGAACAATCAGGTTTTTAACAAATTATGTTTCAACAAAAAGAATGGAATTATTGCAGATCTCGGTTGTGGAATTGGTGGAACTATGAGATATGGTTTACGAAAATATCCAAAACTTAAAATTCTTGGAGTAACACTTTCTTCTTTTCAGGCATCCGAAGGGAATAAGCGACTCAAAAACATAAATGGATTGATTTTGGAAGAAAACTATGGTAATACTTCTTTTGCGGATAATAGTTTTGATAGTGCTTATGCTATTGAGAGTTTTTGCCATTCTGGACATAGTGAAGAGGTACTTAGTGAAGCTCATAGAATCATAAAACACGGAGGGAAATTAGTAATTGCAGATGCTTTTCTAAAAAAAGAAGCGATCCAACTATGTCCGGGGAGTCTTTATTGCTATAACCAATTATGCAGAGGTTGGAGTTTGGAAGGATTGGGAAATATCCATAACGTAAAAAAATCTTTACAGAAGATTGGTTTTAAAAATGTAATCATAGAAGATATTTCGCTTAAAGTAGCTCCGTCAGTATTGCACGTGCCTTTTGCAATCTTCGGTTTTATTTTGAAAACCATCTTTCATAGGAAAACCCTAAAACCACAAAGTTGGAAAAACCTAAAGGGCTCTCTTTTTGCTTTACTGTCAGGATTGCATATGAGAAGTTTTGGCTATTATCTGATAACAGCAGAAAAATGAAACAATGAATAACAGATCAATTACATGTCAATGGATTTATATTATCGTGGCTACCGCAATATCAACTATCGTGTTATTTTATTATGCAAAATCACTTCCAGAGGTAATCCCGTATAACAATCTCACAAAGGAAATGGTGATGTGTTTTGGTCAAATCATCTGGCAAGGAGCCATTATACTACTTTTTATTAATAGAAATATCCATCGCTATTTATGCCATAGGATTACGGTATCATTATTAGGTGCTTTAGCTTTAATCCCGATGATATTGTACTATCAAAAAGAACTGGTAGCTATCGAAATCAGAATCCTCCTGTTTTTACTGGTCGTCTCTCTTATGATTATTGAGCATGTCAGAAGGATAAAGAAACTTAAACTACCTCCATACCTAACTGTAACCTGGATAACTTATAGATTCTTGTGGTTACCGATATTATTATTTTAATTTTAAAAAACATGAAAAAATTAGTTATCGCAGCAGGAACCGGTTTCTTAGGAAACGTATTAGTTGAACATTTTAAAAGTAAAACTGATAGTATTGTCATCCTAACACGCGGAGAGAATAAAGTTATTGACAACATCAAATATATGCATTGGGACGCTACAAACATTGGAGCCTGGCAACAGGAATTAGATGGGGCAGATGTTCTTATCAATATGACAGGAAAATCAGTAGATTGCAGATATCACCAAAAAAATAAAGATCTCATTCTTTCATCGAGAGTAGCATCCACAAATGTTTTAGGAAATGCCATACAAGCAAGTAAACACCCACCAAAAGTTTGGTTGAATTCATCTACAGCAACCATCTATCGACATTCTTTAGATAAAGAAATGGATGAAGATAATGGTGAGATAGGAATAGGTTTTTCTGTAAATGTGGCAACTAATTGGGAGAATGCCTTTTTCTCGCATCAAACTCTGAAAACTAGAAAAGTAGCACTGCGAACAGCTATTGTTTTAGGAAAAAAAGGCGGCGCATTACAACCTATTCTTACGTTAACAAAATTGGGTTTTGGTGGAAAACAAGGAAAAGGAAATCAAAAATTTAGTTGGATCCACGAAACGGACTTTGCGAGAAGTATTGAGTTTATTATCAAAAACAAAGAGGTTGAAGGACCCGTAAATATAGTTGCTCCGAAACCAACAGACAATAACAACCTTATGAAAAGTTTACGAAATGTGAAGAAAATTCCTTTTGGCATACCACTATCAAAACCGCTACTTGAAATAGGCGCGCGTATTATTAAAACTGAAACTGAGTTGATTTTAAAAAGCAGAAATGTAATTCCAAAAAAGCTTCAGAATGCAGGTTTTCAGTTTACCCATAACAATCTATCTAGTGCTTTAAAGGATTTAACGTAAGAACTCATGACTACAATTCAATTAACTACACTTATTGATGCCCCAATTGAAAAAGTCTTTGATGCGGCCAGAAATATCGATCTTCATATGGATTCTGCTTTGCATACCAAAGAAAAAGCCATTAAAGGAACAACTTCAGGATTAATAGGACTTTATGAAACTGTTACTTGGAGAGGAAAACATTTTGGCGTGTATCTCACACACAAAAGTAAAATAACTTCTTTACGATACCCGACTTATTTTATAGATGAAATGGTTCAGGGATACTTTAAGAGTTTTAAACATCAACATATTTTTAAAGAAACTTTTGCTGGAACTGAAATGATTGATGTATTAGAGTACTCTACTCCTCTTGAATTTTTAGGAAAAATCTTCGATCGAGTAGTCTTAAAGAAACACCTAACAAAATTTCTCACTACAAGAAATCGGTTTATAAAAATAAAAACGGAAAAATTCAATTGAATTATGATCGGTAACGTACTGTTTTTTAATGACTTTGTTTTAAAATGATATTAACAAACATAAACTGTATCCATATCCAAAAAACATTCAGTTTCCGGTATTTTGTATAACTTCTTTAACAAGCTCTACTTCAATTCCTTGGTTTAAACGTATTTCAATTTCAACTTTTTATCCTATTTTTGGGAAAAAGAGTGAATAAGCTATGTCAACGAACACAATAGACCCCAATTCCTGGATAGACAAATACAGTGATTATTTATTTAATTACACGATTGTACGAGTTGATGATAGGGAAGTAGCACAGGATTTGGTGCAAGAGACTTTTTTTGCAGGTCTTAAATCCATGAAGAATTTTAAAGGAGAAGCTAGTGAACGTACCTGGCTCATTTCTATTCTTAAAAGAAAAATCATCGATCATTACAGAAAAATAAATAGTAATAAAGGCAAAGCAGAAGTACGTATCAATTACACCAATGATGGAGAAACAGAAGGAGATTGGCTAGAAGAGCGAGTTGCAGATCCCTTTGATCAAAATGCAGAAGGTGAAATTGAGAATAGAGAACTAGGGATTGCCATTCATAATTGTATCGGTAAGTTACCAGAAAAACAAGCACGTATTTTCTCTATGAAAACAATACAAGGATTCGATACAGAGGCAATTTGTAATGAATTTGATATAACTGCGTCTAACCTATGGGTAATTATTCATCGCGCACGTACAGCGATGGCAGAATGCCTAGAAAAAAACTGGTTTTAAAACATATGAGCACAGGAAACAAAATATTTGTAAGTTGTGAAAATGCTAATCACATTTGCGACAAAAACCAATATAAAGAAGCCTCTTTTTGGGAAAAAGTAAGACTTAATATACATTTAATTTATTGTAAGGCTTGTAGGAAATATTCGGCAAATAATTCGAAACTAACTAAATTATTTAAAGATCCTAAAGTTATAAACATTGATCAATCGACCAAAAATGTAATGAAGGAGCAATTAAAGAAAAAAATGGCTGAGCAAGATTAAAAAAGTAAAAGCCCAAAATATAGCATTATAAATCTGTAATGAAAGCAAGTAATAATTTATTAGTTTCCTGTGAGGAGGCAAAACTAATCTGTGATAAAAATCAATATGGTGAAGCTTCCGTTTTGGAAATTATCAAATTGAATATCCGTTTGTTGTACTGCAAAGTGACCAGAGCATATTCTAAAAAAAATACTCAGCTTACCAAAAGTGTGAGAAAATCGAACATCCAAGTAATCGAAACTTACAAAAAAAAAGAAATGAGACTGCAATTGCAAAGAGAGCTAGCCAAGTAGGTTTTGCATCACATACCATACCACCAACCACATAATTGGAATACTTTCTACCCAAAAAGAACAAAAGTATTCCGATTGTTTTTTATCGGTACCCCATAAGAACAATAAAGTAACAATTGTGATAGCAACGGTACTAATGATTTCTGTAGCGTAAAGTTCATCCTTAAAAACGGTGATTAGTAAAAATATCATTAATACAATACTTCCGAAAACTTTAGTCCGGTTGATCCCTATTTTCTGAGGAATCGTCTCCAATTCTTTTTGGTCATACTGTAGATCCCTTATCTCAAAAGGCAACATGATTACCACGATAAATAGAAAACGCTGAATAATTTCTATAATCATATCAATACGAAAAGATCCTTCGGCGTATACAATCGGTATGAAAGCTGTAATTCCGGCCCAAGTAACCCCAATGATAAAAATCTTAATCCCTGCAACACTTCGTAAATTCTTTTTATTCGGAAAAATAGGCGTAGCGTACAATATCGTTAATACCACGAACGGGAACATAAACATCCAGGTGTCCATAGATACCTGATATCCATAATAGATAAATACAATGGCACTAATAACCGTTATGATTTTGATACCAGTCATGGATTTAGTGAGTCTGCGGTGATATAATTTCGAAATATTTGCATATTTCACAAAGTTGTAAGCTACTATAGCGCCAACAAAACTGAAGTATATGTAGGTAGTACCTCCTAAAATTTCAAATTTTAGAAATGTAAGTTTCACTAGTGCAACTATTGCCAATGCAACGTGAATACTACTATTTATATAAAAACTAAATATGTTTTTTAGGGTTTTCACACTTAAAAATTAGGGGAATCTGTTAATAACAGCCTAAGTTGGTTAAAAACTTGATAGTGTTAGGTTAATTTATTGTGAAAATTTTAGGGATTAAATATGTACTTTTGCGCTTTCAATCTCAACCGTTTTTTTGCTATGAAAACAGACTCATTTAAACTACGTCATATAGGCCCTTCAGAAAAAGATCTGCATGATATGTTGAATACGATCAAGGCGGATTCCATGGATCAACTCATCTTCGAAACTGTTCCTGATGACATTTTATTAAAAGACTCATTAAAACTTGATGCGGCTATGAATGAGCAAGAGTATTCTGCTCATATACAACAGTTAGCTACTAAGAACAAAGTGTTTAAAACCTATATTGGTTTAGGTTATCATGAAGCTTGTTTACCAGCTGTGATACAACGTAATATTCTAGAAAACCCAGGATGGTATACGGCTTATACTCCCTACCAGGCAGAAATTGCTCAGGGAAGACTGGAAGCATTATTGAATTACCAAACCATGGTTTGCGATCTTACTGGAATGGAATTGGCAAATGCCTCATTACTTGATGAAAGTACCGCAGCCGCAGAAGCAATGACTATGTTGTTTGCTGTAAGATCCCGAGCACAGAAAAAAGAAGGTATTCACAAATTCTTTGTTTCTGAAGAAATCCTACCACAAACGCTTTCTTTATTAAAAACCAGAGCAGTTCCCTTAGGAATTGAATTGGTCGTAGGTGATCATACAAAATTTGATTTTTCTACAAATTTTTATGGAGCCATTCTACAATATCCAGGTGTATCCGGACAAGTTTATGACTATGCAGAATTCGTTGAAAAAGCACATCAGTCGGAGATAAAAGTCGCGGTAGCTGCTGATATTTTGAGTCTTGTAGCGTTAAAATCACCCGGTAGTTTTGATGCAGATGTGGTAGTGGGCACCACACAACGATTTGGAATTCCGCTAGGATATGGAGGACCGCATGCTGCCTATTTTGCCACAAGAGAAGCATATAAAAGAAATATTCCGGGGAGGATTATTGGCGTCACTCAGGATATGAATGGTAATCCTGCCTTACGTATGGCACTACAAACCAGAGAGCAACATATAAAGCGTGATAAAGCAACTTCTAATATCTGTACTGCACAGGTATTACTTGCAGTAATGGCAGGAATGTATGCTGTTTATCACGGAAAAGATGGTTTGCAATATATTGCCAACAAAGTAAATACATTTGCTAACCTTCTTGCAAATACTTTAGAAAAATTAGGGTATATGCAATTAAATACAGTGTTTTTTGATACAATTAGGGTCAAAGCAAATGCAACCGCCATCAAAAATATTGCCGAAGCAGAACAAGTTAACTTTTATTATCCAGATGCTGAAACCATATTGATTTCCTTAAATGAAGCTACTACATTAGAAGACTTACACGAGATCATTTCGATTTTTGCAAAAGCCAATGGAAAGGAAAGTCTCAAATTAAATGTTAACGACACCTCTGTTTATATTCCTGAGGTTATAAAACGAAATACAGATTTCTTAACCAACGAAATTTTCAATACTTATCATTCTGAAACAGAATTAATGCGCTACATTAAAAAACTAGAGCGCAAAGACCTTTCTTTAAATCACTCTATGATTCCGTTAGGTTCCTGTACAATGAAATTGAATGCTGCATCAGAAATGCTACCTTTAAGTAATCCTCAATGGGGTAACATCCATCCTATGGTGCCTGTGAAACAAGCTCAGGGATATCAGGAAGTACTGAAAAAATTAGAAGATCAATTAACAGAGATCACTGGTTTTGCCGGAACCTCTTTACAACCTAATTCTGGAGCCCAAGGAGAATTTGCCGGATTGATGGTTATTCGTGCATATCACGAATCCAGAGGAGATCACCATAGAAATATTTGTTTAATTCCATCCTCTGCTCACGGAACCAATCCAGCATCTGCTGTAATGGCCGGAATGAAAGTGGTGGTAACCAAAGCTACAGAAGAAGGAAATATTGATGTAGAAGATCTCAGAGAAAAAGCAGAAAAGTACAGAGACCAACTCTCTGCATTGATGGTTACATATCCATCTACTCACGGAGTATATGAATCTGCCATTAAGGAAATCACTCAGATTATCCACGATCATGGAGGTCAGGTATATATGGATGGTGCTAATATGAACGCACAGGTCGGAATCACAAATCCTGGAGCTATAGGAGCAGATGTATGCCACCTGAATTTACATAAAACCTTTGCGATTCCGCATGGCGGCGGTGGACCTGGTGTTGGGCCCATTTGTGTAGCTGAGCAATTAGTCCCATTTTTGCCTGGTAATCCTGTGATCACAACTGGAGGAGAGCAAGCAATAACTGCTATTTCAGCTGCTCCTTGGGGATCGGCATTAGCTTGTTTAATATCTTATGGGTATATCACTATGTTAGGATCAGAAGGACTTAGAGATGCTACAGCATATGCTATCCTCAATGCCAATTATATCAAAGAGCGATTAGATGGTCATTATAGTACACTATATTCTGGAGAACGTGGTCGTGCAGCACACGAAATGATAGTGGATTGTCGGCCTTTTAAAGCACACGGAATCGAAGTAACTGATATCGCAAAAAGATTGATGGATTATGGATTCCACGCACCGACTGTATCATTTCCTGTTGCAGGAACTATTATGATAGAGCCTACAGAAAGTGAGAGTAAAGCAGAATTGGATCGTTTTTGTGACGCCCTGATCAGTATCCGTCAGGAAATTGCAGAAGCTAGTGAAGACACTCCTAATAACATAATGAAAAACGCACCTCATACCCTAACTATGCTAACAGCTGATACTTGGGATTTTCCTTATACTAGAGAACAAGCTGCCTATCCATTACCTTATATAGCAGACAATAAATTCTGGCCAACAGTAAGACGTGTAGATGATGCCTATGGAGATAGAAATTTGATTTGTACCTGTGCTCCCATAGAAGAATATATGGAAGAAGTATAAGTCTACAAGTAACATTAAAAAAACAAGGTTAGTAATAATAAGTTACCGACCTTGTTTTGTTTTGAGGATTAACTCGACTAGGCTCTATTAATCGTGCTAGTAACATTTCTGAATTGGTATTGATCACTACATAGCATTTTACTATATAACTGCTCATTTACCACTACCGGAATTTCTAAATTAGGAAATTTAATTTGGTATCTATTACCATTCTTCCCTACTAGTTGGACTTTGACAGGTTGTTTCTTCATAATCTAAAATTTTAACATAATAAACCATAAAAATTTACTATCAAATTTCCAAATTCTATTCCATAAGTGAAGTGTACAAACTAGAACAGTTAATTTCTAGACATTGATTCGTAAATTGTGACATTTTTTCACTAATACAACGTCATTCTGACATTGAATTAGCGTGACTTAGACACCACCTACACAGAAAAGGGGGCTATTTATTTTAGAAATTATATCTCTTGTAAAAACTCTTTTACAGTCTTCCAATAGCTTTCGTGATCAGAAAAAGTTTCCCAAAGCACTCTTGATCCGTAATTACCTTTGGTTTCGGGAAGAAAGAATTGTTTTTTTGCCAGACGGAATAGCATCATAGATCCCTAACCAACTCTTCTTTTCATTTTTTGCAGACGTAAAAAAACAGGGATCCTTATGTTAGAAGCACTAGTTGTAATATAGTCTTTTTGCTTAAAATACTCTTCAGGAGAAAAAGAGAATACACCTTGTACAACATCAGAACGGTCAACGGCATATTTTAATACTAATGAAGAAGAATATGAACTTCCCCAGATAATAACTTTCTCGGGATTGTATGTTTTCTTTACAAATGCAATGGCTGCTTTTACATCTTGGTATACATCAACGTAATTTGTTTGTTTGACGCTTTTTTCAGCCGCTTTAGCTGTGTGATTTAGTCTTTCATTGATCAATAAACCAGAAAGTTGATCTACTGCAAGACAATTATATCCTAATTCTGTAAGTTTTGGAGCAATTTTTATATTCTCTCCCCGATTCCATTTAGCTTGATGAAATAAAACAATAAACTCTTTACTGTTTTTGTTTTTAGCTTCATATGGTCAGCAATAATCATCAGTCCATCTTTTGATGAAAAATCAATGGTTTTTTGACTATATATGGAGAAGCTCAGGAATGTTATTGCAATGGATAATAAACTTTTCATAAGAAACAATGACTGATTAATGATTCTTAAAATACTACATTTTACTGAAGGACATCTAATTACTTGGTTGTTATTCTAAGAAGCCATAGAGCACTATATAGCTACTATATTGCTATCTCCATTTTTACGAAGGTAGCTTTTAATTATTTTAGTAGTATGATATGTATGTTTCTGTAGGTTTAAAAAATTATCGAAGTCTTCTACCTTAGTAATTTGTTCATCTTTATGTATGTACCCAAAACCTCGATATATACCCTCCTGAATGATTACAAAACTTTGTTCATTAAAAATTCTACCTTTCTCTTTTATGAAATAGCTTTTTTGATCTTTTCGCAAAGAAGATAATGCTTTTTGTACCCGCATATTATATAAAGCCACGGATTCTTCTCTAACACATATCCCTTTGCAGTTTTTAATTTTATAATGAGAACAACGCTCTGTAGTACTCTGTAAACTACAATATCTTGGACATAACTGATATGTCTCGCAAAGCTGTTCCAATTTTTCTATTGCCTCTGCTCTCGTATAGAATATTTCTACCGAATGATCTACGATGTGTGATCTGTCTATTGCTAACTGGATCACTCCTTTTCTGTTTGTATAAAATATTATAGCATAAGGAGCTACTGGTTTTTTTTGTGCTCTATTAAATTTGGGATAATGTTTCTGGATTTTTTCCGATTCTAATAAAAGCGCAACCAATTCATTACCGGTTACTTCATAGTCAATAGTATGTGTCTCCTGACCAAGAGCATATTCTTTATTCTTTTTATCATAAAAATGACTGATCACGCGCTGTTTGATATTCTTTGCCTTACCAGCATATATAACCTTCCCTTTTTGATCTTTAAACAGATAAATACCTGTTTCCTCCGGTAGCTCTTCTATATTCTCAGCTTTGAGGTTTGGTGGAAGTGTTGCCTCTTTAGAACGAACATGTAGGAACTTATTAATAACCGCAAAATCAGCATCCAAACTAAGGATTCGCTGAAACAATATTACTGTTGCATCCGTATCCCCTTCTGCTCTATGCCGGTCTTCTAACGGTATATTAAGAGAAGAACATAACTTTCCTAAACTGTAGGAAAACATACCAGGAATCAATTTTCGTGAAAGCCGAACTGTACACAGTTTTTTTCTAACAAAAGAATATCCTAGAATCTTAAACTCTCCTTTAATTACATTGTAATCAAAGTTTACATTATGTGCCACAAAGATAGCTCCTGTGGTTATTTCTATAATTCTTTCTGCGATTTCATGAAATCTGGGTGCACTGCGCACCATAGTATTGTCGATACCCGTAAGACCAGTAATAAAAGGTGGAATATCACATTCAGGATTGACAAGTGAGGTGAACTTATCTACAATCTTATCGCCTTGTAGTAATACAATGCAGATTTCTGTAATACGATTTCCGTGGATACCCTTACCTGTAGTTTCAACATCGATTACAGCGTATAATTTTTCTGACATTACATTTCCTTTGGAAGTACAAATCTAAAAAGAATTATTTGATAATTGGAATTTTTCCTTTCGTAATGGAATTTTTCCTATTCATAAAACATTACTATGCTAATCTTTTAATAAATATACCGCTAAACGAGTTGCATTTTCCTGATAAGCATTATCATAAGAAACCAGTAGTTCATTCTTTTTATAATATGCTGTCAATGTCTGTTTGGACACGAAACTAATGGCTGTTTTATCATAACATTGAATTAATGCTTCTAATTTAAAAGAAACTGCTGCTGCGGCAAACTTCCCTTTGGTTTGTCTAGTGATGATACCGATATGGTCTGGTTGTATTGTATCAAAAAAGGCGTGAATCTCCTTCTGGAAATTCTGAATATCTTCATTTTTTTGATCAGCTTCAATTTCGATATATTTGGTTTTACCAGTGAGGTTTGTATAATTACCTTTTTCATCTTTAGACAATACTACACCGATCGCTCTTTTTTTATCTATTTCGATTCCGATTACTTTCATAAATTAGAATTTATCTAAAAATACAGATTATTCTGATTCATTTATCACTTTAATAAGCTATAAAGTTACACTAATCTGCCTTTAGGCAGAAACTTTGTAGCGTTTGAGGTTAACAGAGAAGGTTTCTAATAAAAAAGTAAGAACCAGCAAGTAAAATTGTTCTTGCTGGTTTTTACTTTTACCTATGATAAACTCTATAGGTAAGAAAGGTATCTGATTAAGGACGATATTGTATAGTATATA
Organism: Aquimarina ulvae; assembly: GCF_053613295.3. Lineage (NCBI taxonomy): Bacteria > Pseudomonadati > Bacteroidota > Flavobacteriia > Flavobacteriales > Flavobacteriaceae > Aquimarina > Aquimarina ulvae. Next base: position 46,048 of record NZ_JBSIBP030000013.1, read on the forward strand.
AAACAACTCCTATAGCTGTTGTTTCTCACCCAATATAACGCCAACCGTTAGGTAGCACTAAATTACCAATTCGTGTTGTGGTAGTGTCACCTATTTCTGGAACACCTAAATACCTAATTAATTTTTGATCAGATGATGTTGAGTATAATATACATTCATTCGGCACTGTAGATGTTGGATGAATCCCTGTTAGACTTCTATGCACTGTATTACCAATATAACAGACAATATTAGGATTACCACCAGTAGTAGAAGAAGAATAACGGATCCAATTTAACGGTACAGGGCGTGATGGATCGTAAGCAATTATTTGTCTATATTCCGAATTGGTATATACTCTATATTTAAATTCTCTCCAAGTAACCTACTGATTCGTATTTGCATTCCACGGATATGCACGGGCAAACTTTTCTTTATTCCATAAAGGAAGAGCGATAGAAAGACCATCTTTCTCCATGTAAATAAAATTAGCACCTCTATTCTAAGTGATAAAAGTCTTTCTTTCATAATTTCTTAGATTCTTCTCAACTACCTTTTCGTCGATAACTATCGCTCCATCAACAGTGTAATTGCCTGTTCGCTCAAAAGAGGTTATTCCGTCATTGAGACGCTCCCAATACTCTATACGAGGTTGGTTTTCAGATGATTTTTGATTAAAAACTACATTGGTTAAATCATCATTCGGACTGATTTTGGTACGATAATGTTGCTATCCGGTATAGATACTAATAAATCTTCATCCGATTCATTCTCACAAGAAGTAATAACGAGTGAGGTGATACATAGTAAAATAAATTTTAAAAAAAGGTTTTCATAAGAGTATTTTTAAAGATTCGTATTCTTGATAAATGGGCTCCGCGGAAAACTTTATCAATATTCTTTCCAAAATTACTATTACACCAACCTAACTAAATCCCAGATTACGGTGAAATTACCATTGTAAGAAAAATCCCTGAATTTCGTGAAGAAAAATCATTGCTCAGGTAGCTTTAATACATAAAATAAATACATCTAGAATTCCGCCGATTTCCACGATTAAACCTAACATAAAATATAAAAAATATCATTTACGAAAAAAAGGACTTAGCACATTGGTTTTTTAATCCATTTCCATCTTTTAAGCACTCATAAAACACTTCTCCTACTAAAGCCATAAACATACATACTATTAATAAGTAGCAAAGAACCAAAAACTCCACAAAGGTTATACACTCGTACAGAAACACAATACAAACCTTTTATAAGGGCTTATAGAGATACTATATTGCATTTATAGATACAACGGATGTAAAGAAAAAAGAGCTTCAACAAACAAAAAGGTAGCAAATTGAATTTACTACCTTTTCCATTCTTTTAATTAATTGTTATTAAGCGTAATACGTTTATTAACATTTACAACGACTAATACATTTTTTATGATTTAATCTTTACCTTTTTTAATATAAAATATTCAAGGCGTCTTTATCAGAATCGGTAAATTCACCATCTTCTCCTGTACCAAAGCAACCCAGCATAATTGAATCTGCATAAGGAGACCAAGGTGTTCCAGGAATCCAGATCGCAGCCGGACTTACCGATGGTTCTGCAGGAAGTGGCCCAGTATATCCACAACTCCAGCGATTGTACCAGTCTTGATGTCTAAATCCAACACTGTGTCCTATTTCGTGACCTACAACATGTTCTACTACATTAAGACTATAGGTACTACTGTCCAATCCCGAGTTGATACGCACGTACCGATTAGGTCTGCCTGCTGCGGTGGGGAATCCGGCTGATCCTCCTGCACCTCCTATCACTCTGTACACCACCATATCTGCTTGTGATTGATTATTACCATAGGTGAGTGTAAAATTAAGGGTGTTTGGTAACACATTGTAGTTTGCCACTGCCCAGGACAATGCGGTCTGCATCTTAGGAGTCAGGTCAAAACTTGAACCCGTACCTGTCCAACCCAATATCCTAATGTTTCTATATTGTGGTGCTACGATATAATCAGATTGGTATTGCTTATTATCACCATCCAGTGATACCAAGTTCGGATATTCTTTTAGGTTATCAACAGGAATAGTAATATCCTCAGATACTAGATGCCGTTTTTTAGATCCATCTGGCAGGAGGATATCCTCTATAGTTACTTTTTCTGTGTTGACACCCATCTGGAATAGTTTATCCAGCTGTGCTTTGGTAGGCTGTTGACCCACTTCTTCTAAAGCAGTATCAGAGAGATCTTCTTTTTGGCAGGATAGGAAACATCCCAGCAAGATTGCGCAAAGCGCCAATAATTTTAGATTTTTCATTTGGTTCTGGTTTTAATAGTAAAACATTCAGTTAGCAATATCCTAACTCGATTATAACATCCAGCTTTCTATGTGAAATAACATCTACTGTTATTTACGACCTTTTATGATAGGCGATCTTTTAGGACGTAATGCATGTTAGGGATATTATGCCTTTTACAGGCAGTTTATATTGTGAGGATCATCAGGTTAACACCGCGGCTTGCTTGACTAATGTAAGATAGATTCAAATATACCACAAAAATCAATTTTTAAATATTGACTTGAGGTTTAATAGACATCATTTATTACTCAAATACTTGAAAATCATATGTTTAAAAAAATTTAACAGGGAATAAAAGACCAATAAATAGTTAAAAACCCTTTTACATAAGAGGGAAAAAACCCTATTTTTTAAGTTAAATAACTCAAAAAAACCGTGCAATTCTTCAATCAAATTAGTAATAAGTTTGTAGTAAGGTTTATTACCAAAAACAGGAAAGAACGCACATCATAATCCGACGAATTAAACGTGAAGTGCAAATCGAATTTTCTTTTAGTTTGTAACCTTATATCATTTTATCAATTATTTACAGTAGTACTTAAATAGTACTCTGACGTAAAGCATACCATAAATTAATGCTGAATATACCTTAGAAAATGCTTTTGAGCCAATTTAAAAATGAAACGTATTAATAAAATTACTTATTAAATCATTTATTTGTGTTTAAAATAAATAATGATCTTTTTTACATGTTTTCTTTTAGGCTTTGTTATTGCAGTTTCTGGCAGTATTGTACCTAGCTTTTTAAACCTAACCGTTGTTAAATTTAGTTTAAAAAGTGGAAGAACAGCAGCTTTTTATCTAATTGGTGGTTTCGCTACAGTCCTTTTCTTTCAAGCAAATATTGGTGCCTACCTATCAAACATTTTAATGAAAAACTCAGAGTATATAACCATCATTCAAAAAGCTGGAACAGGCATTCTTATTCTGTTGTCGATTAATTTTTTTAGGTTACATTTTACTTTAAAAAACTCTCAAAAGAAAGAAGAAATTGATAAATCGAAAGCTTATTTACACGGAGTAGGAATGTCTCTTCTAAATACTTTTGCCATCCCATTCTACTTTACAACCATTTCTTTTTCAATAGGGTTAGAGTATTTTGAATACTCGCTTCTAAATAGCCTGTATTTTTCAATAGGTTCTACTTTAGGTTCCTTTTCATTATATGCGTTGTATGCGATAGTTGCCAGTAAAATAGAACATAAGCTTACATTTATAGCTACTAAAATGGATTTTATTTTGGGATGTTTAACGGGTGTAGTTGGTCTTGGAAATCTAATTTATTTGGTTTGAATTAAGCTTAATTTTTTCGCCTACCTAACTCTGTTTAAATTTTATCTTTTTTGATTACTACTTCTGTACTAAATAGGATAGATATAACCTACATCCTGCTATGGTCCAGGCAAAAGTTTCTGCCAACTTCATTTTTCCCGCTGTATAGGCATCTTCGCCTTCTTCTGAACAGATATTTACGATATCATTTATGGCATTTACCGTAATCGTATAAAGCTTATCCTGAGTTTTCGCTTCTTTCAGAAACTGATTTGCTATTTTCAGGTTTTTTTTTATCGTGTCAATTTCACTACCAACACCAACTTTCATCACCTGCATCATAGAGATAAATTGTATTAAATCTAATAAAAAATCATCGGGTATACATAAATATCCGGGTCTTGACGGATTGGGAATCGTATTAATACCACAATTCTTTTCAAATTGCTTAACCATCACAGAAAATGTAGCTGACATATGAGGATTTGATCTGATTAACTTCTTGGTGTGTTTGATAAGTGCAAATTAAAGTGACTTATTATTAAAAAAAATGCGGTATTATACCTGTTTTTAAAAATACAAATTTAGGGAATTTTCCCTTATTATAACTCAATTGTGAACTGTATTTTATAGCATCCCTTATTCCTCTTTACCTTTAACATACTCAGAAGTCATTCTAAGTAGTGTATTATCCTACCATAAAAGATCTAAGCTTTACTTATAGTTTTTCAAATATTTCTAAAATAACACACCACATTTTTAACGATCATCAAAAACATTAAAAGATTCAAAATCTAAGTACTCATAAGAGGCAAGAAGAACTGTAAAAAAAGAGTAAGCTATTGCGAGAAAAGCTTACCCTCTAATCAAAAAAGCTATATTTCAATCTCGGGAAGTGAAGAGAGGTTATCTTCAGTATCATCATTAGGGTACGTAGTTAAATACTCAACCAGTCGAAGTTCATTATCTCCATCAGTTGTATGAATATAATAACGTCTACTGCCTTGTTCAATATCAAACTCCGCCATTTGTATTGGAATCTGTATCTCTAATTCATCATTGCATACATAGCTTACCCAGCTTTCCCAAGGCGTTCGCCTTGAGCCTCTGATTCGTATATGCGTTACCTGAAAACTATCTCCTAAACCTCCCATACCTAAAGATCCTTCAGGTGGTGGTGACGGCAAGGTGCTCTCTGGTAATGATCTCAAATTATTATCTGTGGTATCATCAGCAGCAGTCGTTAAGTATCTTTTTATGTAAATACTATTTTTGGTACCATCCGCACTTGCAACATAATACCGTACTCTGTTATATTTAATATCTTCTAAAGCGTCTGCTATTGAAACAGTTTTAAACATTGGCCCAAAATAAAGTTCGGTAATACTACCTCTTTCTCTGCGAACAGCTGTTACGGTGTCGGCATATTGCCCGCAGATGAACTCATGGATTTCAGCCGCTAGAAATTTAGGGCGTTCTACATGCATAGAATGCCCTGTATCAGCTGCATAAATTGCTTTACCCGGGTTATTAATCATTCTGGGAGCCAAGAATTGAACACCTTTATAAATATTAAACCCAGTTTGATCATCCACTACATCATTTTCTCCACCGATTAATAACGTAGGGATTGTAGAAGCTTCATAACAGGGAACTCCTCTACTTGCAGCAATCTCATCCTGATGACTAAATAATAGTTGCTCATAAGCGACACGCCAGTGCATTCTTCTACGATTGGCAGAATATAACTCTAGCAGATGTGCTAACGCTGCTCTTGATGCAACAGCAGCCTCCCATCCATCACGACATTCTGGTTTTAGTTCACTTAACCAAGTATCGGATTGTTTGATAGCAATAGTATTTGCAACTCCTTCAAATATAGAGGAACCAAACACGATAGAACCTGTAAGACCTGCTGCCAAGGGTGCTACCAATCCCCCCACAAATGGAATAAACGGTGCAAACCCGCCTACGAGCGCTGCTAATAAAGGTTGCGCCAGCACAGAGATAAGTCTGGTAACCGCTTCGAATCCAGGTGTCCCATCATTGATAATACGCTCTCCAGCTAATTGAAGTGCTACAAAACTCTGTCGAGCTTCATCATTTTCGGCTTCTGTACATCGGATTCTGGTTCTTTCGATTGCTTCTTTTCCGATAATATCAATATGTTCTCCCGGACTGGGTATAAAATAATCTTTCCTTCCAAATGACACATAAGAACTCGCAGGAGACCATGAAACCAAACCTGTAAGCCAAGTTGGATTCGTTACTAGTTTTTCAGACAACCTCAACGCCAGATTTCCACCCATACTACCGCCAATTAATGCTGCAATACGATTTAGAATTCCTGTTCCTCCATAAGCAACCATCATCCTATCTAATTCTTCTACAAAAGAAACAGTAAAAGCTTCATAATATTCTAGAATCCCAAAACGTCTATCGAGCGGTCGATCTGGCACAAAACGCGTAGTTGTATCAAGAGGAGAAATCACATCGTGATCCAAATATTGTGCATATCCATTAGAGGGATAGTCAAAAGCAATCATTACCAAAGGCCTTGCAAGGCAAGATGCTTCTGAGTTTATTAAGTGTTCATAAAATGTGTATCCTTCTTCAATACTAGAACTATGTCCGTGCAGAAATACAACCACCATAGCATCATCCGGTATTTCTGGAGGAACGTTCGTTTCTGGTATATTATTAAAAATATCAATCAGCGGGGTCGTATCATCAGCACCTGCTATAGCGTACCTTGTTCTGCAGTTTACGGTTGAGTCATTATGTGTCACTCCAACTACAAGATCACGGGTCGCCCAATCAGCTGCTGGAACGTTGACGGGCCTCGATGGCTGATCATTTTCTGCATCCACGGCAATCCAACCCAAACCAGGGCGTAATCCCTCTCTGTATCCCACAGGTCCGTGTAACGCCCAGACAACTGTCAATGCACGATTCACCACCGTATCGATAGCACTTCGGATAACAGCTTCTTCGGCTGGAAGCGTGACTGCCATTCTGGTGGCAGCGGTATCCATTCCTGAAAATATTAACCCCTTCAGAGCATTGATATCGTAACTAAAAACGCCACCAGACTCTACTGTTGCACCACCTCGAAAACTGCCCAGATTCGTAGTCCCACTAACCGCAAGATCTGCAATCGCTATCGGAATATCAGGGTTCTCTGCACCTCCAAATCCCGGTCTGGTAGTAGCGGCTCCTTCTACTACTAATTGAAAAACAGCCGCAGAAGCCAAAGTTCCTGTGGCATCACCAGGTTGTACGAATGACCCATCCCTAAAGGATTGATTTAATCGTCCATCTACAGAAAAGAGTGTGTTCTGCTGGTTTTCATTTGGAAAATAATAACCTCTTAGATTAGGGTCCGTAGCCGGACAAGGCTCTTCTATTGCGTTCAGAACTGCTGTACTAACTATTGAAATATCCATTGTTATGATTTTTTACGAATGTTGGTTTATATGTTGTTAGTGTAAAAAATCGAAGGATGGTAAACCTCTTTACAAACTCAATTACAAATAGTTATGTTTTTCTTATTTGTAGGATATAAGGACTAACTCCAAATTTTGGAAGTTGTTTTTCTAACTGAATCAATTAGAATCTTTAGTAGCATTGCAATAAAAAGAATCGAGTTAATATTTTCTTGATTGAGAAATAAAGGGGTAAAGGTTACCTTATAAATTCTCTGGATTTACTGCTAGGTTTTTAAATAACTTTGCTTTTGTACCGAAATACTTGTTTTGTAGTTTGTTTCTTTTTAGTGCTGCATCGATCAATTTACTTTCTCGAGAATTTATTAAAAACAACGAGCTCTCGCCAAAACTAAATTTACGTTCTTCTGCATTTAGTAATGCGGCGTAATCGGTTACTATGTTGGCGATTAAATTATTTTGAATTTTAAAAGATTCCAGCTCATTGTAGATGGCATTTACTTTGTTTTCTAGTTGCACCTGAACGCTAGCCAACTCATATTGGCTATCCTGGATTTTATATTTAGCCAGCTTTACTGCACCACGCTCTTTTCTTAAAAAAAGAGGAAACTGAAACGTTACTCCTCCTTTATAATCAGCTGTATTGAAGGAGTTAGCTACTTCCGGCGAAGCCGTTAAAAAATTGTATTCCAAATTAATCTTAGGCAACAATTTATTAGCTTTTAGTCTGCGATCTATCTGTAAGCCTTCAATTTTATAGTTCAGCGATCTTAGTTTAGGATGGTTAACCAAGTCTGCTCCTGTAAGCAATACTTGCTGTATCTGCAAGGTTTGGTCTATTACCGTGTCCACATCATTATCAGGTATTACATTGGGCTGTAGTTCCACAGGTATATTATTTCCAATCCATAAATAGTTAGAAAGTTCCAGAGAAGATTTCATCAATTTCACCTTTGCTTGCTCTAGACTTAATTGCCGATTCTTAACTATTATTTTTGCTTCTACAGTATCAATAATTGCTTTATCTCCAGACAAGGCACTCTTCTTTACGCCATCAAACCGCGCTCTGGCATTGGTTAAAAAATTCTCATAAATCTCTTTTTCATTGTATGCTTCAAGCCAATCAAAATAGGCTAAAGAGGCATTGTATAATACCTCATTGACCAACAGATCTCGATCTGCCTTGGTTTGCTCCCTAAACAACCTGGCTCTTTTTAGTGATGCCATACGATCATTAATCAATAATCCTTGGGCAATCGGAACAGATATACCTGCACTATACAGTCCTTCACCCGGTACGGTTCTCTCTGGGTTTAAAAAGATCCCTTCATTCTGTTCAAAATTTGCTTTCAGCTCTATTCCATACCAGGTAGGCACTTTAAAAGTAGCATTCAGCAAATCATAATATTCTGAGCCTTTGAACTTTTTTCGATCATAATCTACTTCAATTTTAGGATCAAAACCTCCTCTGGATTTAAGCAAATTTGCTTCACCGACACTTATATTTAATTCTGCTTGTTTCGCAACCGGATGATGCTTTTTCACAAACCCCAGATACTCCTTAAAATTTAAAGTAATTGTATCACGTTCTTGTGCGCACAATACAGCAGTTAAAAAAAGAAAACTGAATAACAAAAGTTTGTTCATAGATTATTTCTGTTTGGTAGTTGCTACTTCATTTTCAGGTTGATAATAATTAGGTGGAAAACCATTTAACTGCCTCCATAACTCGAACCAAATCGGCACATCCTCAAGCAGTGCAATGGTATTGGCTCCTGACCCTACACGTACACCTTCGGGCCATGGATGATCGTTAGGATCTGGTGATATCAATACCCGATATTTCCCATTAGGACTGATAAACGTTTCGATCGCAACAATTCTACCTCCATAAGTTCCATAAGATACATTAGGCCAACCACTAAAGATGATTGCTGGCCACCCGTCAAATTGTACACGTACTTCTTCGTCGATATGTATTAATGGCAAGTCGATAGGCTTTACGAAGGTTTCTACGGCCAAATCATAATCTGATGGCATGATTCCTACCAATCGGTCTCCCTCTTTAAATGTTTCTCCAATACCAGATTGTATCGCTTTATTTATATAGCCGTTTTGAGGTGCTTTGATATAGTACAAGTCATTTCGAATTTCGTAGTTAGTGTATTCGTTCTCTAGTTTGGTCACCTGCGCTTCTGCATCAAACTGACTGGACTGTGCTGTAAATCGATCACTTTGAGATTTTGAGATTTTCTCGGCATACTCTGCCTGAATACGATTCATTTCTATTTGCGCATTGATAACTTCATTCTTACTGGCCAATAATTTATTTTCCTGTGAAATTAATTTAGCTTGTGTTTCTTGTAATTTCAATCGTTTCTCTTCTACATCTGTCAAAGATTTTAACCCTTCTTGTTCTAGTTGAGCGATACGGTTATATTGTCTTTCTGCAATACTGATATTGGTTTTTGCTGCCTCCAGATCAATACTATCACTTTTTACTTTTAATCGGGACTGCAGTAATTTATTATTTGCTTGCTGTAATTTTAAGACACGTTCTTCTACCAGTGCACCTGCCTGACTTGCCAATGCCTTTACTTTTCCTTCATACGAGGTAACTGCCATAGATTTTGCCTTAATCTGTTGTCCGGTTCTGGCTACCAGATTAGGATCGAAGTATTCATTTTTTACCTCGGATATCCTTAAGATAGTATCTCCTTTTTTAACAAAATCTCCTTCGCGCACGTGCCACTCTTCTATTCTGCCGGGTATCGGTGATTGTATGGTTTGTGGTCTTTGGTCCGGTGTAAGTGTGGTTACATAACCAATACTATTGATATTCTGTGTCCAGGGAAGAAATAAAATAAAAAAAAGGATAATCGTAAACACTAATAAAAAACGATTAAAATATTTATAATGTTCCTTACCAAATACCTTTTGTGATGCCTTATATCCTAAAATACTCACAGTTTTATTAAGCTTGTTGTTTGAAATATTTAGCATGTCTTTTTATTTTTCACTTATGATTTTGCCGTGATCTATAGTAATAATTCTACCACAGCGTGATGTCCATTTATTATTCTGACTAACCACTACTAATGCCCATGGATTTTCAGGATCTACCAGAAAATCCATAATTCTTGAGGCTTCTTCAACATTAAACTGATCCAATGGATCTTTTAGAATTAGTAGTTTGGGTTTTCTAACAATTCCACGAGCTAGCACTATTTTTTTGGCGATTGTATAGGGTATCTGTCTTCCTTCGGGATACAACATAGTCAATAATCCTTTTGGTTGTTCCTTTACGAATTCCAGCAATCCTATTTTTTCAAGTGCCCAGTATACTTGTTCACTTGTAATAGATATGTCCCCAAAAGTAATATTATCGAGAATGGTTCCTTCAAAAGGAGACTCTTCAGTAAGCGACTGTCCAAGATGTCCTCTATAGTAATTGAGGTTGACACCTTTTAGAGAAACGTTATTGATATAAATACTGCCACTATCTGGCTCTAATAATCCAGCAATTAACCGCAAAAGTGTAGTCTTACCTGATCCATTAGAACCCTGTATTAGTATGGTACAACTTTCTGTAATATTTAATGAAATGTTATCAATGATTTTTTTGTCCCTATCCGGAACTGCATAAGACACCTGATCTAATTCTACTGTGAACCCTTTATCTTCTTTAAAAGGTGTTTCTCCTTCTTGTGGTTCTAATTCTTTATCTACTACCTGCCCTATTTTTTCTAAAGAAGTTAAAACGTCATAAAATGATTCTAGGCCTACAATCAGCTTCTCTACAGAACTTATAACCAGTAAAATAATGATTTCTGCTGCTACAAACTGACCAATGTTCATTTGCTGGTTCAAAACCAATACGCCACCAATTAGTAAAAGTCCGGCCGTAACCAATACTTTAAAGCCAATCATTTGAATGAATTGTATAACCAATATTCTAAAATGACTCTCTCTGGAATCGAGGTAATCTGCCACTAAAGCATCATTTTTATTTACTGCCAAACTAGTTCTACCCGATAACTTAAAACTAACAATAGATCGCGCTACCTCTTGTATCCAATGCGCAACTTTATATTTACTTTTAGACTCGCTTAAACTTGTTTCTAAACCTTTGGCTGCTGTAAATTTAAATACTACATAAATTAGAAGTAATAGAAGGAGTCCATAAATAATAAAAAACGGATGATAAAAAGATAACAACAAAAGTCCAAAAATTATTTGAACCAATGCAGTTGGGAAATCCACCAGTATTTTAGACAATCCTTTTTGTATGGTAAGCGTATCAAAAAAACGATTCGCTAACTCTGGCGGATAATAATTACGTAGTTCACTCATCTTAATTTTAGGAAATCGATACGTAAATTCGAAAGAAGCTCTAGTAAATATCTTTTGCTGTACATTTTCTATGATCCTTACTTGCATCAGCTGAAGTATCCCGACAAAAAGAACTCCAACAGTTACAAGAATTACCAGAATAACCCAAGAGGTACTTATCTGAGCTCCTTGAAGCAAATTTATAATTGCCTGTATCCCCAACGGTAGCGACAGACTTACCAACCCCGCAAAAATTGCATAATAAAATATTTGGAAAATATCTCTTTTATCAAGTTTTAAGAGTCCCATGAGACGCTGCCAAGCAGTCATTATGTTTTTAGCCATTCTTTTGGTTATTTAAAGAATTAAATACTAGATTAATAAAGTATGTTGTTGGTGTGATCTTATCATCACAATCGGTCAACGTAGCAAAATGATCTTTTAGGAAATGCTGGTGCAATGCACCTTCAGTCACAGTGCTAGCCAAGCTAGTTGGGTATTGATAATTGATATCTACTTCAAGAATTATATCCTTGATCCTGTTTACCAGTCTTTTATATATAGAAAAATAACCCTCTTTGTTTTCATTATCAACTTTTTTAGTCAAGTATGATTTAGAATATTCATTAATCACAATCTTATTCAACAACACCTCATTAATGTGAGAAAAAGATGAATCCTCTTGCGTTGTTCTGGTTACTATTTCTATCGCTTTTCTTAATTTTTCGCTAGAGTCAGAAACACTATTTGTGGTAAACACCAACTGATATTCCAACCATCCCCAATACCAAGAAGTAAGATACAGAAGTAATTTATGTTTATTTTCGAAATATCTGTAAATAGAACTTTCATTAGATCCTATTTTTTCTCCTAATTTTTTGAAAGTAAAACTATCAAATCCAATGGTATCTATTAATAGAATACTATGCTCTACAATCTTTTTTCCTAAAGTTGAAGACTCTGGATCCTTCAGGTATATATTATTGTTGATATTTACCTTTAAGTCTTGAAGTATATATTTCATCACTAAAACTATTTAGCTCAAAAATAATAGTAATACTATTAATATCTAATATACTAACTGTTATTTAACTAAATTTTATGTTTTGCTACTAATCAAATTGTACTAATTTTATAAAGCATACAAACAATAAATTAAATAGTAAATGAAAAATCTAATCATTATTGCATTTTTATCGTTCGTTACGATGGATGCACAGGAGTCGCAAACGCTGTCTTCACAAACGGTTACCGTCGGAGATGTTATTACCTTGGGAAAACCTTCTGGACCTACCTATCAACACGTTTTATTCCCTCGTATAAATTTTATTATTAAGAAAGGAGGAACTACTAATTTTAAGCTTTTAGAAGGCAAAAAAGTGGTAGTAAGGGATAAAAAAGTAGTCGATGGAATCACAAAAGTTACCATTGAAAGAAAAGACGGGAAAAAGTTCTTAAATAGTATTGCCAGTGTTACAATAAATTTTGATGATGCCGTAACCGCAAAAGAAATTCTCTGAGTTAACTAAATTAACTAACGGAGAAGGTTCGAGCATCTTATTTTTGGCTTTGATTGCTAATTTCTACAAGTTTGTCTTTGATATCTTGATCATCAAGATATCTTAACAACGCTTGTTTAAAGTGATCTTTATCACCATATTCCACATCGGTTTCTTCTACAAGATAACCTTCCTTAAGCATAGTGCCTTCTCCGGTAACCAACCAGGTAGGATTGATTTCTGTATACAATTGTATAATTTTTTCTATAAAATCACCTCCAATATTACTATTAGCAGATTGCAACCTGTGAAGATAACCTGCACTGGCACCTATAGAAAGGCTAAAACTTCTTAGACTAACCCCCAAATGAGCTGCAAAAACTATAACTCTATCTAAAATTTTATCTTTTTTATCCAAAATATTGACTATTATTTGTGTATATCCAATATTTTATATAATATTGTATACCAGAACGATAACATTATGTTCACAAAGATACTTATACCAATAACATTAGCCAACTTATTTATGATCACACCTCAGGAACGTACTGCGATCTTAAAGGTCATCGGAAGTAAACACGTAAAAAAAATACAAGCGTATTTAAATCAAAACAAAATCTTTGGTCAAAATAAAAAACCATATTCCAAAACTAGCATATCGTATATCCTATCTGGAGAAAGGGAAAATGAAATAGTAGAAAATGCGATATTTGCCTATGCCCACCAAAAAATGATTGAAAAAGAAAAACAGCAAGAATTGCGGGATTTTATCGTTTCTAAACAAAAATTATAGCCCAAAACCAAAGTACTTGTCCAAATACCTTGTAATTTTGTATCTACTACAGTATAACGTAAACAAGGTATTTTTTGGACAAGGATCACTTAGAGGATATTCATAACCGTAAGGATATAGAATATGTGTTGCAGGCATTTTATAAAAAGGCAGTATGTGATGCTACAATAGGTGTGTTCTTCACAGAAATTGTACAGATTTCTATGGAAAAACATATTCCACATATTTCTGACTTTTGGGAACAACAATTGTTTTACACCGGAAACTATAAAAAAAATGTACTGAGCATTCACCTAGACCTACACGACAAGAAAAACTTAGAAAAAAACCATTTCGATACCTGGTTAACATTATTTATCTCTACTATAGATGATAGTTTTTCTGGGGAAAAAGCTGATCTGATGAAAACAAGGGCTTTATCTATTGCTACCATAATTCGATTAAAAACCTAAGCAACCCCATGACCTCCTTTTTATCAATTGGCAAGTCTGTTACATCGTAGCCATCGTAAATTTTATTATGCCTGCATAATAAATCAGTTTTTAATAGCTACCTTCTTTTGGTATAAAAGGAAATGGAAAAATGCATATTAAAATAACAGGAACAGGAGCCTATATACCTGAAGAAGTCATTCTAAATGAGGGTTTTAAAAACCATCAATTTCTTAATGCTGATGGTAGTCGAATTGGGCACTCGACCTCTATTGTCATAGATAAATTTTGCAAAATAACAGGTATTGAAGAGCGTAGATATGTACCAGATACATTGAATACTTCTGATATTGCTTTTCTCTCTGCAGAAAAAGCCATCACAGACGCCAGAATAGACCCTGAAACTTTAGACTATATCATTATAGCTCATAATTTTGGAGACGTAAATAAAAACTCATCTCAGGCAGACACGGTACCAAGTCTTGCTGCCAGAGTAAAACATCGTTTAAAAATTAAAAACCCCTATTGCGTTGCATATGATATACTGTTTGGTTGTCCCGGCTGGATAGAAGGTGTTATACAGGCAGTTTCTTTTATGAAAAGCGGTATGGCAAAAAAATGTCTCGTTATTGGTGCAGAAACACTATCAAGAGTAATTGATTCATCTGACAGGGATTCTATGATTTATGCAGATGGGTCCGGTGCTACTATTCTCGAAATCACAGAAAAAAAAGGAGGATTCATATCTTCTGCAAGTGCCTCTTATACTTACGAAGAAGCTAATTTATTATTTTTTGGAAAAACCTATGATCACTCATCAGACAGCCATACTAAATATATCAAAATGTATGGACGTAAGATCTATGAATTTGCATTAACCCACGTTCCCTTGGCCATGAAAAAATGTCTAAACCAATCTCAAATAGATATTTCTGAAGTAAAAAAAATCCTTATTCATCAGGCCAATGAAAAAATGGACGAAGCTATTGTAAAAAGATTTTATGAACTGTACGGACAAAAAGCTCCTGATGGTATTATGCCTATGAGTATTCAAAAACTTGGAAACAGCAGTGTAGCTACTATTCCTACTTTATATGACCTGATTCTTAAAGGAAAAATAGAAAATCAATCTGTTCATTCTGGTGATATCGTATTGTTTGCCAGTGTTGGTGCAGGTATGAACATCAATGCCTTTTTATATCAATTCTAAATCAATTAATAAAAATACTCGTATCTGAACATCGTAATCTTTCTAATTGTCTATTTTTACAACGTATAATTAGACTGTAACCTGTTCACGATGTACGAAGGAACTTTTCCTCACAAACGATATAAAGAAACACTAGAATTTTTAAGGGATCATGTACCAGCTCCGGCATCCATACTAGATCTCGGCACCCGCAATCCATTTGTAGAATTTGTGGAAAAAGAAGGGTATAAGGTGTATAATACATCCGGAGAGGACCTGAATATAGAAACCGAAGCAGTAAAAGTCAGTCACACCGATTTGGTAACAGCTTTCGAAATCTTTGAACATTTGATCGCTCCTTTTAACCTACTACGAGATATCAAAGCGCCTAAGCTTGTAGCCTCTATACCATTGAGATTATGGTTTTCTCCTGCCTATAGAAGTAAAGCCGATCCTTTGGACCGGCACTATCACGAGTTCGAAAATTGGCAGTTTGATTGGTTGCTGGGAAAAGCTGGTTGGGAAATAAAAGCTAAAAAGAAATGGACACACCCCATAAAAAAAATTGGATTTAGACCGTTACTTAGATATTTTACACCAAGATATTACATCGTATATGCAGAAAGAAAATAGTTTATATCAATCTCCACACTTTTGAACATTTACATCGTCATACCAGCACATAATGAAGAATTATTGATTACTAAAACATTAGATTCTCTAGTTCGCCAAACCTTACTTCCTAAAAAAATAGTCGTTGTTAATGATAACTCTACAGATACTACTGAAGCGGTTGTAAGAGAGTTCACGAAAAATCATCGTTACATTTCTCTGTTAAACACCACCTCTTCTGAGGATCATATGCCTGGCAGTAAAGTGATCAACGCTTTCTATCAAGGATATAAAACATTGGATAAAGGATATGATATCATCTGTAAGTTTGATGCAGACCTTATTTTTCCAGAAAACTATCTAGAAACTTTGGTGAAGCATTTTAATCAAAATCCAACAATTGGGATGGTAGGTGGATTCTGTTATATTCAAAAAGATAATGATTGGATACTAGAAAACCTAACGAATAAAGATCATATACGAGGAGCCTTAAAAGCTTATAGAAAATCCTGCTTTGAAGAAATTGGCGGACTAAAACTTGCAATGGGATGGGATACCGTAGATGAATTATTAGCACAATATCATAATTGGCAAATCAAAACAGATGAGTCCCTAAAAGTAAAACACCTAAAACCAACAGGTAACACATATAACCCTAAAGCCAAATATAAACAAGGAGAAGCTTTTTATAAAATGCGGTATGGTTTTATGATCACAGTAATTGCATCTGTAAAATTAGCACTTTTAAAAAAACAACCCAGATTAATCTATGATTATGTTACAGGTTTTTTAAAAGCGCATAAAGAACAACAATCATTTCTGGTGACGGAACCTGAAGGTGATTTTATTCGTAAACTTAGATGGAAAAAAATCTACCAAAAGTTATTTAAATCCTAAAAACACGTCTTTTCTTACACGCTGTCTATTTCTTTTTATAAACTCTTGGATATAATTTAACAACCTGAATATACTACACAAAATTTTGAAAGTAAAAGTAGATGAATTATTAAAAAAGAAAAAAGATCGCTGGTGATGAGTCACCTTACCCGAAATAGGTTTGTAATTCATTGAATACCTGGCTACTACAGCCAGTCTGCTACTGCGAATAAGCATTAAGAAGTTAACAAGGTGTTTATACTGATTGCCACATAAACACTTTGTATAAAAGACGCGCACCTATTACTTCATTTTTTATACTTTGTTATTATAAAAAATAGACCTAAATTGCATCCACACACAATTTTCAGGTATCTACTTCTGTAGAAGCATTAAATGATTTTACCGTTTGATGGGAATATTTAATATAAATATTTCAAAACAAAAAAATGGAGAAAAATAGGCTGTATTGCTATGTATTAGCGATTCTTTTAATTGTAAATTCTTGTACACAAAACGATACTACAAAACAAATAAATGGCACCAACCTGGTCACTACCGTTAAGGAATTTAATAACGCTATAGCAGAAGCAAATCCAGGAGATGAGATTATACTTAGCAATGGTATCTGGACAGACGCACATATTGTAATTACTGCAAAAGGAACAGCAGAAAAACCGATTACAATTAAAGCACAGGAAAAAGGAAAAGTAATTCTATCGGGAAACACCTCTTTAAAAATAGGTGGAAAACATTTGATCATACAAGGACTGGTATTTACTAATGGTTATACTGAAGAAGATGCGCTCATTACCTTTAAAACTGATGATGGAAAATTAGCAGAAAACTGTAGACTAACTCAAATAGCGGTTGATCATTTTAACCCATACAACAGGTTCGATAAGTCTGAATGGATACACCTCCATGGAAAAAACAATCGGGTTGATCATAATTATTTTGGAGGGAAACTAAATGCCGGGGTTACACTGGTTGTAAGATTGAATAATAAAAATAGTATAGAAAATCACCACAGGATAGATCACAATCATTTTGGATATAGACCAAATTTGGGGTCTAATGGCGGAGAAACATTGCGCGTTGGAGTTTCTACATATTCTCTAAGTTCTTCAAAAACTTTGATTGAAAATAATTATTTTGAACAATGTGATGGTGAGGTAGAAATTGTTTCGCTCAAATCCAGTGATAATGTTGTTCGTGGCAACGTTTTCTATGAATCTGCTGGTGTGGTAGCCTTAAGACATGGAAATCGAAATTTGGTAGAAAATAATTTTTTTATAGGTAACAATAAACCCGGAACAGGAGGAGTACGAGTGATTAATGAAGGACACACCATTAAGAATAATCATTTTCAGGAACTGAAAGGAAAACGTTTTTTTGGAGCGCTGCCCATAATGAATGGAGTTCCAAACTCACTCATCAATCGATATCACCGAGCAGAAAACACCGATATAATCGGTAACAAATTCTTAAAATGTGATCATATTCAATTTGGCGTAGGCGCTGATAAAGAACGAACAGATCCACCAAAAGATATAAGATTTACTGATAATACTTTCTATCATCCAGAAAGAAAACAAGTGTTTGAAGCTATTTCAGATTATAGCACCTTCTCTTTTTTAAATAATAAAGTGGTATCTGCCGACTCAGGATTTTACCACAATGGCTTTGAGAAGGCTGACATTACATTCACCAAAGATCCCGTAGATGGTCTTCTAAAAAGTGATTCATATCAACCAAAACTTCCCGTTACTACAAGTGAAGTAGGAACCGATTGGTACACTCCTAAACCAAAATATTACGAGATCACTAACAAAAATTCTAATGCGGCACAAGTCTCAGGAAACGAAAATGATGCGTTGTTTGACACCGTCAAAGCTGCAGCAACTGGCGATACTATTTTATTAAAACCCGGAACGTATACATTTGGTAAGCCATTAATTATAAACAAAGCATTAACGCTAAAAACAGCAAATAATAATAGTCCGGCAATCTTTACGTATGATCAAAATGAGTCGCAAAACCCATTAATAGTCATAGAAAATGGAGGTAGCCTCTCAATTAAAGGGGTCATATTTGATGGCGCTTCAGAAAATGGTATTGCTCAATCCGCAATCGAAACTTCATCAAAACCTATGATCCAACATTATCAATTAAAGGTTGTATCCTGCGAATTCAAAAATTTCAACGCTAGTAGAAAGACTGCATTTAGAGCCTATAAAAACACCTATGCAGATACTATAGTTTTCAAAAATTCTATGTTTCATAATATTTCTGGAAATGCTATAAGTTTAGATGGAGAAAATGAAAACAAAGGACGGTATAATGCCGAATATATTGAAATTGAAAACTGTCTCTTTAGCAATGTAATGGGAAATGCGCTTTCTCTCTTAAGAATGGGTAATGACGAAAGTACTACCGGACCATATTTGGAGTTAAAAAACACCACCTTTATCAATGTGAACAATAAAGATCTGGGAAGTGCCGTATTACTCTGGGGGGTTCAAAAACTAAATATTGACAATTTATTATTTGTAAATTCAGGAAAAGGTGGTAGAGCCATAAAATATGAAGATCCGGGATGGGCAATTAGCTCTATTGACAACATTAGCTTAATAAATGCTGGTCGAATCGAATCATTTAAAAAACGGACTGGTGAAAACGTTCAAATCATAGAAACTGAAAACCCACTAGAATTTAATCCGGCATACACTGGTTATAAAGAAATCAGATAAAAAATATTAGGTACAACAAAAACCCTAATTGCCCTAAAAACCCATACAATCGTCAAGTTGTAAAGAAACTTTATATAATCACTTTCCATCGAAAGAAGATATTTGTATAGCATATTTACAGCATAAGAATAATACTTTCAGAAATGACATAAAATAATTTGTTCAAAACGTTCCTCCAGGAAAAGGAAGGATCTATGCACTATTTGATTTCCTTAAGCTATTTTTTGATCAAAAAGATTTTAATGGTTGTTGGTGCCTGAACACTTTTTCTGAAATGCCAAAAGAAAATGAAAATGTAAAGATGGAAATTCAGAAACAAAAAAATGATTTTATAAAGTTTATCGAAGATCTGATCATCGAATGTTGTAATCAGAATTCTGATCAGTCAAACGAAATGCTAGCAAGAAAAATTTATGTATTATACGAAGGAGCTATTTCAGAAAGTAAATTACATCAAAATATTTGGCCCATAGAAATATCATTATCCCTTTGTAAAAAAATAATTTCATAAAAAAAAATTACATCACAAAAGACAGACTTGTCTGTTCATTATTAATTACCTAATATAAAGTAAATCAATCAATTTAAAAACAAAATAGCGCTAGTTATAGGCGGAACCAGCGGAATTGGTAAAGCTACCGTAACATCTCTCATTGCCGGTGGAGCCAAAGTACACGTAGTAGGGAGAAACGTTGCTAAAGTTTCTGATCAGAAAAACATCATTAAGCACCAAATAGATATTACTAATAAAGATAGTGCAGATCAACTTCGTAACATAATTAAAAACTTGGATCGATTAGACTACTTAGTAAATGCATCAGGAATTTTTAGTCCAAAACCATTTCTGGATCACACTGTGGCAGATTATGACTCCTATCAGGATCTAAACAGAGGTTTCTTCTTTATCACGCAATCAGCAGCTAAAAAAATGAAAGAGCATCATTCCGGATCCATAGTTAATGTAGGTTCTATGTGGGCGAAACAAGCTGTAAAAGCGACTCCTTCTTCTGCATACTCTATGCAAAAAGCCGGATTACACTCGCTTACACAACATCTAGCTATGGAACTTGCAGACGATGGGATTAGAGTAAATGCAGTATCACCTGCAGTTGTAGAAACACCTGTTTATGATAGTGTTTTTGGTGGAGTTGATGAAGCTAAAAAAGCATTGGTAGGTTTTAATAACTTTCACCCAATCGGAAGAAATGGAACCGCTCAGGATGTTGCTAACAGCATTATTTTTTTATTATCCGATCAAGCGTCCTGGGTAACAGGAGCTATCTGGGATACTGATGGTGGTGTTCTTGCAGGAAGAAATTAAACCTAAAGAATAATATGAGTAAAGTCTTCATTAAAGGCTTTACTCTTTATATTTATTGCAGAATGAAATCAGAAGTACTCATTATCGGCGCTGGATTAACCGGTTTATTACTTGCTTATAAGCTAAAAAAAAACAGGGAGTATGTATTAAGATTATTGAAGCTAGAGATAGGATTGGAGGAAGAATTCATAGTCTACAATCACAAAATGCTACTCCTATTGAAGTGGGAGCCACATGGATAAGTCCCCAACATTCAGAATTAATTATATTATTAAAAGAACTAAAACTTCGTGTTTTTGAGCAATTTATAGAAGGTGTTGCACTTTTTGAGCCTTCATCCACTGCTGCTCCACAAGAAGTACGATTACAAGATCACCAGCAACCAAGTTATAGAATACAAAAACGGAACCCTATCACTTGCAAAAAAACTTGCAGAATTTCTTAATGATGATGAATTAACGCTAAATAAAAAAGTAACACATGTTAATTATCTTAGAAATCATTTCGAAATTCAATCAATCTCTGAAACGTACTTTGCGAACAAAATAGTTTCTACAATTCCTCCAAGGCTCTTAGTTAATTCCATAGAATTTAATCCTTCCTTACCCAAATATATTATTAGAATAGCTAATAAAACGCATACCTGGATGGGAGACGCCATTAAGTTCGGTGTTTCATACCTACGCCTTTCTGGAAAGAAAATAATTATTCGGGAATTGCTTTTAGTAATATTGGACCTATTACAGAGTTACACGACCACTCTAATGCTAATTATATCCGTTTTGTACTAAAAGGTTGTTTACAAAACGATATGTTCGGGTATTCAAAATACGATCGAAAAGCTGATGTATTCCAACAGCTTCAAAAACTATTTGGAAACGGAGCTTTAAGATATCTGTCATATGAAGAAACAGTATGAAAAAATGAGCCTTTTACTTCCATCCATTCAGGAACTTTTATATTTCCACATCAAAACAACGGCCATGATGAATATCAACGAGGGTATTTTGATCATAAATTTTTTATTGGAGGAGCAGAAACATCCGACCAATACGCCGGATATATGGAAGGTGCCGTACACAGTGCACACTCTATTTATCAGGAATTACTAAAATAAAAAACTAATTAAACACAAAAGGCAACACATTTCCTGTGGCGCCATTAGGAAAAGCAATACCCAACAATGCTGAAATCGTTGGCGCAATATCGGGGATCGTTGTTTTTTGTGTAGTACTCCCTTTTTTTATTCCTTTTCCAAAAAATAACAAAGGCGCATGTGTATCGTAGTTCAATCCGCTTCCGTGAGTAGATCCTGTTGGAGAATAAACAATAGTAGCAGGATTTAGCACAAAAACTATATCTCCGCTTCTTTTCTGATTATATCCTTTTTGAATCAGTGCAGCAATTCCTTCAGTAAAAGTACCTGTCGATAATTGTTCTCTGGTAAATACTTTATCAATTTGATCATATTGCAGTATATAATGAGCAATAGCTTTTTGTAAATCCTCAGCGTTTATATTATTTTTTTCCAGCGCATTATATGCAAAAAACACCTGATCATTTGATACTTTTTCAATCAATCCATCTATCGTAAACTTTTCCTTTACAAAAGCTTCGATACTTGTAGATAAAGCTTTCATATCAAAATAACCGGCAGGAACTTTAACTGACTTCAAATAATTAGGTACGTGAACAGCACCGTGGTCTGCTGTTAGAAATACGGTATAATTTCCTTTTCCCACTTTGGTCTCTAAAGCGTTAAAAAAACGTTCCAGATCTTTATCTAATCGCAAATATGTATCCTGTATTTCTTTAGAGTTTACTCCAAAGTTGTGGCCGACATAATCTGTACTGGAAAAACTAACGGTAAGAAAATCTGTAATAGCATCTTTTCCTAATGCTTCACCATCAATTGCAGCTATTGCAAAATCAGCTGTTAAACTATTTCCATAAGCTGTTCCTTTGATAATATCATAACCTCCATTTTGATCTTTCAATGCAGCTAAATCATATGGAAAAGTAGTGGTTTCCTTTCCTCTAAAACCTCTTTCAAATTTACTTTGATCCGCTCCGCTTTCTGTGTAACTTTCTATATCATATAGGGTATTCCAAACTTTTAGGTAAGATTCTGCTTTATTAGAATCATTGAATTGTTGTACCCAATCAGGCAAGTCATTTCTATAATACGTACTGGTTATCCATTTTCCTTCATTCTTCCCTCTAAACCAATATGCTCCATTAGCAGCATGTCCTGCAGGTAAAATAGCCCCTCGATCTTTAATGGCGATCCCAATAGACTTTCCTTTTAATTGCGTATGCAATCTATTTTGATCAGCAACCGTAGTCGTTTTCATACGATGTGGTGACATCCTTTCTTGATCACTATCCGACCCTACTGCTTTTACAGAGGGGTCACTGGCACAATACACTTCTTTCTTACTAAACTTATCATACCAAAAATTGGAAATAATCCCATGATTTTGAGGAGTAGTTCCTGTAAATACAGAAGCGTGGCCTGGTCCGGTATATGTTGGAATATAATTAAAGTGATTATTCTTACAATTAAATCCTTCTCTGATCATTCGTTTAAAACCACCTTTACCAAAGCGATTATAAAAGCGCGTTAAGTAATCATATCGCATTTGGTCAATGACAATACCTACTACCAATTTTGGAGATTCATTTATGGTTTTTTCTTTTATCAAACCATTAGAAATAGATTTAGATTGTACTTGTTGTGCCTTACTTTGTAAAGCAATCATTACTAATCCAATAATTAAGAATACTTTCTTTATCATTACTCAATAAAATTTAGATGGCTAAAATACCATTTATGCAAATGTAAAACTTTAATAGAAGGTTATATCCTGTCGCTAATTTTTTTTCTATTTTAGCTCATCAAATACAACACGTATGTTTTATCTGGACGATATAGGTCGTTATTTTTTAATGCTGAAAGGAGTTTTTAGTCGTATGACAAAAGCTTCAGTTATTAGAAGCCTAATTTTGAAAGAAATCGATGACCTGATCCTTGGTTCTTTAGGAATTACAATCTTTTTAGCTTTCTTTATTGGAGCTGTAGTTGCGATACAAACAGCACTAAACCTTAACAATCCATTAATTCCAAAGCAACTCATTGCATTTGCTTCCAGACAATCAGTAATCCTGGAATTTGCACCAACCTTTATCTCGGTTATTATGGCTGGTAAAGTAGGTTCCTATATTACATCTAGTATTGGTACGATGCGAGTTACAGAACAGATTGATGCATTAGAGGTAATGGGAATTAATTCTCTAAACTATTTAGTATTTCCTAAAATCATTGCTATGCTTATGTATCCTTTTGTTATTGCAATTGCCATGTTTGTAGGTATTTTTGGAGGATACATTGCTGGTGTCTACGGAGGATTTGTTTCGAGCAGCGAATTTATAAGTGGATTGCAAGAAGATTTTATTCCGTTTCACTTAGTATATGCTTTTATAAAAACATTTTTATACTCATTCTTATTAGCAACCATACCCTCTTTCCATGGGTATTATATGAAAGGAGGAGCGTTAGAAGTGGGTAAAGCTAGTACGTCTGCATTTGTATGGACTACCGTAGTTATAATTATAGCAAATTATGTACTAACCCAATTATTATTAAGCCAATGATAGAAGTAAAGGATATACATAAAGCATTTAACGGAGAGGAAATCTTAAAAGGAATAACGACTACTTTTGAACGTGGAAAAACCAATTTGATCATTGGAACCAGCGGAAGTGGAAAAACAGTTTTCCTGAAATGTATGCTTGGATTGTTTACTCCAGAAAAAGGAAGCATTTCCTATGATGGTGCGACCTATTCAGATCTGGACGAAGAAGAGCAGAGAGACCTTAGAGAACAAATGGGAATGGTTTTTCAAGGAAGTGCTCTATTTGATTCGATGACAGTTGAGGAAAATGTCATGTTTCCTTTACGGATGTTTACAAAGCAAAAGAAAAGCGAAATGCTTGATCGTGTTCAGGAAGCATTAAATCGTGTTAATCTTGAGAATGCAAATGAAAAGTTACCTTCGGAAATTAGTGGAGGAATGCAGAAACGTGTAGCAATCGCAAGAGCTATAGTAACCAAACCCAAATACTTGTTTTGCGATGAGCCTAATTCTGGCTTAGATCCCAAAACGGCCATTGTCATTGATAACCTCATCAAACAAATTACAGAAGAGAACAATATTACTACTGTAATTAATACCCACGATATGAATTCAGTAATGGAAATTGGAGAAAAGATAATTTTCTTGCGATTCGGGCATTTAGAATGGGAAGGAGACAAATCACAAATTTTTAAAACCGATAATGAAGCAGTTACCGATTTTGTATACTCCTCTAACTTATTTAAAAAAGTTCGAAAAGCACAGTTAAAAGGACTGTAAAATATGGCTATTTTAGTTGCATTTTGATTTATTTTGAGATTACGACCTGTTGTTTAGGAATCACATTTTCCATCTTAGCAAAGGCTAAACTTAAACTACCATCTCTTATATCATCAAGCAACCATTTACCTTGGCTATATTCCATTATCCATATATGAGTTTCACTTTGATACCCTCTTTTCCCTTTTACAACTTTTTGCGTTTCCTTATTGATCAAATAGTCCTCTATGTCACCAGAAAAACTAATAGCAACTTTTGACCCTTCGTAATCATTTGTATTTGTTAATTCCACATATAATGGTCTAATATTATTGATCTTTTGGAGATTACAAATATTCTTTAAGTTATTGGATTTCCATTGATCGAGATGAATTGCTTGCTGATTTTGCCAATACCAATGATTTACATACTCTTTAACTTCTGCCATATTCTCATTCGCCCAGGCAGTATAAACACGTGTTATAATATTTGAAAAAATCTTTTCTAAATGTACCCATGAAAAATCTCTATTCTTAAGACTTATCTGTGTCAATTGTTTCTTTGTTTTTCTTTCTTTGAGATACTCGACAGACTTTATGTAGATTATGATTGGCAGAAGAACTAACACTAACACTAACATCAAAACCTTACCCCACCAAGTCTTAAATAAGCCTTTTGCTATCATTCCGCCAGGGCCAGCATATACAGGGTCTATAATAAAACACATAAAACCAATAAGAACTAATAATAGTATAACGTGTGACTTTTTCATTTTATTTCTAAAAATAACTATGCCAATTTGCATAAAATTTTGGAAAATATTATTTCACTAACAAGGTATCTGCTTTCAATTCTCCGGTAAT
This sequence comes from Aquimarina ulvae, assembly GCF_053613295.3. Taxonomy (NCBI): domain Bacteria; kingdom Pseudomonadati; phylum Bacteroidota; class Flavobacteriia; order Flavobacteriales; family Flavobacteriaceae; genus Aquimarina; species Aquimarina ulvae. The sequence continues at coordinate 72,172 of NZ_JBSIBP030000013.1, forward strand.
CCACTGGCGTAAATCTTTATTTCTAATGTTATTAACACTATCTGATACCTGGAATTTCCATACAGGAAAAATCACTTTTAGAGTATCTACCTTTAAGAAATTAGATTGTAATATCTCCCCATAACCCAGCTCTGATAAATCAGGAAAACGAATTTTGGCATCCTTTGCGATATTATTGTAAGGTAAGACTTCTACTGGTGCTATTTTCTGGGCTTCCGCTAATTGAGTTTCCATTAATGCAAGTCGTATCTTTAAATCCTCTATCTTATCTAACAGTTCTTCGTTTTCTGTTTCCAAACGATTTAGTTCCACAATATATCGATCGTTAGCCTTGGATATTTGTTCAATTCCTCTGGCTTTATTACCACTAATTTTTAGAGTGAAATCTTTGATGCTCTCGTAATTCTTAAGCTCATTTTGCAAATCACTTATCGTAGCTTCTGTGATTTCTCCATCAAAATATAAGCTAATAGATTTATCTTCATATCCGTAAAATTGTTTTCGCAGAAACAAATTAGGGTTTTCACCAATTTCATTAGTCAAAAAACTTTTGAAATCACGATCTGCATTGCTCATATTTAGCGTAGTGTAAAAGGTCCAAATCGCTGGTATCATCATTACGATGGCTAAAGCTGAAGCAATTCTAGCGATGAGTCTTCTTTTTGCAGAATTAGCATAGCGCAACATCGGGAAACGCAATAACTTTGCTACAATAAAAGTGGATAGTGCTATAAAAATCGCATTAATACAAAATAAGTACAAGGCACCTATTGCAATTTCCCCATTTAGTTCTGCTATCCCAAAACCTACAGTACATAAGGGTGGCATTAATGCTGTGGCAATAGCAACTCCAGCTATTGCGTTGGGCATTGTCCCTTTTTTAGATTTAGCCACAATGAGCGCCAAACCTCCAGAAATAGCTACAAAAACATCCAAAATTGTTGGAGCTGTTCTAGACTTTAGTTCGGGTGTTAATTCGGTTAAAGGAGATACTGCAAAATACAAAGTTGCCGTTAAAACACTTAGCCCAACCATTACTCCCAAATTAACCAAAGATCGTTTTAGGGTGTCAATATCATTTATGGCAATAGAAAGCCCAACGCCTACAATTGGTCCCATTAACGGAGAAATCAACATCGCACCAATCACTACTGCTGTGGAGCTTACATTCAAACCAATAGAGGCTACAAACACGGAGAATATTAGAATCCAAGCATTGTGCCCCTTAAATGGAATATCATTCTTTACGTCCTCTATCGTCTGATCTCTATCTGTGTCTGATCGAATATCCAATAAACCGGAAAGAAATAATTTGATACTTACAAAAAGTCCTTTAGCGTCTCTTTTAACCGACTCCTTAATTTCTTCCTGATCTGAATTAACAGGTTGATTTGTGTTTTCTTCCATTGGTATTATCCGTATTTATCTCCGTAGGTATCTTTTACTTTTTTAAGCACCTGCTTAATATCCTGTTCTTTATTTTTAGGATAAATCAAGAGCACTTCTTCTTTATCTACAATGATATAATCCTCCAATCCATCGACTACTACAATTTTATCTTCAGAGGTTCTAATCATATTGCCAGATGCATCTTCTGCCAAAACTCTGGCGTTCACAACTGCATTTTTAGCATCTGTTTTATCGAGTTTATCATATAATGAGCCCCAAGTACCAAGATCATTCCAATCAAAAGTAGCTGGTAGTACATACACGTTTTCTGCTTTCTCTAAGATAGCATAATCTATAGATATATTTTCTGCAGTTTCATAATTTAGTTTGATGAAATCATCTTCTTTTTGCGTGTTGTATACAGGTGCTCCTTTCTCAAATAAAGCCATCATCTCCACCTGAAATATGGCAAAAGCTTCCAGAATACTCTTTACACTCCAAATAAAAATTCCTGCATTCCAAAGATAATTACCCTGATTTAAGAATTGTTTTGCTGTTTCATAATCAGGTTTTTCTGTAAACTGCGCCACCTTTTTAATAGCACTTGTATCTTTATTGTATTGAATATACCCATAACCTGTATTTGCAAAACTAGGCTGGATACCCAGTGTCATTAGTATATCTTTTTCAGCACAAGCTTCGAAACTAAGTCGTAAGTTTTCGGTAAATGCATCCTCATCTTCAATCCAATGATCGCTTGGTGCCACTACCATCACTGCATCTGGATTCTCTTTTTGAATCTTTAATGAAGCATACAAGATACACGGAGCAGTATTTCGCATTGCCGGCTCTGTAACCACTTGTCTTTGTTTAGCTTCAGGTAGTTGTTCTAAAACCAAATCATTATATCGCTCATTAGTTAAGATAAATATATTCTCTGTCGGAATAATTTTTGATAACCGATTAAACGTTCGTTGAATTAATGTTTCTCCGGTTCCTAACATATCGTGGAACTGTTTTGGAAACTCAGTAGTACTTACTGGCCAAAACCGTGATCCAACTCCTCCGGCCATCAAGATGGCGTAATAATTTTTGTTCATAATTAATTTAGTATTTCAACTTCTGCATTAGGATTAAAAAGATAAATCTTACCTGTACTAATTTCGACACATTCATAACGTTTTATACGCTTATCACCTCTTTGAAATATCTTTCCATTGTACAATCTAAATCTACTTCCAAAAGGCACTTCAAATATATAATTTTTATCGTTCTCCGGGTCATATTGTTTTAGTGCTAAAGACAATTTTGTATCGGTATCACTGCTAGCTCTGGGATTCTTAAAATGATTAGCAATCACAGGCAACAATCGAGATGGAAAAACATCCGGATTGATATAAGGCAACATCAATTGCTGAAAAGTTCGTTTCCACTCAATCCCATGAGGTTTAATAGATCTACCATATTTTTCGAAAGCTACGAGATGGGCAATTTCGTGAATCAAAGTTATCAAAAACCGATAGGTATTTAGTGAAGCATTCACTGTTATCTGATGTCTGCCATCCGGCATTTTTCTATAATCCCCGTGCCGAGTGACACGTTCATTAACTATCTTAAGATGAACATCACATTTTACAATCAGATCAAATGCTGGTTCTACCGAACGCTCCGGAATATATCTTGCTAAGATTTCCTTCATTGGTGCAAAATACAAAAATAAGCGCATTGGTTAGATGCGCTTGCTAAAGAATAAGTATAAAAAAAACTACTTTATCACTTCATAACTATTTATCAATCTCACAAACTCTGCTCGATACCCTTGTTCATCTTTCCCTTTATTATTTTGAGCCAAATTGATGATGTCCTTGATATTTTGACGTTCTATATGTTTTGAATTTTTCAACTTCATCCCATACCAAGCCACAGAAGCAGCAAATTTAAAGTCTGTGGAGATATATTTTTCTGTATTTGGCTTATGAATATGGGTCATTTCAATGCTTTGGTTTCCTTTTGGCTTTTTATATCTAAATTTTACTGTGAGTAACTCATCACCAAACTGACTGTTGATTGTTTTATCTGAGTATTTTAAATCTGAAACCTCTTTAAGATATTTACTTTCTACTCCAGTTGGGATAACTTCGTACATAACTGTTACTGTATGTCCACTCCCCAATTCACCGGCATCTTTGTTATCATCTATAAAATCTTCGTCATTGAGTAACCGATTTTCGTAACCAATCAATCGATATGCTTGCACTTTTGCTGGATTAAACTCTACCTGAATTTTTACATCTTTTGCAATGGTGTAGAATGTTCCGCCAAACTCAGTTCCCAATACTCGTTGCGCTTCCTGTGTGGTGTCTATATATGCGTGATTGCCATTTCCTGTATGTGCCAATGTTTCTAGTTTACTATCTTTATAATTACCCATTCCAAATCCTAAACAAGTTAAAAACACCCCTGATTCTCTTTTTTCTTGGATCAATTCTTTCATCCCGGCATCACTACTAACTCCTACATTAAAATCACCATCTGTTGCCAGAATAACTCTGTTATTCCCATTTTTTGTAAAATTCTCTTCAGCAATTCTATAAGCTAGTTTGATTCCCTCTCCACCTGCAGTAGAGCCTCCTGCATCAAGCTTATCTAAAGCTTCTAGTATTCGTTCTTTATTTTTTCCAGAGGTTGGCCTAAGCACTACTCCTGCTGCACCAGCATATACCACAATAGACACTTTGTCTTTTGCTCTTAATTTTGTTGTCAATAATTTAAAAGCTTTTTTTAGTAAGGGTAATTTGTTCAAGTTATTCATAGATCCAGAAACATCTATTAAAAACACAAGATTAGATGCTGGAAAGTTTTTAGCTTGTATTTCTTTACCTTTTATACCTATTTTTACTAATTGCGTATTATCATTCCACGGAGTAAATCCAGATTCTGTATCAATTGCAAAAGGGTGGTCATCTAATGGTTGCTGATAATCATACTTAAAATAGTTGATCATCTCTTCAATTTTAACAGCATCTATTGGAATTTGCTGACCATTATTAATCATCCTACGAATATTGCTGTATGAAGCTTTATCCACATCTATCGAAAAAGTAGATAATGGTGCAAGACGCACCCTTTTAAAAGTATTTTCTATTACTTCTGTGTATGATTCATTGTTCGGCTCCCTCATAAAGCTAGCGGATTTTTCAATTGCAATTTCATCTTGCATCACTTCAAACTTAACTTCAATTGATTCTGGAGATTCTGGAATCACAATATCTTCTACCACGAAGTCCTCTTCAACATACTCTTCCTCTATTTCAATAATGGGATTATCTTCTGAAATTATTAAATCTGGCTCCTCTTTTGCATCACGTATTACAGTGTTTTTTGTTAGTTTAGAATCACAGGAAGTGATGAGCACGGCAAATAATCCAATCATCCACCAGTTGTTTTTTTTAATACTCATTGTTTTCATACTATTTAGTTTTGTTACATGAAGTACTGCAACAAACATAATACCACAGTAGCGCAATAGATAAAAACAGTACCATGACTCACTTGTACCTTATAAAATATTCTAGTACTTTATTATGAAAATTGAAAAAAGGAATTTTATGTTATTTAGATAGAACTGCTACTATTTTCTAATCCATTTAAAATAGATAAAAATGATTACAGCCATTATACATAAAGGCCATATGTAGAATAGTACCAAAACCAAATATTCTAATAAACTCCATCCAAAAGATAATGCACTTTTTACTCTAGCCATATATTCAGGCTCATAGACATTTGGTTCTTTTTTAGGAATAACTGTTTCATACAAATCAAACTGAATGGTACTGTAGGATACGCTACTTGACAAATAATTCAATCGCCCTTGTGACGCTTCTATTTCTTCCTGGAGCATTCTTAAATTACTCTCGATCAACAAAATATCTTTTACAGTTTTAGCTCGAGTCTTTAAAATTTCTTCATAACGCTGTTTAACTTCTAGTTTTGTTTTTAATCGTGAACTAATGTCAATATATTCTTCTGTTACATCTTTAGTGGATATGTTTTTATAATCGACAAAAACTGCTAAAGCACAAATACTATCGAGTACTTTATCAAAATTCTCCTTAGGAACCCTGATAGTAAAACTATTTTCTTTTGCATAATTAGTATTCGTAAAATGTTCATCAGCAACATAACCGTTAAACGTTGAAACTATCTCCTTTGAGAGCATAGTTATTTTTTCTACATGATTTACTTTGATACGACAATTCGCATTTTTAATAATCTGAAGTTTATCTTTTACGGTTTCTTTTTCATTTTTGATAGCAGTTTTGCTTTCAATTTTAAATGCTTTTAAATCTAATATCTCCGCAGTTTCTTCCATCACAATATTCTCTGATACATTGGGAAAACTTTTTTCAGCTTGCGAGCAAGAAAAACTGAGTATCAAACATCCAATTGTAAGCTCCTTTCTAATTAATTTCAAAATATTTGTTTTCATATTTATTGTTTTTACCTTGTTAATCTGAAAACAAACATAGCATCAGAAAAACCTGTGCTCTTGTATACCCTTTGTAAAACAATTGTAAACCGTTTTACAAATTTTAACTATATGAAATTCAAAACATTAAAATCATAAAACCTGAAGAACACATAGCATTCTCTCTTCTTAAAAAAGCGGTTACTCAACAGTTTTTAAAGGAGAATACTGCCTCAAATATTGACATTTCAAAGTGGAAGGGTCAGGATATTGTTTTGTTTCAAGAAGATTTAAGAAAACACACAAAAAGTAGCCTCAGTGAAAAATCATTCTATAGCTATTTTAAAAACACCTCGGAAAAACTACCACGTGTAGATATTCTTAATATGCTATCTGAATACTGTGGTTACGAAAATTGGGTTGATTTTAAAACTGTAAACACTAAAAAGAAACTAAAACCGAAAAATCGTTTAGCTCCTAAATCGATTTTGTTTTTGTTAATAGGTATCTTGTTTATGACATCTGCCTATTTTTTAATTCCGCGGGCAACTACGTTTACGTTTTGTTTTATTGATCAGGATAGAAATCTTCCTATTACTAAAACCCCTATTGATATAATTATATTAAATGATAAACAATCCCCTTTTTATGTCAAAAGCGACAGTCTGGGTTGTTTTATATGGAAAACAAAAGATGAGTATCTACATTTTGTGATCAAATCTCCGTATCATAAAACAGATACTATTTTTAGAACAATTTCATCTACGAAAAAGGAAACGATTCAGGTTCGGACGGACGATTATGCATTAATGTTATATTATTATGTCAATGGCAAGCTTGAAGATTGGAAAAAACGAAAAACCGAACTCTCCAGAATGATAGCGGATGATGTAGTTATATTTCAGATATTACCTGCTGGTCTCGGAATAGAAGTATATTCTAAAAATGAATTTATTGATAAGCTGACAACTCCGACAAAAAGTTTAAGAAATATTGAAATCATTGAATCCAAAAGATCCAAAGGGCAAATTGTTAAATTAAAATTTAGAGTGAAATCATGAAACAGTTTCTGTCGATACTATCATTACTTTTGATAACAAGTTGCTCAAATAACTCCTATAAAGACAGGGAGGTCAGTACTGCTATCGAAGACGAAATATTTACAGAAAAAATATCAAGTACCGCACTAAAAGATGCATATATTATTTTAATTTCTGAAAAATTACAAGATTATCTGGATAAACAGATGTTAATAAAGCAACATCCCAAATTTATAGATGACAAGGATAGTACTGCGTTATTTACTACAAAAAGAGCAGAGGAAATACAACAAATTACTGTGATCGGACAACCACAAACAATTGCTGATTCAATCACTAAAATAATCACAAAGGTTCATTTTAGTAATACCGAAACAGATACTATTATCGCTTATATTACAACTTCTGTAACCTTGATCGATGGTGTTAGTTTTAAGACTACAAAGGCGTCTTTTGAAAAACCAAAATCATCAACAAAGGACGATTAAAATGCAAGAAATTACGGTTTTTCCATCTTGAATCAACCACAAAACCTTCGATTTTAGCGTCATTTATCGACTAAACATTAACATTTATCGAGTTTCTATTAGTTTTAACTCGTTGTTTATCAATTATTAATATTTTTGACATGCTTTTTTTAACATTTCAGAACAACTACTTTAAAATTAAGATGTCATGAAAATTAATATACTTTTAATTATACTTTTTATCAGTACAGCAAATATTGCTCAAACTACGATTGAGGATGAAGAGCAACAAGAAAATGTAGAATTAACAGAAGAACAAAAGGAAGCTGAAAAGAAACGATTCATCGAGCTTGCTGAACAAAGAGCCATAAGATTACAACAAGAACTGAATCTTAGCAACTATGCCAGTGATCGTATAAAAAAAGCGATCGTAAAATATTCCATGCAAGCAAATAAAGTGATCCAATCTAATGCCTCTGTTAACGAGAAAACTAAAAACCTAAGCAATATTGTTTATTTCCAGAATGAAGAGTTTAAAAAAGTACTTACTGTACACCAATTTTATAAATATCTTAAATTAACTGATATCTAATAGTTTGATTTGTTATCACTAATATTTTTTATTGTAGCAGTTTTTTAATCTTGACAATCTTACCATAGTCCGATATAGGTACTATAGTTTCATCAAAAAAATTAGTGTTATTCATGGTGATTTTTGGAGTTGTCATTACCTGCTTTAAAGAAGTAGCAGAAAAATGGATTTCTTTAAAGCCAGCGTCTTTAAATTTCAATACATTTTCTATATTGATTCCTCCACCTGGCATGACAATCAAACTTGATTTTGATTCTTCCAATGCATTTTTAAGAAATTCTATTCCACTTATTGCGGATATTTCTTGTCCTGAAGTTAATACTCTTTCTACCCTAAGAGCTATCAATTGTTTTATGGATTCCAGTGGTTTAGGCACCCAATCAAAAGCTCGGTGAAAAGTAAATGATAATGGCGTAGAAAGCGCTATCAGTTCTTGCGTTCTTTTAATATCAATGGTATTATCTTTCATTAAAACACCAGAAACGATTCCGCTGCAGTCACTACTTTTACAAAACTCGATATCTTTCTTCATCACATCAAACTCATTTGATGTATATGTAAAATTTCCACTTCTTGGTCTTATTAATATAAACACTGGTATGGTTAGCTCTTGAACCACCTTTTCTATCAATCCATGTGATGGGGTAATTCCTCCAATCGCTAACTCCATGCACAACTCTATTCTATCCGCTCCTGCTCTTTCTGCATTCACTGCAGATTGAAATGAGTTTGCACAAACTTCAATTTTCATTCTACAATTATTTCATCTATGAATGTCCAAGCTTGATTTCCAGAACCTTGCAATCCATCAGATATTAATCCATATTTTTTTATAACTAGTTTGATATATCTAGCTTTTTCTCCTTTACATTCCTGAATAATTTGAGTGGTTAATTTGGAGTCTTTTTGAGACAATGGTTTCTTATTTTCGTTCAAAGTATTTTCTTTCTTTTCATTTAATAAAGAAATCTCAACCTTTTTAGGGTTATAAATCCATTGACCATTTGCTTCAAAAAAGCGAGTTGACACTTTATGTATTTCTATTTCTTTGCCTAGATCAATCATTACTTCTAGATCATCACCCCAAAACCCCAACCATTCTTTATCACCAAAACGAGTATTACTTCCATTAATACTATTGATTAAAGCGTCCTTACCACCAGCACTATAAGCAGTATGAGGTGCCACGTTTAGTGTGACTTTTGCTCCAACCGCTTTGTGATAATTCAACTCTTGAGTAAATACATTTCCTGCAATCTTATTATTATCAAACACAGCTGCTTTAACATTGATATTCTGATCTACGGATAAAGGTTTATCATATAATTCAGACGAATTTACAGGATCACTACCATCCAATGTATACCGAATAACTGTTGTCCATCAAAGTCTCTAAACTATAAAAGAGTTGTTCTTTTTCATTAATCAACCTCCCTTTAACTTCATAGAGGTGATTTGCATAATTTACATTTAGACTATCTAATCTATTATGAAAATTAGCCAACCTAGACACAAAACTTAAATAGTCTTTATTTTTATTGGTAGTCCATACCACTTCACTTAAAGCTATTACTCTAGGAAATGCCATATATTCTACTTTTTCATATGTAGGCATATATTCTGTCCACACATTACCTTGCGCCCCTAAAACATGTTTTACTTCTGAAGGATTCATTCCTTCTGGAATTGGATTAAAATCATATACTTTTTTAAGTGGCAAAAATCCACCTATAGCGAGCGGTTCATATTCATTGTCACTTTGATAATAATCAAAATAACAATTAGAGGTTGGAGAAAGTATCAAATCATGCCCTTCTTTTGCAGCCTGAACAGCTCCATCTGTTCCTCTCCAAAACATAACGGTTGCATTAGGAGCAAGTCCTCCTTCCAATATTTCATCCCAACCAATGATTTGTTTTCCTTTACTATTAATATACTTTTCCATTCTAGCTATAAAATAGCTTTGTAAACCACGTTCGTCTTTAAGTTCTTTTTCATTTATCAATTGCTGACAATGATTACAGGATTTCCATTTTGTTTTAGGCACTTCATCACCGCCAATATGAATATATTTTCCCGGAAACAAATCAATTACCTCGTCCAAAACATTTTCTAAAAAAGCAAAGGTCTTTTGATTGGGACAATACACCTCTTCAAAAACACCCCATTTAGTAGCTACTTTAATTTCTTTACCGGAACACCCTAATTCTGGATATGCTGCAATTGCCGCTTGCGAGTGTCCAGGCATCTCTATTTCCGGAATAATAGTAATGTTTCTTGATGTAGCAAACGCTACTACTTCTTTAATTTCTTCTTGCGTATAAAACCCTCCATAGCGCTTACCATCAAATTGATGTGGTTGATTGTTGTAATGTCCTATCAACGTTTCTTCACGATATGCTCCGATTTCTGTGAGTCTTGGATACTTCTTGATCTCAATACGCCATCCTTGATCTTCTGTAAGATGCCAATGAAATGTATTCATCTTCAGCATCGCAAGCATGTCTATATATTTTTTAATTTCTTCAACACTAAAAAAATGTCTTCCCACATCCAGATGCATTCCTCGATAAGAAAATCTAGGAGCATCCAAAATTGTAAGTGCTTTAATCGCAAATTCTTTCTCTACACAAGAACCATTTTCGAAACATTCGGGTAATAATTGACGTAATGTCTGTATGGCATAAAAAGCTCCTTTTTTGGTACTTGATTGTATTTTTATATTAGTTTTTGAAATAAAAAGACGGTAGGCTTCTTCATTAATTATTGAAGTATCTTTTTCGAGAATAATGCTGTTTTTCTCTGTTTCCTTAATCGATTGCATTGAAACACCAAGTCCTTTTTTCAGGTATGTGCTAAAATATTTTACAACTTCTTTTAGACCTTCATCATATTGAAGCACCGTTTTTTCATTCAACAAAAAAATACCTTCTTCTAATTCTAGGTGAAAAGGTGCTGGTATAATTTGTGGATTGATAGCTACTCTTTTCTCTTTTTTACACCCCAAACATAAAAGCAACAATAATATTACGTAGATCCTTATTGTATAATTGCTTAATTTGGTTATCATTTTTATTACATTAGAAGCTTAAAAATAACTATCTATTTTTAAATGAGAGCATTCAACACGGTATTTACAGTTTTAATTATTACAGGCTTTTATTCTTGTAATAAAGAAATCAAAGTAAAAATAGCACAAAGTAATACTCTTCTTACCTCATATGTAAACCCTTTTATAGGAACTGGAGGTCATGGGCACACCTATCCAGGTGCTAGTATACCGTTCGGAATGATGCAATTAAGTCCAGATACTCGACTCGATGGTTGGGATGGTTGTTCTGGATATCATTATAGTGATTCTTATATCTATGGTTTTTCGCACACACATCTAAGTGGTACGGGAATTTCTGATTATGGAGATATTCTTTTGATGCCTACAAATGAAATAAATTTCAATAATGGAGCAAATGGTAAAAAAGGATATCGTGCACATTTCTCTCATAACAATGAGAACGCTTCTCCAGGATATTATGAGGTACATTTAGATTCCACTAATATTGATGTAGCGCTAACAGTCACTAAAAGAGCTGGGATGCATAAGTATATGTTCCCCTCTGGTGAAAAACAAATTATAATACTTGATTTAGCACATAGAGATGAAGTATTAGATCATCAAATAAATGTAATTTCTGAAACAGAGATTAATGGCCATAGACACTCTAAAGCTTGGGCTGAGAAACAACTATTATTTTATCACATCAAATTTTCTAAGCCCATCAGGAGTAAACAATCTACGGAAGATGGAAAAAAAATGGCTTTTGAATTTGACAATACATCAAACGACCCAATCTTTATCAATATAGGAATTTCAGCAGTCGATCAGCAAGGAGCTTTGAAAAATCTGGAAGAAGAAATAGGTTCTAAAACATTTGATCAAATAAAAAATAACGCTCAAAACACATGGGAGAATCAATTACGCAAGATTGTAATCGAAAGCACCAACAATGATTACAAAACTAATTTTTATACTTCACTATATCATGCTATGTTAGCTCCAAATCTATATCAAGATGTAGATGGCAGATATCGAGGAATGGATTTAAAAATTCATCAAAATTCTAATTTTGATTATTATTCAGTATTCTCACTTTGGGACACCTATAGAGCTACACATCCTTTATATACGATTATCGAACAAGATCGTACGAATGATTTTATCAATACATTTATTGCTAAGTATGATGAAGGTGGTATTATGCCAATATGGGATTTAGCCGGTAATTATACCCATTGTATGATTGGATATCATGCGGTTCCTGTAATTGCAGATGCATATCTAAAAGGAATTACGGGTTACGATGCAGAAAAAGCTTTTGAAGCTATGAAACATAGTGCTACCAGAGATAAACTGGGACTACAATCTTATGAAAAGTTCGGATATATTCCAGTAGAAGAAGAAAGTGAATCCGTATCCAAAACGTTAGAATATGCTTATGATGACTGGACGATTGCTCAAATGGCGAGAGCACTTAATAAACCTGAAGATCTAGCAGAATTTACGAAAAGAGCGCAGAATTATAAAAATGTATTTGATCCTTCGACAAAATTTATGCGCGGTAGGTATAGAAATACTTGGTTTGCGCCATTTCATCCATATGAAGTGAATTTTAATTATACAGAAGCAAATTCTTGGCAGTATAGTTTTTATGTTCCACAAGATATTTATGGGTTTATAAATTTACTAGGAGGCAAAAAAGCATTAGAGCAACAATTAGACACCTTGTTCTGTACAAATAGTACTACGTCTGGATCACATCAAGTAGATATTACAGGACTTATCGGACAATATGCCCATGGAAATGAACCCAGTCATCATATGGCGTATCTTTATAACTATGTAAACAAACCTCATAAAACTCAAGAAAAAGTTCGTCAAATTCTCACGGAATTATATACGAATACACCAGATGGAATCTCTGGAAATGAAGACTGTGGCCAAATGAGTGCCTGGTATGTTTTTAGTAGTCTTGGTTTTTATCCCGTAACGCCTGGATCTAATGATTACATCATTGGCACTCCTCTTTTTGACAAAGCTACAATACACCTTGAAAACGGAAAGAATTTCACCATTGTAGCCAATAAGCTTTCCTCAGAAAACAAATACATTGCCTATACTCAACTAAATGATGAGCAGTACCCTTTTTCTTATCTAACACATGAAGATATTATGAAAGGAGGGACTTTAGCTTTCGAAATGACCAGTACACCATCAGAATGGGCTACAAAAGATCAACATATTCCTAGTACCCAAATCAAAGAACATATTATTATTACACCTCCTTTTATTTCTAAAGGTGAAATTGCTTTCAAGGAAAAAACAACAGTTACGTTACAAAGTGTAGATAAAAATGCAATTATTTATTATACTTTAAATGATTCTGTATTCAAAAAATACGATGACCCTATCGAAATTTCATCTCCTGTAATTTTAAAAACATACGCATCTCTAGAAGGGTTAAAAAGCACCATCATTGCTACAGAATTTTTTAGGATAGATGCTGATCTTTCAATAGAATTAACAAATAAATATGCGAATAGATATAATGGTGGTGGTTCTAATGCTCTTATAAACGGTATCAGAGGAACTACTGACTATCGCTCTGGATCCTGGCAAGGTTTCCACGACAGTGATTTAATTGCTACCATAGACTTGGGAAAAACTAAAGAAATTAATTCTATATCCATAGGTTTTCTCGAAGATCAAAGAAGTTGGATATTTTATCCTAAAAAGGTGGAAATATGGATTTCTCAGGATGGCAAACAATGGAGGTCGATATCGAAAAATGGAATAGAAAAAGAACCCACTGGTAATGAAACAGCCAGTATCCAGATAGTAGATAAGAAATTCACCAAGCAACAAGCGCGTTATGTAAAAATCCAAGCCAAAACCGTTGGAACAATACCTGATTGGCATATAGGAAGTAATCAAGATGGTAAAGCATGGATTTTTGCTGATGAAATAATTATTAAGTAGTTATGAAAAGACGTCAATTTATTCAAAACACGGCACTTACTAGTGTAGGTCTCACAGTGGGATCCGTCATTATAGGTTGTAAAGAAAATCCGAATCAGTCAATCGAACAAGAAAAAAGTACACTTATGAATACATCTACTCATTCTCCTATTGCTATCTGTACATGGCGTTTTACTAAAGCAAATGCTACGGCTGGTGAAGCTTTAGCCGCTGGAAAACATGCTCTTGATGCTGTAATAGAAGGCGTTGCTATTGAGGAAGAAAACATAAAAAATACGACTGTTGGAAAAGGTGGAGCTCCAGATCGAGAAGGCAATGTAACGTTAGATGCTTGTGTTATGAATTCTGATGGCGATTGTGGCGCCGTAGTTTGTGTAGAAAACATTACTAATGTTGCTGCATTAGCTAGAAAAGTTATGGAAGATACGCCACACGTAATATTAGCTGGTGAAGGAGCAGAGGAATTTGGATATCGTAATGGTTTCAAGAAAGAAAACCTACTTACTGATGAATCAAAATTAGCTTGGGTAGAATGGAAAAAATCTCCAGAATACAAACCTATAATTAATATTGAAAATCATGACACTATAGGAATGTTAGCTATGGATAAAAATGGAGATATTGCTGGTGCTTGTACCACCTCTGGATTATCCTATAAAATGAAAGGCCGTGTTGGAGATTCGCCAATTATAGGATCAGGATTATTTATCGATAATGAAGTTGGTGGTGCCGTAGCTACAGGAATGGGTGAAGAAGTTCTAAAAACCGTAGGTAGTTTTCTAATTGTAGAACTCATGCGAAATGGAATGACTCCTCAAAAAGCATGTGAAGAAGCTATTCGAAGAATCGTCACTAAAAATGATCGCTATAAAGATTTTCAGATTGCCTATATCGCTATAAACAAATCAGGAGAAGTAGGTCATTATTGTATCCATGAAGGATTTACTATGATGAAATACCAAGATGGAAATAATGAAAATATTCCAACAAATTCTTACAATAAAGCATAAATCACACATTAGAATGAATCAATCAAAATCTTATCGAAGCGCTTTTATTATTATTACCATATTGTTTTTTTTGTGGGGATTTATCACGGTGTTAGTAGACTCTTTAATTCCTAGGTTAAGAGACGTATTCGAGCTCTCTTATTTTCAGGCAGGATTAGTCCAATTTGCATTTTTTACAGCATTCTTTGTATTATCTGTTCCTGCAGGGTTTATATTATCCAAAATAGGTTACAAAAAAGGAATTATTTTAGGACTAACTACGATGGCTATCGGATGTTTACTTTTTTATCCTGCATCTTCTTATCGCTTTTTTAGTGTGTTCTTGTTAGGTTATTTTACGCTTGCAGGAGGTATCACTATCCTACAAGTGGCAGCTAATCCATATGTTGCATTACTAGGCAGTGAAGATGGAGCAGCTAGTCGTCTTAACTTATCTCAAGCATTCAATTCCCTTGGAACGGCTATTGCGCCGGTTGTGGGAGCGATCTTTTTATTAAGTGACTCGGTAAAATCTTCTGAAGAAATTCAAACTTTGACAGCTACTCAGAAAGATGCCTATTATGCTGCTGAAGCGGCTACCGTGCAAACTCCATTTATAATGATTGCTAGTTTTATACTATTGCTTGTAATCCTTTTTAGGTTTATCAAACTACCAACACTTATGAAAGAAAGCCCAAAGGATGGGTATGGTAGACTTTTACGAAACAAAGTAATGCTTCTAGGTGCACTAGGAATATTTGTCTATGTAGGAGCAGAAGTTGCTATTGGTAGTTATTTAGTTAATTATTTCTTGGACATGAATTTAGTATCCGTAATTCAGGATACTCCTTTTATGAAAAGTCTTTGTGAGCGTATTCTAAACTCTGACTTAAGCACAACAGATGGTAAAGCAATTGTGGGAGCCTTTGTTGTTTTTTATTGGTCTGGTGCGATGATTGGACGATTCATTGGAGCATACCTTACCAGAATCATGTCCCCTGGAAAAGTATTAAGTATTTTTGCTGGTTTAGCAATCACCATGCTCCTAATTTCTATGAACACTACTGGGTTAATTGCTATGTGGTCTATTCTGGCTGTCGGTTTATTCAACTCTATTATGTTTCCAACCATATTTACTCTTGCTTTAGATGGATTAGGAGATTTAAAACCACAAGCTTCAGGACTATTATGTATGGCGATTGTGGGAGGAGCGCTAATACCACCTTTTTATGGTTTTTTAACTGACAATATTGGTTTTAAAATGGCTCTTTTACTGGTAATCGTATGCTATGGATACATTTTATACTTCGGGTGGTTAAAAAGTAAAAAAACATTAGTTTAACGAACAGTTTCTTTATTAATTAATGAGTTCAATGTTTTTATTAAAACGCTAATCTCTGAAGTTGTGGAAGTTTCGAAAATAAGTATCTTTTCTTTATTTGGAAGTACATCGAAATAATTATCACTAAAGTGACCCTTGCCATCCGAATATAAGAATACATCTTTTTGTAAGGTTGTTGATGATAATGTAATCTCATAACCAGCATCAACTTTAGTCATCTTTTTCGAGATAGCTTGTGGTAGCAGCTTTAAATCCTTTGGTTTATTAAAATAAAAAATAGCGTTCGATTCATTAAAATCTGAGACCAATACTACTTCATTTCTACAGATTTAAACTGCCATTCACTATCAATTTCCGTGAATAGATTTTTCTTTTTTTTACTACAGGAAAAAGTTATCAGTAACAAAAATAGTATTCCCGCTTTTCTATACATATCAAAGAAAATGATTATAAATCAAGGCGTACTACTAGATACCTGAAGCACTTTTCCATTGTAAAGCTTATTAGCCGTTAACGAGAAATCTTTAATATAATTAGCCATTTCAATTGCAGTTAATGGTGCTTTATACCCGGGAAAAGCTTCTTCTAACATTTCCGTCTGTACCGCTCCTAGTGCGAGCACATTAAACGCGACGCCACTTTCTTTATATTCTTCTGCCAAGAGTTCACTAAGTGTGATAACTGCGCCTTTACTAGAACTATACGCTGCTAGACCAGGAAATTTCATACTTCCTTGTATGCCACCCATACTACTTACGGTAACCACGTGGCTTCCTTTTATCATAAATGGTAACACAAGACGTGTAATTTCAGCTACTCCAAAGACGTTTACTTTATAGATTTCCTCAAACTCTTGGGTAGAAATTTCTGCAAAAGGCTTATTCAGTAATTTTCCGGCATTATTGATCAATATATCAACTTGTTTCCAAGATTTGGTGATATAATCAGTCATTTTTCTAAGATCCTTGGGATTGCAGATATCAAAGGAAAATGTATAGATATTCTTATGATCAAGAGCAGCGATAGGCTTCTCGTTTCTGGACAACGCCAAAACACGATATCCTTGGTCTGCAAAAAGCTTTGCCATTTCATATCCAATTCCTCTGCTGGCGCCAGTAATTATAATATTCTTCATATGTAAAAATGGTATATCTGACTTCAGAAACTTAAACGATCAGATAGGTATATCTAATTTAGTTTGATTTCTTTTGTTGGTGTATTGAGTATACTTGTAATTGCAGGAACACACTCATTAATAAGTCCTGACATAAACTCGAAATTCATCTCGGAGACCTCATCATCTACATGATGATAATAGTCATAATTGGTAAAATCAAAAGTAGAAATTGTTTGGCAAGGCACATTAAATGCTGAATAAAAAGGATAATTATCACTTCTTCTGAATAGCTGAAACTCTTTTGCTTTGGGTAAAAAACCTATTAATTCGTTTCCAGAATATTCGTTTATCCTTTCTGCCATATTAGACATCTCATAACCAGTTATATATGCTTTATAGGTCTTATCATTAAGTGGCACTCCTATCATTTCAAAATTTACCATGGTATAGAGATCCAGATTTTTTTCCTTTAAAACCTTTGCTAGATGATCAGAACCTAACAACCCTCTTTCTTCTGCTCCAAACAACACAAATAAAACGCTTCTTTTATTATTTTTTGTCTTTGCAAAATGTTTTGCTAATGAAATCACGGCAGTGCTCCCGGCAGCATTATCGTTTGCTCCATTGGCAATTGTATCACCGTTAACTTCTTTTCCTTTTCCAATATGGTCAAAATGAGCACCTATAACCACAAACTGACTTGCTAAATCAGGATCGATCCCTTTTAAATACCCAACAACGTTATAAGTTTCTGTTCCTTTAGCATCAAAAGTGTTGAGATAGGAATCAAAATAAGGTTCAATACCTGCCTTTTTAAATGAAGATTCAATAAATGTTGCCGCTTTTTCCAGTCCTTCAGAACCAGTGTCTCTACCTTCCAATTCATCACTGGCCAAAAAGTTCATAATGTCCTTAACATCAGAAGGTGTTATAGGAGATATCGGTGATTGTGCCGTAGTTACTTCTTTACAGGTGATGAATAAAAGTGTAATGATAAAAATTGTGATATGTTTCATGTTTTTATTTTCTGGATGATAAACTATTTTTTGATAAAGATACTTAAAAAGTATATTTCGCTATCTGGAATTATGTCTTCATGATATCTTTTATTTTTAAATATTGCAATAACATAACGGTTCTCGCATCTTTAATTTCTCCTGAACTCATCATGGTCAGCGCCTTCGCAAAATCTATTTCCAGTATCTCAATATGTTCTTGTTCTGTAGAAAGCCCTCCACCTTGTTGGCTACGCATGTCATCTGTACATGCTGCTATAAATAAATGTGCTATTTCTGTCATTACCGCTGGTGAAGCATACACTTCAAAAGCTTTTTCTAAGGTATGGATTGTAAATCCTGTTTCTTCCAGCGCTTCTTTTTTGGCACATTCTTCAGGAGTATCACCATCTAAAGATCCTGCACATACTTCAATACTCATCCCGGATATAGTACCATTTAGAAATGTAGGTAATCTGAATTGTCTTGTGAGAATTACTGTGTTCTTTGTCAGATTATATAGCAAAACCGAAGCGCCATCGCCGTGGTCGTATACTTCTCTAAGATGTTCCTCTGTCTGATCATCTTCCACCCATATATAGTCGAAAGTATATTCTTTTAATACGAAAGTTTTGTCGGAAAGTACTCTGGATGTAAGATTATCAATTTTAGTTTTCATTCAAAAATAAAGATAAAAAAAATCCTATTTCAGAGAAATAGGATCTATATTATTTATACATTTTTTAGCACTACGCCAACATTGTCACTGGGTTTTCCAAGTATTGCTTTAGGGTCTGTAAAAACTGTGCTCCAGTAGCTCCATCAACTGTTCTATGATCACAAGCTAAAGTAATTTTCATGGTATTACCTACTACAATCTGACCATCCTTTACCACTGGTTTTTCTACTATAGTACCTACAGATAAAATAGCAGAATTAGGCTGGTTAATTATAGACGTGAATTCCTGAATACCAAACATTCCTAAATTAGACACCGTAAATGTACTACCACTCATTTCTTGTGGAGAGAGTTTTTTATTTCTGGCTTTGACCGCCAATTCCTTTACATCTGCTCCAATCTGTGTAAGAGACATTTGATCTGTAAAAGGCAACACAGGAACAACTAATCCATCCGGAACAGCCACGGCGACTCCAATGGTTATATGCTTAGCGTATTTAGTTACATCATCAGCCCATTGTGTATTTACTTGTGGATGTTTTTTTAATGCCATTGCGCACGCTTTAACTACCATATCATTAAAAGACACTTTCGTATCCGGCAATTCGTTTATATGCTTTCTAGATGCCATTGCGTTCTGCATATCAACTTCTATAGTAAGATAATAATGTGGTGCTGTAAACTTTGATGCAGAAAGACTTTTGGCAATAGCCTTGCGCATTTGTGAGTTTTTCACTTCTTCATAACTCTCTTCTCCTGCGGGTGTAAATGTTTGAATTGATGGAGATGGAGATGCAGCTGCTGGTTTTGATGATTCTTTAGCGCTAGTAGCTTCAGAAGGTTTAAATGATTCTATGTCCTTTTTAACAATTCTACCATGATCACCAGTCCCTTTTACTTGAGATAAATCTATTCCTTTGTCGGCTGCGATTTTTTTAGCTAGTGGTGAAGCAAATATCCTTTCTCCAGAAGAAGAATCACTTTCTGAACTTGTTGATTTTGTTGCTTCTTTTTCCTCTTTAACCGGTTCTTCTTTTTTAGTTTCAGTAGTTTTGGATGTAGAAACTCCGTCTTTAAGTCCAGAGATATCTGTTCCATCAGGGCCAATAATCGCTAATAAGGCATCGACAGGTGCTGTTTGTCCTTGTTCTATACCGATATGCAGCAATGTACCATTATAGAAAGATTCGAACTCCATCGTAGCTTTATCCGTTTCGATCTCAGCTAAAATATCTCCTTCTTCTACGGTATCACCAACTTTTTTAAGCCACGCGGCTACTGTTCCCTCTTCCATGGTATCACTCAGACGGGGCATTGTAATCACTTCTACTCCTTCAGGTATTTCAGTATTTTTTTCTGATGTATCCGAAGGTGACTCCGTTGGCTTTTCTTCCGCTGGTTTTTGGTCTTCTTTTGAAGTATCTGTTTTCGGTTCTGAATTTCCATTCATTAAATCAGAAATATCTTCTCCTTCATCACCAATAATTGCAAGAAGCTTATCAACTGGTGCTGTTTCCCCTTCTTCAATCCCAATATGAAGCAACGTACCTTCATAGAAAGACTCAAATTCCATCGTTGCTTTATCTGTTTCTATTTCTGCAAGGATATCACCTTCATTAATTTTGTCTCCTTTTTTAACAAGCCATTTTGCGACAACTCCTTCTTCCATAGTATCGCTCAATCGCGGCATATTAATTACTGTAGCCATAATCTATTGTAATTTGTGTGATAAAAATGGGTAATCTTCTTGTTCGTAAACAATATCGTACATCAGATTTTTTTCTGGGTACGGTGATTCCTCTGCAAATTTCTGACATTCTAGTACTTTCTCTTTTACCTGCTTATCAATTTCTGCAATTTCCTCATCTGTAGCATACTTTTTATCTTTTATAATATCCAAAACCTGAGTTATAGGATCAATCTTTTGATATTCTGCTACTTCTTCTTTCGTACGATATTTTTGTGCATCACTCATAGAGTGTCCTCTATAACGATATGTTTTCAATTCGAGAAATGTTGGACCACCACCTGTTCGAGCTCGTGTAATTGCTTCATCCATTGCTTCTGCAACTTTTACAGGATTCATAGCATCAACAGGACCGCAAGGCATTTCATATCCTAGTCCAAGTTTCCATATATCGGTATGGTTGGCTGTTCTTTCTACAGAGGTACCCATAGCGTATCCGTTATTTTCTACACAGAATACCACAGGCAAATTCCATAACATAGCTAGATTAAAAGCTTCGTGAAGTGATCCCTGGCGCGTGGCTCCATCTCCCATAAAGGTCAAAGTAACTGAATCTCTTTTGTGATATTTATCTGCAAATGCTAAACCAGCACCTAAAGGAATTTGACCTCCTACAATACCGTGCCCACCATAAAATCGATGTTCTTTAGAAAAGATATGCATAGATCCACCCATTCCTTGAGAGGTTCCTGTACCTTTTCCAAATAATTCTGCCATCACGCGTTTAGGGTCTTCCCCCATACCAATTGGCTGTACATGGTTACGATAGGCGGTAATCATCCTGTCTTTAGTAAGATCCATAGCATGTAATGAACCTGCTAAAATAGCTTCCTGTCCATTATACAAATGTAAAAAACCTCTTACTTTTTGTTGGATATATACCTGAGCAAGTTTATCTTCAAACTTTCTCCAGAAAAGCATATCCTCGTACCACTTCAGGTAAACTTCTTTGGTTACTTTTTTCATCTAAAATGTAATGATATTTCAAAATTAGGTCAGCTTTACTACCGACTCTTCTAATAATTACAGCGTTTTTATGCTTATTTTTCAATTAAGCGAAAAACAAAAATAAGATATTCGTTATTAAGGAGAAAGGAGTTTTAGTATAAAAATGTACGAAAACGTTATAAATATGAATTATCAAAAATAAGCGGCAATAAATTAGCTAAAGAATAAGATTTCACCACTTTCCCTGTTTCTCCTGTAAAATAAATCTCTATTGGCTTTTTTTGATTTAACTCATATTCTGCAATTGATTGTCTACAGGCGCCACATGGAGGCGTTGGTGTAATCAACTGATGTTTTAGGGATTTTGCAGAAAGTGCCATTTTTAAAACTGCCACTCCAGGAAAATTAGCTGCTGCCGAAAATATAGCAACACGTTCTGCGCATAAACCCGAAGGATAACATGCGTTTTCTTGGTTATTACCTAATACTACTTCACCATTTTCTAACAATAGCGCAGCACCCACTAAAAACTCAGAGTATGGAGCATACCCTTTATCTCTAATACCAAATGATTGCTGCATTAAACCCTGAATATCATCTGGCAACTCATCAAATGAATCGTATACCTGTAAAGTAGATTTGATTTCTATTTCTTTCACACATTTCAATTTTGAAGTATCCTTAACAAAAATAGTAGTTATCAAAATATTCAACTAATTCATAACAGATACTATTGTTGTCTATTTATATGGATACAATGTACTATAAACAAAAAAAGTATCAAACATTAAGTTTGATACTTTTATATTATAAGGATAGATTAGTCTATCTGTCGTAATAATCATCCCCAAAATTGAATGAAAGACCAAAACGAAGTGTTCCTTCTAATGGGCTTCTTACCGCAGATGTTGAAAACAAATACGATATATCCAAGTTTACAATAGTATATTTAAAACCAGCTCCCAATGAAACAAATTTACGTGCTCCTTTTTCTTCTGCTTCGTTAAAATAACCAGCTCTGAAGGCAAATACATCCTTGTAAACGTATTCTCCACCAAGAGACCATGTAAATTCTTTTAACTCTTCACTAAAACCACCATCTGCATCACCCCACGAAGAAAAGATTGCTCCAAATGAGCTTATATCTTGATATTCAGCATTATCCTCTGCATCTATATCACCATCGCCATCAAAATCTTGAGGACTTGGCACTAACAATTTAGCAAATTCTAAAGAGGGTGTAATTCTATTATATTCATCTAAAAGGAAATCAAACCCTAAACCTGCCCTAAATGTAGTAGGAATAAAATTTTCCTGACCTGCATCATCATATTTTATTTTTGGCCCAATATTGGAAATGTTTACTCCGGCTCTCCATCTACCATTAAAAGAGCTATAAGCAACTTCCTCACTTCTGTAAAAAGCGGCTACGTCCACACCAAAACTACCTGCAGCACTTGCATCGGCTCCCAAACCTTGTAGTCTTAAATCTGAACGTAAATAACGACCTGCAATACCCATAGAAAATGTAGGACTCAATTGCAAAGCATAGGATACATCTAATGTTAATTCATTAGGCTTTTGCACATTAGGCTCATCGTTAGGACCTTGTCTAAATTCTATGTCTCCAAGGCTAAAATACCTAAAACTAGCGGCAACCGCACTTCGACCATCCTGACCAAAACGATTATAATAATTTACACTTCCCAGAAATATATCGTTTACCAAGTTACTCAAATATGGGGTGTAATTAATACCGACCCCTTGTTGTTTCCCAACAAAAGCGTATTTAGCAGGATTCCATTGTTGTGAAAATGCATCCGCTGATGTTGCAACCCCCTGATCAGCCAAACCTGCAGCTCTTGCATCTGCAGCAATAAGTAAGAATGGAGTAGCTGTTGTGATTGCACGGTTCTCTTCTTGAGCTTGTATTTTAAAATTCGAAAGTGTTAAAAACACAAACCCCAGGATTATGATTTTTCTCATGTGAAAATTGATTTTGACAAATATATAGTTATTTAGTTATTTATAGTATAACGAGTTTTTCAAATTTCTCAACTCGCTGATTTGTTAACGTTGATTTTACAGATATCTTGTACACATAAACGCCTTTTCCTAATTTATCCCCAAAATCATCTCTTCCATCCCATTGAATATCTTCTCTATAACTTGTTTTTCCAGACAGCGTTTGATTGTTAGTCCAAATTACTTTCCCAGAAACCGTAAACACCTGAATCTGAACTTCTAAAACATCGCTGATTGCTCCAGAATGTTCAAACCAGAACTCTGTATGGCTCACAAAAGGATTTGGATAATTGAGTACATTACTTAACGTAAAACCGGAAGCGTCTGTAACAACAAATTGAATCTCCTGCGTGGAAGAATTATTATACACATCCCAGCCTTTAAACGTAAGTGTATGTAAACCAGGTTCTAAATCCCTAAATTTAAAATTAACGAGACCTTTTGTAAAATCATCTACTTCTGTCTCATAAAAATCATTAAGAATATATGGATTGGATTCATCCCCATCTAGGATTGCAGAAATATCATGACCAATACCACTAGCAGTGTTGATTCCGTTTTCATCCTGAAGTTTTGCTATCAATATTGGTGAATCGTTGGTTACACCTCCAGAAACGAAACTTTCATCGTTCATGAACAACTGAATTTGTGGCCCTACATTGTCTTCTGGAGCATTTTCATTGAGGCCTCCAACCAAGATCGTTTGATCTACCCCAGTTTGATTTTCTAACACCCCATTTCTTGCAGAATAAAAGCTAATTCTTCCTGTATCCACAGGGATGCCAATATCTCTAGGTACAATAAATTCGAAATCAAAAAGACCATTATTTACGGACGCCTTCCCTCTGAATATAATTTCTCCGAGTGTTTTAAAATTCAGTTTAATTAACTGTCCGGCTCCGTTTACCGTTCTATCATTAGCTAGCGTTACTCTATCAATTTCTTTATCGTAAATTGTAGTAGACAACACACCATTATAATCAGAAAGCAACGCTCCTGATTCATGAACAACCTCTCCTGAAATTTTGATTCTACTTAAAGCTTTAAGAGTATCAACTTCTTGCATTATAGGTACGTCATTTATATTAGTCAAACGAATATTTGGTTTAGGTATAGCCATTTTCATTGCAGGGTCTCCAAAAAAGAAAACCACTCGTCTACTATTACTTGTAAAAGAATTCTTCATCTGCCTTACTGCTTCTGCTACAGATGGATAGTTGGAACCGTCTGGAAACAAAAACTCTGATAATCTATCATTTACATTTATTCCAAATGTTACGATCACATCCCTTGTTGTACTAATCAACCCGACTACACCACCATTTGTATTCCAATAGATAAGCTCTCCAGCTGAATCTCTACAAGGGTTATCAAATTTGGTGAACTCGCAAGTTACTGTTATAAAAATTGGATATTTATTTGTATTGGCTAATTCCCTGACATTTGATTTGGTTACAATAAACTCACTTGCTAATCCATCCTCCCCTCCATGTCCAAAGTAATCTATCGCTACCGCACCAGTTTCAATTGCATTAGAAATAACCTCATTTACCCGCGGATATCTATTACCGGATGGAGAGGACTCCTGCTGAAAAGCGTCTGCATATATTTTTGTAAGATTGAGATACGGTTTTCTTTGTATTAATTCATCACCCAATTCATTTAGGTTTCGCTGAATCGTTTCTTCCCAATCAGCATCCACATCGTCTGCAATTAGTAATACCGAGTTTCTCCATCTGCCAAAAGACTGTTCACTATTATAATCAATAATCTTCGTGACCATGGCATCTGCTAATTGTGGAGAGTCTGCTAACACTCTTCCTACTGCTATATCTAATTGATCGCTTGCTACCATTTGTCCTTCTTGGGGATCCATAGCCCCAAAGAAATCATCCGTTGCAAATGAGCTAACTAAAGAAAAACTGCTTAAGCTCTGAAAAGTAGGTACGATATTACTGTCAGCACAATTTTCTCTTAACAATAAGCCTTTATAATCAACAGAGCCGTCTCCAAAAAGACAGACATATTTTAGTCGTTCATTGGGACTTGAAGCGTTTTCGTATACATAACGGATTAAATTCCTGATAGCCACAATATCTTGCTTACCACTTCCAAATTCGTGGTAAATCTGGTCTAATGTGATAACTTTTACATTATAATTATTTGAAGATCTATGGTAATCTGCTAATCTGTTTGCAGATTGCGCAAGGGTATTATTAGAAATAATAAGATAATCTATGTCTTCAAATTGCCCTTGATTATTTAAAAATACCGTTCCTTTAATATCTTGATTGTTTACTCGAGCTGTTTGATCTACTAACGGATCGTAATAATCCGTAGGCACGAGCGCCATATATTGACGGGACTCACCCATATTTGCTTTAAAACTAATACTGGAAGCCAAATTATTATTTGTAATACTACGTATGGCATCAGGATTAGTAACGTCCCAAACCTGAGATATTGCTCCAGCATTTGCAACGTTATATTGCCCAACCCCAGTTATGGTTGCAGCTTCTTCATAAGAAAACTGCATTTGAGAATTTGTACCTGTCAACGCTCTTTCTGCCCGTAAGCTGATAAAGTCAAGATACCCTATTGCTGAAGGATTTCCATTATTGTTATATGTAAGATCAATAGTAATATTATCAGTATTAGATGTTACCTCCTGCATAAGCTCTCTGGCTGATCCGAGCGATGTTCCAGAAATTTGCGCAAAACTCAAAATACCTACCTGACTACCGTTTAGGGCAATATTCATACTAGACGCAGAAACGGAAGTGGCAGCAGCAAAAACTCTTAACTCAACAGGCTCGGTTGTAATCAAATTAGGGAAATCAAAATCGTAACTTCTACTGCTCTGTATGTCGAAACGATCTCCGAACCAGCGCCTTCCAACTTTTACGATATTATATTCATCTATTTCATAAAATTGATAATCCGAAAAGGAATTAATCTGTACATCGGCAGCACCTGACGGTTCTGTATAATCAGAAACTCTATTACCGTTGGTACCGCCAGCAGTAACATAATAATAGGATTTATCAGCATAAAGATTAATATTTGTTATATTTTCTTCACTGTAACCTTTAGTGCTTTCTCCATAAAATAAAATGTAATCATTTCCTGAAAAATCACCATCTTCACCACCAACTAATTGAATAGCATTTTCTCTTAAATCAAACTCTGTATTCTCCTGATTAATCAAAGGCATCATTTGACCTCCGTTACCATAAATTTTTATAGTATTAGGATCTACTGACGATACATCCATTCCCAAGCTACTCAGAAATGCTGGTGTAATTCTAAAAATTCCAGTTTTATCTACATAAAAACGAAACCAATTACCTGAAGCTAATACCGAATTAGTAATTGGCAATATCTTTGCATTAGGGGTCCGCCCTAAGGTTTGATACACAATATCAAAAGACACTATTTTCTTAAAGGCAGTACCATTTCTCACAAAAGGTAACACGCTTGCAAAACCTTTTCTCTTATTTCTTGCTTTGCTTGATAGTATACTATAAGTAAGCTTTTCAGGAATAAGATTTATGTTAAGGTCTTTCAGCTCTGCTCTTGAAATATTACTGTAAATGACATTTTCAAGCCTAGCCGTCGTAGTATTAATTTCTTGCAATTCTTCCCACTGTGTGGTAAACTGTACCCCAATATCATCAAGATATTCAAAATTTTTCTGGTCAAACCCAGGTATGGTTAACGAGACATTGCTAGAAGTATTAATTTTTACATCTTTCCAAGTAATATCAATATGTACTGATTGTTGTCCTGAAACAAGAATAGAAATCAGTAAAGCACATAAAATTATAATTTTCTTCATCATAGCGTATAACGGGTTTAACACAGTTTTAGTGTTCCGTAAATCATAGTTTTTCTTCAAAAATAATAATAAACACAAAAATATTGCGTTAAACCAAAGTCAATCATAAAAAGATATTTTTTTTATGATTTGATATTATTTTAAAAATATTAGGGTAAATTTAACGTTAATTATTATATTGCGGACCCTAATTTCTACTTTAACGAACTTAAGATTATGAAAAACGCGTTAGTTTTTAAGTCGCTAATGGCCCTTAGCATTAGCATCTTACTGTTTAGCTGTAATAAAACAGATTACGGCAACAGTTCTAGAGCCACCGGATGGAAATACAACTCCAAGGATGGTGGATTTCAAGTAAACACTAATTATAAAGAACAAGAGACAGGACCAGGTCTGGTATTTGTTGAAGGAGGAACCTTCACCATGGGACGGGTTCAGGATGATGTTATGCACGATTGGAATAATACTCCTACGCAACAACATGTACAGTCTTTTTATATGGATGAAACCGAAGTTACCAACGTAATGTATCTAGAATACTTAGATTGGTTAAAGGGTGTTTATCCTCCTACTGAACCAAAATACAAAAATATATATCACGGGGCACTTCCCGACACTTTAGTTTGGAGGAACCGTTTAGGTTTTAATGAAATGATGACAAATAACTATCTACGTCATCCGGCGTATGCCAACTATCCGGTAGTTGGGGTTAATTGGATTCAGGCTGTAGAATTTAGTAAATGGAGAACAGATCGTGTAAATGAAAGAATTCTTGAAGAGGAAAGGGTTATTAAAGAAAATGCTCCTTTTGAAGATGTTTCTGCAGAAAGTACGTTTAACACAGACACTTATTTGAATGCTCCGTCGCAAATTTATGGAGGAAACGACGAAGCAACAAGAGGTGGTAAAAAATCTGAGCAGTACGAAAAAAGAAATGACTCTACTGGCTTGTACATCCAACGTAAAGATGGACTATTGTTACCAAAGTACAGATTACCAACAGAAGCAGAATGGGAATATGCAGCCTTAGGTTTGGTAGAATTAAGAAGCTATAATATTTATAGAGGTAGAAAAAAATACCCTTGGGATGGGCAATACACACGTTCTGGAAAAAGAAGAACGCGTGGAGACCAATTAGCTAACTTCAAACAAGGAGATGGTGATTATGGTGGTATAGCAGGATGGAGTGATGATGGTGCAGATATTACAGCTCCTGTAGCATCTTATGACCCGAACGATTATGGTCTTTATGATATGGCCGGTAATGTAGCAGAATGGGTTGCAGATGTCTACAGACCAATTGTAGATGACGAATACAATGATTTTAACTATTATAGAGGGAATGTATACACGAAAAATGCAATTAATCCGGATGGAACTGTAAAAATCGTTACTACTGACTCGATTATTTACGATACTTTAAGTAATGGAAAAATTGTTGCAAGGGTTTTACCAGGAGGTATATTACAGACTCCAGTTGATGAAAACGAAACCTATTTAAGAACTAACTTTACTCAAAGTGACAATCGTAACTTTAGAGATGGTGATAAAAGCTCTTCCAGATATTACGAAGGATTTCAGGATGAAAAAATTCCTAACCGAAGAATGTACAATTCCCCTATCCATAGTGTAGAAGCAAGTGTTGAAGACAGTACAAAATTAGATAGAAGATATGATGAATCAAGCAATAGGACCACTATTGTTAGTGAAGAGGTAAGAGTATATAAAGGTGGTTCCTGGAAAGACAGAGCGTACTGGCTAGATCCTGCCCAGAGAAGATTCTTCCCTCAAGATATGGCTACAGACTATATTGGATTTAGAAATGCTATGTCTCGTGTAGGTGAAAAAGCTAAAAACAAAAAAACACCAAAACATCGAGCTCCTAGATAAAATACAGAATTTATAATTAGTCCGTTATAATACAAATAAAGCCCTGACCTTTCGTACAGGGCTTTTTAATACAATTATATTAAATGGGTATTGCAAGAATACATGAATTATTCTTAAAGAGTGATGGTATTTCTACAGACACTAGAAAAATCAAAAACAACACTATCTTTTTTGCTTTAAAAGGAGCTAATTTTGATGGTAATACATACGCACAAAAAGCAATCGAGAAAGGAGCTTCTTACGCAATTATTGATGATAAAAAGTTTCTTATTTCTGATCAATATATTTTGGTGGAGAATACGCTAAAAACCTTACAAGATTTAGCCACATATCATAGAAAGTATTTAGCAATTCCTATAATTGCACTTACCGGTAGCAACGGCAAAACTACGACAAAAGAGTTAATCAATTGTGTACTTTCTTCGAAATATAATACGACAGCTACAGAAGGGAATCTAAATAATCATATTGGAGTTCCACTCACTTTACTTTCCATGGATAAGCACACAGAAATTGGAATTGTGGAAATGGGTGCAAATCATAAAAAGGAAATTGACTTCTTATGCAACATTGCGTATCCCGACTTTGGCTACATCACCAATATAGGCAAAGCGCATCTAGAAGGTTTTGGAAGTCTGGAAGGTGTGTTAATAGGAAAAACTGAGCTATATAGACACATTAAAAAACACGGCAAACTTATTTTTTTAAATCAAGAAGACGATATACTTTATAAAGCAGCAGAAGGAATACAATCATTCACTTTTTCTCAAAATTTAGAAAGCGACGTTACTATACAACTACAAGCAGCGAACCCTATGGTACAGGTAATTTATGAAAATAACATAACAAACAGCCATCTCATAGGGGCTTATAATTTTACCAATATAGCTTCAGCAATTGCTATTGGGCATTATTTTAGGATTGATCCAGAACAAATACAAGCTGCAATAACATCTTATATTCCTTCTAATAATCGATCCCAGATCATCAAAAAAAATGATACTACTATCATACTTGATGCTTATAACGCAAATCCATCTAGTATGAATGCTGCGATTGATAATTTCCAACAATTGGAGTATACCTGTAAAACAGTATTTCTTGGAGACATGTTTGAGCTTGGCGAAATAGCAGAATCCGAACACCAAAAAATTACAAATAAATTGACCAAAACATCATTTAATAAAATATATTTAATTGGTCAAAACTTTTTCGATACAGAAACTGAAGATGAGCGCATCCAAAAATATGAGTCCTTTCAGTGTTTGAAAGACACTGTGTTTATAAGTGAAATTAGAGGTGCAGTTTTGATAAAAGGGTCACGAGGGATGAAACTGGAACGTATTTTAGATTTAATTTAGACCAATTCTGGAAGAATGTTTATCAAGCTTACTAAATACTTATTTTATAGATTTTCTAAGCACTAATCCCTAAAATTATTAAATATAAATAACCAATACAATAACTATTAACTACTGATCAATCCTAAACCACTTTGTAGACCGAAGCACAATACTTCTGTAGCGCATTCTTTGAATATCGGGATTAATAGAATAGCTCTCAGAGCGCAATTCAGAGGCCTTAAAATGCAGAATTCTTCCTTTTCAGATTGATAAAGAATTTTTGCTTAAACACAAACATTCAACTACAAAAAAAACCATTCGAACAAATGAATGGTTTTCTAAACTTAAGTGGGCTTAAAGCGAAAGAGTTCGAATTTTTTGGTTGCGGATATTTGAATGATTATTTCGAAATAAAAAGGTCAGTTAATTCCTAAATAATGGAAGTGTTGAGCAACGTATTAAACCATTTTGTTTACCAATTTCAGAATAGCATACCTCCTCTACAATCATATCCTGATTTCGTAACCAATTATTTAATCTGGTAAACTTCTTTTCAGATATAACAATATCTTTATCAATTGAAAATACATTAGCATACATTTCGGACATTTCATCAGAGTTTATATAAAATAGATTCTCATCTCCAAAAAGATCTACGATATATTTATAATCTGCCACATTCCGAAAAGCTTCTTTATGAATTATAGCTTTGTTGTTAGCTACAGGTTGAAAGCAACAATCTAAATGTAAAGCATTTATTTTTGGATTTGTCACTGATTTGTTAAGGTCTAATTCTTTAATTATTTTATGCGGGAAGAGCTCTTTGATTAAAGAAACAGCATTTTGATTAGTTCTAGCAGTTATACAATCCTTAAAATCTAGTCCTTTATAAGTACCTATAAATATATGATCATCGTATAATACAATATCCCCTCCTTCTATTTTAACATCATGTGAATCTATAGTGATAATTTTATTCGAACAAATTTTCTCAATTAAAAATTGAATACCTGATATTTCCTCGACTCGACTTGTAATCATATTGGATTTTATGAATTTATCCTCTATGACAAAACCAACATCCCTTGTGAAAATTTGGTTAACCTTATCTATATTTTTTGGTTGATAAACCTCAACATCATATTTATTCAAAATATCAATGAGTACGTTTAGTTCCCTAATCATATTTTCTTCTTTAGGATAAGTCCCTTTTGTTATATGTTCCATTGATTTTGGATCATAAGCATCCTCAATATTAGGTTCTCCCCCAAAATTATCTGCAATTCCTACAATGACAGATTTTAAACGAGATGTTTCGTTTTTTATATTAAGTTCCATATTAAATTTTATAAATGGTTAATAGAATATTATAGAGTAAAGTATAAAAAAGAATACTCCGTTTTCCTTTTGTTTAATTATTCGATATTAAGTGTTGATTATTTACTAGTCCCACAAGCGCTATCACTATATCCATAGGAATATTTGTATTAATATTTTTAATTATATCTTTTTCTTGTAACAAACTTGTTAAATTAAAGTTATAGCAAATCAAAATTGAATTTGAATCTGTCTTATCTTATT
Source organism: Aquimarina ulvae (assembly GCF_053613295.3). Classification (NCBI taxonomy): domain Bacteria; kingdom Pseudomonadati; phylum Bacteroidota; class Flavobacteriia; order Flavobacteriales; family Flavobacteriaceae; genus Aquimarina; species Aquimarina ulvae. The sequence continues at coordinate 104,659 of NZ_JBSIBP030000013.1, forward strand.
TTCAGGATACTGTGAAGCTATAGAGCAATGTACATTATCCATTACATAACTTGTTGTATTCCACTTATCGTTATTATATACAGTAGACTCATTTTCTACATTAATGTCAAGTAAAGAAATTGACATCCCTTTTCCTATTGCTTTAATTATAGCTTCTTTTTTTGTCCAGTATTCGTAAAATTTAGCAATTCCTAAATCCCTAATCTGCTCCATTTCTCTATCTAAAAACACATTTTCGAATAAAGAGAACTCGATATCCTGTATTTCTTCTATATCGATTCCTATAGCCTGTTTACTAAAAATGCAAACAACCTTGTTACCACTATGGGAAATATTGAAATGCATACTACTATCTTTGAGAAATGGCTTTCCATAAGGATCCTTAAGAAACCTATTAAATTCTAAAGGACTTCCACAAAATAAATAATGACCCAGATATACTAAAAGCCTTCCTATCAGGAAGTTATACCTATCCTGCCATCTTCTGTATTTATACACCTCATTATGAAACCTTTTTGGTAAAATATTTAGATAATGATTCCAAACTTTTACATCAAGTTTCTCAGTAAAGGTATAGTACAGCAAGTACGACTCATTAGACTCAATATTGGTTTGAGTATGTGTTTCAAGGTCACCAAACATTATAGTTTGTGACAGGTTCCGCTCACTAATAGTATGATTTTTCATGTTCTATTATTTTAGTTCACTTTACAATTTTGATCTTTAATAATCATTATTTTTGATATACAAACTCACCACTGACAACTAGTAAACAGAGTTACAGTATATAGTTTTGTATGAATAATATTTTGATTTGCACAAACTTGTATTTTGAAAGTTCAGGAATTAAATCAAAGTCTTTTAAAGTTTCCTACAAACAAGTTTTATTTAGTTTCGCTATACATATAATTATACATATTCATTACTCCAATTGATCCATCACATATCCCTGCATCTTTAATAAAAGTCTGTTTATAGTTTTTCTTTTTGAAGTATACTTAAGAATATCTATAGCTTCTTTTCGATAAGCATCATTATCTAAAAGCTTTCCCACTTGCCATAATGTGGTTCCAATACCAAATCCCCATAACACCAGGCCAATCTAGAATTTCTATCTACTGTTTTATTCTTAAATATTATATTAGGAAAAAGAGACAATGTATCGTATTTATCATTTTTAAAACTTAATATATAAGCTACAGCCCCATCAATTAATAATTTTACCAATGTTGTGAAATCTTCATATTTGTGTAGTCTACGTAGAAAATTAATAACACCAGACATTCCGTGCGACATACTTATATTTCTTTTTTAATTCTGGGGAGTTAGTATTGTCGAATCTTTTAAAAAATAAACAGCATACCCTAAAGCTCCGTGAAGAAAGTCATTGTCTTCTATTTTAATATCAATTTCCACGGAGTTACACAAATATCCATCAAGTTCTGATAACAATACATCGGTGTCAATATCGATAAAATCTTCACTTTTCAAAAGCTCTTTTACCCATCCTGCTCCTGCAATACCAGAACAAAATGCTGGATAAGAATATCCATCATAAATAGCTTGTATAACCTTTGTTATCTTATCTACACCGGTATCTCCTATGCCATAATCATTCAACAGTTTTGCATAATAAAAATGAAACAAAGAACCCCCTTAAGCTCCTGCCAAAACCCCAATATCCTCTTTATTAAAACTATTTTTTAATATGTTATTTATCTATTCAAGTTTTTTAAGAAATAATGCTTTCTTTTTCAAGTTTTATATTGTAATAATCTAAAATTATCCGAAACAAACTGCTCCACCAGAACAAGATCTTGTACAATAGTTTTCGGTTTCTCCAGTTTTAAGTTCTTCATTATTACCTCCTTTAACTTGGTTTTGTTCTAACTTAGTAATTACTTCTTTCTTAAAACTTAAGAAGTTGAATTGCTTTTTTTTCATTTTAAAAAAATTTAGTAATTATTATTTTTAGTCTATTATGACTGAAGTTTTTGTTTGTTATCATACAATCATTAATTACATCCTGTATAGTCACAAGTTTCTCCTCTTCCAACTTCTGTCAGCCTAACAGATGTATCCTCTAATAAACCTCGTCTTCCACCTTTTATCGTTTCTTGCATTAATCTCGAAATTGTTATTTTTTCAAAATGCAATTTTACGTTGTGCTTTTTTTTACTTTTCATATCGTATAGTTTTTAATATATATATATTCCTTGAATATTAAATGCCCATCAAGGTTTAGGCAGTGTTATGATTGATTAACAGAGATTCTTATTTATTTTATATGCAATTTGGATCTATAAACAAGTATTTATAGATAGAATTATGAGACCAAAAATTTTCGGGAAGTTGCTTATATTAAATTTCTGATGAAGTAAGTTCCTTTGTTTTATTAACAAACAAACTACCTAACTTATACCCTGTAAAAAACAATATTGCAACATTTAGGGAATTGAAAATAGGGATACATATAGATAATAGAATTTCCGGAATTTCTAAATTTTCTAATATTCCTTTTAAGTAAAATATTCTATCACTAAAAATGAATAAGATCATTGAGAAAACAATCAGTTCAATTATCATCATCTTAATAAAAACCAAATTATTTTTTATACTATATTGGGATATAAAACCAATAAAAATTATTGATATAACAATCCATATGTAATCGTTAAAAATAAATTGTGGAATTAATGCTATAAAATAAGGCCAATAATTAATTACTTTTTTCATTACTTAAATTTTATGATGTTTTTAATATTTTTTAATCTATTCGGATTGTTTTCGAATTGAGTCTTTTTATACGTTCCTTTTTCCCACAACTTGAGCTGATCTTTATAGTGAATAGAGTTAATTTTCCCGCTTTGTCCTCCTGCTAAAATTGTATAAGAATTTATATTTTCATTTTCCATCTCATATATTGCTCTAAAGACAGGGCGATAATAACTAGAGTTTATATTAATTGTATTTTCATTGCCTCCTGCACCTACAATTCTCTCTCCAAATCCTGGAAGAAATGAAATATTGTATACATTAATGGATGACATATTTTTATAGGTTTCTTCTTTCCATTCATTACCATGATGAAATTGCAAGGTAGAGTCAGCGTACTGTAAGATATTATTAAACAATTCTTGCTTAGAGGTCTTGTCAGAAATCGTATACTTGCTATCTTTCAGGTATTTAACAAAATATTTAAACGATGGTGGACGGTTTATCTTCAAAGTACTTTCAGCAAAATTCATTGCTTCTTGTTCAACACCCTCTTTAAGCAATTCATAAATAAGAGCTTGATGACTATCTCCTTTCATATCACCGTTCCAATGACTAAAGCCATTTAATAATTCTTTATAATTCTCAGGTATTTGGTATATTTTTAGTAACTCCTTAAATTCAAAAAAAGATATATCAACCTCATCTTTTTGCATTTCTTGAATCTTTTCTAAATCCCAATCATCTTTCTCTTTCAGTAACGAATGAATCCGATTTACTCTATAATCATCTTTATATCCTAAAGTTCCAAAATAAGTATCGTTTTGGATGGGTTGTTGATTTGCGGAAAACAGAAGTTTCTCATCCGGATTGTAGGTACGCCATAATGTATCAAGTGATTTTTTAGGTTCATATTTAAGTGTACCATCTAACAATTCTCCTTTAAAGTTAATCCCTCTATCTGGTAATTTACCTGCGCAAACTATCCCTATATTATCATTTATATCAGTATAAATAAAATTCTGAGGAGGATACCCATATTCTTTTAATGCATTTGTGAATCCATCCCAATTTTCACTTTGCATCAAATCATACATAGCTCTTATGGAGTAACTTTTATCGGATGCATACCAACGTTGCGCATAATATGCTCCATTATCATCCTGTACTACTTTACCGTGAACCGTATTCTTTTGTTTAACAATTCTATCCTTTTCTCCTTTGATTTTTATCGAATATTCTTTTTCTTCAAAAGGGATCCATTTGCCATCATAAAAGTACAGGTTGTCGTCTTTTGTTTTTAATCGATATCGATCTATTAAATCCCATTCTCCATTTGTTATTCCCCAAGAGATTTGATCGTTATGACCACTAACAATTACGGGAACACCAGGAATCGAAAATCCATACAGATTTAATTTATCAGAGACCATGTGAATCTCATAAAAAGCTTCGGGTAAAGTCAAAAACAAATGAGGGTCATTTGCTAATATTGATTTTCCATTCTTTGTTTTAATTGCATTTACCGCCCAATTATTACTTCCTATTCCTGGATGAAAACCGAGAGGGTTGGATTCTTCCGGTTTTGATTTTTTCGCGATAACAGTATCCAAATACACTTTATCATTAGAAATTTTATTTTCCTCTTCTGAAGGTAGAATTGTATTCAAACCTTTTGGTTGCATAGGGTAAAAATAATTCTGATCATCATCAGAAAGTTTTGTAAGAAGTTCATGTTGATCCATATGATAATCAAAGTATGATAGAGACCAACTCATATACCAGGTAACAAGCATAGAATATTCTGGCTTCCATTCTCTGGGAGTCTTTCCTAAAATCTTATACATAGGATCAATAATCTCTTCTTTTTGTATATATGCGTTTATTCCCTGTGCATATGCAATCAAATAATTATAAAACTCTGGCGAATTAGTTTTATAGTCTTCTAATAATTCTTTAGATTTCCTTTTGAACTCGTATGGTTTCCAAAAAATATCTGATTCTATGGTTTCTTCAGCAAAAATTTCAGAAACTTCGCCTTGAACAGTTCTTGTAATCATCTCCATTTGAAAATAACGATCTTTGGCATGCATGTACCCTAATCCAAAAGCTACATCCTTCTCCTTATTACCGTAAATATGGGGAACACCAACACTATCAATATAAATTTTAGGTTTATATTCTCCTTTGAGTTCTTTTATTCCATTTTCTTGAAGTGGAATAGATAACAGACCTGTTTTGTAAGTCAATAATGATCCTATAGAATTTATTGGTTTGTAGCTTATATTGGTAATAAATATCCAACCAACACATAAAGTCAAAACCAATACTGTTTTTATTATTTTCATTTACTTAAATTTAAAAAATTGATATTCTTTCATTAGAAAACATCTCTTTGTTTCTAGAAGTGTTTTATAGCTATCGGGTAAAAAAATAATTGAAATTAAAGTACATCTAAACAAATAAGTGTTTCAGGTTTAGATTCCTAATTGTACTCGAGAAGTTTAAAAAAGTTACAGTTGCTTTTTGATAAGAAAAAAATTATACAACCGTCCATTAATTGGCTTATTAAAAAATTGATTCAAGCGATGCTTTATTTATCTCAGTAAGTCCGCCATATTCCATTTTCAATAATTTATCTGCCAAGTGATAATATCTGTCATCATGAGTTATGGCAATAATCGTTTTATCCTCTCCTTTAGAGATCAAAGGAAGTATTTCTTTATAAAATTTGTTTCTGAAATGAGGATCCTGATCAGCTGCCCATTCATCTAAAACTAAAATTGGTCGATCCTCCAAAATAGAACTAATCAAAGCCAATCTTTTACGTTGTCCTGTAGAAAGATCTATTGTTGAAAACTTATTGTTTTCAATTGTAACCTTATCTTCCAATTCAAACAGCCTCAAATAATAATTTGCTTTATCTAAGTCAAGATTTTTAATGCCATAAAACTCATCAAAAAGATAAAAATCACTAAAGACTGGAGAAAACATTTCTTTTACGCTATCAATTTTATCAGATGAAACATACTCCTCATCAATTTTAACCTCACCACTATCTAAATCATAGAGTTTTAATACTGTATTAATAAATGTTGTTTTTCCAGCTCCATTACCACCGTAAATAAATACTATGTCATTTCTATTAATATCTAAATTAATTGGACCTACTGAGAATTTATCTTCTCCATAAGAAAATGAATAATTTTTTATTTCTAAGTTTTTAAATTCATAGTACTTTTCTTTGTCTTTATCATCTATAGTAAATAGCTGTTGTTCGTTTTGAAGATCTTTTTTTAATTTATTCATCCTTTTTAAAGAAATCGCCGCGTTATTCATAAATGGAATAATAGTCATCACACTAACAATAGGTCCTAATACATACAATAAAACAAAAACGAAACTTATTATAATACTTACAGAAACATTTAAAATATCCCCAGCATAAAGTAAAATAAATGTAATCAGTCCATAAAATAATAATTGGCTAATTAATTCACTATTTAAATATTTTAGATATGCTTTAATATTTGTTTTCTTACCATTATCAATAACTTTAGTAAGTTTACTTTCATAAATATCCCTTCCTTTATCAGGGTTTATATTTATTTCTTTTGCTCCTTCTAAAATACTAATAAAGATATTCATGAAGTTATTTTCTAAATCCCTTACTTCTTTAAATTGTTGATCACTTTTTCGGGATCTCACTAGATAAATTAAAACTCCTAATGCTATTACACCTAAACTGACTGCAAACAAACTAAGTGATAAATATGCCATATAAACTAAACAAGAAATGATTAAAATTATTGACGAAAAAAAAGTAATTACTAATAATGAAGCATCTGTAATATTTCCTACATCTGCTGTTAATGTAGAATAAACATCATCTTTCCTTTCTTGCAATTTTCTGTATGGTGCTCTCAAAATCAGCTTTATCGTATCTTTTCTAATATTCCAGTAAATCCTCTGTGAAAGGTTTATTATGCCTCCAGACAACCACCGTCTTGTTATAAAAAAAACAACGATTGTTCCTAGAAACATTAATAGATAGTTATTATCCTCTGGTATCCCAGAACTAATAGACAAACTAATTGTTTCATTAATAATCATAATAAAAGCAAAACCTGCTAACCCAGAAATGATTGCTAAAATCGAGTACCCTATAATGGAATTTATAGGAATTAACTTTCTTGTACTAACTTCTAATATTTTGTTTTTCATTTTAATTGAATTTTATGTTTAACGTATGTTATAATCTTTACTTAAAACAACTTAATTTTTGTATATCTATAAAAATTCATTTCATAGGTTTATAAGCACCTCTAATACCCTTGAAACAAATGCTAAACATTATGTTCATTAGGATTTTATTAAATTCTTTAGATATAATACTACCTTAACTGGAAGTGAAGGTGAGGAAATAGGTATAATGTGTTGGGATGCCTAAATACAATCGGCGAATAATGTGTTTTTCTAATTTATTTATAGCGTTTTAGCTACAATAGGTTGGCCTGAATAACTATTAATTGCGTGAGCCAAGATTGTTGGGTGGTCATAGATAAAGAAATGGTTCCCCGAAAGCACTTGAAAATCAAAACTAATATTTGTATATTTTTTCCAGTTTTTTATATGAGCTACTGTTCTTTCTTGATCTCCCATCAATGCGCATATTGGAATATCTAAAACGATTCCTTTTTCTATAAAATTATCTTTCTCTACTACTTCAAAATCAGCCTTCATTATTGGAGCAAAAAAATCAAATAAATCATTGTTTGTTAGTATTTCTTCCGGTACACCTCCTAGTATTCTAAGTTCTTGTTTAAACTCTGTATCTTTTAAAAGATATCTTTTAACTTCATCACCTTTTATTCCTGGACCAGGATTTCCTGATACTATTAGAGCATCTGGTTTATCATTAATTTCTTTCATTTTATTCGCTACAGAAAGTCCTAAAGTAGCCCCCATACTATGTCCATATATTAAAAAAGGTTTTTGATTTCTCAATTTCTTTATTTGATTAAAATAATCTTTAATAGCTTCTTCTTTATTAAAAATTAACTCATCCATCAATCTTTTGCCTCTTCCTGGAAGCTCTATTGGATACAACTCAAAATCATTTTCTAAATATTTATTCAGGAAATCAAATGAATAACAGCTACCTCCTGCAAAATGTAAAAGAAATAATTGTGGTTTTCTCTTTAGATAATACATATGATCAAAAATTAATATTATTAAATTTATTTTCTAATTAGTTCTGTCCTTTTCTTCTTCATTTCCAAAGTCTCTCTGTTCAACTTTTTTCTTTTTATTTCCAAAATTATATATTACGGAAGCTCTAAAATATCTATTACTCGCTATTCTAGTATAATCTTGTCGTATTCCATTAATTACTGATGTTAGCGTATTAGGGCTTGTGTTCAAGATATCATATACTCCTAAAGAAAATTGTAAATCACTTTTTTTGAGATCAAACTTTAAAGCAATGTCAAGGTTATAACTTTCTGATTGATCAAACAGGCTTTCTTTATACGCGGAACTATACCAAAAATTGACCTGTCCTCTTAATGTTTTGGATTCATTTAGAGTAAAAGTATTATTGGTTGCGAGGTAATACCTAAAACCATTTTGTACCTGCGCATTAATATCTTTATTAAAAAACTTCGATTCATAATTAATCAAATACAATACATTTTGATTGTCCCACCAGGATATATTGTTGAAACTATAGAATTGCGATAATCCATAACTATATAGATCATAAAAATTTTGGTAAGTAATAAACTGTTGATTAGTTTCATCATTTACAGAAGGCACAACACCATAACCATTAGTCTCTATACTTAAGAATAAATTTGTGGTTAATTTCCCTTTATACGTGTGCGATAGCTCTAGGTTATCATTAAAAGATGGCTGTAAAAATGGATTTCCTTCGTCAAAACTATTTTCATTGGTAAAATGTCGAGCTGGATTTAATTGAGAAAATCCAGGTCTATCAATTCTTTTTCCGTAATTAAATGAATATGAATTATTATCATTGGGAGCATAAGATATATAGAAGGTAGGAAATAATTTTGTGTAATCATTTTCATTCGTTTGGTTCAACGTTTCTGAAAAACCTTCGGTCTGAGTATTTTCTAACCTAAGACCTAATTGAACATCTATCTTTTCACCAATACTTTTGGAACCATTAATGTATATAGCCTGATTATTTTCTTTATAATCAAATTTATTAGACAAATCATCATCAATGACGGGAGTTCCTGAAATTGTATTAAAATTATTAGTTTTATATTCATTATCTGTAAAGCTAATCTTAGCTCCGTATGACAAATTGATCCATTCTAATGGATGTTCTACATCGATTCTAGCACTATAATTTTTTATTCTCTGATCGGTATCATTTAGGTTTGAAAAACTAACCCCTAACGATTCATTATCTGAATCAAAATTTTCTGTTGAAATATCTCTTTCTCTATCTGAGGTAAACGTAAAATAATCTAAATCAACAGAAATACTTCTTCCCAGCGTATCTAAAACTGTTTTAAAATGTGTATTTAATGAATGATTGTCCTTATATAAATCACTAAACCCATCACTCACTAATAATGAATCTACTTGATTAGAATTATTAAAAATAGTGGTAACTGAAAGATCTTTTACATCAGGATTAGCTACAGATCCTAAATATTGAATCCCAATTGTTGATTTCTCACTAAGATCATAATCTAACATCATTCTACCTGATAAATCATCCTCATTCCATTTTTGATTAAAGTCATTAAACCATGGACCATCTGAGTACTCTATTTTCGTATCTTGTTGTACATCCAAGTTTCCGGTAGTTCCATTTGCACTTAGTAAAAACTTAACTTTTCCTTTTGAGTAATTAAAGCTATTTCTTACTGTATAGTTAGAGAAAATAGCCTGAGTATAGGATAAAGTTGTAGAATTACTCCAAGAATTTTTCCTCCCTTTTTTATATACAAGGTTAATAAGACCGCTATTTCCCTGAGCTTCATATTTTGCAGGTGGATTTGTTATAATCTCGATAGATTTAATATCATCGGATGGTATGGTTGACAAAAAACTAACAAGCTCTTGTCCGCTTAATTGGACGATACGTCCATCTAGCATAAGTCGCATACCGCTTTTTCCTATCATCGCTATCTGATCGCCATTAACGGCCAATCCTGGAGAAACTTTAAGAGCCTCTAGAGCATTACCTCCGCTTGTCGCTGGATTATTTTCAATATTAAAAACTAATCTATCCACCTTACGTTCAATAATTTTCTTCCTAGAAACAAGCAAAACTTCTTCAAGACTATTTTCTTTGCTAATTAATGTTATATCCCCTACAACTACATCATTTTCTATATTAATTTGTTTATTATAATCTTCATATCCTACAAATGTCACTGATAACTTATATGTACCTGTTGACGTCCTAATTAAAAAATTTCCGCTTTCATCAGTTATAGTCCCACTAACAATCTCGTTAGCTTGATTCAGTAGAATAACATTAGCAAATGCAATAGCCCCAATTGAATCTTTCACATTCCCCTTCAATTCCACTTGCGAGAAACCGAAAAAAGGAACTAACACTATTAATAATAATTTGATTTGTTTCATTGATTTTTAAATTAAGTTATTCTCTTATTGTTTTATATTTTTGATTTGATTGACCTAATATTTGACTTCTAATAAAATCATCTAGTTTTATAGACTGTGCATGTTTTTTATACATATCTTCTGGACAGGAAAAAATAACTTGAATTGCATCCTTGTATAAAATTGCTTCCAAATTAATAGCATCTTTTGATTGAAATTCTTTGGTTTTAACATTGTAATAATTAGAAACATCGCAATAATATTTCACGTCATTTTCTATTTTAAAATTGAATACCCCTATTCTGCATTGATCAATATCTATTGCTGCTTTACTATAAAAATCTTGTCTTATTATTTCATATGGGATACATTGATTAGCTCGTGCTTCACAATACTTTACAAACACTTCTAACATAAATTCCTTAGGCGATTTTCCTTTATCTGAAACAATCTGTAATGGTATTGTATTACTGATCATTCCTAAAGCACTATTTACATCTAATCCATTAAGCATCTCCTCTCTTCCATCAACTCGGACGTGTAACAGCTTGCTCCCCTTAACATTTATTTTGTTAATTAAGCGCTGATGTAATGAAAGAAATAGTGCTGTGATTGGTAAATTTAAACTTGAAAGAATCTTATTTAATAAAACTAAATTTTTATCTTTTATAATGAACTTTTGAAAAACAAACTTACTATTATTCTCTGTTAAAATTTCGGAAATTAATGATAGGTTTTCTTTTTTAGACTCTATATTTTTAAAACTATTTATCCAATAATCCCTATGCTTCCATCCTTGTTTAGAAAGGAGAAAATTAGTTTGCCATTTAACAAAATCATAATTAGAGAATGAGTTTTTAATCACTTTCTTTTTATTAAGAAAGAGCAACAAATTTTGTTCTAAAAAACTATTACTATGCATATCTGTAATCACATGATGGATACCCATTGTAAGGTGAATTTCCTTTTTATTTTTATCTATCAATGCAAGTACTCGAATTAATTCACCATCAAAAAAATCATATGGTTTACTTAAATAAGCTAATGATTTCTCCTCTAACTCTTCTAAATCAAAATCTACATTTACCTCTTCATATTTAATATCTAATAAAACATCATGAGCAGCTATCTGTTGTTGATATATCTTATCATTTTGTTTTCTAATCTTTATACATAATACAGGGGTTTTATTTAAAAATTTTCTGATTTTTCTTTCCAAATTATCTTTAGAACAGTGTTTTATTTTTATTGGACCTAAACTGCCAATAGCACTTCTCTCTCTCATCAAAAATTTTTGATTGGCTGACAATTCAATCTCTTCTTTTTTTATTTTGAATATGTTAAGCATAAGTCACTTTTGTTTAAGCTGAAAAAAAATGATAATGTCATTACATTATCTAAGTTAAAGGCGTATTTGATCGTATTTAAAACTATCAAATACGATAATCTTAAATCCAATTTTTCATTCTAGATGAATCGACAAGAACGTTATTTCTTTAAAGTTATAGCACCTATTTTATTGAAGAACTAGGGGTTTGTTTAGTGTAATTTGGTATGATAGAATCGCCTTTGAGTAACGTCTAACATAAGAGGTGCAGAGGTTGCTTCTGAAATTAAAATTTGTGCTGATTCCCCCATTTCTTTTATAAGTTGATTTTTATATTTTAGAATATCCTTATATACTTTAGTCTGGTAATCTTTCCAATTTTCAGTTTCATTGCGATATAACACCTCAAATCCATTTTTTTCTAAGATTGGAGTCTGATCAAATAATATACTATCCCAGGTAGTGAAGATAAATTTTGCATTCTTCTTCATAATTCTTTTAATCTCTGTCAGGGCTTTTTCTCTATCTTTAACCATCCAAAATGCATCAATACTTATTACATTATCCACTGATTTTTCTTCTAAGGGAATATTACAAAATCCACCTAATCTAAAATCCGCCTCATGATCTAATTCAAAATTATATTTAAATAATTCCGCCTTATTTATGGCTTCTTCAACAATATCAATCCCAATTAGCTTTAGTTGTTTTTCTTCTGCTATTTTAAGTCCAGGACCACCTTTACCGCATCCAATATCCAATAAAACATCTCCTTTATTAGAATCACTCAAGCAATCTACAAACATTGCTATATCTCTATTGGTTAAAAAACCAAAATGATCGATGCCTTGGGGATAGTTATCCCCAAAAGCATCTTGCCATATCTTTTGTACAAGACTACTCTCACCAGAGTGATCATAGTACTTTTCGTACATATTTTCATTTAATTCTACATATTCTAATTCCATAGTGAAAAATTTAAAAAAATTGATTTCCTTTTTACCTTGTACTACTAACTTGCTTCTTTTATTAGTTTAGAAAAATCTTTTATAATAGGATTTTCAATTAAATCCACTACGTCTAAATCGTATCCTTCCTGTTTTAATTTTGAAATAAGAGCAATTAGATTTAATGAATCTCCACCCAAACCAAAAAAGCTATCATTCATCCCAATTTTATCTAAACCAAGAATTTCTTTCATTAGTTGAACTAACGCCTTTTCTTTATTGGTTTTTGGATCTTGATGACTTATATCAGTTGATAAGACTTTACCTTCTTGGCTTGATAATAATTCTTTATCTATTTTCCCATTTATAGTCAAAGGAAATTCTTTTACCAGAATAAAATATTTAGGAATCATATAATCCGGTAATTTATCTTGTAAAAACTTTCTTAAATCAGTTACATTTTGATCTTTCTCAGCGATAATGTAAGCAGCTAATTCCTTATCACCATTATTGTTATTTCTTGCCAGAACTACTGTATCCACGATATCTTCTTTTGATCTCAAATAATACTCTATTTCTCCTAGCTCGATTCTGTAACCTCTAATTTTTAGCTGATCATCCTTTCTGCCTATAAATTCAATACTTCCATCTTTTTGCCATTTAACAAAATCACCGGTTTTATACAACTTTTCTCCCTTCATAAAAGGGCTTTCTATGAATTTGTCAGCAGTTAATTCAGGTAGATTTAAATACCCTCTTGATAAATTATGCCCACCAATATATAATTCCCCAATAACACCTACAGGTACTAATTGTAGTTTGCTATCCATTATATAAACTTGAGTGTTTTTAATTGGTTTCCCTATTGATATTTTATCAAAAACCTTATCTATTATGGCGACAGTAGCCCAAACGGTATTCTCTGTTGGTCCATATTCATTAAATAACACACATTCTTTTGTTTTTTTATAGTGATTAATTACTAAATCTTCTGGTAGCTGTTCTCCAGCAACAATTACTCTTTTTAATGAATCTCCTTTGAAGTTATTAGCATTCAAAATAAATTTATAAAATGAAGGAACACATAATAGAGAATCAACCTTATTTTCAATAATAATATTATTAATTTTCTCAGGACTTTTTAGAGTCATTTCACTTACAATATTCAATGTAGCACCTAGTGTTAATGCATTCCAAATAACCGCAACTGAAGAATCAAAAGAAAATGAAGGTATTAATAAATATGACTCCACATCTTTATAATATTCATTTCTGAATTTGGTAGACGTATATAAACTGCTGTGCTCGACCATTACTCCTTTTGGTGCTCCCGTAGAACCAGACGTATAAATTATATACGCTAAATCATTATGCTTTATATTAAGATCTACTGCTAAAGAACTATATTCTTGAGGTTCAAACTCTGCATCTAAAGTTAAAATGTTACCATTAAAATAGCCTAGATCGAAAATATAGTTGGTATCAGTTATCAGTAATTTTATACTAGTGTCTTCTACAATAAATTGTTTTCGTGTATCTGGTAATGAAGGATTAATCGGAACATATGCTGCGCCGGCTTTAAGTATTCCTAAAATAGAAATCATCATCCATTCATTTCTATCTAATTTTACACCTACTAAATCATTTGATTGGATCCCATAATTTTGAATTAAATTATGAGCTAACTGATTTGAAATAACATCTAATTGCTTATATGTCATTATCTCACCTTCAAAATCAATTGCCTTAGCATTTGGCGTATTTAATACTTGATTTTTAAAAAGCTGCAAAACCGTTGCATCCTTTTCAATATTTATCTCGGAATTACGGTTAAATTTTGTGAGTATCTCATTTGACTCTTCTTCTGATAGATATTTAAATTCAGACAATAGAAGATCTGATTTATTACAGAACTGTTCTATTAAGTAAGAATAATGGTTTACTAATTTCTCAATCCCTTCAACATCATATTTTTCTTCATTATATCGAAAAATTATTTTTGTTGATCCAGTATCGGGTGCAATTGTAATATTGAAGTCATAATTAGATTGATCAATAACTTCCACGGATTGCACCATCAATTCAGTATCTTCTCCAATACCATTATCCGCAAGCCTTTCTTCAATAGGGAAGTTTTCGAAAACCATAATATGATTAATCAATCCCATACCGATCTCACTTTGAGATTGTACCTCTGATAGATTTAAATAGTGATGATCACTTCCGGAAATCCCTTTATCATTAAGCCTTTTTAGTAAATCAATTGGTCTATCTTCTTTTTCATAACGTACTCTAACAGGAATTGCATTACTGAATAAACCAATCATATTCTCTACTCCTGATAGGTCACCTGGTCTTCCAGAAACAACAGCTCCAAAAACCACATCATTCGTGTCATTATATCTAGCTACCAAATATCCCCAAACTGCTTGATAAAAAGTACTGCTTGTAATAGCAAGGTTGTTACAGAGGCTTTTTATTTTTTCAAATGTCTCTTCTTTAATCTCCAGTTGATTTTTCACTTCACTATATGCGTCACTATCATTTTTAGTAACCTGAAAAGGCACTTCAGCAACTTGTGTGTAATCTGACAAATAATTTTTCCAATATCCTAAACTTTTATTTCTATCAATTCCATCCAACCATTTAATATAATTAGAATACGGTATAGGGTCCTCGAGCATTGGGTCCATATTATTATCAATTGCATTTAATAATTGATAAAAATCATTGATTACAATACTTGTACACCATCCATCCATCAATACATGGTGATGACTCCAGATAAATTCATACACATTATCTTCTAATTCTAGTACCTGTAATCTCATTTGTGAAGGACTCTCTAAATCAAATCCTTTTTTACGATCTCTTTCTTTTATTGCATTCAGATACCCAAGAATTTCTCCTTCTTTAAATTCTTTCGCAATTTTCTCATATATAAAATTACTAGCCACAGATTTATGAACAATTTGCAGAGGTAGACCTCCATAATTATTACGAAAACTTGATCGTAGAATTGCGTGCCTAGAAACAAGTAAATCGTAGGCTTTCTTTACTGAATCTATATTTAGATTATTAGACTGTAATCTATAGGACATTTGCTCAAAATACATTGATGTAGATGTATTTGATAGCCAATGATAATAAATACCTTGTTGTAATGGTGATAAAGCATAAACATCTTCTATGTTATTGTCAATGTTAAGTTTTGACAATTCTTTTGATGTAAATCCTTTAAATGTCAAATCCGCAGGAGTAATAAAACATTCTTTCTCCCTCGCCAGATCTTCAATAAGTCTTGTCAAATGCTTTTGGTAAGAACCTATCAATCGATCCATAGTTTCTGCAAAATATATTGACGTTGAATACCTAATCGACATACTTAACTGACTAGAAGTCATCATCCCTGACACATCTAAAATTGTATCATGTCCATTACTAGGGTCAATACTGAAACCTATATCTTCGGAAGAATAGTCAAAAACTGAATCCGAATCTCCGCCTGCGTTGCTTCCAAAATCTCCTAGATAGTTAAACACTATACTCGGTTTAATCTCTTTTTCTAAACCTTCTGTAAGGTGCTTTAATATTCCATACCCAATTCCTTTATTAGGAATTTTTCTCAACTTTTCTTTAACATTAATTAAGCTCTCTCTTTGGTTTTCGGATCCAGACACATCAAGTAAGAATGGATAAATTGAAGTAAACCAACCTACCGTTCTACTAATATCAATTCCTTCAATGATATCTTCTCGACCATGGCCTTCCATTTGAATAACGCTCTTTTCCACTCCAAAAACTTCTTGGATTGCTAATCCAAGTCCTGTTAATAGTACATCATTGATCCCTGTATTATAAACATTATGCACCTTAGTTTGCAAAAATTCTGTAGTTTCTTTACTTAATGTAAAAGACCTAATATCATCAAATTGAACAACAGACTCTGACATTTTAATATCTCTCGGGATATCTAAAATGGACTGTTCACAAATAGAGTTCCAATATGTTCTTTCTGAATCTATTACTACTCCTTGTGCATATTCTTCTTGCAAATCAGCCCATCGTTGGAATGAATCCGTTTTCATAGGTAAGATTGGTACTTCACCAGAAATATAACTGCTATAAAGAGTTGATAAATCTTCTAACAAAATACGCCAGGACACACCATCTACCACTAAGTGATGTACTATCAAAGCTAACCTATCTCCATCTAATAATCTAAAGTGACCTATTCTAAATAATGGTCCTTTTTCTAAGTCTATACTGCCTTGGATGTGTCCTCCAAGTTCGTTCATTTCTTGTAAAGGATCCTTTGATTCTCTGAGATCATAAAAATCTATCTTATAATGATTTTTTGAACTATCTTGATTGTATTGTGTTAATTTTCCTTCTTGGTTGTTGAATACAATTCGTAAGGCATCGTGATGCGTAACTAGTTTAGAAATACACTTAGTTAGAATATCAGATTTAATCTCCTCTGAACTTTTCAATAGAATGGATTGATTAAAGTAATGAGGCACCCTAACATTGGAGTCTTTATTAAAAGAATGCTGTATTGGTGTTAATTTTACTTCTCCAGTAACCTCTGACTGGTCTATAAAATTATCATGTTTTACCAATAACTTAGCAAGGTTTTCTATTATAGGTGTACGTAATATTTCATCGACTTTAATGCTAAATCCCCGTTGTTTCAAGCGAGATACCACCTGAATGGATTTGATAGAGTCTCCTCCTAGTGTATAAAAGCTATCTTTAACGCTTATCTTTTCTCTTTTTAACACATTTTCTAAAACAAGGACTAATTCTTGTTCTTCAATTGTGGATGGCTCTTTATACGCTACTGCATGAGATTTTTCCAACATATCCAGATCAAGAAGTGATTTTCTATCTATTTTACCATTTGTGGTTAATGGCATTTTCTCTACCTGTATATAATGCATCGGAAGCATATAATCTGGTAATCTGGCAGAAAGAAATTTTCGTAAATTTTTATCACTTTGCTGTTTTTCAGAAACAACGTAAGCAACCAAATCCTTACCTCCTCCAGCTATTTCTTTAATTTGTACAACTACTTGATCTATATCATCCTTGCATGTCAAATGATATTCTATTTCACCTAATTCAATTCTGTATCCTCTTACTTTTACTTGATTATCATATCTCCCAATAAATTCAATAGTACCATCTGGAAGCCATCTTCCTAAATCTCCTGTTTTATAAAGTCTCTCCTTTTCATTATAAGGATTCACCATGAATTTTTTATTAGTAAGCTTTGGGCGGTTTAAATACCCTCTAGCAACTCCTTCCCCTCCTATACAAATCTCTCCAACTACTCCTTTAGGATGCAAAACTCCTTGTTTATTTAAAATGTAGCAGTTTGTATTTCCCAAAGGTTTTCCGATAACAGTGCTACTCACGGACTTTGAATTAACTACCTGTTCTATTGAAGTTACAGTAGTTTCTGTAGGACCATACTCATTAAAAAACTGAACATTACTACCCCATTCTTCAGTTATTTTATCATCAAAAGAATCTCCTCCGGATACAATCCTTTTAAGACTAGAATCAGAGATCTTTGGAACATTTCTTAAAAATGAAGGCACCGCGTGTAGGTGAGTTATCTTTGATCCTTTTAAAATCTCTTCAAACTTCTCCATATCAAGCAAGTCGGATTTCTCTGGAATATATAACCTAGCACCATTCAATAGAGAAAGGAACAATTGTTCTATAGAAGCATCGAATGAAATATTAGAAAAAAGTAAAAACCTATCGTCTTTATTTACATCAAAAAAACCTGTTTGATATGCTATTAGATTTATGACACTTTTATGTTCTATCAAAACACCTTTAGGTTTTCCTGTTGACCCTGATGTATATATAACATATGCAAGATCATTAGAACTTATTGATAACTCTATTGGTTTTTCGTCAAAATCCGAAGCTTCGAATTCAACATCTACAGCGAATACATTTTCTTTATAAAAATCTAATTCAAACATATAAGATGTTTCCGTTATCAACAGCTTAAGGTTTGTGTCATCTACAATATGTTTTTTACCTGCTTCTGGTAATTCTGAATTAATTGGAACATAAGCTGCTCCTGATTTCAATATACCTAATATCGATACGGCTATCCAATTATTACGTTCTAATTGAATTCCTACCAGGTCATTTTTTTTGACATCGTAACGATCAACAAGGCAATGAGAAAGCTGATTAGACAGAATATCTAATTCTCTAAAAGTTAATTCATTACTCCCACTAATAACAGCTACATCATCTGGTGTGTTTTTTACTTGATCTCTAAAAACGTCAACAATTGTTTTGTTCTCCGAGTAGTTAAATTTCGTGTTATTAAATTCCAATAATAATTCGGCACACTCCGTGTTCGTTAAAAAGTTAATGTTTCCGATATTTTTCTCTGAGTTATCTATTAAAGCTGGAACTAATTGAGCATAATGCTTCATCAATTGTTTCATTAACTCTCCATCATACACATCTTCATTATATCTTAGATCCAAACAAAGTCCTCCATCGGATTCATTTATTGTGATATCTATATCAAATTTTGACTGACATTTTCCTAAATCAGTACAGACATTGTATTCTTTATTATTAATCTCTAAACCTTCATTAGTATCACCAATATTCTGAAAGGTAAGCATAACATCATAAATTGGACTTCTACTTCCATCCGTTACATAATTAAGATCCGTAACAAGTTTATCAAAAGTATATGACTGATGCTTAAATCCTTGCATCGTGGTTTCCTTAACTTTTTGAAAAAAGCTAAGGAAACTTTCTTCAGAACTTATTTGGTTACGAATAGCTAATGTATTAACATAAAAACCAATCTGATCCTGTAAATCTGCATGGTCTCTTCCAGAAACTGCTGTGCCTATAACAATATCTTCTTCAGATGAATATTTATGCAACAATACATTCAAAGTTGCTAACAATCCCATATAGAAACTACCCCCTTGTTTTTTACAAAAGGATTTTAGAGTACTTGTAATATCAGGGGAAATATCCATTGTAAGATTTCGCCCATTATATGTTTTAAACTTTGGTCTTACTTTTTTCGATGGTAAATTTAATATTGGTAGGTCTCCCGAAAGTTCAGTTAACCAATAATCTCTGTGCTGCTTATAGTTTTCTTTATTTACTGAATCAGATTGCCAGATCGAAAAATCTTTATATTGTATTCTTAAAGGTTCTATTTCTGGTGATTTATTATCCACAAAAGCGTTATAAAAAATCATCACATTTTTTGCTAAGACATCCATGGACCAACCATCACTAATAATATGGTGCATGTTATAATAAAAAGTATAACTATTATCAGAACTTCTCAAAAGACTTGCTCTTAACAGTGGTCCGTTTACCAAATCAAAAGGTTTATAAGTATCTTCTTCTATATAGCTCTTTATCTGTAATTCTGAATTTTCTACTTCTCTATAATCTTTATAATCAATTGCAATTTGTAATTCCTCTTTAGATAACACCCATTGTTTGACTTCTCCGTTTTCATCTTCTCTAAAAACTGTTCTAAGAATTTCATGACGATCAATAACTGCATAGATAGCTTGCTTAAATTTTTCTATATCATATGTCCCATTTAATTCTATGTTGGAAGACATATTATATGCCGTTGTTGCATTTTCAGACTGACTCAAAATCCATAATCGTCTTTGTGAAGCAGATAATGGATAGTTTCTCAATTTTTCACTAACAGGTATCAACGTAGACTCATCTCCTTCCAAAGAATATAAGTACTGAATTAAAGATTCTTTATTAGTTTTAATTTCCTCAATTATATTATCTGATAATTCTGTATCATAGGATGCTATTTCTAAATTATCACCATCCAATACAATTTTTATTTTTTTCTCTCTTAACTCTGTTAAAAGTGCTTTTACATCTTGATTCATTTTCAGTCTTTTTATTTTATTAATACTGGATGGTTTTTTCTCCAAATAAACGTTCTGCAACAATTCCTCTTTTATTGCATTCTTCAACTAACCTATTAGATTCTACTATTGGTCTAGATTCATCTGTATATTTTAAAGAACTAATAAATACTAACCAAGGTTCTAATCCCATAGCATATACAAATACATTTTTAGGATTAAAAATGTTAATAAGACTCATTCCCTGATCATAATCACTTCCTGCTAAACGACGAGATGTATCTTTATCTCTTTCTAACTTTTCATGCATTAAAGGCCCATAAAGCCAAAATAGTGGTGCGCCATCACATTCCATCCCTAAGAAAAGTACATCTACATCACCTACAACGCTATGCACTCGTTCATACACTTTTTCTTCTATATTACAGGAATCCGCTGCAAATAAAACTTTGAAATCGTTATGAAGAGCCACATGATAACATAACTTGCTTCTGATATCCAGATCACAATGTTCTCCTAAAAATGGAAGCCCTGTTATCTTACATTTCTCTAATTCTATAGATTCCATGTCACCTAACTCAATTACATTTTCAAAACCTATCTTTTTGAGCATTAATTTTAGATCTGGATCTTGTAAATCTCCCTTGCCACTACTCGGTACTACAATATTTTTTACACAGTGTCTTAATTGCAATAAAGTTTCTAATAAAATATGATCTTGGTGATTATGTGTAATTAGGACATAGTCAATCTCCTCTGGAAGATCATTTATAGTATATCGGTTAATATCAGTTTCATAACCGTCATAACTTATTACAGGGTCAACTAAAATCGAAGTTTCATTGGTTTCTACAAGGACACTTGCATGCCCAAAGTATCTTGTTCTAATTCCATCTCCTTCATATTTTTTATATGCTGTAGGTGCTTCTGTGGTAAAGAAACTTTTAAATAATTCTTCTTTTTCTGGCGGTATCCCTAATGCTTCTTTAATTTTATGATAATCCCCTGGAATTCTTTTCATTTTAAATAATTCATCTATTACTTCTTTTTTAAAAGGTATATCTAAATGAATTAAATGGTTTTCATCTAATCTAGGAGTACTTAATACAAATGACCTAGCATCATCTGCTTCTACTAATTGTAAAGAAATTGTTTGAACTGATTCATCGTAATACTCACTGTGATATAATAAGTTTTCAAAAAATCTAAAGTTTGGTTGATTATTTAAATCATAAAATAATTCTACGTATCCCTTTAAAATATCTGGTACTTTATCATATAATGGATCTAAGGAATAACCTTTTGCTTCTTTCTGTAACATGTCATTTAATTCCCCTATGGCTCCAGTAAGTTCAAGCATATTTGATCTACTTTCTACTGTTTCTTCATATAACTCCTTTATTTCCTCTACTCTACCTCCATCATAATCTATAAAAGGTCCCCCTATCATTTCTGGTTTCTTAACTGCTGCTGCATGTATCTTGGGATTCTTGATATAGGATTCCATTATACTTAAATGTCTATTTTTAATATTCATCGCTGCAGTTGCAGGAGATAATAAATGTGGCCACGCATACCATCTATCAATTAGTGCTTCTATTGCTACATTTAATTTTAAATATTGATTTTCGTTCGAATTCATTGTATGTGATTTAATTGATTATATAATTTGGATTAACTTTTGTTAGAATTTTAAACTCAGTTACTTCAAGGGAGTAACTACTTGATTCATCTTTTATGAATATTAAATCTGAAAGTTAGTTGTACTTAATATTCCTGAGAATCTACAAGAGGATAACACAGAGGTTAAATAATAAATACGTTTAAAAGTGATCTAATTCGGATGATATAAAACCTTATTTAAATTTAATAGAAGCGGTTTCAATATATCTTAATACTTACTACTGTTTTTATGTATTTCTAGTTGTAATCATGGAATTATTCGAATTGAGTTGATTCTTAATCAATCTCAAAAGCATTTAATTTGGAAGTTTTATTTTATTGTATAATTAGACTCTAAAATTCATTCTTATTCTTTAATAATTATATAAAAAGAAATTATACAGTGTTATTAAAAAAGAGCTAATTACGTTTGCAAAATCAGGAAATACCTCTAATAATCTATATGACAACCTTATCTTTAATGTCTTCTTTCTCAAAATGGCTACTATTCCAGTGTTGATTGGTAATAATTTCTGCGAGAGATTTTATATTGGGTTCTTGAAATAAGACATTGAGATCAAGTTTTAAATGAAATAATGTTTGAATTTCTGCTATTACTTTTGCTCCTTTTATACTATCTCCTCCTATATGAAAAAAGTTATCATAAACCCCTATCTTTTCGAGTTTCAGAACTTTATTCCATATTTCCACTAATTGTTTTTCTACATCATTACTTGGAGGAACATATTCGACTCCAGTAGAGATGTTTCCTATTCTATTATCTAATAAGCTCTTTTTATCTATTTTACCATTTACTGTAAGAGGTATTTTGTCTAATTGCACGTAATGACTAGGTAACATATAATCTGGAAGATATTTAGATAAAAATCTATGTAAGTCTGCTATATTTTGTTCTTTAGAAGCTGTAAAATAGGCGACTAATTCTTTGTTATTCTTATCATTTTTATTTACCAATACAATTGCTTCTTGTATACTTTTTTTCTTTTTTAAATTAAATTCTATCTCACCTAACTCTATTCGATATCCTCTCACTTTTACTTGATCATCTTTCCTTCCTAAAAACTCAATTGTCCCATCAGGTAAATATTTTCCTAAATCTCCTGTTTTATATAATTGTTCTCCAGTTCTAAAAGGGTGAGATATAAATTTATTTTTTGTAAGTTCTTTCTGATTTAGGTACCCTTTAGCTATTCCCTTTCCACTTATACAAATCTCTCCGGCAACTCTTATTGGCTGTAGTTTATTAAATTCATCTACAATATAGATCTGGGTATTTGGTATGGGTTTTCCTATTGGTATTCTATTAGTTTCTAACTCGGCTAAACTCGAAATTTCATGTACTGATCCACATATACTTACCTCGGTTGGTCCATATGCATTAAAATAGGTTCCTCCATATTGTAGAAATTCTGAAATCTTGGTTAAACTAGGAACTTCTCCTGCTGTAATCAATACTTTTAATTCTTTTAAACACTTGATATCCAACAGTTCTAAATATGCAGGGGGTAATGTAGCTATATCAATCTTGTTTTCTTTTATATAAGATTCTAACAATCTAGGGTCTTTCTTTATTTTCTCATTTACTATATATAGGGTTTTTCCTGCTAGTAGTGTAATAAAAATTTCAGATATAGATGCATCAAAAGATGATGAAGCAAATTGTAAACTTCTTTCATTATCTTTTAGTTTAAATAGTTCTATCTGAGATAAAATTGTGTTTACAATACCACTTTGTTCAATCATAACTCCTTTAGGTTTTCCTGTAGAACCTGAAGTGTATATAACATATGCAAGATCGGATGTCGTAACGGGCACTTTTAACTTAGAAGAACTTTGACTACTGAGCTCTAAATCACAATCTACCATAATCATCTGCACATCCTCAATGTCTATTTTGAACATACTACCTTTATTAATTATCATAACTTTTAGGCCAGCATCTTTTATTATGTAGTGCTTACGAGATTCCGGTAGTTCTGATGCTATTGGAACATATACACCTCCAGCTTTTAACACCCCCAATATTGATATAATTAACCACTCATTTCTATCTAACATTACTCCAACTGCGCTACCTTTCTTTATATTATACTCTGTTTTTAAATAATTCGCCACTTGATTGGACTTCCTTTCTAATTCTCTATAAGTCAATCTTTCATCTTCGCAAACTAATGCAATAGCATCTGGAGATAATTTTAATTGTTTTTGAAATAAACTAATAATAGTTGCTTCATTTTCAAATACTGTTTCTGTTTGATTAAACTTTTCTAAAAGTATTTTTTTCTCTTGGTTTGTTAGGTAGTTTATTTCTATTAATTCTTTTTTTGGTTCTTTTAATAATGCTGATGTCAATTGTTTAAAATGTAGCATTAATTTTTCTACCATTTGTTTATCATAAACATCAGTATTATAGTTGACTTGAAACGAAAGTAATTCTCCTATTTCTTTAAAACTTACCGCTAGATCAAACTGAGATGTAGTATATCCATAGTCTTCTATTTTTTCTAAATTTTCACCAATATTGCTACTATCACTAATTGACGCCCCTACATTATCTAGTTCAAAAATAGTATCAAATATTGGACTACGGCTTGTATCTCTAATTACATTCAAATCATCAACCAACTTGTCAAATGGATAACTTTGATGTGTAAAAGATGATAATGTTGATTCTTTTACTCTCTTAAAAAAAGTTTCGAAATTATCATCAACATCGATTTTATTTCTTAGTGCTATCGTACTTACATAAAAACCAATCTGATCTTCTAAATCAGCATGATCTCTTCCTGCTAATGGAGTTCCTAAAATGATATCATTTTGCGAAGTGTATTTAGACAATAACACTTTCCATATTGTCAGTAACGTCATAAATAAACTACCTCCTTGTTCTTTAGCAAATGATCTCAAATTCTGAGTTGTTTCAGAGGTTAGAAAGGTACCTAAACTATTTCCACGATGTGTTTTTAACAAAGGACGTAACTTTTGTGAAGGAAGGTTTATTAAAGGTAAATTTCCAGATAAATGATTTAACCAAAAGTTTTTATGTTCATTATAATCTTTCCCATTGATTTTAGATAATTGCCAAGATGCATAATCTTTATATTGGATTCGAAGTTCTTTAATATCCGGAGCAACCTCCATAATATTCGCTTGATAATATTTCATTATATCGCTTGACAAAACCTCCATAGACCAACCATCACTTATAATATGGTGCATATTATAATAGAAAACATAATTATCATCTGATAATCTGAGTATGCAAGCACGGAGTAAAGGCCCTTTCTCTAGGTTAAATGGGATAAAACAATCATTTTCTATATACTTTATAATCTCAGTCTCTGGATTTTCAAAATGTTCATAGTCTTTATAATCAATTTCAAAATTCAATTCATTTAATGATAATACACATTGACGCAATTCTCCGTGTTCATTCATTTTAAAAACAGTTCTTAATATTTCATGCCTATCTATAACACTATAAATTGCATTTTTCAATTCTGTAATATCATAGCCTTTTCCTAAATTTATTCTATTTGGCATATTATAAACCAAAGAGTTATCTCCTACCTGACATAACACCCAAAGTCTTTTTTGAGCATTAGACACCGGATAACTTTCATCAATTGGAATAGGTTTTATTTCATTCACCTTATTCACAGAGGAATATTTTTTCAAATATTCTATAAGCTTATATTTATTCTGCTTTACTTTGAGGATTAAATCTGGATCAATGTTATTAGCATCAAAACTTAACTCCAGATCTTCATCAACAAGAGAGACTCTAATATTATTATTTTCTAGTTCATTAATAAGATCAATCATGTCTATATTTTTATTACGTTAACACCTTTAGTCTGGTCTTGAATTTTCATTAATCTAAGTGCTACATCTATTTCACCTGAGAGTTCTTTTACATTTGCTTTGGAGAAAAACTCTTTCAAATTAATTTCGACATTATACATTTTATGAATTCTCTTTATTAAAGTCATCGCTTTTAACGAATCCCCTCCTAATTCAAAAAAATCATCTTGTATTCCTATTTTTTCATAACCGAAAAAAGAGGCCCATAACTCGCATAGTTCATTTTCTATAGTACTACTAGGCGGCTCATAATTTTCATCAAGTTCTGGTCGATGAATTACATTTGTCGATGACTCATTTTTATCTAAATTATTTACAGGAATCTTTTGATCCATCGGAATAGTAATATCCCTTGTTGAAACAATAAGCTGAGGAGTATCTTCTACACTAAAAGATTTTTCGAATACCTTAATTAGCTCTTCTTTATTAATTCCATCATCATCAATACCATCAAGGTTTACACAAAACCAGTTTTTTAACTCTTTTTGTTTGTGGTTTATGAAATTATCTATATATGCATTTGCTACGGCATATGCCCCATAGGTCAATCCTCCTAAAATTGTGGATAAACTAGAGGTAATCCAAACGAAATCTATGGTTCGATCCTTTAGAATGTTATATAAGTTATAAGTTCCTTTTATTTTAGGATCAAATTGTTTTTGAAAAACCTCTTCGTTCAGGTTTTCTAGCAACCTAAACGTTTCATTATTCGAATTTCCGGCTGCATGGATTATTCCAGAGATCACACCGTGATCTTCTTCTATTAATTTTATTGTTTCTAATAAAACATTGTAGTCAGAAACATCTGTTTTATAATAAAAGATGTTTTTACCCTTTGCTCTAAGACTTTGTATTTCTTTTATTTTGGAAACGATCTCTGGTTCTACATTTTCTGCTGTCAAATATTCTTTCCATAAATCTTCTGAAGGTATATCGCTTCTTCCCAAAACAATCACTTTAGAATTATAAGTTTCACACAAATGAGAGGTTAAAACTTTTCCAACTTCTCCAAGCCCTCCGGTGATTACGCATATTTTATTAGGTTTCACATAATTTTGTTCAACCTTTCCTTCTAGATTGACTTCTTCATAAAACTTAACCCATCTGTTATTATTTCTAAAAGCTACTTCTAGCTCGGTAGTATTATGCTCTAAATCTTGAACAATTTTTGTAATCAAATCATCATTATGAAAGCTTTGATCCACATCAACATGAAATGTTGAAATATTAGAGTTTTCTTGTGCACAAATATTAGCTATCACACCAGTAGTAACCATTGGTATATCCACCTGTTCGTCTCCCAGTATTGTATTATTTTTATGAGTAATAAAGGTTATTTTTTTCTTATCATCATCAGTACTATGAGCCAGTTGTTTGCACAAATAAAATTGTGGCAAAAGTGCTTGAGTTATTTTTTCTTGAGTTTCACCCTTAAATGCCCAGTTGAAAATAATTTGATCAAAATCAATTTTTAGATTTTTAATTTCGCTAAACAATTGCTTAAAATCATCTTCCTTATAAGGATTAATAAAATAAACATTTTCGTTATTCTTAAGGAAATTTTCACCTTTCCTGACTTCTATTATATTATTGTTTTTTTGCTTTAAATTTTCAATAACTGATGTTATAAACATATTCTCTTCAGAGAAAATCACATAATTTTTAGTTGCATTTATATTATTCCTTACCGGAGAAATAATTGATTTTTTCCAATTAGGAACATAAAACCATTTTGACAATTTTCTTTTAATGTGACTTGTAGTTATTTCATAATTTTGTAACTGAGATAATGGGTTTACATTACAATCAAATTCAAACTTATCAAAGCAATATGACGGAATTGATATCTTATTTCTCACCTCTTCCTCATAATACGCGTCCCAATCAATATTCAACCCATAACCCCATAATTCACCTATAGCTTTTGTTAAAAATAGATTATCATTTTCACTAACTTTAGAATGTCTTACTAAGTTTACTATGGTATTACTACTAGCACTAAATTTTTTATTTTGTCTACAAAACTTAGATAAAGTATTTCCAGCTCCAATCTCAACAAAAACAGAATTTCCTTTATCAAATAGAAAGTTTAATCCATCATAGAAGTTAACTGTTTCTCTAAGATGTCTTACCCAGTACTTTGGAGAAGTTACCTCTTCCTCTAAAATTTCTTTTCCGGTTAGGTTAGAAACAATAGCATATATGGGTCTTGAGAATTGAATTTTTGCTAATTCATCCTCATATTTATTCAATATTTTTTCCATCATTTCTGAATGAAATGCATGTGACGTTTTTAAGATTTTGTGCGAAACATCATTTTCTTCAAGAATTTTCACGAATTCTTGAATGCTGTCTTTATTTCCAGAAACCACACAAGAATCATCTGTATTTACAGCAGCAATAGATAGATCTTTAATCAATAATTCGTCCACCTTATTTTTGTGGGCACCTACTCCAATCATTGTTCCTTCTTCTACTGACTGCATCAAATTTGCTCGTTTGACAATAATATTCAACGCGTCTTTGAAAGAAAAAACCTTACTAACACAAGCGGCTACATATTCTCCTAAGCTATGACCTATAAGATATTTAGGTGTTACTCCCCACTTTAACAAAATGCTTGCTAATGAATATTCTATCAAAAACAATAATGGCTGGGTATAAAGGGTATTATTAATTTTATCAGAATTTTTTGTTTCATTTTTATACCCAATTATATTTGCATAATCTTCTCCTGTAATTTCATTCAAAATTGAAAAACCTTCATCCATAATAGATTTAAAATATGGTTCTTCAAAATACAAGTCCTTTGCCATTTCAAAATATTGACTTCCCTGACCAGGAAACATAAAGATTGTATTTCTCTTATTACTTATCGGTGTTTTTTTGGAATCCTTTTTTGTTATCTCTTTCAATTGATTCAAAATCTCATTTTCATCTTTTCCGACCAGAACGTCTCGATATCTAAAATCTTCTCTACCTATTTTTAATGTGTACGCTAAATCTGCTAAATCGTCTTCTCTCTTATTCAAAAACTCTGTTAGTTTATATCGATAAGCTTTTAGTGATGATTCTGTTTTTGCAGAATATGGAATTATTTGATATTGCCTTGAATTATTTCCCTTTTCAACAACAGGAGATTCTTCTAAAACCACATGGACATTAGTTCCTCCAATTCCCAAACTACTTACACCAGCTCTTAAGGGTTGAGTATTTTCTTTTTCCCATAATTTTAGCGTTGAATTAACATAAAAAGGCCCCAGATCGAAATTAATTCCTGGATTTGGTTGATTATAATGAATTGATGGTGGTATCATCTTATTTTGTAGCGCTAAACTTGTCTTAACAAACCCTGCAACACCTGCAGCAGCATCAAGGTGTC
Source organism: Aquimarina ulvae (assembly GCF_053613295.3). Lineage (NCBI taxonomy): Bacteria > Pseudomonadati > Bacteroidota > Flavobacteriia > Flavobacteriales > Flavobacteriaceae > Aquimarina > Aquimarina ulvae. Next base: position 134,101 of record NZ_JBSIBP030000013.1, read on the forward strand.
CCATGTTAGACTTAACGGAGCCAATGGCACATTCAAACTTGGTTTCATAGTTAAAAGCTTTATTTAATGCCTCTACTTCAACAGGATCTCCCAATTTAGTGCCTGTTCCATGTGCTTCTATATAGGAAATTGTTTTAGGATCTACATTAGCAATTTTATGAGCTAACTTGATACAATCCGATTGTCCAATAATACTCGGTGCAGTATACCCAACTTTACGATTTCCATCATTATTGGTTGCTGATGATCGTACTACCGCATAAATATGATCTCTATCATTAATTGCCTCTTCAAGTCTTTTTAAAACGACAACGGCTCCTCCATCTCCTCCTATTGTTCCTGATGAATCTTTATCAAATGATTTACATCGACCATCTTTTGAAGCTATCATACCTTCTTGATAGAAATAGCCTTTATCTTGGTCACAGTCAATTCTAACTCCTCCCGCAACAGCCAGATTACATTCTCTGAGAAGTAAGTTTCTACAGGCAATATGTATAGATGCTAAAGAACTTGAACAAGCGGTATCTATTTTGTAACTAGGACCTCTTAAGTTTAAGTTATATGATATTATAGTACTAATATGTTGACAGTTTGACAAATGAGATGTATAAAAAGGATCTACATTATTGTTTGGGTTTATCAATGTATGTGTTATCCAATTAAAATTCTCAGAAGCAGATAAATATAATCCTATCTTCCCTTTATATGAGAACACCTTACAATTGGCATCTTCTAAAGCTCCCCAAACCTGTTGATGTAACAAGCGAGTTTGTGGATCCATTACATTAGCTTCGTCTCTAGTATACCCAAAAAAAGAAAAATCAAAACTACCTGGATCATCAATTGTTGATTTAATTTTTACGAAATTTGGATTATTAATTAGATCTCTATCGACACCTAATTTCAGTAATTCTTCATCAGTATAAAAATGGGTTAGTTCTTTCCCTTCTTTTAGGTTTTTCCAAAAACTGTGAATGTTTTCAGATTTTGGGAATTTGCAAGACATTCCAACAATCGCAATATCTTTTTTATTTATGTTATTTCTCATTTTGTTCTCTATTAACATTATGTTATTATTCCATAAAATCCATCATTTCTTCTATTTCTTGAGAAAAGTCCGTTTCCTCATGCTCTTCTTCAATATCTTTTTGATAAAATACATTCTTCACTAAATCACTTATGTTAGGATATTGAAACAACATAGTGAGCCTTATATCTATTTTAAATTCTCTTTTTACTAAGTTTTCCATTTTCATTAACTCCAGTGAGTTCATTCCTAAATCAAAAAAGTTATCATTTACTCCTATTTCTGTTGAATTTCTTCCTGTTAACTCTGCCAGTAATTCAATAAGTCTTTCTTCAATTTCATTACGTGGTGCTACATAATCGACTCCACTAGAAACCAACAGTCCATCAGTATTAGGTAGTATTTTTTTATTGATTTTACCATTTGTAGTTAATGGCATATTTTCCAATTGAACAAAATGACTGGGTAACATGTACTCAGGAAGATATTCTGACAAGTATTTCCTAAGATCTGTAAGATTTTCCTCTTCTTCTGATACCAGATATGCTATTAATATCTTATTCCCATCTTTGGTGTCTTGAGCTAGGACTATCGCTTCTTTAATTGTGTCTTTTTGTTTTAAATGTTGCTCAATATCACCTAACTCTATGCGATATCCTCTTATTTTTACTTGATTATCTTTTCTTCCTAAAAATTCTATATCCCCATTTCTTGTTATTCTTCCAAGATCTCCTGTTTTATACAATCTCTCTACAGGGATACTTAGATTCTCGTATAGAAACTTCTCTTTAGTTAATTCGGAAAGGTTCAAATACCCTGAAGACAATCCTTTTCCAGCGATACAAATTTCGCCTGTAACACCTAAAGGCTGTAAATTGTTATAATGATCTATGACGTATGCTTGAGTATTTGCAATTGGTTTACCGATTAAAATTGAGTCTTTGTTTTCTACATCATAAATCAAACATCCAACGGTTGACTCCGTGGGGCCATATTCATTATAGATTTTAATATCAGGATTAATATTTCTTAGTATTTCTATATGATTTTGATGTAATGCTTCTCCTCCAACAATAGCAAATTCAATATTATTCCCTTTGATATCCATCCCTTCCAATAGACTGATATGAGCAGGCGTTAATTTTATACAGGATAATTCACTCTCAAAATAAGATTTCAAAATATTTGATATGTCCTCATCTGAAGTAAATATCTCTAATTTACCACCACTTATTAATGGTAAGAATAAACTAGTAACTGTTAAATCAAAAGATAAGGGTGTAAACAAACCAAAATTAGAGTTTGAAAGATTTTCATCATTCAAATAATAATCTTTACACCAACACAAATAATTCGTTAGTGATTTATGCTCTATCATCACTCCTTTAGGAATACCTGTAGACCCAGATGTATAAATGACATAAGCAAGATTTGATGGTTCTATAGATATTTCAGAAAGGTCTTTGCTATAATTATCTGCTTCAAACTCTACATCAACTGCAAACATATCACCCTCATAAAACTCTAAATCAAACATATAGTTTGTCTCTGATATTAATAGTTTAAGGTCAGTGTCATTTACTAAATAAGTCTTACGTACATCGGGCATATCAGGAGCTATCGGAACATAAGCTCCTCCTGCTTTTAAAATTCCTAAAATTGATATTATCAACCACTCACTTCTATCCAACTGAACTCCAATTTTATCTCCTTTTTGTATATCATAGTCTGTTTTCAGACAATTGGCCATCTGATTTGACAACTCATCCAATCTAGAATAAGTATACTCTTTATCCCTAAATATTACAGCAACTTGATTTGGAGTTTTCTTTACTTGTTCCTGGAATAAATCTACTATTGTTTTTTCTTCAAAGTAAGGAGTCTTAGTATTATTAAATTCTCCTAAAAGAAGACCCTTCTCCTCTTTTGAAAGATAATCTATAGCTCGTAGTGACTGATCTGTATCAGAAACAAATGCTTCAACCAAGTTTTTAAAATGATTGACTAATGATTTTATAGATTCTTCATCATATTTTATTGTATTGAAGTTAAATTCTAAAGTTAAAGACTCATCGGATGGTAATACTTCAATATTAAAATCAAAATTATTTTGTTCAAAGACTTCTGAAGATTCTATAATTAACTCTTGCCCTTCTTCGACTTCCGTTTCTTCTACATTTTGCATAACATCTTGTACCAAGAAATCTTTAAATACCATAATATGATTTATAAGATCCATCCCTAAATCACTTTGGGATTGTACTTTGGATAACTCCAAATAATGATGCTCATTACT
>NZ_JBSIBP030000014.1:0-133011 GCF_053613295.3 Aquimarina ulvae
ACATTGGTACCCGTAGCAGTAACGCCTGTTGGTAGTACATCGTCCAAACTTATATTGGTCGCTTCAATTGGACCGTTGTTGGTCACTGTAATCGTATAGACAATCGTATCGCCTTCATCTGGAGTACTGTCTGTAACTGTCTTACTGATCACAAGGTCTAAAACACAAGCTTTAGCAAAACTTGAATCTGTTACAGCTGCAACATTTCCTGTATTATATGATGCCCCACTAACTAATCCATCGCTATCTACAGTTACAGGATCTGTACCATAAACCCCAGAGTCACCACCATCAGCAGATGAACTATTGTAAGCTTCGTTAGCGTCACTACATCCATCTCCATCACTATCCAGATTTAGAAAATCCAAAGACCCATCAGAATTTGTATCTATTGGAGCAATTCCTCCTGATGCAGAAGAGGGAACACCACTGCCATCTACGGCACCATCAGCAATTCCATCTTGATTTGCATCTGTTCCACCAGCTTCAACGACATCATAGACACCATCATTATCACTATCTAAATCAAAATGATTAGGAATACCATCCTGATCAAAATCAAAAACAGGATCTAGAGTATCACAGATACCATTAGAATCGTTATCCGCACAAACAGGAGCTGTACCACTGCCATTATCAGTAAAATCTTCATAGTTTAAGATACCGTCACCATCGGCATCTCCTGATGGATCGACACCCAAACTATTTTCTACTGTGTCTAAAACACCATCGTTGTCATCATCATCATCCAAACTATCTACTATTCCATCTCCATCTGTATCCGCAGCAGTACCATTGATTGTAATAATCAAGTTAGCTGTATCTGTACTGAGCAAAGCATCCCTTAATGTATATGGAATCGTATCTATTAAAGTACTTCCTTGAGGTAATGCTTGTACAGCAGTGTTCGTTGTGTCTAGTGTATATGTATAAGATCCATCTGAATTTAAGGTAAGGAAGCCATAAGTGGTGGCAATTGTATTTCCAACACTAAGTGGGTTACCATCTACCGCTACTATCGTAACATTATTATCTCCTTGCCAAAAGATATCCGAAATACCTGCTATCTGTCCTCCCGGATTAGCATCTGTAACATCAGGCCCATAATTATAGGATAATATTAATTGATCAATTGGTGATTGAAAAGCTATATTAATATTTCCTGTAGCATCTTCTGGTATCGCAACTCCAGTACCATAATACGTATCTCCTCCAGCTTCTACGATCCCACCTGTTCTAATAAAATTATAACTTATAGGCGTAGGAGAACCTCCAGAAAAACCCTGAATTGTTATTTGATCCTGCCACACCGTACCTTGTGAAAAATCAATATCGGTGACTAGAAAACCCAAATTAAAAACTTCTTGGCTAAAATCTATAATTAATTGTGTGTCTGCTACAGAATTTGTAGCAGCATCTATATTAAATAATAAATATCCAGTGTGTCCTCCATTGGTATCTGTATTCGCAGAAATTTGATTATTCACCGTACCTATCCCATCTGGATCCAGCGATGTAAAATTAAGATTAACGCCATCTATAGTTCTTGTAGTTCCTCCTACTGTGGTTCCATTTGTAAATTCATTTTCCCAAATTAGCCTTGATAAGGGCCTATCCAGCAGATCTTCTCCATCAGTTCCATTTCCTTCAATAACATTACCTGTTGCGGTATTAACCACATTAACGGTTACACTATCGTTATCATCAACAGCGACAGGTAAATCATCAATCCCATTTATAGTTATTGTTAAAATTCCATAATCAAAAGCTCCAGTGCTGTCCTCTACTGTGTATGCAAAAATATCTTGTAAAATTGTTCCATTTACCAAACCAGCTACCGCGGGACTATCGGTATCTACGGTGTAAGAATAGCTTCCGTCTGATTGGACCACTATGGAACCGTATAAAGTATTATAAGTTCCTCCAACTGTGCCTGGAAAAACATTAACTTCTGTTATCGACAGAACATCTCCTCCAGAGGTTGCATCTGTGTCATTTGTAACAATATTTCCTGTAACAGGTACTGTTGCATCCGCATTTATATTATTAGTATCATCTACGGCAACAGGTGCTGTAACAACATTTATAATAGTTTGCGATGTAGTCGAACCTCCAGTAGTATCATTTAGTGTGATATCCAACGTCCTAACTCCCTCTGTATATGGTGAGGTAAGATCTCCATAGAATATGGTCTCTAAAAAATCTTCAAATATATTATTTGGTATAGGATCATTAGTGGTCTCAGTAATGACAAAGCTAGTTCCTGTTTGTTCAACTTCTATAATAATACCTCCACCAAAATCGTAAGTAAAAGTGTTATTACCTGTAAGAAAATATAGATCAAAACCAGCTCCATTATTTATAGCTAAAAGCTCACTTGGATCAAGGTTTCCAGAAACTATAATGGTTGCGTTAGAAATCGTACCTGTATCAGACGTTATAGCTGCATTTCCCCTAGTAACAGGGAAAACATTAAAAGTAGTAGGCTCCAAAAAAAACTCATAATCCTCACCAACAGTGATAGCATCCAAGTCTAATGTTGGGGGGTCTGAAGGTGACTTTGAAATAAAAGAATTTCTAGAAAATACTAAAGGAGATTCTGTACTAAAATGGTCCTTATCCTTAGCCCAATTTAAAAACAATTTATTGCCTTTTAAATTGTTTATTTGATCCTTAGGGTAAAAACTTTGATATTCTTTAACACTTACTTCTAAGTCATTATCCTGAGAAAAACCGGATAATGAAAACAATATCATACAAATACATGATATTATAATTAAGTATTTACATCTTTCTGGTTTGCTATAATGATTGTTTGTAGGATTATTTTTTTTTGATAAACCGATCTGACTTGTACCCTCTTTACTCAAGTTTTGCATATGTGCAACGTTAAATTTTAATAAATATTATAACAATAACTCTCAAGACACTCTTCTTTCACAAGAAAAGTTCAAAGTCCAAGAACCGCTATTTGTTCTGTAAAAAATGCAATCTATTGCTTATTGGATTAGGGAAAATGATCGGTTTTAAATCTGTTACCATTTTTATCTCACAACTCACCCTTTTATTTAAATGTCTAATTAATAAGATGTATTTTAACAAAAAGTTTTTGTAACGATCTATAAATACTTCAACAAAGGATCTTGATCGACGCCTATTCTGAGTGAGTGAATTATTATTCTCCCGTAAAAAGAATTTAGTTATAAAAATTTTAGACGATATTAATTTATTAATTGATATAGTAATTATTCTCATATGCCATTTCAGTTTTTCTTAATTTAAAAAAGCGTCAACCTTTCTTATGCCAAACACGTTTATCATACTTATCTAAATATTAACCAAGTTATTTAATTAAAAAATGCTTGAAAAAATCATCTGTACACAAACATTTTTATATTAATCCTCATTTAGATCTACTAAAAAAAGACAACCTAAAACAATATCGAATATGCTTAAAATCGACAAAATTATTCATTAAAAAAATCAAAAATTATTGAAATAATAAGTTAATAGAAAGTAAGATTATTTGATTTTTTAAATTTATAGATAATAATCAGATAAGTAATAAGTAGTGACCTCAGAATTTTTGTGCTAAAACCATAAATCACCTGAAGATACCTATTTAATAATAAAGACCTAAATACAAAAAGGGACAATTCCCTTTTGTATTTTTTTTTTAAAATGCAATTATCCCCTTTTAAAAGATTAATCACAAAAAAGCTAACTCGTTGAAAATTAACATAGCATTAAAAAAATATTCCAAACGAAAATGAGTGCTTTTAATTATGTAGAAAAAATACGTAATACTAAATTGTCTTATTTAAAAAAACCTCCCATATTGGGAGGTTTTATATTACTGAATTTTAAATTAAACTAATGTAAAGTATCATTATTGGTTACGATTTATCCTTTGGTAATACAAGTACATTGCCCTATAAAGATATTTCCTTCTGTAGTTCCTGAACACCAATCACTGCAACTATCCTCGATGTGATCTTCATCTTGGATTGTTATTTGTGCATCTCTACTTTGTGTTATTACACCTTCTGGGTTTACCCAAATATTCATAGTATTTTAATTTAGGATCATACTTTGAATTTTTCGATATGCATTCTGTTTTATGATCCAGTAATGCAAGTACATTGCCCCGTAAAGATGTTTCCTTCTATAGTACCTGGACAATAATCACTGCAACTATCCATGATGTAATCTCCACCTTGGATTGTTCTTTGAGCATCTCTACTTAGTGTTGTTACACCTTCAATGTTTAATAAATTTTTCATAATTATTTGGGTTTAGTTTTTTATTTGTGAATTATTTATAGACACCCACAGTATATGTCTTGTTTTATGTAATTATAATTGACGTTTATATATGCTAAGCCCGAGTAAAAAGATGTGTGAAGCGAGTTAAAATTTCCCTCTAACTCTTTGGCTAATATATTCTAAATCAAAATCTTTTCACAAAATAAAGTTACGGTTAAACCTCATTTAACAACAGTATTAACAGAATGACCCAAAAAAAGACGTCAAAATGTTAAATAAATGTTAATTAAAATATAAGGTTAAGGGGTTTTTCCCCTTATATAAAATCCAAATAAATTATTTATTTCTAAAAAAAGACTCTTATTTAGAATATATAATCCACAGTAAACCAAAATTTTAGTTCAAAAATTTAGTAACATTCTTACTGAAGCACAATTAACTTTTATATTACGTATCGGATTGTATTTATACGGGTATAAAAAAAGGGTAGCATATTGGCTACCCTATATAAGTTAATTTTGAGATTATAAGTCATTGTCTATCAAACAAAACCTCTTTTCCTTGCTTCTTCTAATAGCTTTTGATCATCTGCTTTTGCAATAGAAAACATCTCCTTAATCTGATTCTTGCGCTTTTCGATCGCACTCAATGATAAACTCACATAATTAGGTAAGTTTTTCGTTTTGACTCCTCTAGACAAATGATATAAAATTTTTAGGTTCTTTTCATCTAGTGAAAAGTTATTGGTCATCATTTTTCTAAAATGATTGTTCACCGTAGCACTATAATAAGGTGTACCACTTACGATATTATTAAAAGCCAGTAATAGTTCACTGGAGGTAAGATCACTTTTTATCAAAAACCCGGATGGATTGATATTTTTTAATATGTTATGAATCCTATGATCCTCTCTATGCATCGTAAGGATAATTATCTTTGCCTTTGGTAACAGCTCTTTTGCATGTTTTGCCAGATCTTCTCCGGATGTAATGCTTCCATCAGAAGAGGGCGGTAATTTAATATCTACAAAAAGCATATCATAAGGGGTGGTTTTAGAAGACTTCAGAATACTCTCATACGCATCATCACAGTTAGATGCGATATCGATCTTAATCTGATATTCTTTTTGATTTTCTCCTAATAACGTGTTCTTGTATCCTTCAATAATCATAGGGTGATCATCGATCATAAGAACTTTTAGCTTTTTCTTCATCTTTTAAAATTTGTGTGTCAACTGTTATCCTATCGGCTCTGTATAGTAGTAACTATATTCATCACCTTTTATTATACGGAAACCGGATGTGATAACTTTTTACATTAATTAAATTGGTATACCAACAGATACTTTTGTACCTGAATCCTGATTACTTATAAAATCTACCACACCGTTCATTTGGGTAACTCTCGATGTAATATTTTTTAGACCAATTCCCCTTTTAACCTTACTACTTTTAAATCCTATTCCATCATCTAAAATAGTAAGATTTATTTTATCATCCACACAATTGAAGCTTATTTTTACGCTTTTTGCTTTTGCGTGTTTAAATATATTTTGTAGAGACTCTTGTATAATACGGAAGAGATTTACTTTTTTCTGATCATCTACTGTCTCCCAATCAATATTCTCATCGTTAGCAAACTCAAACTCCATTTTGTGCACTGTGCATAGATCGCTCACCAGGCTTTCTACCACATCTACATAGGCAATATCAGGTGACAAGGTTTCTGTACCCAGGTCATGCGATATCAATCGGATCTCGCGTTCTATGGATTTTAGTTCCTCTATATATTTATTTCTGGAATCTGTAAATCCATCATTGGCACGCTGATTGATCCCATCCAGGCTTAATCGAACTCCAAAAAGCCTACCCAACACCCCATCGTGCAGCTCTTCTGACATACGATGCTGCTCTAGTTTACGCCCTTCTTCCAACTTTAATTGCTGACTAAGCAGTAAACGATAAATCTCCTGGTTAGACTGTTGCTGTTTTTGCTCAAATAGTAGTTCTTTATTACTCTGTTGCTGTTTAAAGATGACATATCCTAATAAGGATAACACAGATAAGCCGAGTATCGCAAAAATGAGTAGTTGATTTTCGCGGCTAATGGCACTAATTTGCTTTTCTTTTTCCGCTGTTTCAAAGCGAATCCTAGCAAACTTATTTTTAAACAGTCTTTCTTCACGTTGAAGGCTATCGTTTAATCTTATATACTTCTGTGCGTATACGAGACCCTCTTCACTATTTGAGACCTCCGATAATAATTGGTAAGATTGAAGTAATTCCACATTATTATTAACCTCAGAAGAGACGTTTTTGGCTCTTTCAGCAAATTGTTTTGCAATACTATCTCTTCCTTTTGATTTGTAATATTCAGCAAGATGTAAAGTGTTTGTGGATATTCCAACGTAATCCCCTAAGCTATCCCTAATTCTTAATGTTTTATTAAACAATCGTAAAGCATCAGTATCATCATCACCAGATAAAAATTTCACATAAGCTAAATTATCCAAATATCTTGAAAATCTTTTTGGCCTTTTTGATAAAAAATTTTCATAGGAAAGAGATTTATTATAATATTCCTTAGCTTTTTCATACTTTTTCATCGACTTGTAGACAGTACCTATATTATTATTTCCTATAACACTGTAAAGTGTATCTTTAGGAGTGTCTTTCGCATATTCAATAGCCTTCAAATGATAAGTTACAGCATCATCATATCTTTCTAATTGTTTGGCAATAATTCCTAAATTGGTATATGATAAAGGTAAATATGAATTATTATCAGATAATTTAAATTTTTCAATAGCTCTAATATTCAGATCCTCACTCTCACTGTAATCTTTTACTTTTCGTGATAATTTGGCTAAGTCGATTAAAACAGATCCGTGATCAAACGCATAATCCTTAATATCCTTTGACTCACTCTTGTCAAAAGCAGCATATATTTTATTTGCCTCATAAAAAAAGTTATATGCACTATCAAGCTTAATATCCCTATAATACATTCCTAAGTAATTATAAGATTTTGCCATTGACAAAGAATCTGACAATTTCTTAGATAATGCTAAAGATCGTTCGTTGATTTTTTTAAAATTTTCATAATCACCTAAACTATAATATTTAGCTGCTATGCTTAACAATTTATCAATTTTTTCAAAATCATTGGCTAATGTTGTAGTGACTCCATAAGCGATATTTAATTTTTCCTTACGTTCGGCTATTGGTCTAGAATTATCCTGAGAGTCACTAATATTTGAATCTATCATTTTGTTTTTCAAACTCGTATCTTCTATCTCTTCCTTATTTGAATTACAAGCGAAAAGAAAAATTATAGAGAAAAAAACAAAACCATATTTAAAAGAAATATTCATGAGAATAATTTGACTCTAAAGTAATAATTAAAAATTATAAAAAAAAGAGAAGTCTATTTATTGACTTCTCTTAAATCTTATATATTAATGTAAAAATTATTTACCCTCTGGAGAAGTTTCCTCCTCATCATCCTCTCCTGCAAAAGTATCAAATTCCATTTCCTCAACTCCCACTTCATCATTGATGTTGTCTGCTTCACAAGCGATGAACATTGAACTTACGAATAATACTGCGAATATAGTTTTTATAGCTTTCATAATAGTTTGTTTTTAAAATTATATATCTTATTTTGGTTGTAATTCGGTTTATTAAATTTTTCTTTTTTCTTTCTCAAGACTTTTTTTGTCCAGTAAGAATAGACAAATGGCTATTCTGTTTCTCATTAGTAAGGATTTTGCTGGCCAGCAATACTCCGATTTCTCTTTGTATATCCTTTTAGTAAATGTGTAATAGGTTGATAACCTTAATTGTACACTACAAATGTAGGGAGATTGCCCCCTCGCGCCTAATATATTAAGGTGTGTTTAGTAGATGGATGCCTTTGGGGTGTAGATGGGTATGGTATGCGTGTGAATGACCCGATTTTAAAAAGGGCTAAAAATGTAGGAAATCGATTACTCTACTGATTTTGGTAAATAAATAGTAAAAAAACCTTAAAAAAAAGTAAAAATTTGACAAAATCATCATCGCAGGTATCTTTATCAATAGAACATCCTCTATCACCTAATAGAATAAATCATAGATTTTCCCCATAAAAGGATTAAAAAATCCCCTCAGCATACGTAAGTTTTTAGTTTCTAGTGTGTTATAAAAAATCCCCGTGTAGCAAAACCACCAGCTCGACCTACAGGCTACTTAATTTTCGGGGAATTTTCTTGTTTTAAAATTCTAATAGATTATACAGAGTTATCCGTAAACAACTATAAAACAAATAGTTACAAATAAAAGTACATTGCGATATATATATTTGGGGAAAATTTCACTTTTTATATTACAAATATTTCTGTACGATTGTATATATAATAGTCACGAATACTAAGGAGGTGGGAATACGTATAGTAAATAAAAAAAGACAATATGATGGTATCAAAAAATATAACCTCCTTGTTGCAACAAGGAGGTTATTAGACTTAGGTATTCGTATCGAGCAGATGTTGTTTATTTTGTAAACCATAAAAACAATCAGCTACCATGATACACATTTACTAACTATTTTACATAACACACTAATCGTATGACTTACTTTTATCGAGTTGGATTCGCTTTATTAGGTTTTGTAAACAACATATAACTATATGTAGAAGCTACCAGAATTTATTCCAAAATTCAGCTACTCTTCGACAAGCGCAGTGTGACAGCTAAGTACGACAACCTCACATACTATTTAGGGTATAGGGAGAAAGAAGCTTAACTGTTCGTTTTACAAAATTTACATTCTGCAATTTTCATAAAACAAAGTCTCACTACACATATAGAAAGCTGTTCTTAGCCAACGTGTCTTTAATTTCTTCTACGTTTGTTTTATACGATTTAGAGAAAGGAATCAAATCACTCGTATTCTTAATAGCACATTTTGCTTTCCCAAAATGTATCCTGGATACATACTTAGTATTGATAATATAACTATTATGAATCCTTACAAAATGATCCGGCAACAAGTTCTGAAAATGCTTCAGTGTTTTAAAAGCTTCTACTTTATTACCATTATTCATTATAAAATCCGTGGTATTATTATCTGCTTTCAGATACAATACTTCATCGATATTTACAAACCGGTAATCTCCGTAGGACTTAAAACACAATGTATTATCCATCACTCCATCAGTGTCTTTTTCAAACCTATGCAAGGTTTTGATCAGGTCACTTTTGGTTAATGGTTTCAGGATATAATCCAAAACACTATTGCGTATACCTTCTATAGCATACTCAGAAGTTTTTGTAACAATAACAACTTCTGGAAGGTTGGTCATGTATCTGGTAAGTTCTGACAATAAATTATACTGGGTTTTGGAAGATTGAACGCCTGGAACTTCCGGCTCCAAGAAAATTAACCTAGGCTTTCTCTCTAAAATTAAATCCAAAGCTTCTTGTTCATTTTTGGCAATTCCAGTACAGATATAATCATTGTGATCTTCTAATGCGATCTGAATTGTGCGCGCAGAATTCTGATCATTATCAATAATGATATAAGGGTATTTCATGAGGTAAACAATTAAAGGTTAGCGTTGGTTATTAAATACTGTTAGTATTCTTAAAAAATTGTACACATTTACTGAATACAAGTTAGGATATTTAGCAATACTTTTGATACGGTAAAACCTCAATATTGATATGGAATAACAACTGTTGCGGTGGTTATGAAGATTTCTTTTATCGAGATAAAATTGCATATTATCGGTTTATGGGGTTAAGAGTCTCTAAACGAAAAAAGACACGGATTCGTATACTTTTTTTAAAATAGCACCTAAAACTTACTGATGCTAACGCCCCAAGAGTACCGTCGCATAAATTTTATACGATTGATACCGCTCACGATGGTAGATTAAAATATTTTAGATAGTTTTAGAGAAAAAATGAAAAAAATAGTGGTACTTACCGGGGCAGGTATTAGCGCCGAAAGCGGAATCAATACCTTTAGGGATGCTGATGGTTTATGGGAGGGACATGATATTATGGAAGTGGCTTCTCCTATTGGGTGGAACAATAATCCGGCATTGGTGTTAGATTTTTATAATAAAAGACGAAGTCAATTGCAGTTAGTCGCTCCTAATACAGCACATCAGGCTCTTGTAGAATTAGAAAAGACACATCAAGTTACTATTGTAACTCAAAATGTAGATGATCTTCATGAACGTGCTGGCAGTAGTCAGGTAGTACATTTACACGGAGAATTATTAAAAGTGCGCAGCCAATTTGACAACGATTTGGTTTTAGATTGGAAAACAGATCTAAACATTGGGGATTTCTGTGAACACAATTCTCAACTGCGTCCTCACATTGTATGGTTTGGAGAAGAAGTACCGATGCTGGATCTCGCCATACAGATTACGGAACAAGCAGACATCCTTGTGATTATAGGTACATCCATGCAAGTTTATCCGGCTGCCAGCCTATTACAATTTGCGCCGCAGGATACTCCTATCTATTTTATTGACCCCAAACCAGCAATAGCTCCAAAAAAAAACCTGACGATTTTGTCAGAAAAAGCTACCATCGGAGTTCCGAAGGTGGTAAGTGAATTGCTTAATAATTGATAGAAATTGTATTTATAATATGACACTCATAATTAAAAAAAAAGATTTTAGAATATTTATATTTGAAAATCAAAACTCATCATTTTATAAAAACAAATTTCAGTCGAAGTTTATTATGAATGGGAATGTAACGTAACACTACATTAATAAATGACTGGGATTCTTAAAACATTTGTTTTAAAATAGTAGGATTCATTATGATTAATCTGGAAGAGGAAATCAGAAACACCAATCATTCTAGAGAAAAGCGGAATTATTTCGCCAACCTAATCTTACATAATCCAGAATTGCTCCCGCAGTTGATGGAAGTCTGTCATTTAGTAGATGAAGAAATATCCTGCAAAGCTTCCTGGGGATTAGAGTTCCTATGTAAAAAGAACTTAGAGACAATACTTCCATATTTGGATTCATTCATATACTTGTTACCCAAAGTATATCAGGATTCTGCTGTAAGACCCGTAGCAAAAATATGCGAATATCTGATACTTGCATTTTATAAAAGCAAAAATCCAGAAGTAAGAAAACACCTGAAACCACTTTATAGAGAAAAAATAACAGAAGCTTGTTTTGACTGGTTGATTACTGACCAGAAAGTAGCCTCAAAAGCATATTCTATGACTAGTTTGTATTTACTAGGCACCGAATATGATTGGGTACATCCAGAATTAAAGAGTATTATAGAAAATAATTATCATAAAGGTAGTGCTGCGTACAAAGCAAGATCTCGAATGGTTTTGAAGAAATTGTGAATTAGATATTAGGTGAATTGTTAAATCCTAAACACACCTCGTAACTACTAACCCATTATTTCAACAAAAATCATTCTTCACACTTCGATATTCAATATTAAATAAATTATCTTTGCAGCTTTCAAAAAACTACGTTATGTCATTATCTCCTTTGCAAGCTATTTCACCTATCGATGGCCGTTATGCTTCTAAAACACAATCATTAAGTACTTATTTTAGTGAAGAAGCTTTGATAAAATATCGCGTACTGGTAGAGATCGAATACTTTATTGCGTTATGCGAAATTCCGCTACCACAGCTTACGGATATTGATACGGCCGTTTTTGGAAAGCTTAGAGAAATCTACACGCAATTCTCTACAGCGGATGCACAGGCGATAAAGGATATAGAAAAGGTAACCAATCACGATGTAAAAGCGGTAGAGTATTTTATTAAAGAAAAATTTGATACTCTTGGTTTACAAGATTATAAAGAATTTATTCATTTTGGATTAACTTCTCAGGATATTAATAATACCGCCATCCCTCTAAGTATAAAGGAAGCCATTGGTGATGTATATATCCCACATTATCTAGCGCTAAAGGACAAACTAAAATCACTGGTAGGAGAATGGTCTGATATTTCTATGCTGGCACGTACTCACGGACAACCCGCCTCTCCTACCCGATTAGGAAAAGAATTTCAGGTATATGTAACCAGACTAGAGGCACAATTTGATTTATTAAATGATATCCCAAGTGCTGCCAAATTTGGTGGAGCAACTGGAAACTATAACGCACATAAAGTTGCTTATCCTGCCATCGATTGGAAAGAATTTGGAACTCGTTTTGTACAAGAAAAATTAGGTTTACACCATTCTTTCCCAACCACCCAGATTGAGCATTATGATCATATGGCAGCTTTGTTTGACGGACTAAAACGTATCAATACGATCATTCTGGATCTGGATCGTGATGTATGGACATACGTTTCTATGGATTACTTTAAACAAAAAATCAAAAAAGGAGAAGTCGGTTCTTCTGCAATGCCTCATAAAGTCAATCCTATTGATTTTGAAAATAGTGAAGGAAATATTGGTATTGCCAATGCGCTATTCGAACATTTATCAGCTAAATTACCGGTGAGTCGTTTGCAACGTGACTTAACAGACAGTACCGTTTTAAGAAATGTAGGCGTTCCTTTTGGACATACGCTCATCGCGTTTCAGGCTACTTTAAAAGGATTGAATAAACTATTATTGAACAAAGAGAAATTTGCTCAAGATCTCGAAAATAACTGGGCTGTGGTTGCAGAAGCGATTCAGACGATATTGAGAAGAGAAGGATATCCAAATCCGTATGAAGCCTTAAAAGGGCTTACCAGAACGAATGACAAGATCAATCAACAGTCTATTGCAGCGTTTATAGAAACCTTAGAAATTTCTGATGCTATAAAAACAGAATTAAAAACGATCACACCATCTAATTATACCGGAATTTAGTTGATGGTGGTTGATGGAATTTAACCCGCATTATGCATTAGAAAATCCATTACATCTTTGAGCCACTTCAAATACTGATGTTTCACTTCTTTTTTTAATTTCACCTTGGCGGTGCTATGCTAAAATCAAGAAAAAGCTACTATTTATTGGGTCTCAATGCTTCATTACGAAGTTCCAATGCATAATCCGGGTTTAATGTCTATTCACTAAACAAAAAAGCTTCGATACTAGAGCAGTTCGAAGCTTTTTTGTTTTATGTACTTAATAAAATAGTATTTATATCGCTGTTTAGTCGATATTTATCTCTCCCAGGATATCTTTAATAGCACCCATATTTACATTTCCTTTATCGATTGCATTCATTAATTTGGCAACATTTTCTGGTTTCATATCATCTCCCAAAACCCGCACCAGCGCCAATCCTCTTTCGTTATGAGATGCAAATACAATCATTTCATCAATATTATCTTCTTCTCCCTGAAACTTTAATACTGCTTTGGTTCCGTTAGAACCAAACCTCATTAAGGTTTCATATTTATCGGCATCAAGAATGGTATTGATTTTGGTTTTCTCTTCTTCAAACCTCTTTTTGTTTTCTTCTTTTAGCGGCATCGCTAAAAAATTAACTTTTTTAATACTCTCCAGTGCTTCTCTTTCTTCTTCAGACAGGTCCACTTTTCTAGTTCTGGCATCCAACAAGCTTGTAGCAAGATCCACCGCAATAAAATCGGCATCTCCTTGATGATCTACAAAATATTTCTGAAGTGATATTTCACTGTTACAACTTATCAGTAGCATCGTACAAGCTACAGCAACTATTTTGATAATATTTTTCATTTTTATTGGTTTTGTTCGCCTAGGCAAATAAGGTTGATTGATTGATGATAATAAGCTTCTTCAGACCTTCATCTAAAGAAGCTTGGGTGTAACAAAAACTAAATACTATTCGTTTAATTTTTCTTTTTTACTTTTTTAAGCTCTTGCCCTCCCGGAACATTAAGGTGATCTGCAATTTTAGACACTTGTCTTAAGTCAATATCTCCGGTAATTGTCAGCACTACTGTATTTGGTCCTCCATCATTTTCCATTCCTTCCATAAACATAAACAGTTCTGTCACAAAATTGTCATTTTTTCCAGGCTTGGAGTAAAACTTTACATTCTTTCCATCACTCTTTACGCGCATCAATTCGTCTAAGGATGTACTGCTTAGATATTTTTGAACATCAGCTTTCATCTTCTGACCAATTTCATTATTCTCTGTAGCAAACACCTTGATGTTTTTAATATTTTCTACAAGATTCATATATTCCTTAACTTCAGGATCATTACTCTCCAGATCCATTTTGCTTAACAGCTTAAACATTTTACTAGTTACCACAACAGATGATACTTCATTCATATCTTCATATTTATCAAAATTGCTCTGAGCAACCGATAGGTAAGGTACTAGTACTACTACTAATATAATTGCAAACTTTTTCATAATTAATTCATTTTTAAAGGTTCCCTTATTTGGGAAAAATACTATTCGTTTTTATTTTATTAATTTGTTTTTGGCAGTTTCGAACTCCTTAAGATACACCAGTTCTTTTTTGGCGGTATCAAATTCATTCAGGTACACCAGGTCCTTTTTACCCTCATTCATTAATGTTGCAACCAAATCGAGGGCCTCTTTGGTTTTTTGTAAAGCTATTTCGGGATCATCATAGGTACCTAAATCTTTTTCCATAACCAGCAGTGGACCTTTGTCGGGGTCAGCTCCTGGTAATAGATTTGTCATAAACAGCCCCACAATCAAAGCTATCGATGCAGCTACGCCTATCCAGGCATACCAAGGCACTGTATTGGTACTTAATATAACTTCTGAACTAGCAGTTACTTGACTTTCTTCAGAAAAGAACTGAAATAAATCCTTGTATCTCTCCAAATGTGACGGCACGCTTTCTCCGGTAAAGTAAACCTTTAATTCTTTTTCTTCAGAAAGGGTCGTTTCTCCTTCAAAATACTTTTCCAGTAATTTTTCTATGTTAGCCAACTCCATAATTGTGTTTTTTTAATAATTCTTGTCGTATTACTTTTCTTCCTCTTGATAATGCTACGCGCACTGCTGTTTCATTCATCTCCAACATTTCTGCTATTTCTGCATTATTATATTGTTCTATATCCCGCAATTGAATAATCATTCGTTGTTGCTCTGGTAGTCCTTGCATAATCTTTCCTACCCACTCCAGACTATCCCTTGCCTCTACTTCTCTTTGCAATGAAGGTCGTTCATCTTTATAATTACTATGTACTATTTTTAAATTCCCAGCTTCTTTTGCTTTTAGTTTATCATAGCAATAATTTTTGGTCATTGTCATTGCAAATGCTTCTACGTTTTTGTACTCCGCCATTTTGGTCTTATTCCTCCATAGCTTTAACAATACTTCTTGTGTCGCATCTTCTGCTTCTTCATTGCTCACCAACAATCGTTTAGCCAACCTATATAGCTTGTCCTTAAAACCATTTGTAAGCGTTATAAATGCTCTTTCTTTCATAAAATGTTGGTTGGTTGTTACAAAACTAACTTGTTAGCTTTATATAAGGGAGACGACTATACGTATAATTTGTTACACAATTTTTTGAAATTATAATAAAGTCCCTATTTTTAGGGTTATATAAAATAAAAATAATCTATGAAATTTTTAAAGTATTTTACCTTACTGCTTATTATCGGAGGTACGCTTAACAGTTGTTTTGATGACAATGACGATGTTCCAAGAATAGCAAGTGTATTGGAGATCAACGATTTTATATGGAAAGGCATGAATGCTTTTTATGTGTATAAATCGATGGTTCCGGATTTGGCAAATGATCGTTTTTCTTCTGATCAGGAATATACCGATTTTCTTAATGATTTCTCATCACCAGAAGCCATTTTTGAAGGTTTAAGAACCCAAGAAACAGTAACGGTAGGTTCTGAACAGATAAAAGTTGATGAATTTAGTTTCTTAGTTGATGATTATGTAGCGTTAGAACAAGCTTTTGATGGAATTACAAGAAATAATGGTATGGAATTTGGTCTGGTTCGATATCCTAATGATGCTTCTAATGTGTTTGGGTATGTTCGTTACGTGCTACCGGGAACCGATGCCGAAACGAATGGAATTGTAAGAGGCAATATATTTAACACTATTAATGGAACTCAGATCACGGATCAGAACTTTAGTCAATTATTAAGTCCGGATACGTACACCATTGGTCTTGCTACTTTTGATGGAAATAATATTACGCCTACTGGCGTATCTGTCTCCCTAACCAAAGTACAATACACAGAGAATCCTGTTTTTCTTCACAAAGTTCTTGATGTAGGTGGAGATCCTGTTGGGTATTTAATGTATAACGGTTTTACAGGGGACTTTGACACACAATTAAATAACGTATTTGGACAGTTTGCCGCAGCCAATGTAACTGATTTGGTTTTGGACCTGCGTTATAACGGTGGTGGCTCAGTAACTACAGCCATTGACCTGGCCAGTATGATCACAGGACAGTTTAACGGACAAGTGTTTACTACAGAAGAATGGAATGAGGATCGCCAGGAACAATTTGGCGATACTAATTTTTTTGACAATCAAATCAGAACAGGCGCAGGAATCAATAGTTTAAACCTAAGTCGAGTTTATATATTGACTACCCGAAGCTCTGCTTCTGCAAGTGAGCTGGTAATTAATGGTCTGGACCCATATATTAATGTAATACAGATTGGTTCTACCAGTAGAGGAAAATTTCAGGCATCTGTAACCTTGTATGACTCTGATGGTTTTGGACGTAACGGAGCGAATCCAGGACATACATACGCTATGCAACCTTTAGTTCTTAGATCATTAAATTCTGTAGGTTTTACGGATTATTTTGGTGGTTTTGTTCCAGAAATTGAAATCGCCGAAGACTTTGCTAACCTTGGAGTATTAGGAGACCCTAACGAGCCTCTATTGAATGCGGCAATTGATGATATTTTAGGAAACAGATCCCTAGCAAAATATAATACAACAGTATTAGAAACTCTGGGTGAAAGTAAAATGTATACCCCTAATTACCAAAGAATGTACAAAGATACCGACGTATCTAAGATAAAAGATTTCATTTTTCAATAAAATAGATTATATAAAAAGGCTCCCAAACTTTCTAGTTTGGGAGCCTTTTTTAACTAATATTATATTTAAAATTTCAAATTAAATCCTATCCTAGCATTTCTTCCTCTGGTACTAAATCCAACTATTTCTTGATATTCTTCATTAGTAATATTATTCATCGCTGCAAAAACAGTCATATTATTTGAAAGCTGATGACTTATATAAAAATCAAAAATCCCATAACCATCTAAAGGAACTGGTGTAGGTGCAAATGTAACGGGATCAAAATTGGTATCTGTGCGTTCTCCATTATATTGGTAACTTAACGATGTAAAGGTTTTTGCGGACAGTTGATATCCGATATTCGCCTGAACACTATGCTCCGGGATTCTAATATTATTTTCTAATCTGGATATATTGGTGTAGGTATAATTACCTCCAATTTTTAGTTTATCATCTAACATTTTGGTATCAAACTCGAGCTCGATACCATCCACCTTAATATCATCTGGAGAATTAAAGTTTGCAAAGGTATTTGGATCAAATGTGATAAATTTTTCTGACTTTCTATTAAAATAAACCATACTAATGGTCGCTCTTTTTTCATGAGATAGCGCTACTCCTGCTTCTATAGTTCTACTTTCTTCGGGTTCTAGATCCGGATTTCCACTAAAAAATGCGGTGTCATATAGTTGAAATAATGATGGAGTAATATATGCAGTACTATACGATGCTAAACCTTTAACATAATTATCACCAAAAACATACGTAAAAGATGGGTTAAGATTATAGACTATGTGATTACCATAAGCGCTATGAATATTTAATCGTGCTCCTGCATTGACATATAAACCAAATTTGGACACGTACACCACATTTATATATGGGTCAATAATATCAAAATCTGCCTCATTATCATTAATGGTTTGCTCTAAAGCATTGCTACCAAAAGGAATGTTAAATAAATTAAAATCACTGTAAGATCCGTTTGCTCCAACTACAGTATACAGTGTGTTTTTGATATTGTATTTGTTATACGTGTCGAATGTATACACTTTACTCTCGTATCTGGATGGGGAACCAAATACAAACTCTCTTTCTAATAAAGAATAACTATCTACAAAAGTAAAGCTCCCATTAGGATAATTATATTCCCAAAAAGAACCGGCTCTCATCTGTCGACTTTTAAATTGATTATCAGCATCAAGTCCTGCACCGCCATCAAAATCTGTTTTATATTGATCCAGATTTCCAAAAAAATGAAACTTAAAATGCTTGTTCCACTGATATCCTAATTTTGCTAAGACATTAAATTTATTGTAGGCATCACTTTCTGCTCCTTTTGCTTCTGCTGCCGATAATCCATCTGTAAATTGATTACTAAAACTTGCCAGATAACTCACCTTATTAACTGTACCACTAATAGATGCTAAATTCACAAACTCGTTGATATCATAATCCTGATCCTCCTGAGATTGGTTTGTGCCTATTGTAGAAGAGAATTGTGCGGCAATCTTCTTATTGCTTTCAGATTTAGTGGTAATATTAATAACCGCTGTAGCAGCACCAGACCCATATAGCGTACTAGAAGCTCCTTTCAGAATTTCTATAGATTCTATTTGATTTACCGAAAGTAACCTGAGGTCAAAATCACCAGCAGATGATGAGGGATCACTCACCGTAACTCCATCAATTCTGATAACTACCTGACGATTACGACCACCACGAACATATACTCCTAAGGGCTCTCCGGCTGCATTGTTACTACCATTGATAAAAACTCCAGCGATTCTATTTAAAACAGTAGCCACAGATTGTCCTTGGCTACGTTCTAACTCTTCGGAGGTGATTTTGGTAATTACCTTACCACTTTGTTCTCTTTTTAATTTGAATTTAGAATCAGAAAGTACTACCTGCTCTAATTCGTTTACTTTTTCATTTTTTGTTGAATCCTGCGCTGAAACAACCTGAGCTCCTAATATCCATAGTGCAGCCCCAAAAAACACTTTTTTGTTCATTTCCAAAATGACTTAATTTTACAATTACCGGAAAAAAGTATGTAGTTTACCCATACCTAAACTTCTATCCCGAAAGTTTGACATTATGAACTAAGGCAGGTCTCCTGGCTTGCGTCTTGTTATTCACCTTCCCACTTTAACTGAACTTTTTTCAGTTTCTTTTTAAAATAATTAAAAAAATGTCGAAACGAGTTCGACACAAGCAGTGGTTTTAAAGAATTAACAACAAACGCCTATTACATTACTGATACTAATTTATCAGTGACGATTCGGCACAGCTTACAGTTGCGGGAACAGCTCAGGATTTATTAATTCTAAATTCATAATTATGAATTCTTAATTTATGCACCTGATTCCCTTTTAATCTTCAACGCTATGAAAAGCGTATTGGAACCAAAATTCTGGGCGAATGTATTATATTTCTTCGAAAATTTGTTCGCTTTACCGAATAAATTAGTTTTACCAGTATCTTTGCGCTCCTTAAAACCTATTACAAATGTTGTATTACATCACTGGTGGAGAGCGTTCGGGCAAAAGCAGTTATGCTCAGAACCTCGCCTTAGAACTTTCAGACAACCCAATCTACATAGCTACATCGAGAGTCTGGGATGGAGATCATCGAAAACGTATTAATAGACATATTGCAGATCGCGATGGTCGGTGGGAGTCTATTGAGGAAGAAAAAGAACTATCCAAAGTTATTGAAAAAGATACGGTTGTTGTTATCGATTGTGTCACATTATGGCTTACCAATTTTTTTGTAGATACTAAAAATGATATTGAACTTTCCTTATCTCAAGCTAAAAGAGAATTTGATAAACTTCTGGAAATCAATGCAACTGTCATTATCATATCCAATGAAATCGGAATGGGGGTTCACGCTGCTACCGAAATAGGAAGGAAGTTCACCGAATTACAAGGTTGGATGAATCAACATATTTCAAAGCAAGCCGATCATGCTATACTAATGGTATCAGGAATACCAGTAAAAATAAAATAAATGAGTTTCGACATTACTCCATTAGACAAATCATTAGAAGATAAAATTCAGCATAAAATTAATCTCAAAACGAAACCTCAAGGTTCCTTAGGCACATTAGAAAAAATTGCATTACAAATTGGATTAATACAAAACACTACGCATCCTGTATTACAAGAACCTACTATACTTGTTTTTGCAGGAGATCACGGAATAGCAGAAAAAGGAGAGGTAAATCCTTATCCTCAGGTAGTGACCCAACAAATGGTCTACAATTTCCTTAATGGTGGTGCTGCTATTAATTCATTCTGCGTGCAACATAAAATTCATCTAAAAATAATAGACGCTGGTGTGAACCATGATTTTGAGAAAATGAAAGGACTCATTGATGCTAAAGTAGCGTATGGAACCAAAAACTATGAGCTAGCACCTGCAATGTCTATTAATCAATGTAATGAGGCTATTGAAAAAGGAGCTACTGTTGTTTTGAAAACATTTCAAAATGGATGTAATGTGATAGGATTTGGCGAAATGGGAATTGGAAATTCATCTGCAGCTGCACTACTAATGGCACATTTTACCCAAATTCCAATTACAGCATGTGTTGGTGCAGGAACAGGAGCCCAAGGCGAGGCAATAAAAACAAAGCAAACGATTCTAGAGACCGTTTTTAAGAAACACTCCCCAAAAACTCCGTTAGAAGCTTTAGCTACTTTTGGTGGTTTTGAAATTGCAATGATTACAGGAGCAATACTAAAATCAGCTGAATTAAAAATGACTATTATGATTGATGGTTTTATAGTTACAGCTGCGCTTTTATCAGCATTTGCAATTCATAATAATGTACTGGATTATTGTATTTTTGCGCATACATCCGAAGAACAAGGGCATCAAAAAATGCTCAACTTTCTTAAAAAGAAACCGCTGTTATCTCTTGGAATGCGACTAGGTGAAGGTACCGGAGCAGCAGTCGCTTATCCTATTTTAGAATCTGCAATTGCATTCTTAAATCATATGGCGAGTTTTGAAGAAGCCGAAGTAACCACCAATGAATAGTTAATCATTAATATGAAAAAAGGTGTTTTATCCATAGTAGTTTCTTTTATAGGCTTTTTCTTTATGTATAAATATAATACGTTAATGCATGAAATATACCGTAGTTTAATTCTTAACAAAGAGGTTCGTTTTATGTTTATTAACGATTTAGCCTCTTTTAAAAGATTATGCATAATCACGATAGTATGCATTTCACTATTAAGTTTTTATCTGGGTATCATATCTTTTTTAAAGAAAAATAAAATAGGACTAACTGGAATGGCTATGGCAACAGTTTTGTTTATTTTAATTTTAATCCCTTTTTGGAAATACCCGATAGAGGATTCGGGTTTAGATATCGTTATTAATTAAAATTTTAAAGAGCTTATACTCATGAAAAAAGAGATTCATATATTTTTTACTGCTCTTATGTTTTTTACCAGAATTCCTTGTCCTAAGTGGATAGATCACGATCCGCAATATTTACGAAAGAGTTCGAAATATTTTTCATTAGTAGGCATACTAGTGGGAAGCATTGGTGCTGGTGTTTTTTATGTTTGTTCCTATATTTTTTCCGTAGAAATTGCTTTACTACTTTCTATGTTTGCTACAATTTATACTACTGGAGCTTTTCATGAAGATGGGTTTGCCGATGTTTGTGATGGTTTTGGTGGTGGATGGACCAAAGAAAAGATTCTTTTAATTATGAAAGATTCTAGACTAGGAACCTATGGTACCATCGGAATTCTATTGATACTTGCTATCAAATTTTTGGCTCTACAAGAAGTCGAAACTTTTTATATTCCTCTGGTAATTATTGCCGGACACAGTCTTAGTCGGTTTATCGCAACTACGCTATTATTTACACATCCATATGTGCGCGACACAGAAGATAGCAAAGCGAAACCAGCTGCAAAAAGCATGAGTATTACTATGCTTTTGATAAGTGGTTTATTTGGGATTATTCCCTTGTTTTTATTCCTAAATCCTTTACTATTTTTGACACTGATACCGATGTATCTATCTAAATTTTTTTTAGCCTCAAAATTTAAGAAATGGATAGGCGGCCAAACAGGTGATTGTGCAGGTGCCGTGCAGCAGCTTAGTGAAGTAGTATTTTATCTTAGTATCATAGCTTTATGGAAATATATCTGGTAAGACATACCACTCCTAATATAGAAAAAGGAATTTGCTACGGGCAAAGTGATCTCGGTGTAACCGATACTTTTGAATCTGAAGTTATAGAAATCCATAACCAAATTCCAGTAAAAGAAATATCAAAAATATGCTGTAGTCCATTACAACGTTGTAAAATTTTAGCCGAAACGTTTGATATTCCTACTACGTTTGATGACAGACTTAAAGAGCTTAATTTTGGTGATTGGGAACTAAAAGCCTGGAACGACATTGATCCTTCAGCTTTAGATCTCTGGATGAAAGATTTTGTGAATGTGCAGGTTCCTAATGGTGAGTCTTATGTTATGCTTCAAGAGAGAATAGTAGCATTTTATAATTCCCTGAATCATTCCTCTTCAGAAAGTATTGTGATTGTCTCTCATGCTGGGCCGATGCGGGCATTACTTTCGTACATTCGGCAAATAGCACTTAAGGACTCTTTTAGTATCAAAATACATTATGGAGATATCATTAAAATCTAATACAACGCTAGTCTTGCAAAGTTGTAATTAGAAGATATTTCTGTACCAATTACCTCGACATTCAATCGATGTGCAAATAGTGGGGCATTTACCACCAGTGTATGATATTCTCCATTTTCTCCACAAACATCTACACCCAGAGTTTCTAAGTCTTTAATAAGTTCCTGGTCAATTATTCTACCTAAAAAATCAGAGCCTAACGTTTGATTACAAGATACAATGATAGCTTCAATCCCATAATCAATCATATCCAATACCAATTGTTTTCTGCGGTGTTGCCAGATAGGTAACATCGCTTTTAGACCAGCTGCCATAGATACTTTTTCTTCCCAATCTCGATGTGTCTGAATATCGATATCTCCAAAAACCGCAGATTTCAAATTATATGTAGTAGTCAGTGATTTTAAATTCTCAATATATAATTGTTCATAATTATCCCAGGTACTTTCAAAAAAATGAATTGGTACTCCAAGAGAATTTCCCTGAGCTTTTAGTATCGCTTTAGGAATTCCGTGTGAACGAGATCGATCTCCATATTCGTTTAGCACATTTAATAAAACGGACGGTATATATCCCTTTTCTGTAGCCATATACATCGCATAACAACTATCTTTTCCTCCACTCCAAGAACACAAAAATGACATACCACTATATTTAAAAACACAAATTAACGGTAAATCATAGTAGGTTTTCAAAAAAATATCGAAGTTTGATAAATATTCAGAAATCATATGAAGAATTATCTAATTCTAATAGTATTATTTTTTTCTTTTCTGTCGTGTAAACAAGAGAAGAAATTAATTGTTCCTGTAGCTATTGAGAAACTTGCAGATCAAAAAATTGACTATGCCACTGGTTTTACGATACAAAACAAGGATACGTATAAAGAAATTAGCATAACCGCCCCTTGGCCTGAAGCTAAAACTACATTCACGTATATTTTATACCCTAAAGGATCAGAAAAACCAACTATTACTGGTAGGGCTTCCTATATAGAAGTCCCTGTAGATAAAACTGTGGTTACTTCTACCACAGATATACCTATGCTGGAGTATCTGGGCCTAGAAAACAAGCTCATCGGCTTTCCTCATAGTGATTACATTTCATCAGAAAAAACTCGAGCTTTAATTGATAATGGAACCATTATAGAATTAGGAAATAATGGTCATCTAAATACCGAATTTACTTTAGAATTAGCTCCTGAGCTTATCATTGGTTACTCTGCTACGGGAGATATCAAAACATATGATCTTTTGGAAAAAACAGGAATTCCAGTGGTTATGAATGGCTCTTGGATGGAACAGCATCCATTAGGGCGTGCAGAGTGGATAAAATTTGTGGCCGCTTTTTACAATAAAGAAAAAGAAGCAGATAGTATATTTAAAAAAATTGAAAGAAATTATAATGATGCTATTACCTTAGCTAATAATGCTGCAACAACTCCTACTGTTTTATCAGGTAATATGTTTAAAGATGTTTGGCACGTACCCGGAGGAGATAGTTATGTTGCTAAATTTTTAAAAGATGCCAACACCAGCTATCTATGGGCAGAAACGAAAAAAACAGGAAGTATCGCATTAAATTTTGAGAGTGTATTAGAAAAAGCGCAAGATGCTAAATTTTGGATTGGTTCAGGATCTTCTAGGTCCTTGGAGGAACTAAAAGGAAAGAACAATCGATATACCTTTTTTGAAGCATTTAAAAATAAAACCGTATATTCTTCAACATTAAAGACTGGTGCGAAAGGTGGATTGGTATACTATGAATTAGGTCCAATGCGTCCGGATTTGATTCTTAAAGATATCATTAAGATAGCACATCCCGAATTATTAACAGATTACGAACCTTATTTTTTCGAAAAACTGAACTAGTTGACCCCAAATAAATCATATAAAAGCGTATTTATCATCATCATCGTAGTATTGCTACTATGTTTTGTTACGAATATTAGCTTAGGCTCTGTACTTATTCCTTGGTTTGACACCCTAAAAAGTTTAGTTGGCGCCACAGTCGAAAAAGAATCCTGGAGACATATTATTATCGATTATCGATTACCTAAAGCAATCACTGCCATCATCGTAGGAAGTGGTTTGGGGGTTTCGGGATTATTAATGCAAACTTTATTTAGAAATCCATTAGCGGGACCTTTTGTTTTAGGAATTAGTTCTGGTGCAAGTCTTGGTGTCGCCTTATTAATTCTCGGAAGTGCTTTGGTTGGTGGTTCTACAGCATTGTTTTTAGTATCCAATTGGGGTCTTGTTATTGCTGCCAGTACCGGAAGTGTCTTAGTCCTGTTTATGGTAATGCTAGTGTCTATAAGAGTTCGAGATACCATGGCAATTCTAATTATTGGTTTAATGTTCGGTAGTATCACTGCTGCTATAGTAAGTGTACTCTCCTACTTTGCCCCAGCAGAACAATTGCAACGCTATATTTTTTGGGGATTTGGTAGTTTAGGAAATTTATCCTGGGTCGATTTATTGATATTTTCTATAATCGCAACTATCGGAATGATATTGGCTATATTTGCTATAAAACCTTTAAATACATTACTACTAGGAGAAAATTATGCACGTAGCTTAGGTTTAAATATAAAGAAAAGTCGTTTTCTTATTATAATTGCTACCGGATTGCTAGCGGGAAGTATTACCGCTTTTGCAGGGCCCATTGCTTTTATAGGATTGGCTGTACCACATCTAACAAGACAATTATTTCATACATCCGATCATAAAACATTAATTCCGGCAGTTGTATTATTTGGAAGTATTATTATGTTAGTTTGTGATACCATTTCGCAATTACCCGGCACAGAATATACCTTGCCTATTAATGCTATTACTTCATTGATTGGAGCACCGGTTGTGATTTGGTTACTAGTACGAAAACGAAAAATGTTGTTTTAATATCGTATAACCTCTTGAAAACTGAGTATGAAGTTTTAAGCTTAGCATAATAGCCTTATGACAAAAAAATGAATTCGGATAACAAAAATTGAGTAAAATAAGCGTATTTAAAAACGCTCTGTACTAAAAACTTTGCACTAGGTACTAAAATAATTATGGAAATAGAATCATTAGATACTGAAAACCAAAATATTGTCCTTAGGACTGAGGATCTCTCTATTGGCTACCAGCATAAAAATAATTTGGAGGTAGTCGCTGCTGATATTAACTTGAAGTTATATGAAGGGGAACTTGTGGGATTAGTAGGTGCAAATGGTATTGGTAAATCAACATTGCTCCGCACTTTATCAAAGGTGCAACCTGCTCTACGCGGGAATGTTTTTTTATGTGAAAAAGAAATTAAAACTTACAAAACCTCTGAACTTGCATCACAGTTAAGTATTGTTCTCACAGAGCAAATAGCCTCAAAAAACTTAACAGTATACGAACTCATCGCGCTAGGTAGACAGCCTTATACCAATTGGGTGGGCAAACTACTAGAAGAGGATATACAAAAAGTAAGAAAAGCTATAGAAGTCACTCATATCAAAGAACTTGTAAATAGGAAGTGTTTCGAATTAAGCGATGGCCAATTACAGAAAGTACTTATAGCACGTGCGATTGCACAGGATACCCCTTTTATCATGTTGGATGAGCCAACTACACATTTGGACGTATATCATAAAGCATACATACTAAAGTTGTTAAAACGTTTAGCCTTCGAAACCCAAAAAACAATTTTATTTTCCACTCACGAAATTGACTTTGCCATACAATTATGTGATAAAATGATTGTCATGAACAATGAAGGTTTTGAATTTGGTCGTCCAAAAGAACTCATACAATGCAGGGCTTTTTCTTCATTATTTCCAGAAGACTTGATTTTATTTGATCCCAAAACCGGAAGTTATAAAGTAAGACATTAAGTATTAACTATTTGATTATAAACAATAAGACTTTTTTAGTATTCAACTAAAATAGTCTTTAAAATCATTGACTTTAAAGACTATTTTAGATATATAATTTTACAAATTGTTAAAATATACCCACTATCATTTTGCTCGTAGCATTAATTGACTACCAGTTTATGCACTCTACTACTTCCATTAGATACTTCAATAAGGAGAAAATACAATCCTGATGGAAGACTTGCCATGTTATAGGTGAAATCATAATTCATACTCCCCTGTGATCCTCTGGAATCCAACTCCAAATTATTGGTCATATTGAAGATTTTTAAGTTGACATCATTGACCTCGGATAGCTCGATGTTGATCGAAAAATTACCATCGGTAGTTGGGTTTGGAAATACGGAATAATGTATAAAAGTTTTAATATCATCCGCTGAAGACGAATCATCTGTTTCATCAAATTCTTTTTCAACAACCGTAACTATTTTTGTAATAGACTCCTCACAAAGCCCTTTGTGGGTAATCTGTGTAATACTAAAAGTTCCTGGCACATCAAACTGCACCTCTGCATAATTCTGATCACTATAACTGACTACTGCCTCTGGAGGGAATATCCACTCTACACTATCTGGAAACGGATCACTATTATCTACAATCACAAACTCCTGACTAACAAAAACTTGTGTAGACGATAAGAAGTTAGCTGAGATCACTTCTGAAGTAGCCTCTACATAAATACTTCCTATAGCTATACATCCTCTAGAGTCTGTAACTTCTACTTCATAAATACCCGTCGTAGCTACCTCTATTGTTGCCTGAGTACTTGTAAAGCCATTAGTCGAAATCCATTCGTAGGAAGCATTGGAATCGCTTATGGTAGCGTCCAACAACGTAGACTGCCCCAAACATAAGGTGATATCCTCACCTAAATCAACAATAAGTTGTTCAGGGTTTTCTAGTGTGATTTCTTGTGCTACAGTGCATCCTTTACTGTCTGTGACGATAACTTCATAACTTCCTTCACACAGATCGGTTAAATTCTGTGTTGTGATCCCATTACTCCACTGATAGGTATATGGTGCAGTTCCTCCTTGCACACTCAAACTAGCCGTTCCATCACATCCTTCATAGCAAGTTGGGTTTATATAAGAAATATCGGCAATCAGTGTCTCTGGTGGAGTAAGGGTAATCTCGCGTCTGGCAGAACAACCTCGACTATCAATCAGTTCCAACCAATAAGTACCTGCATTTACATTTTCTATTTGTCCTTCACTAGTACCATTGCTCCAAAGATATCTATAAGGCGGTGTACCTCCGGAAGGTATAGAGCTAACAAACCAATCGTTCTGGTCTCCACAATTTATAAAATCTGATTCCAACTCTAATTGCAGTAAATCTGGTTGTCCAAGTTGAAAAATTAAGCTGGTAGCGCTCACATCAACTGCATCAGATACGGTCACATAATAGTTCCCTGCACCAATACCTTCCAATATGAATGCATCTTCTCCTATGGGGTTTCCTGTATCGGCGTTAAACCACTGGTAGTTGTATTGTTTTGAAGAATTAAACGGAATGCCTCCTGTAACAGTAGCTCGCAAGCTTCCAGATTCGGTATCCTCAAAACATGATACTACACTAACCCGTTCTACTAAAACCTCTAATGCGGGTGGTACAAAAAGATCAACATCTTCAATAATTAGCATACAGTTGTTGGCATCAATAATTTGAGCACTATATTTTTCAGATCCTACATTAGAAAGGATATTTGTTGTGGTAGGTTGTATGGCTCCGTTAATTTCCTGCCATACGAATCTGTAAGGTGTAGTTCCGCCTCCTATATCCAAGGTGATACTACCATCTCTAGCTGTATCCGATGATGGGTAGACACGAGTGATATCTCTTATAAATAATGCTGGTGGTTGTTCAATTCGATATTCTTTTTCCAATATACATTGATTGGCATCAGTTACTGTAACAATATAATTCCCTGCGCTTAATGAACCTATATCCTCTGTCTGTTCTCCATTACTCCAACTATAACTATAAGGAGGTACTCCTCCGTTAACTGTAATATCAATGGTGCCATCTCTATCACCATTACATAGTAAATTTGTAATAGTTTCTGATATTTCCAGAGCGTTTGGTTCTGTGATTTCATAACGATCAGTATCTATATTTCCGTTTTCATCACTCACTAAAACAACGTAAATTCCTGCAGGGATAGTAGCTGTCTCTGAACTCTCAAACAAAATAGTATTTGGATCGCTTTCTTCATACCATTGGTAGGTATACTCTCCGCTTCCTCCTTCGGTAGTAGTGGTTAACGGTACTACAGATAATTCTCCAAAACATTGTACTCCACCTTCTTCTTCAATAGGAAGAATCCTAACAATTAATTCGTTAGGTTCTGTAATTTGCTGACTCAAAGGAATTGTACACCCATTGGCATCCGTAATAAGCAGCTCGTAGCTTCCGGAGGGTAAGTTACCTATATCTTGACTGTTTGCTGTAAATAATGGATTATTGGTATCAATCCATTCATATTCATAAGGAGAGGTTCCTCCACGTACTTCTAATGAAATACTTCCATTTTGAGTTTGATATCCAGTAAGATTTGTAGCAACTATATCATAAATCTCCAACGGCGCATCTGGCTGAGTGATTACTATTGGATTCTCTAAAGATGTAGTACATAGGTTCTCATCGATCACAACCAATTCATACGTTCCCGAAGTGATATCTTCCAGATCCTCGGTTGTAGCTTCAAAATCAGGGTCTTCCTGCTTGCTCCATCGGAAGTTATACGGATAATATGCTCCCGTATTTTCATCGCGGGGACCACCAGTTACTGTTACATCGATACTACCTGTGGCGCTTCCATGACACAAAACATGTACTGGGTCACTTTCTAATTCTAACACTAAATCATCAGGCTGGGTAATCTCTAAGGTAGCCTCATTTTGAGTCCCTACCGTATCTTCTACTTCTACTCTATAGATGCCCGCTCCAAGATTTTCCAATCGAACAAGGCCATTACCGGTTTCTAAAAATCGTTCCGTACCATTTTCTATCACATACCATCGAAACTCAAAATCATCCACAGTGGAATTGATTGGAAAGCCTCCACTTACATTGGCTAACAGTTCTCCAGTTTGTTCGCCATAGCACAGTACTGGCATTTCCTGGGTTAGTTCCACTAATAAAGGACCCGGTTCTTGTATTTCGAAAGTCCCTTCTTGCGGACAGCCATTATCATCAGTTACAATTACTGTATAGTTTCCTGCACTAAGGTTATTGATATCCTCTGTAGTTGCTGTAAACACAGGATCATTGTCAAGCGTCCAATTAAACGTATATGGCGATGCTCCCAATGTAACAGTAATATCCAAAGATCCATTAGTACCGCCTACTGTAGTAACTGCTTGGTTATCTGTCTCCACAATGCTTATAGCCTCTGGTTGATCCAATCTAATAGTTTCAGCATTAACAAGAGTACAATCCTCAGAATCTCGAAGGTAAATCGTATAATCTCCTTCTGCAAGTCCTGTAACCGTATTATCGGCAAGCTCACTTACCAACATATAATTAACATCGTCCAAAGAATAAAAATATGGGGCTGTTCCTCCATCAGGAGTTAATACAATGGTACCATCGGTACCATCATAGCAACTGACATCTGTTTTGGAAACTGATAAAGTGAGTAAGTCGGGTTGGTTAAGTATTATAGATGCTGTAGTGGTTGTATAATCATCACTAACTTCAACCTGATAATTTCCTGCTAATACATTTTCCAATTGCGCCCCATTGGCAGCGTTAATTGGAATAAAAACTGAATTTTCTTCGACAAACCATTGATAGCGGTATTGATTGTTTTGATCCAATAACCCGCCCAAGGCACTGACGGTCAAGGTACCTGTACCCCCGTAACATGGAATCAAATTAGTGATATCAATAAGCGCGGTGAGTCGATCCGGCTCTGTAATTGCTATCGTACCGGAAGTAGTTGAACAATTGTTGGCATCGGTAACACTAGCCACATAGTTTCCTGCAGGTAAACCAGAAATCGATGCACCTGTTTGTGTAAGCGTGCTCCCTTCAACCTCCCAAGTTACCGTGTATGGAGATCTACCTCCCTGTGGCGTAATTGTTATGGATCCACTATTCCCACCGTTCACCGTATTATTGACAACATCACTAGTAGGATTGTAGTCAATATAAAATTCATCAGGTCGATTTATTTGGTATAGTTCACTAATCTCCGAAACACATACCTGCGCTGTAGCATCCCTAACTACAAATCGGTATCCTGCTCCAGAGTAAGGAATATCTGTGATTACATTAGAAGTAATATAACTAGTGCTAGTTCCATTCCAAATACCGTATTCATAGTTGCCTGAACCACTGGTAGCAATGGTAGCAGAAACAGTACCATCATAACAAAGTAGTTCGGTAATCTCAACACTATCTATGGTTATTGGGTCCGGAATATTAGAAAAACTTAGATTTGTGCTTTCTACCCGACCATTTCTAGTATCTGTGACAACTACTGAATAATTATCCTGGCCTCCTGTTATGGAGGATTGACCTGTTCCATAAGGACTGCCATCCCGGGTCCAAACATACGTATAAGGTGGATAGCCTCCATTAACATTTTCTAATATAATACGCCCGTCCTGAGATGCTGAACAACTTGGGCTTTCATACCCCACATCAAAGGTAATAGGTTGTGGATCATTGATCCTTGGCAACGTATACTCCTGAGGACATCCGTTGGCATCTGTATATCGGATACGGTGTACCCCAGCTGGTAATCCTAGGATATCAAAACCTTCTCGATCAGCCGTACCTGTAATATTTGGGGTTGTAGTCAGAATTGTATAATTATAATATCGTCTAACACCAGAAACAACCGGGTTTCCTCCACTAACACTAGTAATTCTTATTATGGCGTCATTTCGACCGGGCGCACTAGGCTCTGTAACAGTTCCTACAGTATGTGTTATCCGAGTAGCCTCTTCTATTGTAATCATAGTAGAAGTTCCTCCATTCCCTATACATTGATTACCATCTCTGACTAAAATTTGATATGTATCGTGTGTTAAGGTGATTACATTGCCAGAGGAGAAATTTTGCCAACCTCCTGTAGGTGATCTCCTGTATTGATACCTATTATTACCTCCTGATGCGGTTAAACGAATCTGACCATTATTCTGATTTGGACATACTTCATCTCTGATCTTTGTAGCTGTAAAACTAACAGCAGTAGGAGCAGTTATTCGGATATTTATCGGATCCTTTGGACAGCTAATCGTAGCACCACTTATAAAACCAGCAATCTCCACACGGTAATTACCTGATACTAGTGGCCTTCCATCATTTGGTACCCGCCACGTATGGGAGTACACACCATTGCCTTCAGGTACAAATTGTGTTCCGGATGTACCATTGAACCCAACAATATTACTACCGTATGGCCTATTATCATCAGTATTAATAAGATTAATGCTCATCTGTTCGCTCGAACTATCAATCTGACGGTCGAAATTGAGTTTTAAAACCGCATCATTGCTATCCGAACAAGAAGGTTGTGTTACAGAATAGGGTGTCGTTGCAAAATCCGGAAGTTCCTGTTGGTAATTTACTGTAAGCACGTTAGAGGGGAGTTCCTCAACAGTACCACAGTTTGGGTTTATACGAATCGGAATACTTCTATCCAAAGCTCTTGCTCTATTTGTTGCATTCGGAAATAAATCACTAAGCGTCAAATCAATAGAAGAACTTCCGGTATGGCGCGTAATATTTCTCCAAACACCCGGAGAGCTCGTTATATTATCAAAAAACTGCCAATTGTACACTGTTTGGGGATCTGGAAAACCCGCTGTAGCATTGATACGCACACGCTCTGATTCGCAAATGTAATTTATGGCAGGAGGCCTAGTGCCATCTGCAAAGGATAGATCAATTATTGGAATAATTTCTAACCTTGCAGACCCATTGCTTACCCAATTAGGAAAACTAAAAGAACCTCTAGAGCAGGAATAATTTAATTCTACAGTTCTAGAATGTATAGGTGGGCACGAGACCCTACTAAAATTTCCTGTAATCCTCATGTTAATGCTAGAAGGTAAATTACCAGTAGTTAGAATTTCAGTTTCATTAATCTCATATGGTGTGTTAGTAATTCTACCCTGATAAAAAAGTCCAGGAAAAGATACTGTTATATTTCTTGCATTACATTCATCTTCCCTTCCAGCAGTTCCAGTAGTTCCTGTTAATCTAAGCCTATAATCCTGTGCATGCGAACTTAGAAAAGTTAGAAAAAACATCCCCGTAATTACTAATATTCTTTTCATATTATTTTTTAGTATTTTACCTCAATTTTTTTAAGAGGTGATTTTACTCCTGATGCAAACGTTGCTTGCAGTAAATACTGATAATTAGTATTGATTATCAGATCCGTATCCGTGAATTTTTGTTCCTGATTTTTGAATACTTTATATAAACCAGGACGTTCATTCCCTTGGGCTTTAAACAACAAGAACTCTGTTATACCTTTTTCTTTATATTTCCAATTGAGCATAATATTTTGCTGTTCTCTATCTACTACCCCTGTAAAACGATCTATAGTAGGTTTGACCCTACCCTCTGGCACAATAATAAGTAATGGGTTTATAGGATCTGATTCCAACCCAGTATCATCTTGTGTTATTGCGGTATACAAATAGGTAGTATTTTCTTGAATAGTGGTATCATCATAAGAAGTCTGAGAAATATCCTGATCAGTCACTAATTGCCAATCTTGATCTGTACCTTTTTCTTTTCTATAAATGATTGTTTTTACAGCATCCTCGCTACTGCTAGGAACCCATTGCAATCGAACCTCGTTATCTTCTACTTTAAACTTAGAAAATACCGGAGGCGTTGGTGGTATAATATCAGGACGCCTAAGCATTAATATTTCTGAAAAACCAGAAGGATTATATCGTTTATCAAAGGCTTGAACTTTATAGTAAATTTTCTTAACCAAAGTTTTGATCGGAATACTATCAATAACTTTGTTTTCTTTGATAGGTGCAAACGTAATTTGAGTAAATTCCTCGCCCTCTAGGTTCGCTCTAAAAACACGATATCCTAATAAATCTGGTTCTGTATTCTGTTCCCATTGCAATGTTACAACACCTGTAGTATCAATTTTGCCTGTTAATCCCTTTGGATCATTTGGTGGAGTGGCATCATCGGGTTGTACCATAAAGGGAAAAGATTCTCTTCTGGATCCATCATTTCCGACCGCAACTACTTTATAGTAGCTTATCGGCTGTATATCCTGAAGCTGTAGTGTCCGACTTGTTTTACGTATGTTTTGTTGTATCGATACGTAGTTTCCTTTTATTTCGTTTGCTCTAAGAACTTCGAAATGAGACAAACCTTCCTTACCCTCTTCAGGAAACTCCC
This sequence comes from Aquimarina ulvae, assembly GCF_053613295.3. Classification (NCBI taxonomy): domain Bacteria; kingdom Pseudomonadati; phylum Bacteroidota; class Flavobacteriia; order Flavobacteriales; family Flavobacteriaceae; genus Aquimarina; species Aquimarina ulvae. Next base: position 34,234 of record NZ_JBSIBP030000014.1, read on the forward strand.
ATACGATTTTTACGCTCTTTTGATTTTCTGATATATCTGCCTTGAGGATTGCAGGGTTGTAATAATTTCCTTTTACCCCTTTTCCTACTAAGACATCCGAATATGGACCTGTTTCACCAAATGGAGAAATTCCTTTTAGTCTATAATGGTATTCCTTATTGTTCTGAGCAAGACTATCTATATATACCATTCGGCTAGCCGCTTGCTCCTTATTATTATTCAAATTAGTAATTGGTACATTCAACACTTTTACAAAAGTTTGCCCAAGATCTGCTGACTTCTCTAATACATAGCTATTATAATCACGCACTAGGAGCCTATAATTCCAACTTAGCATTACACTTTTATCTTTAAAAACTCCTACAAACTCCTGTGGTTTTGGTAGTTCTCTATAATCTTGCAATCCTACATATACCCCTCCGAATTTAATATTCATTTTTTCTTCTGGCACTTCAGTAAAAACCTTATACAAGTAGCGTTCTCCAGGCTTTACATCGTTATCAACATAGCCTAATCCAGAAAATTTAGCTACTTCATAATCCTGATCAGCAGCATATAAAGCAAAAGCAAAACGTTGTTCTAACACTTGTGCCTGATTGAGAATCGTTAACATGCCATTGCCTCCTTCTTCCATTTCCACTTCAAAATCCTCTCCGTAGATCGCTTGAGCAACGATGGCTGCATTGTCATTATCTTCTACTAGCTGCTCCCATTCTGCCATAGGCTTTGGCTTTATTGTCATTACATGCAACCTTTGAATGATAGGCGTAGTGAGTATTTTGCCCTCCTTTACAATTGTTTGACGTTCTATGTAAAACCCATATTGATTTGCATATTTCCAGGCCAATGGTGTATTAGGAGCCCATCGAAGCTTTATATTTTCTTTTCCTACAAAACCTATTACCTCTATAGCTGGTTCCACATCGCCTATAGGTTTTTGAGCATAGACATTCGAAACGAATAAGCACAAGAACGTTAGATTATAAATAATATGGTTGAAATTTTTACTCATAAAGAGGATTATAATAGTTTATAGTTTTTCCTGATTGACCTTGTAATTGACCTGGTAATTTGTAATTCCATTTCGTTCTGTAATCTCCTTTTCTCATAAAAGGAAAGGTACCTGAAACCAATTGAGGATATTCTTGTAATAAGGAAGTATCTTCTTTTAGAATCAGCTGATATCTCAGATCCAGATAATCGCGATAATAATAAGAAGTGAGATTATAACTATAAGGGTTAAAATTCTCAGTATCAAAAACTCCATTTTCTAAGTAAGTGATATAAGACGTTACTGGCTCTACTGCCTCCACGGGTGGAACTCCAACACCATCTGTACTTCTTGTAACTTCAATCATATCGGCTAGCGGATACTCTTTATATAACAATGGGTAGATATAGCTTTTATAATATTTATTATTCAGCTGCGCCTGGGCTACAACCAATGGCTTGTTACCTGAATAACGATTCCCTACCAAATCTACAAGGTCAAAAGGTTCATCCGGGACAATATCCTGCTGAAGTATTAATTCATATGGAGACAAATGCCTGTACAAATCTTGCTTTTTATCCATCCGATTTACCTTAGCTTGGAAAGTGGTATACTTACTGGTTCTAAACTCATAACTCAGCAATTCGCGTTCTTCGCCATTTACTGACAATTGATCAATTGTTCTGGAGCGTATCTCTGCATCATTTCCTGTACTATCATTTCCAAGATTTCTAGTGCTATACGATTCTGATACATTGCTATTTGATTCACTATCAGGAGGCATTAGCGATATTTGCACCAGATAGTCCGTTGCTGTATTTACACCTTTAGGCAGGTCGTACATAAGCTGCTTATTCGCTGCATTATACTGAAACTCTTCTTGTTTTTCTTCTGTAGTAGTTTTCAATACTATTTCTTTCTTCCAACCAGGTACCGCATCGAACAGGTACGATTGCCCTCTTTTTAGTTTAACATATCCTGTTTTATATTCTTTCACAAAGAAATTTTTCTGTCCCAATACAGGATACATATATTCTATGTTACTCAATGGGATAGTTTCAGGTGCCACTCCTGTAGTAAAAGTTACTTCTTTAATCTCGTTTGCAGGTTTTCCGTTATTTTGTATTACTTCCCATCTTCCATTGATCCATTCTTCAAAATGCAATTGAACTATCGCCCTTAAATCGCTTGATGGAGGTAACACCTCATGAGAATAGAAAGTCGCAGAATCATTGCTGTCATTCCATTCGATTGCTCCAGGTAGTTTGTTCCCTCCCTTGGATAGTTCAAACTTATCTAACATTATCTTGTAACGATGGTCACCCTCGTCATCAGGTAATTCAAATACTTTATTAATAGGTAAATTGAACGCAACTTGAGGTACAGAAAACACATCTATATCGCTTGCATTCTCCTTAGGGACGATATCTCCAATCACTACGATACCATCTAATGCGCTTTCTCCTACTACTTCACATTTGTCTCCCAATTCTATTTTAAATCTGAAACTTCCTTTGACCAAACCGCCTAAAACACTGTAACGCCCCTTAAAATATCCACGAAGCCAAACCGGATTAGGTAGGCGAGCTTGTACTAAAACTGCTCCACTACCAGAAAAAATATCTATTTTTTTTGTCTTGAAGAATAGCTTAACTTTTAATCCAACCTTACCTTGAAGATAGGCGTACGCTTGGCCATTAGCATACCATCCATCCATTCCTATCTGCTCTGATGATCCTTTACAATGAGCCTCTCCATAATCTTTTAGCATAATATCAAATCCGAACCCAGCATCAAACCGTGCATAAAAAATTAGAAACCGTAGATCTCCAGTAGTCATCGCCCAATGCATTCCCATCGCCATTCCGGTACCTGAATCTAGTTTATTCAAATCTCTTGTATACTCAAGTTTTGCGGCATCTACCCCTAAAAGTTGGGCTACCATTTGTGGAGGTGGCGGGCTTCCAGGCAGATCCTGTCCGGTCATATAATATCCTCGGGTTTCTTCTTTAAGAATTCCCAGATCCATTTTTGTTCCTATAGGATCTTCGGGCGTACCTATTAATAGATGCCAAGTATCCCGTGCCGCATAAAAATCCATCCATCCTGCTCTTCCGTTATCCCCAATCCCTTTTAAAAAGCCTAAATTGATATATAACTCAGAGGTCGCATGAAAGACCTTATTGGTAAAATCATGCTTGATAAACACGTTGGCAGCAATGCGACCTTCGGGACGGTATGCCGGAACCAATGCATCTTCGCCATCTGCTAAGATTGCTAGTTTTTCTGTCAATCTATCGTAAAATGAATTCGGTATGCTTGAGATCAAGTTCCCTTCACCTTTAAAATAAATCTCCTCTAACCCTCCAGAACGACGAAAAGACATTCCCAATTCTACAGTAGCGTTAAAAAGATCTTCTGAATTTTGGGTAATGATCCCTACAGACGCTTTCATACCAAAATTATTCTGTGCACTAGGCTCATAAATAACCCCAGAAACAGAAGTTCCTATATTCTCAAAAGTTCCATTTGCACTTCGATCAATTCCTGCCATTTTCATACGATTGTAAAAACCACCGCCAAAATAATTAATGGCAAATCCTGTAAAAATAGGTATAGGTGTTGGCAAGGTTACGCCAGCATCTGCAAACCAATATCTAAACTCATCTGTACGTCCGAATAAAGCTTTGGCCTCGACATCCAGTTCCATACCCATTGTAAATTTTGCTCCGACAGCTCCGGCAAACCCTTTTCCATAGGCAGGGTCATCTTCAAAAATAAAAATGGCTCCTTCTAATTCTAATCCAGCAACTTCCATCTTCACATTAAGACGTTCCAGATCAATCCCATCATAATTCCAGCGTTCTCGACCGCTGTCGTCTTCTAATTTTGCTTTGATGGCCAGTTTACAACCTCCTCCGTTACCTCCATCGTTTTCTGAGGTTAAGTTAACACTAAAATCCACCACCAACTCTGCAGCTTCACCCTTTAGACGTAATCCAACTTCATTTAAACTTACTGGAAAATTTGCGAGTTTTTGTTCTCCCTGATACCCAAAATATGATACTGAGAACTTAGGAGCTTCGGTTTGCAGAACCATATTCTCAAACGTTATCCCCTTAAAATCTACTGTTTTATCTCCGTTTGAATTATCATCTTTTTTTAAATTGGAAGCTATGGAGACAGAACCATGCAATGTAGCCATCGGACGAAATACATCGTCTTCAATCTTCATCTCTATATAAGAATCAGGCGTTAAATCAACATTAGCATTCCAGACATCAAAACTTAACCCTTCGGTCTTTGAAACTTGAAATGTATACTCATCTGGTTGGATAAAAGCACTATACTGTATTCTGCCTACTTTAGAAACCGGAAGAACCATCTCTCCGTTAAATTCTCCATCGATCAGCGTATTTCTTTGTAATTCTATTTTAAAATAATCTAGAGAAAACTGCCATTTTGACGCAGAACCTTCGTCAATCGACAGTACACTATTCCCTTCAAAAGATCCCGTTACTCCAGCATCATCAATAATCATTTTGGTTCCTGTAAAGGCTACTCTTTTAGTGCTGTTATTTTTTTTAAAAGCCTTGGGTAATACAACTTGCAGACTTTCTACATATACTCCTCTCCAAAGAGTAGGATTATTAGAATAGTAAGTATTGATGTAATCCGCAGGAACTGCATCATCGTTTCTAAGATCACTAAAATCCAATACTGCAGTATTCAAACGAAACGTTGTTCCTTCTAATCCTTTGACTCCAAATTCTGGCAATGAGATATTAACAACCCAATCGTTCCAGTCTGCTATCGTAGTTTTTACGCTTGCAGTAACTTGTTTCGCATCGATTTTTTTACCATCTTCATTTACAGGAAAAATTAAATCACTGGAAAAAATTACGTCTGCATCAATTCCTAATTCCTTAAAACCATCACAGTCAATGGTTGCATAGGTTTTACGATCATTAAAACTACCGTTAAGCGATAATAGTATTTTACCTTGATTAATGTTTATATTAAATTTAGAAATAAGATTTAGTGTTGCATCACCTACAATTCCTCCGTCATGAGATAATTTTATGTCCTCTGCACCTAATATCAATATACCTCTTGCAGTTTCTACTTTGAGAAAAACAGTAAGTTCGGCTACAGACGGAGTAAATACTGCCTTCGCGATTCCTACTGTATATTTCGTACTGCTAATAGTTTTGGGTGATATAGCGACTGGTAACTGCGACAGCTTATCACTGGTTAACTGATCTATATAATTTTGTGTTTCTTCAATTTTAGCAAATGTTTCCTCGGCCATTTCAAGCCATTTTCTATTTTGTAAGGAGTCTATTGTAATAAAATCAAAGCCTTCTTCTACTGTAGCAGCTACAGATTTTGGCTTGCGAACCGGAGTATTGAACTTTTCGAGAGATTTGAATTTTCGAAAGGTTTTGGCTGGTAATGTCTCTTCGGTTTTGGGTTTCGAATCTTTTTTAGAGACTTCTGAATTTCTGTTATCAGTATCCAAGATGCTATCTGGCGTACCATAGCAGAGTACAATATTGATAAGAAATACTGTTATAAAAGCTACTTGGTTTCTAAAAAATATCCTTTTAATTTTTATCATTATAACCTTCCTATTTTATTTTAAAAAAACAACCTAATCTGTATTCTAAGACTTTATTAAACTCCATCAATATTTAGAGTACAATAGTATTAATTTCAGTGTTTCTATAACACACTGAAAACAGTGATTTAATAAACTATTTTTAATTCTCTACCCATTCATTACCGTTGAATTTCATCTCTTTCCATTCAGAACCATTATATAATTGCATCTCTACAATCTCGACGTGTTCTTTTATTTCATCGAATTTTTTTGAGGATTTTATTTGTTCAGCTTTTCCTTCATATCCAAACCAAGGAATTGCTTCTCCCTGAGAAAACTCAAGGTTCGCCGGCACACTTTCTTTAATTCTAAAAACAATATGATACGTGCCACGTTTAGGCACTCCTTTTAAGGCTCTCGAATCGTGAGTAAAAACATAATTGTTGATCCCTTCAGAAACACTTAAAACAGGACTTGCAAAAGACCCCCCTAACTCTGGGCTTTCCTGAAATCTATCGTATAATCTTCCTGCCAAAGATGTTCCCTTTTCTATTTTGGTAATTGACTTAAATCCATTATAAGGAGGCCATTCGCCATTTAGCTTGTTTGAGACAAACAATGTTTCTAAATCTTTCCAGTTTTCTTGACCCCATAATTGATAAGCTTTTTTTGATAGTTCAGTATTTTTTCCACCGCTAAAATCTCTTACCGACCTAATAAACTCATCATAACTAACATTCTTATAAGTATCTATTTTTTGTCTAAATCCAACCTGATCTCCTTTTTTATGGATGTCAAACTGTTCGTCATACTTTTTTACAAATTGATACTGGGAAACCTCATCATCAGGAATTACTTTTCTTTTCTCCAGAACTCCATCGACAAAGCGAGCTACTTCATCACCTTTTCCATTTCTATCATTGGAGATGATGATTTCTCCTTTTTTGATCCCACTAAATGTAATGGGGAGATCTGCGGGGAACACATCATTAGCTTGTTTTAGTCCATCAATTAACTTTTGTTTGCTGGCATTACCGCTGAACAGTTCCTTTAACCCCTCATACGAAGGTTTGTTGGAATAGTTAAATCGGTTGTGGACTGACGTAAGAACTTCTAGGTTTCTTCCTCCTTCATACGTTTGAATACGAGGAAATTTTTCTAAAGCATTCCAAGCACGAGACAAATCAGCTTTCTTACTAAAGGAAGCTTGTTCGAATCGTCTTTTCAAAGCACTATTGTTTGGGTCTGCTAATGCTATTTTTAAAGAAGGTGTGCTTTCAAGGGCTCCTATAAATACTGTCGTTTCCAACTGTTCCAACAAGCTTTTTCTTTTGGTCGAATCGTCTGAGTAAGCAGCCGGATTCTTTTCTATTGCCGTCCTGAGTCCTTTAGCTTGGTTGGCAATTTTCTGACTAAGACCCTTCACCTTTATACCCTTTTGAATAATTCCTAAAAAGAAAAGGGTTTCTTTACACACTCCGTCTTCCTTACAACTATCAGCGTATTTTAACAGGAGCTCCAGTGAGGACATTGTAAGTGCAAAATTTTCCAAGCTTGTAAACTCACGTAAGATTAGATCCCTATTAATAGCTTTTCGCAAGGCTGTTAAATCTCCTCCTTGGATTATATCTATAAGACCTTTTCTGATAAGGTACAGGTCATCAGCATCTGTTATGATTTCTGGGTTCTTTTCAATATCTTCCAAAAGATCGTTTGCTCTTTTCCTTGTTTCAGCTATCCTAACCGTGGCACTTCCAAAACCGCTTGCTAAACCCATGACATCACCAAACAAACCTAATTTTTCGCAAAATCCTTTTCTTCCTTCGGTTGTTGGTTTCTCACAAAACCCAGAATACTTGAGCAACAAGTTTGTTGTGGATAATAAAGCATCCACTCCTTCCAGACCTTGAACTAAGTTTTTAAGCTTTCCGAGCTTTGACAAATGCCTTAGTTTTGCAATGTTACCGATTCCGGAAACTGTTAATGCCGCATCAAAAGCAAAGTTAGCTCCACGATCTGTGTTACTAGCTGTGTAGTTTTGTGCAATTGCTTGTAATACAAAAATCGGGATGTTTCCAGATTTTACATCAAACCCAGGGCTAGTGATGTTTTTGTATTTCACTAGTTTTATTGGTTGGTAGATATGATAGGTTCCTAAAAGTTGATTCTGAGTCACTATCCCGTCATTATTTCCAGTTCCAGGACGTGGGTTGATGTAGGTAACCTCTTTCATTAATCTAATCGAAGTCTCTCCATCATAGAACAGGTCATAGTCGCTTACATAAAACCCTAAAGCTTTTTCACTTTCGTAAGGAACGTCCAAAACAGCTTCAACCGCAAATTCCGATTTTTTCCAAATACTGTAAATTTCATCTATTAGTTTGGTGAAATTATCAGCTCCTCCCCAGTTATCCATTTTGGAATAAAGTTTTCCAAATAGGTTTTTACCATCGTCACCTTTTGTTATCAGATTATTCAGAAAGAAATTTGGATTTTTTTCTCCTAAAGCTTTGATGATGGTAAGCAATGCTTGCTCTTCTGAGGTGCCTTTATCATCCACTATACAATCCAATAAACTCCCCATCGCGAGCCACAGTTGCGCATCGTCAAAATTTGCTAAATAGTCCGCTGGTATTTCTGCAAAATAAACATCTAAATTATTACAATCAGTTACTCCAGTAATTCCATTTTTAGGAAATTTTTCATCTTGGAGGTATGCAATAATTTCTTTTGAAAATTCACTTTGATTGGATTTAGTATATACTTGGTCCCTGCCGATCAACATCTCGTTGCAAAAAGCCTCCAGTTCATCATGGTGGTCAAACTCAAATATGAAATCATCAGCACTATTGTCTATTGTTACTTGCAGCTCATAAGTGATATTTGCCCCATCTTTTTTATTTAAATCTTCTCCACCTTTGAGGATTTTAATTTTAGAAATAGAGGAACTAGGTTGATTTTTTAGATAGAATTTGAGGTTTTTATTGTCTTTTATCGGAAAGTCATATGCTCCCGTTAAAGACGAATATGTTGTGCTTCGTCCACTAGTTTCCCTTAAAAAAACAGTCCACGGAATTTCTTCATCAATATCATTGTAACTTTTCTTTAGGTGCTCAAGAACTACAAGCATTTTTTCTTTTTTACTTAGCTTTTTTCTTCCGCTGGCTCCATCCTCATCTCCTTGAAACCAATATAGCTGTAATCCGGGTGCGTGCATCTTTTTCCAATCCATATGAGACAATGCGGTCTCTCCTCCATAATCCATTAGGAAATCCGTTGTACCTTCTGGAGTTCCGTATTTTGTAAAGGGATGTTCCAGCCCAAAAACACCATGCCCTAACTCGTGCGCAGCGATCTTTCCTTGATCTGATGTATCAAACACAAACCCAAACTGTCCTTTAAGTGGCATAAAACCATTCGTATCGGAATCCGAAACCGGCAGATCACTAATAAACATGTAATACTTAGTAGCTTCGTATCTATCTTGTTCTTTAAAATACTTGACAATAGCATTTTCTTCTTCTGTATAGTAGGATAATACACTACTATCTCCTATATCCAACGAATTATTTTCATTCTGATCCCAGATACTTTTAGGAACCTCTAGCGTCTCCGCAATTCTGGTATTAAAGTTAACTCCTGCTTTATTATAAATTTCATTGATCTTGCGTTCTAATCCATTTTCAATTCTTGCATTGTTGACAGGTACAATTATGAGATCAATATCAGATACGTCTGCCCCAAGATGTACTAGTTTAAAAGTGCCTATTATATCTTGTTTATTTTCATCCTCTTTTGTAACAACTGTTGCTACTATATCTTCTATAGCATAATCAAAAGTCTGTTTTAAAGTAAGGGTCACCTCACTTCCATCATCTTTCCATGTGGCAGGTACAGAGATTCCTTCTTTCGTCTTAAAAATAATATCGTTTGGTGTATAGGTATCATTTTCGAAGGTGACTTTTGCTTTGATAGTGTCGTCTCCATTCAACTTGGACACTGCCTTAAACGCTATCGGATACACCTTATCCCCATAGGTAACGGTTGGATACTGGGATGCTAGAGAGGTACTAGCGTCTGAATGTATTTTATCAAAACTATATTTCCCAGATGCTATGAATTCTATGGTTACACCTACCTGCTGTATTTCTGAAATACCATCACTATCTGCTCCATTCGTAGTGTCTGCTGTAACAGCACCACCAGTAGCCATATCACCCTGAGTAATCGTTCCGTCTTCGGATACAATATAGGTATCATTATTACTATCTGTAATGACATAATCTTCTCCACCGGGTAGTGTACCTTCCTCTCCATCACTTCCGGTAATGGTCCATCCGCCATTGTCATTTACCTCTATAGTATCAATGTCATAATCCACTGTTACTGTAGTAATTTCGCCTTCGTCACCAGTGATAACATCAATTGGGTCAATCTCTACATCTACGGTTATCTCAGTACCATCACCAAAATTCTCATCATATACTGTGACTATTTCTCCTTGAGCAAGCTGATTATCGGTGTTGACCAATACACCTTCATAGTTTACGGCAAGACGTGCATACTTTAGATATGGAACACGTACAAACCCCTTTCCAGAAATAATACCATTGCTCTGACTTTCAATCTCTATTAATGTAATTACGAAATCACCCGCAGTAATTCTATCTCCAACGCTTAGTCCTGGATGAGGATTTTGGTTAGAAATAGCAACTTCATCCGGAACAATTCCACAATTATAATCCGAGCTACTATCTTCTTCAGTTGCGGTGGTTACTTCTTGTATTTCAGAAAATTTACTATCCTGAAACTTACACGTACCAAGCACTTTTACTTCATATGTTGTACCGGGTTTTAAGTGCCAAATAGTAGCCCATCCACTATTGGTTCTCATCGTAAACCATTCTGCACCTGGTTTGTTGGCCTCTCTATAAGCAATAGCATATTCTTTATATTTATTGAGATCTTCCTCCCAAAAAACATTAATCTTATTAGTTCCTTTTGCCTCTGCATATACGTTAAATGGCGCTTCACAAGGGTTTACTTTAGAGAACCAATAAATTTCACTTTTCCCCTCATTCCTAAATAACCCTATTTCTTCTGCTCCTTGCAGTGCCTTTGCCTGTATTCTCCACGCATACCTTTTACCTGTTAGCAACAATGGTTGAGAAGGACCGTAAATAAAAGTTGTAGAACGTGTTGTCGTTTCGAATACAGGAACTGAAGAAAGAAATGCTGTTTGCGGGTCTACCGTATCATCCCAGATCTCTACGATACTCAATTCATACACTACATTACTTACATTAATATGTCTTGGTGTCCATTGAAAAACAATATTTTCTACCTCTGTAGGTTCGATATTGATTTTATTTAAAGGCAAATTTAGTAGCGGTGGTTCATTTCTGAAAATATAGGTAGTAGCACAAGTTTTTGAAGCCAATCTATTTCCAGTCACGGCATCAAAAACCTCAAAACAGAATCGATAACTACCTTCTGGAATGGCAGCACCATAGGTATTCGGATTAATCCCTCTTATATTCTCAAACTCAAAATAAGGGGCGAGCTCTGTATTTGTTAATTCAAGTGGTGTTCCTCCATCAATAAAAAGAGGCTCGGCTCCTATCACCAATTCATTACTTTCGAAAGAGATCCCATTTCCTTCAAAGGAGATTTTTAAACGTATCTGCTCATTATTTGCTGTGATATCGTTAAGTAAAAGCCTTAACTGTATGGGACTATTTAACGTGGATGCATCCGAATAATTGCTAAAATTAACAGGGCTAGGCTGTGCGATCTGAGGAATAACGGTAATTGGAAATTGTTGAGCAATTCCCTGAGCTAAACCTACAGATAGTACAAAAATGACAAATAGTAACTTTCTCATATTTTATTTCTTTTCGATATATTTTAATTCAAATTTATTAGGATCCGTATGGTGCACTGATTCTTTGAAATAAAAATCAATAATCTTGGTTATGATATATAATTGTATTCTTTGTTGTTCTTCATCTCGATCCCACATCTTGAAAATATTTTCCTTTTCTACTTCCATTACTTCTTTCAAATATCGATCTGGTTTTCTGATATCTTCTAATGTGTTATACTTCATAACATAGATAAGCATCCATCGATGTCCTATTAAACGCGCTAAAGCAGTTTCGTTATTTTTGACAGCCTCCTGATATTCTTTTTGTAATTTCTCAGAGGTATTCGTTCTATTATCCGAGGTCATGGAATGCAATTTATGTTGATCTACCTTAACCTTAGACTTTACAAAATCCATTTCAAAAGCATAATCTAAACGATTCATATCTCTTTTTAATTCCATCATCGTTTCATAGATTAACCGCTCATAGCCAGCCAGGAAATCTTCATAACTGTATAATTCTTTAAGGAATTCTAAGGCTTTCGGTTTGTATTCTTTTGCATGCTTTTCATCCTCGGCTATTTGTCGTAACATAGCCAGCTCTCCCTTTTTATAAGTAGGCATATAATCAAATCGCGGATGGTTCTGTATCTTTTGCAACTGTATATTCACTTCTGGTAGCGTACCTGCGTATAGAGAATCTCTGTAGCGAAAACTCACTGTTTCTTTACTATCCTTTCTATTTTTGTTTTTCTTTTTGGATGATCTTGCTTTAGGTTTTCGTTTAGGAAAGTTAATTTTTGGTTTAAATTTGTCTAAAATATAACTATACCCGAAAGTCGCTGTGAAATTTTGGTTTGAAGTAGTACCATTCTTGAATTGAGACAGCAAATTAAGACTAAAATTATGCTTTTTTTTGTAGCTGTAGCTACTCCCTAATCTGATGTTGGTAACTTCTCCCTGTTTTGTCCCATTCACTTGACTTTGATTATAGCTCACAGAACCATTGGTCCTCAACTGCTTGTCAAAAAATTTCTTGTTTACTGACAAGATAGGACCATAGGTAGTAGCACTCTCGACTCCAACCGCACTATAACTAACATTGACAGATGTGGACACATTCAAATCGTTCGCAGGATATCCTATGGAATACGATACATTACCATTGTAGAAGTTTGATTTTCCGTTCTCTAAGGTATTCCCTCCTTGTTTATTTACTGCATTTTGATATGACAAAGTCATTCCTAAATTTTGTTTTTTGCGATCCGTATCTTTCAAAATATAATTGACATTAAGATTTGCATTTTGCGAAATCTGCTGAAAATCCAATGTATCCAGATTTTCAGTCTGAGATACTTCGTTTATAAAATCAAATTGATCCTTTATATTAGTAAACGATTGAAAGTTAGAATACCCCCCTGATAGATTTAATTTTTCTGAAGCATTGTATGTTACATTTATCGAACCAACTACACGCTGTAGCTGTGTACTCTTTACATTATCTAGATCATCGCGCTGCAATCCTCCGTTAAATACAATACTTACTTTATTGTCAAAAACATTTTGTGTAGCATTGATCGTTATATTTTCCAAATCATTATTAAAAAAATACGCCCCCAATGTACGGTATTCAGGATCGATATATTCATAATTTACCCCTACCGTTCCTTGTCCAACGGCATAAGAGAATCCCAAATTATATGCTTTATATTGATTGGTAGTAATATTGGTTTTTAACAAAGAAGAAAAGATACCTGGGTTGGTTTCTTCTCCAGTAGCATTTATATCCTCAGTAATTGTAGATAACGCTGCTTCTGCCCGGATCTGACCTTTGTCTAACAGCTTTATATTACCCTCTAAACTAACTACAACATTATCTTTCGGCTGAAGTTCGAAAGTGAGAGGGACCTGGTTTTGTATAGAGTTCTGATCATCTGAAGCTTTGAAAAAAATTGCTCCCAGGGAGAATTTTTCGAAAGCATACCCTGCTTTCAGTCCATATCCCATTCTCTTAAATGCTGGTTGCGAATTTGGGTCATCTTCATTGTATTCGGATTGTTTCAATAACCTACCATACATAGCGCTAATATTCCATTTTCCTCCAGGAGTTAGATCAAAGCCAAACCCTGTGAACTGATGACCGCTTAAAGTATAAGGAGAAAAATTCATGCTCACATCGCCGATATGCGTTGTTACCCATTTATAAGATGGATGCATACTTAGTCTGTTAAAAGAAAACGGATTGCTACTGGCAAATTTTTGGTTAGAATACGAAAATGAAAACGGAATATTATATACATTGCTGATATTCAGGTTGATATTACCCGACAAAATATAAGTAAATGGGTCTCTGTTAGACATTCCTTCATAATATACCGCGTTGGCTGCTACCCCACCAGTTAGTTTAAATAATTTAGCCTTTCCAATCTGACCCAAATCCTGAGTAAAAGCAACTGTAACATTTAATAATAAAAAACCACAAAATAGTATTATCCTCATCAAGTAATCTTCCTCTTTAATTTTCAGGTTCACATCGTAACTTTTTGGCAACAAAGCTTTCTTTGTTCCCATATCCCTCTGCTAAACCTCATTTTTTATACTATTTTTCAACTCGAATCGTTGTCATATTGTTAACTTCTTCTATTCTGAGTCAAAATTAAATTAAAAGAGAATTTTAGAGTTCACGGTTTTCAGGGGTTTTAAAAAAACTCTGCTTTGATTTGCTTATTGAAGCGGTGAAGTAGTCTAGTGACTGGTGTTGACACTAATAAAAATGAAGCAGCAAAGTCAAAAAACATTTATATAGCAAATTTTAGCGAAGTAAATGAACCTAAGACAATAAAACAGGAGGAAACTGACATTAGTAGAACATTGCAATTTGATACGAATCATACTTTAACAATAGCTGCAAGTAAGACCATAGATGTAATCAGCCATTATCCTCTCTAGTATCTTTTTTAAAGTTATTTCATTACATTTGTTTAGATCCCAAAACCGAAAGTTATAAAGTAAGACATTGATCTTTTGTGAAATTCACCTATCTTATACCCTAAAAAATTAATATATGACAAAATATTTTTTTTTGAGAATTGCATAAAAAACAAGACTATAAAGCATATGCTTTTTTAATCAATGCTACCTTTTAAATTTTCCACCTATTTTTAACGAAGTAGTTTTACCAAGAAATGTAAAACCAATACATCAAAAATCGATTGTGTTCGCTTTTTAGTTAAAATAAAACCAACACATTAAAATTTTCGTATGTATAAAAACCAGATGCTTGAAGAATATTTTTACCACATAGATCAAAGGAGTTTTACCCAGTAAATTGTTATAGTATTAGAAGTTGAAAACACTATTTATGATAAAAACACTACTTAGAGTCCTTATATTATTATTTTTTACCCAAGCAAGTTATTCTCAATCCGTGAATGATTACAGGTCGGTAGCTTCGGGAAATTGGACAACAGCTGGTATTTGGGAAGTTTATAATGGGGCTGCATGGATTCCGGCAACCACATATCCTGGTCAGCTGGCTGGAACGAATGATGTTTTTGTTCAAGGAGGTTTTTCTGTAACGATTTCTGCGAATATCACCAACAATTTTAATTCTTTGACCGTTGGAGATGCCACTGCAGGAACAGATACATTGGTCGTGGCTAATACTTCCAGTTTTAATACTTCTTTATGGATTATTGCCAACGGAGGGTATGCTTCCTGGACATCTAATGTTACTTTAGCGTTTCCAGCAGGGGCATCTGTAGTCATAGAATCAGGTGGTAGTTTAGACACCTCTAGACCTTGTAGTGCAGCAAAACGTATACAAATTGGAACAGCAATTTACTCTACCTGTAATGGAGGCGCGGGAGCCGATTATTCATTTGAAGAACTTAACAATGGTGGAGGAACCCTAAATGTTTCTCCCTCATCAAATAGCCCTATTTGCGTTGGAGAAACTCTTAATCTTTTAGCAAATCCTTCTGGAGCAGGAAGCGGAAGCGCTTCATTTTCTTGGTCCGGTACAGGACCATTGGGATACTCTTTTAGTTCTACCGCTCAGAACCCTACAATTACCGGACTGGCAACAGGTATGTATACATATACCGTAACGATTTCTGACGGAACGATCTCTAATACAGAATCTACAAATGTAACCGTAAATACAGCTCCGGATCCTCCGACTAGCGGCGGTAATCAGAATGTTTGCAGCAGCGCTACAATTCCTGCATTAACCGTAACCGTAAATCCAGGCGAAACTGCAGACTGGTATGATGCTCCAACCGGCGGCACTTTATTATTAGCAGGAAATACTAGTTATACACCAACCGCAGCAAGTAGTTATTATGCAGAAGCCCGCAGTACAATAAGTACAGGTTGTGATACCAGTATTACCAGAACAGAAGTTATACTCACTATTCGATCTTGTTCTGTTATTACGAACAGAAGAATAACATACAGAGTGAACCCAGGTAATTTAACAACTGTTGCACCCACTGGAACTCCCACTACCGATATGATCGTTAACTTTTTTGATGACGGTCAATTTGGACCGGGTAACTCATATCAACTACAAGTGCAGAACAATACAGGAACTGCGTTTGAATATGAGATATGGATACAAAATGTACCTTATGCTAGTATACCAGGGCTAAACTTAGGAAGTCATACACTAAAAATGGCTACTAACGGAGATGGTACCTATAGCTATTTGTTTACAAGCACTTCACCTTTAGCAGGTTTTCAAAATAGAGTCATTACAGGCTCCGGAGGTGCACCATCACCACCCGGTACAGGTACCACCTGCGGATGCGTAAGTTTTTATAAACTTTAGAACACATATCGTTATAATTTAATATTTTAGATGCACATAAAAACAAAACCTTGCATCAGCTACTAAATATAATAGAACCAATCATTCAGTGGGGAACCACTCCAAAATTACCTCTTGAAAACAAAGAGTTCTTTTTAAAGAAATCATTAATATCCCTATATCAGGAATACCTTACTTTAAAAGGAAACGTGTTGGAAGATGAAAAAGAATATCCAGAAGCTCCTGAATTTAATTTTGAAAAAATTTCAAATACCATACGCTCTAATTTTCCTGAATTAGGATTTTATCAGATGATTTTGGATCCTTTTGAAATGTCAAAACCTGATAATGGACTTGGTGATGCGAATGATGATCTATCTGATATTATCAAAGATCTAATGGAGGTTCAATGGCGATTTCAAAATACCAGTACGATAGATGCTATTTGGTACTTTGATTTTATCATGCGTCATCATTCAGAACGACATCTGGTAAATCTGCTAAAGACCCTAAAAGATCTGGAAGAGCAATTATAATTTAAGTATTTCCCTGTATATCTTTTCGACTTATAGTTGCTAAATCTTTATCTTTGAATAAACAAAAATTACATGTCAGAATACATATTGCTTATCGTTGCAGTAGTAGCAATTATAATTGGTTTTTTTATAGGTAAATACGTGGCTTCACTTAAAAGCAAAAGTGATCAAAGTACATTAAACGAACGTGCCAATCAATTACAACTGCAGTTTGAAGAAGCCAAAAAAGCTGCCGATCAGCAATTAGAATTCACCAAACAACAACAAGAAACCTATAAGCAATCGTTAGAAAAACAACTTACGGAAATTTCTAACGAACGAGAAGAAATTCGTAGAGAAAAAGATTTCCTTAATACCGAGCTTACCCGTAGAAATACAGAGTTCGAAAACTTGCAGCTCAAAAATCAACAACAAAAAGACGAAGTAGAAAAGCTACAGGAAAAATTCACCAAAGAGTTTGAAAATCTGGCGAATAAGATTTTGGATGAGAAATCTAATAAATTTACAGAGCAGAATAAAGAGAATATTAAAAATATCCTTAGCCCGCTACAAGAAAAAATCAATACCTTCGAGAAAAAAGTAGAACAAACACACAAAGAGAGCATCGACTATCACGCAGCTTTACGACAGCAAATTTTGGGTCTTAAAGATTTAAATGAACAGATGAGTAAAGAGGCTACCAACCTTACTAAAGCGCTAAAAGGTGATAGCAAAATGCAAGGAAACTGGGGGGAATTGGTCTTAGAGCGTGTATTAGAAAAATCAGGATTAGAGAAAGACCGGGAATATTTTGTACAGCAAAGTTTTACCAAAGCTGACGGGCAACGAGTTCTACCAGATGTGGTCATTCATTTACCTGACAGTAAAAAAATGGTAATCGACTCTAAAGTAACGCTAACCGCTTATGAACGTTATGTAAATGAAGATGATGACACTCTACGAGCTACCCATTTAAAAGAACACATCATTGCACTAAAACGTCATATCGATCAACTTTCAGAAAAAAATTATCAGGATTTATATGATATAGAATCTCCTGATTTCGTTCTACTATTTGTACCAATAGAACCTGCGTTTGCTATCGCTATCAATGAAGACAACAAACTGTACAATCAAGCTTTTGAAAAAAACATAGTAATTGTAACACCTGCGACGCTGTTAGCTACTTTACGCACTATCGACACCATGTGGAATAACGAAAAGCAACAACGTAACGCCATCGAAATTGCACGACAAGCGGGCGCTTTGTATGATAAGTTCGAGGGATTGGTAAAAGATCTCACCGGAGTTGGCAAAAAGATCGATGATGCTAAAAAGGATTACTCTGCAGCTATGAATAAACTGGTTGAAGGACGAGGGAATTTAATTAGTAGTGTAGAAAAGCTAAAAAAAATGGGAGCTAAAGCGAAAAAATCACTTCCAGAAGCAATTATAAAACGTGCTTCTGATGATCATCAATTATAACCTTACTACTATGAATTCAGATTTTTCTCAAATTATTGTACAATTATTAATGGGACTTGCATATGCCATACCAACGCTGTTTTTTATTGTTATTAGTATATACTATTTGATAAAAATGGGAACACAAACGGATGGTATCCTAATTTTAATTGGCAATAGCATTATATTTATTTCTATAGTAATAAATCAAGTAATATTTATTCAGCTTGCTTTTTACGAAAAATGGCAAGGTGAATCTTATACCTATTTATCTTCTGCTATCAATATCCTTTCCTTTTTTGGTTCATTAGCCTTTGCTATTGGTGTATTATTGTTGATGAAAAAAGTAATCAAAACAAAATCCTCGACCGAATGAAAAGCCCCCACAAATTCATTGTATTCTTTTTACTATTGTTAACGGCTGAGATTAGTTTAGCACAACAAGTCTATTTTCCCAACCGCGAAAACTGGGAAGAAAAAAGTCCTTCAGAATTTAAGATAAATACTACAAAACTTAACGAAGCCGTTCAGTATGCAAAGGAAAATGAATATTCCGGGTCGAAAGATCTGAGACAAGCCATCCTAAAAGGTTTCGAAAGTGAACCCTATCACCAGATATTGGGGCCTACTAAAAAAAGAGGTGCTCCCGCCGGTTTGATTCTCAAAGATGGATTTATCATTGCAAAATGGGGTGATATAGATCGTGTGGATATGACGTTTAGTGTTACCAAAAGCTATTTATCAACGATGGCTGGGTTAGCTATTGATCAAAATTTAATTCATTCCATTGATGATTTTGCATACAACTATGTTTGGGATCACACCTATGATGGCAGCCATAATCAAAAAATAAGCTGGCGACATTTATTAACACAGTCTTCTGATTGGTCAGGACAATTATGGGGTGGTTATGATTGGGCAGATCGCCCGCCAGCAGATGGAGGTATTGATGATTGGAAATTTAGAACATTGAATGATCCCGGAACTATTTTTGAGTATAATGATGTTCGAGTTAATGTATTAGCTTATTCCTTACTACAGGTTTGGAGAAGACCTCTACCACAAATCCTGAAAGAACAAATTATGGACCCCATCGGCGCCTCCACAACCTGGCGATGGTATGGATATGATAACTCTTGGATGAATATTGATGGTATTCATATGCAATCAGTTAGTGGTGGTGGTCATTCTGGCGGTGGACTATTCATTAACACAAAAGATCACGCCCGTTTTGGATTATTATTTATGAATGATGGCAGATGGAAAAATCAACAACTCATCTCAGAAAATTGGATACGAGAAGCTATCAAACCATCAGATGCTAATTCAAACTACGGATTAATGTGGTGGCTCAATCAAAAAGGAAATCACCATTGGGAAGACTTACCAGAACATTTATTTTATGCAGCAGGTTTTGGAGGTAATTTTAGTGTAATTGATCAAAAACAAAACCTCGTTATTGTGACCCGATGGTTAGCACCAAGTCAAATTGACGAGTTCGTGACCAAAGTATATGCAGCTTTTTAAAATTTCCAACTACACACATTATCTATGAAAAAAATATTAGCCATTATCATTTTAGTAATCACCTTGCTTTTTGCCATTTGGTATGCAATAATCTACTTTGCCAAGTATAGTGAAGGTGTCCGAAGCGGAGAACTCATCAAATTCAGTAATAAAGGTGTAGTGTTTAAAACTTGGGAAGGAGAAATCAGTCAAGGAATTTCGGGTGCTCAGATCTTTAGTTTTTCAGTAGAGGACAAAAATAAAGAAGTTATTAAAAAACTAGAAGAGTTTCAAGGTAGTTATGTGAAATTGAAATATAAAGAAAGGTTTGCAACTATTTTATGGTTAGGAGATACCAAATATTTTGTTATTGATGTAGAAGAAGAAGAATCACCACATTTCAGAAAGTAATAAAAAAGTTATTTATGAAAAAATATAAGACGGCAAGAGAATCTAGGGTTATTATTTCGGAATTAATGCTTCCATCACATTCTAATTTTAGTGGAAAAATACACGGTGGATATATTCTGTCGCTTATGGATCAGATTGCCTTTGCTTGTGGATCCAAACACTCTGAAGCATATTGTGTTACAGCTAGTGTGGACAAAGTAGATTTTCTGAAACCTATTGAAGTTGGTGAACTGGTAACTATGAAAGCATCTGTGAACAATGTAGGTACAACGTCTATGGTGGTTGGCGTTCGGGTAGAGTCAGAAAATATAATGACAGGCAAAGTAAAACACTGTAACTCTAGTTACTTTACCATGGTGGCAAAAGATGACAAGGGAAAAGGTATCCCGGTGCCAGGGTTGGTTTTAGAGAATAAAACAGCAGTGCGTCGTTTTGTTAGAAGTATTATTCGAAAAGATGATGCAAAAGCTAGAAAAGATCGATTTAAAGCATCAGAATTTAAGCTGGAAGATCATCTCGAATCATTAGAAAAATATAATATAAAATTAGATTTATAATTAATCTAAATTCTCTACGTTCTATTGCTATAGTATCAATCAAATACTTGACGCTAATATTTGTTATATTTAAAGAAAAATTAAAAAGCTATGAAAATCCCAATTCGCCTAGTATTTGTTTTTTGCACGATTATTTTACTAAGTTGCGGTGGCAGTGACGAAGGTATTACAGAACCTGAGGTGATCATTGATCCCGACCCCATTCCAGAGCAAACTTCTACCTATATCTCTCATGTGAAGTCAATTATTGATACAAATTGTATAGAATGTCACGGAGACCCACTGGATCAAGGTGCAATTATGATGCTAACAACCTATGATCAGGTAGTGGATGCTGTAAATAATCGAGGCCTATTCAACAGAGTTGCAACTATGGGTATTAATACCGTAATGCCTCCGCCAGAAGAAGGAGGAAGATTACCACAAGTGACTATTGATGTTGTGGAAGATTGGATTGCTGATGGGCTTTTGCAGCAATAGTTATCCGAAGATTCGACCCTTAGACTGCGCTTAGAATTCTTCTTCTACAGCTAATGATTAGCCAAAGCTGAAGTTCTACTTACATTTCAACAAACTGAGTGCAACACTTGGGCAGACTTAGTTTTAAAAATTAGTTTCTTTTTTGAGTTAAGATCAATGACGTTTATACCTTGGGGTTACACCAAAAACTGAAACAGGTCTGGTTTATCATTGAGATAATCACCAAAAAAATTAAATTTCTTCATTCGGGAAATTAGTGGTTGCAGATCGTTTTTATCTTTGAGTTCGATTCCTACCACTGCAGGACCATTTTCTCTACTTGATTTTTTAGAATATTCAAAATGAGTGATATCATCATTGGGACCTAAAATTTCACCAACAAATTGTTTTAAGGCTCCGGCTCTCTGCGGAAAACGAACAATAAAATAATGTTTAAGATCGGCATACAACAATGCTCTTTCTTTGATTTCTGCAGTTCTGGTAATATCATTATTACTACCACTAATAATGCATACCACATTTTTGCCTTTTATTTTATCCTTATAAAACTCTAAAGCAGCTAGCGTTAAAGCTCCGGCTGGTTCTACCACAATAGCATCCCTATTATATAAATCTAAAATTGTCTGACATACCAATCCCTCGGGAACGGTAATCATATCTGACAAATATGTTTTACAAATATCAAAGTTTAGGTCACCTACTTTCTGAACAGCCGCTCCATCGATAAACTTGTCAATATCAAAAATCTCTGTATTCTTGTTTTTTTTTATAGAAGTCAACATCGAAGGTGCTCCTTCTGGTTCTATCCCGATGATGTTGGTCTTGGGCGATAATGCTTTCATAGCTCCACAAAGACCGGCCGCCAGACCTCCTCCTCCTACAGCAACAAAAATATAGTCAATAGGATGGTCCACTTGCTTACATATCTCCAATCCTATCGTTCCTTGACCTTCGATAGTTTTAGGATCATCAAATGGATGTACGAATGTTTTTCCTTCCGTCACACAAGCCTCTTTTGCAGCTTTGGAAGCGTCATCAAAAGTATCCCCTTCCAAAACAATTTCTACGTATGCTCCACCAAACATTTTGGTTTGTGCTATTTTCTGCTTTGGTGTAACAGATGGCATATAAATAGTTCCTTGTATACCCAGATGATGACAAGCAAAAGCTACGCCTTGTGCGTGATTCCCTGCGCTAGCACATACAACTCCCTTAGCCAATTGTTCTTTAGTTAAAGAATTTATCTTGTTAAATGCTCCACGGATCTTGTATGATCGGACTCGTTGAAGATCTTCTCTCTTAAGTAGAATATTTGCATCATATTTTCTTGAATATCGAATACTATTCATCAAAGGAGTAACCATAGAAACCTCTTTAATTACAGAGGCTGCTCGTTGTATATCCTCTAGTTCTGGAAAATATGTTGTCACTTCAGTATTCACTATTATTTCAATTATATTTTTAAAGCATTTGCCAGTCTGAGTCCATCAAAGATTACACAATACACATCTCAAAAAACTTCGACAGACCCAGCTAGACAAATAAGTTATCTTGATTATACTATTGGCTTCATAGCTGTCATAGACGCTCTCAGCCTGGCTCCCACAACTTCTATAGGATGATTTCTCAATGCCGCGTTCACTTCAATCAGCTTTGCGTTATCTACTCCATTACTTTTTCCTTCATCATAGGCCGTACCAATTACATCAGTATCGATCTTTTTCATGAAATCCTCTAATAATGGCTTACAAGCATGATCAAATAAGTAACATCCGTATTCTGCTGTATCAGAAATCACTCGATTCATTTCATACAGTTTTTTACGGGCAATCGTATTGGCGATAAGTGGTGTTTCGTGTAAAGACTCGTAGTACGCAGATTCCTCTATAATTCCGGATGATGTCATTGCTTCAAAAGCAAGTTCTACTCCTGCTCTTACCATAGCTACCATCAACACACCATTGTCATAAAAAGCTTGCTCAGAAATTTCTACATCTCCTGCAGGAGTTTTCTCAAATGCCGTTTCTCCGGTCGCCGCTCTCCATGATAGTAAGTTTTTATCATCATTGGCCCAATCTTCCATCATCGTTTTAGAAAAATGACCATCGATGATATCATCCATATGTTTCTGGAATAATGGGCGCATAATACCTTTTAATTCTTCAGAAAGCTGGAATGCTTTTATTTTAGAAGGGTTAGACAATCGATCCATCATATTGGTGATTCCACCATATTTCAATCCTTCGGTAATGGTTTCCCATCCGTACTGAATTAATTTGGAAGCATATCCAGAGTCTATTCCTTTTGCCATCATTTTATCAAAACAAAGTATAGAACCCGTTTGCAAAAGACCACAAAGAATTGTTTGTTCTCCCATTAGATCTGACTTTACTTCTGCGACAAATGAAGACTCTAATACACCGGCTCTATCTCCACCAGTTCCTACCGCATACGCTTTTGCCTGGGCTAATCCGTGACCCTGAGGATCATTCTCGGGATGCACTGCAATTAGAGTTGGTACTCCAAACCCTCTTTTATATTCTTCTCTAACTTCAGAACCAGGACATTTTGGAGCTACCATAATTACGGTAAGGTCATTCCTAACCTGCATTCCTTCTTCAACAATATTAAATCCATGAGAATAAGAAAGTGTCGCACCTTTTTTCATTAAAGGCATAACGGTATTTACAACCTGTGTATGTTGTTTATCCGGTGTCAGGTTAATAACCACATCAGCAGTGGGTACTAATTCTTTATATGTGCCTACAGCAAACCCATTTTCTGTAGCATTCTTATAAGATTGCCTTTTTTCCTTGATAGCAGCCTCTCTTAGCGTATATGAAATATCCAAACCTGAATCTCTCATATTCAATCCTTGGTTCAGCCCTTGTGCTCCACAACCTATGATTACTATTTTTTTTCCTTTTAATGCTTTGATTCCATCAGTAAATTCGGAGGAATCCATAAACCTACATTTCCCTAACTGCGTTAATTGATCTCTTAATGATAGCGTATTAAAATAATTTGCCATTTCCTTTTTTAATTTGTGGTTACTTCCGTACAAACGGAAATCTATTTAATTTTGATTTTTAGTTGTTTTTATTTTCGTGTATCCCAAATACTATATGGAGTTACACTATTCGTCATATCTTTTTTTACTTGTTCTCGATACATCCGTGTAGGGCAAACACCAAAGAACAGATGCGAAAAAATACAAAACCTGTCTTGAGCCCATCGAAAGCCTGCCATCCTTCACAAAGTTTCTTCAGCAAACTTTTCTAATATTGATGAGATATGCATTTTTTCTTTTGTCACTGCAATTCTGCCAGATCTGGTAAATTGCATTAGACCATAAGCTTCTAATTTTTTATATAATGCATCGACCTCTCTCCTTCTTCCTGTTTTTTCTAACACAAAAAACTCTGGAGTTACGGTAACGATATTGGCATTACTATTTTTTATTACATTCTGAATCTGACGTTCTTCAAACAGAAGTTTTGATGAGATTTTGAACAGCGCAGTTTCCTGATAAATAATATCTTCCTCTTTATGGTAGAATGCTCTGATCACCTCAATCTGTTTTTCAATCTGACCTACTATTTTTTTCACTTGCTCCTCTGTAACTTTTACGGCTATGGTAAAACGAAAAACATCTTTAATTTCTGATTGAGAAGCCGTCATACTATCCAAATTGATATGACGCTTCAGGAAGATCGCAGAAATTCTATTTAGTAGTCCTATGTTGTTTTCGGTGTATGCCGATATTGTAAAATTTTCTTTTTCCATAATTACTCAAGTCTTATATCTGAAACTGAAGCTCCTGTAGGGATCATCGGAAACACATTGTTTTCTTTTTCTACACATACTTCTAAAAAGTATGGTTCTTTTGAAGCTATCATTTCTTTAATTGCCATTTGCAATTCGTCTCTTTTGGTTACTTTTTTGGCTTCTATGTGATATCCTTTTGCAATGGTTACAAAATCTGGGTTTACCATTTCTGTAGAAGCATATCGCTTATCAAAAAATAACTGCTGCCATTGACGTACCATGCCCAAGAAATCATTATTTAGTACCACAATCTTCACAGGCACTCTAGTTTGAAAAATGGTTCCCAATTCCTGGATAGTCATTTGATATCCTCCATCTCCAATGATCGCAACAACCTCTCTATCTGGAGCTCCCATTTTAGCGCCAATCGCTGCTGGCAAGGCAAACCCCATGGTTCCTAAACCACCTGAGGTAACATTACTTTTTGATTTTACAAATTCTGCATACCTACAAGCAATCATTTGATGCTGTCCTACGTCAGAAACAATGATAGCATCCCCTTTGGTTTCTTCATTAATTCCCCTAAGCACTTCTCCCATAGATAATCCTTCTACAGATGGATACAACTCTTCTTTGATTACTTTATCGTATTCGATCGCATCATACCCCTTAAATTCTTGCAACCATGCATCATAACTATTCGCTTTTACAAGAGGAAGTATTTGTGCAAGGGTGTTTTTTACATCTCCCATCACAGCAACATCAGCTTCTACGTTTTTATTTACTTCTGAAGGATCTATTTCGAAATGAATGATTTTAGCTTGTTTTGCATAGGTCTCCAGATTACCAGTTACCCGATCATCAAAACGCATGCCTACAGCAAGTAACAGATCACATTCATTTGTAAGTTTATTAGGCCCGTAATTACCGTGCATCCCTACCATACCTACGTTCAATATATGTGCAGTTGGTAAGGCAGATAACCCTAAAATGGTCCAGGCCGCTGGAATCCCAGACTTTTCAATAAAGTTTTTTAATTCCGTTTCGGCTTCACCAAGGATCACACCCTGACCAAAAACCATCATTGGCTTTTTAGCACTATTTATTAATTCTGCCGCCATTTTTAGCGTTTCCGGATCTGTTTCAGGAACCGGTTTATAGCTTCTTACCCCTTTACACGGTACATATTTGAAATCCAGTTCACCAAACTGAGCATCTTTTGTTATATCTATCAAAACCGGGCCAGGACGACCAGATCGCGCGATATAAAAGGCTTTGGCTAACACAGAAGGAATATCTTCAGCTTTGGTTACTTGGTGATTCCATTTCGTGATCGGAGTAGAAATTCCTATAATATCGGTTTCCTGAAAAGCATCAGATCCTAATAAATGAGAACCTACCTGTCCTGTAATACACACCATTGGTGTAGAGTCAATTTGAGCATCCGCGATACCGGTTACAAAGTTTGTCGCTCCCGGTCCCGATGTTGCAATAGCTACTCCGACTTTACCACTTGCTCTGGCATATCCTTGTGCTGCATGCGTTGCTCCTTGCTCATGTCTGGTAAGTACGTGGTGTATTTTATCCTGAAACTTATATAATTCATCATATACCGGCATAATTGCACCGCCAGGATACCCATAAATCAAATCTACACCTTCTGCTAACAAACAGTGTATTACTGCTTCTGCTCCAGTCATTATTCCGGTGGATTCTATTGTTTCTTTCTCTACTGCTTGCGTTTGTGTCTCCATTACGCTATCTATTTTTTCTTTCAGTTCTTACTGAAAAGTTTTTTGATTCCTGTATACACAGGAACAACAAATCATTGACTTCAAATACTGTATATATTAAAGTTTTATCAAAATTCATCTGTTACACATCCTTGTGATGCAGATGATACTGTATTGGCATATTTATACAAAACTCCCTTTTTAAATTTCAATGGTGGTTGCTCCCAAGAAGCTTTTCTTCTCTTTATTTCTTCTTCCTCAATAGCAACGGTAATTGAATTGGTTTCTGCATCAATTGTGATAATATCCCCATCCGCTACTAACGCGATCAAACCTCCTTCTTGTGCCTCTGGAGTGATATGTCCTACCACAAATCCGTGAGTTCCCCCAGAGAATCTTCCGTCTGTTATTAAGGCGACATCTTTACCAAGGCCCACTCCCATAATCGCCGCTGTTGGTTTTAGCATCTCAGGCATTCCTGGACCTCCTTTAGGACCTTCGTACCTAATGACGACCACATTGCCTTTTTCCACTTTACCATCTCGTATCCCATCATTAGCTTCGTACTCGCTGTCAAAAACCTTTGCTTTTCCTTGGAAACGTAATCCTTCTTTCCCGGTAATTTTTGCGACGCACCCATCTTCAGCCAGATTACCAAACATAATTCGCAAATGCCCCGTAGGTTTGATGGGGCTTTCTAATGGCTTTATCACATCCTGTCCTTCGGTAAGATCCGGAACATCTAACAGGTTCTCTGCCAGGGTTTTTCCAGTTACGGTCAAGCAATCGCCGTGTAATAATCCTTTCTTTAATAAATACTTAAGCACTGCGGGAATTCCACCAACTTCGTGTACATCTTCCATCAAATATTTTCCACTTGGTTTTAAATCTGCAAGAAACGGAGTTTCATCGCTTATTCTTTGAAAATCTGCTAAGGTAAATTCTACATCGGCAGCTCTGGCAATTGCTAAAAAGTGTAGTACTGCATTGGTAGAGCCTCCTAATATGGTAACCAGACGAATTGCATTCTCCAATGATTTTTTAGTGACAATATCTAAGGGTTTCATATCTTTTTCCAACAGTGTTCTCATCGCACGTCCTGCGGCTATACTTTCTTCTTCTTTGTTTTTACTAATCGCTGGATTTGAAGAATTATAAGGCAAAGACATTCCTAACGCTTCAATGGCAGAAGCCATCGTATTGGCGGTATACATACCTCCACAAGCTCCAGCTCCTGGACAGGCTTTTTCTATTACATTTTTATATTCGCTTTGCGTAATAGTTCCTGCTACTTTTTCTCCCCAGGCTTCAAAAGCTGAAACTACATCTAGTTTCTTTCCTGCGTGTAATCCAGAAGCAATGGTTCCTCCATATACTAAAATTGATGGACGATTTAATCGTAACATTGCCATTAATGCTCCTGGCATATTTTTATCACATCCTACTACCGTTACCATCCCATCATAAGACATTGCCTGCACCACAGTTTCCATAGAATCTGCAATCACATCTCTGGAGGGTAATGAGAAACGCATCCCAGGAGTTCCCATAGAAATACCATCACTTACACCAATAGTATTAAATATCAAACCTACAACATCCTCTTCTTGTGTCCCTTTCTTAACTAACTTTGCTAAATCATTCAGATGCATATTACAAGGGTTGCCCTCGTACCCGGTGCTTGCTATACCCACCAACGGCTTTTTAAAATCCTCGTCGGTTAGGCCAATTGCATGAAGCATCGCTTGTGCTGCCGGTTGTGTATCGTCTTGAGTTACTTGTTTGCTATACTTATTTATGCTCATTCCGTTTGAATGTGAATTTTTTTATTAATTATTTAAAATATTAACTGTTTTATTGATAAATACACATGTAATCAAATAAACCACAGTATAAAATTATTTTGTAATGACTAAACTATTATATTTTATTCAATAACCTTACAACATCCAACCGTCACCAAACACATCTTACTTACTGAATAACAGATATTTACCCTCGTTTCATTTACAATCACTATTTGTTAATTTTTATTTCACTCATTGTATTGATAAAAAAAATCCCTTCTGAATACGGAAGGGATTTTAAGTTAGATACACTATACAACATCCCATCATCCCGATACAATAATAACGGTGATACGAATGACATTGACAATAATGGTTATAGATTGCTTCATTTATAATGTTTCAAAAAAAATCCCTTTACGTTTGTAAAGGGATTCGATTATAAGTTTACACCAACACATATCCCTTTACCAAGATGAAATAATCACCTCAATATTAATGACATTGTTGCTATGTATGTTTCTACTTTTCATTTATGTGGTAAATATAACGAAATATATTTCTGAAAAACAAATACAAATACCCTTTAATTTCTAATCCAACTTAAACAAATTGTTTTTCATACAATAAATCACAAGTCCCACTCTGGTTTTTACTTCTAACTTTCTAAAAACTGATTCGCGATAATTCTCGATAGTTTTTGGACTCAAATTCATTTCCCCTGCAATACTTTTATAGGTAAGTTCTGAACAGGTATATTTTAAAAAAGTCCATTCGCGATCTGTCAATTTTTCTGTTAGATCATGACTCGTTACTGCATCTGCTTTTTCAGAATACTTCAACGCAGTTTCTATTTTACTCGAATAATAAAAACCTTGTTCTATGACCATTTTCATGGCAAATTCAAAATTCTCTGGGTGAATATCTTTTAACAAGTACCCTCTGGCTCCGGCTCTTAGCATTTTTATGATGGTCTCCTCATCATCTTCCATGGTTAATGCCAATGCTTTTTGTTCAGGTTGATTTTCTTTTAACCACTGCATGGTCTGGATACCATCCATCACCGGCATTTTTACATCTAGCAGAATGAGATCTGGTTTTTTTCTTTTATGTAAGTAATACTGGGTAAGCTCTTTTCCGTTCTTTAGAATCGCCAATACTTCGTATCCTTCCAGATTTGTAATAAGACTCTCTAAAGATTGTGCAAATAGAAGATGATCATCTACAATAACAACGGTTTTTTTCTTCATTTTGATTTATATTTTATGATACCTTATCCGCTTCTTTAAATGGATACTGCAAGGTAAGCAAAACTCCTTTACCCGGTTCTGTAGTACAATCTAACTGAGCATTGACCAAAGTGGCTCTGCTTTTCATATTTAACAGCCCCGAATTAGCCTGTACTGATGCCATATCATATCCTACTCCATCATCTTTTATAGTAATGGTCAAATTGCTTGTAGTGTATTCTAATTGTACCAATAGATGAGATGCCTCTGCATGTTTTATTGTATTAGAAAAAAATTCTTGAATAATTCGGTACAAAATAATTTCATCTTTAGGATTGATCAGTACCTCTTCACCAAGTACAATAAATTCTGGAGTTAAGAAATTCAGTTTTTTAAAACGATCTAATTCAACTTGAATAGACTTCACTAAGCCAATATTCTGAATAACCTCGTGATTGAGGGTTTTAGAAAGGTTTCTGATTTCTTGCAGACTATCTCCCACCAAACTTCTTATATCCTGAACGGATTCTTTGATTGTTGGTTCCAGATTGGTACTTAAGATATTGATTTGCATGACTGCAGTAGATAGTAGCTGACCGATATTATCGTGTAGTTCCCAGCTTACGTTCTTCAACGTTTGTTCCTGAATCTCTAATTTAGAGTTTTGTAGTTCTTCATCAAAACGTTGTTCTGCTTTAAATTTTTCCAGAAGTAGTTTGTTTTTGCGCCGTTGGAAAGCAACGAAGAACATGATACCGAATATCGCAAAAAATAAGATAATCACGGTAAAATAAATTATAAGTAAGATTTGTTCTTCTTCGAGCATACTACAAAACCAATAATATAACAAGTATACATAAAAATATTGGCGAAAGTCAATATTGACTTATGGATTTTATGATAGTTTGGACTTTCTTTACTATAATACTCACCGTAAATAAATATAGGATTCACCAATATATGAAAAACCAATGCCCCAACAGAAATATAAAAAATCAGAATTTTATAAAAGTTTAAAATTTTATCACTTTGCAATACTTGAAAATAAAAATAAACAATAAAGGCCAATAATAATAAAGTTCCTATTATCAAACTATACAACGCGGGAGATTCGAAGAAAACACCAGAAAAAATCAAATTCAAAAGTGAAGTAATTATAAAAAATAAAATGATGTAAAACCCTATTTTTTTTACCTTTAGCGATTCTATATAATGTAAAAATAAAAATAAATAAAAAGAGAAACTTATTATATCGTAGGAATTATAAGCCCAATGATTTTCATATAGAAAAGTATCTTTTAAAAAAAACAGTGATTCATTATCAAAAATTAAAGATGGAGTCCACCCGAAAAAAGTATCAAACAAGGCTGTAAACCATAAAAAATAAACAAAGTATCGAGAAATTTTATCTTCTCGATACTTTGATATATAGATTGTTCCAACTATTGCCGCTAGAAATTCAAATAAGTTTATTAAAAATAAAAATAGCATATTTGGTTAATAATCATTTGGCGGATGACCAGTTCCTCCTCTATTAAAAGCAGGAATATCATAGTTATTTTCTGGATCACCTCCATCTTTGCCAGACGCTCCAGGACGAGAACCTGTTGGTGCTAAAAACAGGGTAGACATTCCTTTACCCATTTTACATTTAGACTGAGAATATGCACCCATATATATCCTGATTCCTGGATCTTTTATTCCTTGTTCTTCAGACTCCTGTTTAACATATGCTAAATACTCTTCTAATTCCGCAACTGACCAATGAAATTCGCGTGCATCTTCAAATCCTAACTTCTTCTGAAGACGTCTTCCTCTTTTTTTACACCAGTTATCATGTAGTTCTCTTGCTTCATTTTCAGTAATACACTTTTGGGGTCTTTGTACTTTTTTTGCCATAATTAAATTGTTTATTGGGTTATCACCGCTAATATATCCAAAAAACAATATGTTGTACAAATAACACCACCCTTTTCTATAATTTTATTACGGTAAAACCATATACTCAATCATTTAATTATCAATAATTTACAATTTTTACAGATAAATAGAAAAAACTACACAAAGGGGCTTTTACCCCTACCAGTAAAGGGTAGAATTACCCTATAGACAATTCTTACAAATCCAACAACAGTGAGATAACAAAACCGATAAGAACATAACCAGAAGCACAAACGATAAAGTATACACCTGTTACTAAAACGATTTTATTACCAGTCTTATTTTTTCACCAGCTCTTTTCTGTGCAAGCTTATTAATAGCTTCTTCTGTTAGCTGCAACACTCTAGGGTATCCTCCTGTTGTTTGACAATCTCTCATTAAAATAATCAATTGACCTGACGGAGTTAATTGAACAGTACCAGGTAACACAGGAGCAGTTAACATCGAATGTAAATCATTTTGTAACGATTCTTTCAAAGGAATTGCCATTCGATTTCTACTACTTGCAATAGTAAAATCATTCTGTAATAAAACTTCTCTTTGATCAACTGACAACAGATTAAACTCTGGTCCTTGAAAAGCATTAATTTTACTTGATCTAGACCAAAAAAAAGTTGGTTTTACAATCGTATGCGATGTCGAAAAATCAATACTATTTTTATAAGAAACGACATCACCTTTCTGAAGTTTATCGGATTTGGTGACCATACTATACTGCGACCTGCTATTAAGTTTATTTTCTGACATAAAACCATGTTTTATTCCTACATAACCATACACTCCCTTTTTGATATTTTTAAACTTTAAAACATTACCACTACAAACCCTTAATTGTGCATTCATTTTACAAGCTTTGTCATTTAAATATGGAATACATAAAACACCTGTTACTACAATACTTGTTTCTTTATGAAATTTTAAAACCGGAGGAATGATGGTCCACTCGATAACAGCACCATTTTGATAATTATTCAACAGCGCATTGGCTAAAAAAAAAGAATCTAAATCCATAGCACCACTTCTTGGCACTCCAAACTTAGAGAAACCAAAGCGACCCCGATCTTGTATACTTGTATACAAACCTGATGAAATAATTTCTACACCACTCATCATAAAACTTCAAATTCAGGAAGACAATTAGGAGAATTCATTAATGTACTTAAATCGTTATATTTACATTTTTCAATCGATATAAACTGAATCTTATCACCAGGAGAAGCAAAACAACAAACTGAAGCATTTATGTCAAAAAACTGCACCGGTGTTTTACCAATCACATGCCAACCACCTGGACTATCACATGGATACACCCCAGTTTGATGTCCCCCGATAGCAACAGAACCTTTCTCTAATTTCTGACTTGGGGTAGCTTTCCTTGGTGTAACCAATTGATCATCTAAACCGCCCAAATATAAAAACCCTGGTAAGAATCCAATAAAATAAACTGCATACAACGGAGTTGTGTGCAATGCAATTACCTTATCAATATCCATCGATTTGTTTGCCGCAAAAGAGGAAAGTTCTGGAGCAAACGAAACATCATAGCAAACCGGTATTTTCCATAAGCGTTTTTCTTGCTTCTGATTCTCAATACTATCAGGGAACAATGATTTTAGTGTTAAAATTTCATTATAGATATCTTCTATAGCTACAGTATAATAAATTAACAGCGAGTTATATGACAAAATTACCTCAACAATCACTTTATCATAAAATTCTTCAATAGATTCTTTATAAGAAATCAATGTTTTTAATAAATCTTCATCAATTTTTGACGATTCTTGTATTAAAATTGCACGCTCGCTATACTGTTTATATACAAATTGAGTTCCTATCTTTTTCATTTCAACGTATAATTTCGTTTAGAAAACTCCTTATCGATATACTCTAAAATCTGTACCGATTTTGGATTATCACCATGCACACAGATGGTATCAAAAAAAACAGAAAGCTCCTCTCCTTTTATAGTCTTCACTTTTCCATCAGCAACCATATTCCAAACATGACTAAAAACCTCTTCAGGATTTTTTAATACCGCATTTTTCTCAGTACGCGACACTAAGCTTCCGTCGTCATTATAATGACGATCTGCAAACACTTCGTATTTTACTTCAATATCACCTCTGCCAATATAAGCAATTAATGAATTTTTTGGCGATACTATATATAAACTTTTATCGATAATTTTTACAGAATGAATTATTGCCCTCGCGACTCTTTCATTTTTCATCGCTTCATTATATAATGCCCCGTGAGGTTTGACATGATGTAGTTGCCCTCCCATTTCTTCTGCTAAGGATTTTACTTTTTGGATTTGATTTATTAAAGTAATCACGAGATCTTCATATGAAATATCCATCACTTCTCTTCCAAAATTTTCTCTATCAGGATAGGAAGGGTGTGCTCCTATTTTTACCTCATGCTGTAACGCTAAATCAATTGTTTTTGTTATCACCTCATCGTTACCTGCGTGAACTCCACAAGCAATATTACACCACGAGACATAAGTCATAATTTGCTTGTCAAAACCAGCCTCTTCTCCAACATCAGCATTCAATATTATTCTTTTCAAAATTCTTACAATTAATTAAAATTTTACCTACATATTTTCAAATACTTTCCATACACCTATAATACCTAAAAAACAAGTAATCAATACAATCAAAAAACCAATCAAATTTTGCTTCAATGAATTCGTAAAATTCCCCAAAACATTTTTTTGATTCATCACCCATAAAAGGAATATGGCAATAATGGGTAAAAGAAGTCCATTTGCTATCTGAGCAAATCGAATAATTACGATTGATTTTATTCCTAAAGATGAAAACAGTACTCCCAAAAAAAGTATGAATATCCAGACAGATCTAAATGTTTTACTTTTCAAACCATCTTTCCAACCCAAACATCCTTTTACTACATAGGCCGCTGCCAGAGGAGCTGTTATAGCGGAGGTAATTCCCGCAGCAAACAAACCCATTGATAATACATATTTGGCCAAGGTACCAAAAACAGGTTCTAGCCCTTTTGCTAAATCAGTGGCATTATTTATCTCTGTTTGTTGTATAGCTGCTCCTGCAATGATGATTGCCATAGATACCAAACCGCCGAGCACTATGGCAACAATAGTGTCTCTCCTAGCCTCAGGTAATTTTTCTTTAGACTTCCATTTTTCGCTTACTATAGCGGCATGTAGAAATAAATTATACGGTACCACAGTAGTCCCAATTATACTAACAATTGTCAATATGTTATCTGTTGAAAAACTAGGTACAAATCCTTTAAAAAGTAAAGAGAGATCTGGTTTAGTAACGATTGCTGTGATGATAAAAGCAATACTCATGAAAAGTACCAAAACAATGAGACTCCGTTCTAATACTTTATAATTACCTATGTATAATAGTATAAAGGCAATCACTCCAATAACGATGCTCATGTAATTAATCGAAATAGTACCTATTTCTACTATTGGTGACCCTAAGATGGTAGACAGCCCCAACACACCTCCGCTTATATTACCCGCTTCGTATGCAGCATTACCGATAAAAATTGCTGATAACACCAGTGATATCAGTGTCCACCGGACTATTTTATTATTAAATTGAGATTTTAATACTTCACTTAATCCTTTTTGGGTTATTACCCCTAAACGTGCCGCCATTTCCTGTAATACCGTACATGCTATTATGGAGAG
This sequence comes from Aquimarina ulvae, assembly GCF_053613295.3. Taxonomy (NCBI): domain Bacteria; kingdom Pseudomonadati; phylum Bacteroidota; class Flavobacteriia; order Flavobacteriales; family Flavobacteriaceae; genus Aquimarina; species Aquimarina ulvae. Next base: position 69,586 of record NZ_JBSIBP030000014.1, read on the forward strand.
CACCATAGCCCAAAGCAAAGCATATCCAAATTCTACTCCTGCTAACGTACAAACAGTAACGGTACCTGGGCCAATAAAAGCTGCCGTGACCAAGGTACCTGGTCCAATCTTAAAAATGTTTTTCATCCAAAGAGAAAATCGATATTAGTCTAAAAATGGTAAATCCAAAAGAGTGTACGACGTTTTTTTTGATAAAAAATTTTGTTGATTTCTAGTGGATCTATCCTAAAATATTGATTTCTGTATGGAAATACGTGAAATTGTTGATAAGATGGTTAAATAGTTTATAAACTCTTAGATAGTGACCATTTTTCCTTCTTTGAGGTATTCTTTTTTAATTCCCTCTAGCAAGGTGTCTAGCTGAATTGCCCGATCCTTTGAGGCAATTGTTTTGAGGCAGGTAAATTGGACTACATTAATGATGTTAGCACCTGTTATTGCATATTTTTTTGATATTTCTTCTAGAGAAACATCCTTTGCTAAGGTAATTTTGTCAGGTAAGTTTTTCTTCCAAAGTAATAATCGTTCTTTATACGAAGGATTTTCAAATTCTATAATGGACTGAAACCTACGAGTAAAAGCGGTATCAATATTATTTTTAAAATTAGATGCTAAAATAACCAGTCCGGGATGTGCTTCAATACGTTGTAACAAATACGACACTTCTTGATTTGCATATTTATCGTGGGCATCTCTAACGCTGGTACGCTTTCCAAAAATGGCATCTGCTTCATCAAAAAACAGAATCCAGGATTTGTTTTTTGCCTTGTCAAATAACTTCGATAGATTTTTTTCAGTTTCTCCTATATATTTAGAAACAATCATCGATAAATCGATACGGTATACATCTGCTCCCGTATATTTCCCTAATAAGGTAGCTGTAAGTGTTTTTCCGGTTCCTGGTGGACCCGAAAAAAGAATACGATAACCAGGTTTGATCCTGGATTTCATATTCCAATCTCGTAATACAATATCGTTATAATTTAACCAAGTTTCAATCTCTTTTATTTGTTGTAGTGTTTTGCTATTTAGCACCAAATCTTCCCAATCCAATTGGGTATTTATTAGTTCTGCCGGAAAGTTTTTGTTCATAGTAGGCTTTAATACCCTGCCGGTAGTAAACAGCTCTACATATTCTTCATCGATCATCAAACGACCGCTCATTCTTGGTTCTCCAACTGGTACACTGTCTAAATACAACACTCCTTCCCTTCTAAAAAGATGATCCTGATAAAACATTTCTGAGAGCTGTATTCTTTTTTGTATATCATTCCCGCCGATAATAAATTGTACGGTTTCTCCTGTTGGTATAATACCTCTATGGTTTTTACCCTTGACTCCTCCAAATTCTGGTAATTCTCCACCACCTGGTAAAAAATCAGAGATAATTGCAGTGAAAAAATTAGGAGATATGTGCGGAACAACAGCTAATAGTAGTGTAATAACTTCTTCTAAGGATAGTTTCTTGCTTCTAACAAATATTGAAAACAAAGAATCATCTGATACGATGTGATCAAATTTTGGAAAAACAGGTATTTCGTTGGTATAATTATCTTTTAAGCGATATTCGATCACTTCTCTTAAAAAAGAAAGCTTACTATCAAAATGTATTGTATTCTGCGTTAATGTTTTTTCCATAATGTTTAAACTAAAGGCTCAATTGAAAATACATCAATTTTAGATCTTCTAAAGCTTCGGGTTCTTTTCATAACAGCAATTCCGTTTCTGGATCCCTGATGATTGGTATTTCCTTCGATTGTTTCTATAACATCATTATCTCTAGAGATAATAATTCCTGTATGCGTCCAATCCAAATGTGATTTCTGAATTAGAAAGATATCGCCTCGTTGTATTATTGTGGGATCTTTTCTTATTTGTTGATATCTAGAAAGCAACCCTTTTTTCAGCCCTGTATTACCAACGGTGTCACAACTATAGGTTAGTGGCATCAATGTTTTAAAATTTTTACCGAGTTCACTAGATGCTTGATCCAATATTGCTTGTGCAAACCCCATACACCAAAACCAAAGAGTTCCATCATGACCGTCCATATAACTCCGCACCCAAGGTCCACTATTAGATTGTCCCTTTATATCAAGTTCAAAAGGATGTTGGCGTAAGTGATTTTCGGCAACCTCAACCATCAGATCCCTAAGATTGTTGCTAACTAATGGTTTTTTAAAAGCTTCTTTTAAGTTGGATGATAACTCATCGAATAGTTCCTGATCAACAATCCCTGTTTTGGTTAGCCCTTTAAAACCCTGAAAGTTTTTTACTGCTCTTTCTGTAGCCGGTCCAAAATCCCCGTCGATTTCTGTAGCTGTTCCGCTGCTTGGGTTAGGAATAGAAAACAGCGTCAACCAAGATTGAATTTTCATAACATCTTTTCTGTTATTATTAGCGCCTCTTCTTTTTTGAGTAGCTTTAATAGCCAATTCTTTTTGATATGCTGTTTTTTTCATCCTTTACCGCTTTAAAACTTAAATTTACTCTTATTTAACTGGTTTTCAATGGGGTGAAAAACTATTCTTTTTAGGGGTTTTTACCTACGTTTTTCGATAACACACTAAATTGTCATCTTCTATATTTATTCAAAAATGGCTACGAACTATGCTGCAGTACATTTTTTATTTCCCAGAATCTCCATAGCATTTTTGTATACGATTGCTTTCAATTTTGCTCTGCCAATAAACTTTTCCTTTTCTTTTAATTCGTTAATATTTTGACCTGCTACCCAACTAGATTCTGATCCTGTACCTAAAAATGATGGTGACTCACTTATATCTCCAGATTTTGCCACGCCACCTGCCATATGCATGTAAGCTGCAGAAAAAATGAAGGTATATTTAGGATCTGAAGCTTTTGTTACATCATTTTTTATGGCATCTGAAGCTTCCCTAATTTTTTCTTTATCACCTTCAGCAATCGTGTCGTTGTCTAGTAATGCGTCGAGATACGCCAATACTTTACTATACCCATCCTTATGAGTAGTATGAAAAGCACCTCTTCCTCTAAAATTTTCACCTCCTCTATAAGTAGCCATCCATTTATTCTTTGTCTCTGTAAGACTCATAAGGTTGTTACTTTCTCCTGCAGCGTGAGCCAGATATACTGCTTGCGATTTAATCGTATCAATCCCCATGATCTTAAATGCATCATTGATATGTTTGGTTATATTTTTATCTTTCAAAAATGCAAGGTATTCTTCTTTGCTTTTTAGACATTGGTTGTTTTCGATTACTGTACAAGCTCTACCTTGATCATTAGCTTCGAGCTGTTTAAAAAGATCTCCCTTTTTAAATATTGCTATTACATCAGCTTCGGTTATAGTTCCGCACGATTTGTCGGAATCTTTATTCCAATCGCTTGCTGTCTGAAAAGTACTATCTCCTTTTTTAAGAATTTGCATCATTTTTTCGGGAAATATACCGTTGCGAATTGCAGTAATGATTAAGTTAAAAATATTGATAATTCCCTCTTTACCTGGTTGTCCACTCAAACTCTGTTTATGTTTAACCAAGCTTTTTTTCCATTCATCAAAAACATATTTATGTTCTTCCGGGATTACATATTTGGTATTCTTATCTACATTTTGAAAAATTACCTGAATCTCATATGGCATATGATTGTTTCCTGAAAAAGTATCCTTATGCCATTCATCATCTTCTTTTTTTTGAACTTCTTCGTTAGGTTGTTTCTGTATAACTGGGGATTGGTTGAGGAATGTATCCCTAGTATTTCTATTAGTCACAACCTTATCTGCTATATCATCAGCTTCGACTTCATATTTGTCTCCCGGTTCTCCAATTTTTAATTTAGGTTGAATAAAGTTCTCATTACTTTTTTTAGGTTGAAAAAGGTGTGATTGACCTAATCTGGTATTCGGATTATTAATATTTCTTTCCCTAAACATCATCTTTTTTGAAATATTTATTGTAATTATTTATACAATCTAAGGACATTATAACTAGAAGATATCCAACCTTTTATTTACTATTACAATTCTTGGTTTATATTAATCTTCTCGACAAAAGTTCAATGTTTCTATATTGAGAATGACTCGCTCATCTACTTTAGTTTCTTTAAAAGCAATTATTTTTGGAGTCACTATTCTTTTTTGACCCATTCTATTAAATAACTTAGTATTTCTTTATCACCTACTCTTTTAGCAAACTCTAGTGTATCTTCCCCAGCTCTATTTGTAAGCCCTTTGATCTTAGCTCCCTTTTCCAATAAATATTTTACTAGGACTAAATTTTTATATGATATTGCAAACATCAATGGAGTCCCATTTCCGCTACCATAATTTATATCTGCTCCATTATTTAGAAGCAGGTTAATTATTTCCATACTACCTTCGCCTTTCACAGCGTTTACCAAAGGAGGTTTTTTGTTACCGTTATCTATATTAACATCTGCTCCATTTTCAATCAAAACCTCAGTTGGTTGTATGTGCTTTCCTGCACAGGATAAATGCAAAGCAGAATTAAGGTCGTTGTTATAAACTGAAGAATCTGCCTTGTTTTTAAGTAAAACTCTAACATTATTAGGGCAATTATAATTTGCTGCAACCATTAATGGAGTATTACCATCAGGGTCTTTAATATTAACATCTAAACCAAGTTCAACCAATTTAACAATAATAGCTTCTGAATCTTCCACCTTTGCCGCAACGTGTAGGAGTGAATAATTTCTAGAATTAAATTCTTGTATATCAATTTTTAAACTTTCTATATTATCGAAAAAGTCTTCATTCTTCCGGTAATAAATAAATTCCGACAGTTCATCTATACTTATATCCATATTAAATTATTTGTATTTAAATAATAAATCTTCCTTTTCCGTGTAAGCTATTGATTAATTGCATAGATTGAGCATAATCTGAAGGCACCGTTACCCTAGCTCTCGGCCTTCCTTCTTTTCTCGTATTCATTCTGTTTACAAACGAATCCGGTTCTGGTCCGTTATAGCTTGTAAAATTACCTCTTTGACTTCTTTCATTATTTATAAATCTAGCCATAGTTTCGGAAATATGGAAATCTGGGAATACATCAAAATCTTCCATCGCCATTAAAATATTCCAACCTTCTGTATTAGGGTAAAATTCTCGATCTTCTGCTTTACCGAAATCAGGAATTTTGATATCGCTATTTCCAAAACTATGTGGGCTTGCGGCTCCTTCACTCCAACTATTAGAGGCGCTATCATACTCCATATGCCCATATTCTGCAGTAACAGTAGCTGGATAACCACTATAATCAATATTAGGAATACCATCTGTAGGTGATTCAGGGTGATAAGATACATTTACCCTATACCATAACACTTTATTATCAGGAGGGGCAGAATTTGCCTCACCAACAGCAAAAGATTCCATATCATTATAAAACGCAGTATTTATAGATGACTTAGCTGGTACCAGATTTGAATCAGTTGCTCTTCCTCCTAGTCTATCATGAAGAAGGTGCATTTTTACATAATTACCAATTTCCCTAACAGATGCATCCACTTTTACTAGGTTATCATTTTTATCTTTAATTGTTTTTCCACCTGAAACAATAAAATTTTGTAGATTTCTCCATCCTTTTAATGTTTGCCCATTATTTTGACTGGCATCTTCTCCTGGTGGAGTGTGACTAGGATCATTTGTTATATATTTAGCAAAAAACGACCGTCCTAAGCCGTTGTCAAAAGTAGGGAGTTCAACAGGAGGTGTTACTACTTTTTTAGGTTCCTCTTGAACTTCTCTTTGAACATAATTATAATTCCATGTATCACCACCATCGGTTACGGAAGAAATATTGATTACCGAAGCGTGATCCGTATTTACTTTGTTTTTGATACCCTGAGCTTCTTCTGCAGTAACTTCTCCTTCATCTTTTTCTCTTCCACTTTCTGAAGTGATTTCAGCTAAAGCTTCTCCGACAGGGCCAGTAGGAGTTTCCTCTTCAGAAGAAGGTGCACTTCTTCCCATCACCCGATCTAACAACGCCATACCGGTATCTACGGCTTTATTCACCAACCAGGTTAAAGCTTCATCAATCAGTGCTCTTACCGAGCCTATAATCTCAGCTATTCTTGATCCTATTCCTCCTAACCCTACTTGATTGGCAAGAAATCCGATAACCACTGGCATGGATTGCCCCATAGTTCTTTCCAGATAATCTGCTGCAGTTGCTACATTTCCTTGTGCAATATCTGCTACTCCGTTCACAAATGAGTTAATCACTTCCAGCATTTCGCGCAGATACTGTATAAAACTCTGTACTGCATTAAAGAAAGCCATGGCTCCGTTGATCACCGCCATAATTCCAGTTGGATCCAACATACTCAGTAATCGAGTTGTGATTTGTGTAATGATGCGTGTCATTACAAAGTTCTTTACTGCATCGATTACAACATTCCAAAGGTTGCTAAGCTGCTCCTGAATTTTATCCCAGATTGCTGCAATACCGCGTTCCTGAACATCTTTGATGAATGTCCAGATACCTTCTAATGTATTTATCGCTCCACGAATACGCGCTACGCGCTCTGGTCCGATACGTGGGTGTTCTGCGAGTTTTTCCCATATTCTTTCCATCGACAGCCCTAATACTTCTAGGACCCAACTAATTACTCCTTGCAACGAGAAGTCTGTTAGTTCTGGAATACCAGCATCCCGTAACTCCCTCATCAACCAACCCATCACACCATTGATCAAATGGGTAACAATATTATCAAAGAATTTCACAAAGCCTTCTTTGATGGCTCTTAATATATTTTTGAGGAAGCCTATGGGATCTCGTTTAATGTCTTCCATAGCTTGTAGCGATCGGGTAATGATGTTACCTATCAGATCGAAAGGGAAATTCATAATTTCAAGAATTGCCACAATCACTATCCGTACTATTTCTGCAACAAATGCAATTAATCTGCCTATAGGCTGGCCAAACTGATCAATAATTCTAATAAAAGCATCTATTGGATTTAAAAGATCCTCTATGGTAAAAGAATTCCAAAGGTCTATAAAAAGTTGTACAATGGATTGCGGGGTCATATTCAGTCTTTCAACTGCAGCTTCAATTTCTCCTGTAATTCTTGCGATCGCTCCTGTCTCTACCATTTGAGCATATTGTTCTTCTCCTCCATCCATAAGACTCATAAAACCTCTTATAAGATTAGGAACTGTTCTAGGCACCGCTTCGTCAGTAAAAGGATCTTTTCCGATAATCACTTTGATAAGAGAGAATCCTCTGGTTTCATTTGCTACAGAAGAAAGCCAACTCAATAAGGCTTTTTTAATGATTTTTAATACTTCTATAGCTACTGTAGCTGCAAACGCCCATACCCGTTCTAGGAAACCAGTAACACGACCGGATAATGCTGTTAAGTTTGCTGCTATTTCTGTTAAGTTTGCAGGGCGAATGGCATCCCAAGCTGCTGTAATCAATCCTCTCAACTCCCCTAATAATGACATAAAGGTTCCGACTTGTGTGTCCAGCCAATCGGCAGTTTCTTGTAAGGTACCACGTTCCCGCATTTGCTCTAACTCGGTTTCTTTACCGATAAGTATTAAGAAATCTTCTAATATTTCTACTGTGGTTGCAGTAACTTCTTCATCTCTGAGCGGATCGTAGTGTATGATTTTTTTAATTAATGACCAGGCACGATTTTCTTCTAAAATAGGTTCTGCAACACCTATTAATGCTTCTTTAATCCAAGTAATGATTTGATCCACCAGAGAAATAGCAAATAATTCAATTCTACTAATAAGCTGATTAAATTTTCGCGTAATCACCTCAATGGCATTAGTGTAAGGGAATTCTAATTCATCCCAAGCTTCTTCTACCAAATCCAATAAACCTTGTGATGTGAGATTAAGACTGCTTAGCTGTCCGTTTACCCAATCAAATACTTGCTGTATAATCCCATATTCTTGTAATTTGTCGAAAATTGCTGTTCCAAAAGGAACTAACCCCATTAAACCTTGCAGTAAATTGATGGGTGTAGGCTCTACACGTTGTCCTAACAATGGATCATATTGTATAATCACTGTGAACAATATATATCCAGGAATATGACGTGCATTATTTATGATCCAATCTGGTATCCAATCCAAAAATGATCCCTGAATCATAATTGGAGCAGATGTTACGTCTGCAGCTTTACGCTTAATCCCTCCACCTTGCTGCACCGTATGAGTCAACTCATGAGCCAGCAAATGTTTTCCGGAATTAGAAGATGTGTCAAATTTTCCTTCATTAAAATAAATATCATTTCCGTGAGCAAATGCCTGAGCCCCCATATCCTGACTCATTTGTTTCGCATTGGAATCTGTATGGACTCTTACATTACTAAAATCGGTGCCAAAACCAGATTCCATTTGGGATTTAGTATCCTTTGGCAATGGGGAACCTCCTCCTTTAGAACTATTTAATCGGGATTCTATAGAGGAGTTCTCGACTCCGCCGGAACTGACAGCAGTATTGATTTTGGTTTGAATTGGTTGTACTTCTTCCTCTTCTTCCTCTTTTTCCTGAATCTCTTCTTCTTGTTTTTGTATATCCGAAGTAATAGGAGTACTATCTGTTTTTTCTTGAATTGTGGTTTCCGCTACCGCTTCCTTATGTTTTACTTCTTCTTCTGGCTGTTTTTGAATTTCTTCCTCTTCTTTTTGTTGAACAGGTTCCTCCTCAGGTTGTCTTTGAACTAGTGGGCTTATATGTTCTATTAATGATTTTTGTTGAACCTGGTTCTCGTTATTTTCTTGTTTTTGAACCTCTTCTTCTGATTGTTTTTGGACAACCGGAGCAGGACTAAAAAAGGAATTGCTTTGATCATTTCCTTTGGAAACAATAGTATCGGCAACTTTATCTGCTTCTACTTCATACTTATCTCCTGGCTTGCCAATATTCAGTTTAGGCTGAATAAAAGCACCATCTCCTTTCTCTTTTTGAAAAAGAGAGGAATTGCTGGATTTAGCATTCGTAGTATGTGCGGTTGCCGTTTTAAACATTTCCCTTTATTACATAAACATATCAAGGTTATTGCGTGACCAAGTAGACTTTAGTTGTTTACTTTAAAATTTTCCAAGGTTTTTCTTTTAATTAGATTTTTAGTGCTTACAAGCTCTTCATCCACCTTAATATTCTTTATTTTAGATTTTAAAGCGTCTGTATCCAAGTCTTCATTTTCTATGTTCTGAATTTCTGCCAACTGTTTTAACTGAATTGCCTGGTTAGTGGTATTTGACCTTTGAGCTGAATGGTTTGAACTACCAGTACTAGAATCTGTCGAAGGTGTTTCTTCAACTGACTCAATTCTTTCTTTTTTGGTTTCAATGGCTTTATCCGCATATTCAATTGCTTCCGTAGTATTACCCAACAATAATTTCGCTTTACTAATTTGTATTATATCTTCTGGGGTTTTAGCCCTTTCCTCTAACTTTTGAGTAATCTTTTTTAATTTTTGTTTGACAATAGTATCGTTAGGATTTTGAATATATTCTTCTTGATATTTTGAGAATGCGATTTTGTCATTGGAAATAGTGACCTCTTTAATACTTGGATATCCAATCATTAAAATCGGGATCGGAAAAAACAATAGTAATTTCTTTATTTCTTCTTTTTTAATAATATAATACAGCAATCCTGAGCTTAGGATTAGGAATAGGAATATCCCTAAAAACAAAAGTACAAGTTCATATAGATGTAAATCGTTTAGTAAAGTTTCCATTGTTTTTTTTTATTACATTTATATAAAATTTTCTTTCTGCATTCATTTCCGTGTTTTCTATTCCTTTTTTATTCAGTTATTTCTAATGAAATAGTAGAAGTAGTTTTTTGTATTTTATTTCTATCTTTTGATTGATCACCCTTTATACTAATCGGGTTATATTCAATATCCAATGAAAGTGTAATACTATATATACCTTGTTCTTTAAATTCTACTAAGCTGTTCAAAAGATATTTGCCATTTAATTGTTCTCCTGATATCAATTGATGCTCTGGTATTAAACTTACACCTGACTCTGGTTTGTTCGAGTTTATGATATATCCTCCAGATTCCTTTACTCTAACCTCTATCTCTTCTGGATCTTCTTTTTGAAAAAACACATAAACTGTCTTTTCTGATTTGTTTTCAATTTTGAAATCCAACCAAATATTTTCATTTATAAAGTATTTGTTCTTTTCTACTTGAAAAGAACCTGTAAGAGGTGATTCTTGCGTTGTATCCATTCTTAGGGAAATTAAAATGATGGTTAAACAAATAATAGTATTTGTCATTATGATTCTATTTTTTCATAAAGTGGGTCCCTTTTACGGCATTCTAACTCTTCTAGAATATCTAAATCCCCAACCACCATATTTTTGTATTCTATAAAACCATTTATTTGTTCCTTTGATGCGATACACCGTTCTTCTAATTGTATATCGCTGACCAGGAAAAGTATGCCATTTACTATCACAATTAGGTCCTGTACACTTCCATTGATATACTTGAGTTGCTGTCATGTTTCCGTATTTTTTGGAGAGAGCAGCAATTCCGGGAGGATAGCTATGTGTATCCATTGCAGCACCGCTGGTTCCTGCCACACTTAGTATTGTTGGATTAGGTGGTGTCCAGGTAAATGGTGGGTTAGGTATTTTACCATATTTGACTACTTCTCTAACCGTACAATTAGAAAGGTCCGCTAAAGTACCTGTACTACTTTTCCAGTTTATATCAATTCTAATCGCATTTGCTCCATGTTTTCTGGCGTTTTTATGTTTCCACTTGATAGGGCGAACACATTTTGGCTTTTTCTTAAGCTGTATTGCCGGATTTCTTTTTTTATTTATGTTTTTTTGTTGTACCATCCCTTTTTGCTGAATGGTATGTGTCAGTTCATGAGCTAGTAAATGTTTTCCATCTTTAGAACTTGGATTATACTTTCCTTTATTAAAGTATATATCATTACCATGAGTAAAGGCCTGCGCTCCTAATTCTTGACTCATCTGTACGGCTTTACTATCTGTATGAATATTTACTTGACTAAAATCTGCACCAAAACCAGATTCCATTTCATTTTTAGTATTTCCAGACAGCTTATTTCCTCCACTATTATTATTAAGTTTGGATTCTATTGATACCGAGGAGTTCGTTTTTTTTGATTTAGTTTGAATCCCTTCCTCTTCCATTTTCTGAACTTCTCTATCATTTTCACATTCATCACATTTGGCTTGTATCGGTTCTTCCTCCTCCATCGCCTGAACAGGTTCTTCTTCCTCTTGTTTCTGAACTGGCTCCTCCTCTTCCATTGTTTGAACAGGTTCTTCCTCCTCCTGCGCTTGAACTGGCTCTTCTTCCTCTTGTTTTTGAACAGACTCTGTTTCTTTCTCCTCCTGCGCTTGAACTAGTTCTTCCTCTTCCATCTTCTGGACGGCTCCTTCTTTCCTATCTTTAAACAGACTTGTTTGCACTAAAGGAGTGATAGATGATGCCAAGGGTTTCTGTTGAACTTCTTCTTCTGAAGCTCCTTTTTTCTGAATAGCTCCTTCTGAATTAGATGAAGTTTTATTCACTACTTTATCCGCCATCGTATCCGCTTCTACCTCATATTTATCCCCAGGTTGTCCAACTTTTAATTTTGGTTGGATAAAAGATTGTTCTCCTTGGCTCTGAGTTCTTGGTTTTTTCTTTTGTTGTAGCCTCATGCGGTTTCCTCTTTAAATTTTTAATCCTTTTGACTTTTATCAGTACTTATGAAACTAACCATACCTTATTTGTGTTATGGAGTAATTTCTTATTCTAGACCGTATCCCTATCGATAAACATATCCTGTATATCTCAAAGGAAACCGGTTCGTTCTTTTTTATCTACTACTACCATTCAACAAAAATGAGTCTGTCTATCCACGGAAGCTTTACTATCGTAAGATTCCAAGGTAGTTTCTCTAATAAAATGTCCTGTGTTTTACGTTCCACTATAATTCTATATTTGGACGTGTCATCCAATATTAGCTTTCCTGCTCTTTTTATGAAATTTTCTCTTAAGCCGTCGGCAGAAGTATTCTTCAGCACTTGCCAATTTGTTAAAACGGATTCAAGTAAACTGTCGGCTTCTTCTTTAAAGTTTTGAGGTATACTGATATTTTTACGAATTGGCTTATCTATTGGAAATCCACATAAGAATTTCTCAAAAACGAGTTTACTTTCCGGTTGTCTTTCTTTTTTGGTAGCCAAATAATGCAATACATGAATAGATAATTCTACTTTATTCGGTTTAATTTCTCCTTCCTTATTAAGTAAGTCTAGCTCAGTAAATAACTTATTTAGGTAAGGATGTAATAATAATAAACCTGCATTATCAATATATACAACGGGATCAGACTCAATAGTTTCTTCTTTCTGAAATTGTACATTCTCTTTTTTATACTCCTCAGTATCAGAAAATTTTGGCGGATCATTTTGAATGACTTCTGATTTCTCAGAGATTAACAACGAAGTAAAAGCTATGATTTCCTGTTCGCTTTTATTGGTTTTCTCTTTCAGCTTTTTATGTATCTGCCTGACACTTATGCTAATAATTTTATGTAAGAGACCTGCATCAATATGTTTTTTTAATTGAGGTTTCAACTGGCTATACACCTTATCCTCTAAATCTTTTTCTTTTAAATTCTGAAGTAACTTTAGTTCCACAAATAGTATTCTTTCTAGGTCTTTTACTAATGATTCTTGTACTGAAGTTGACTTTTGTAGTTTTGGGTTATGTTCATCTTCTCGTTTACATATTTGTTTTATAGTTTCTTTTAAAATTCGATTAACCACTTTATATATTTTAGGCTCGTTAAGTTCTTCTTTTAGTGTTGTAAACAGTGTTGCTAAACCACCTTGAACAGCTATTGTACTTCCATCAGAAATATATTTTGTTATTATTTCCCAATAGTACTCTCTTATCTCTTTCTTAGCCAGCGTTTTAGGAAAAGGTTTCGGTAATCTATTTTGACTTATTATTTTTACTAAAACCTCATCAGAAAATTGATATATCAATCGCTGACGCGTCCTTTTATTACTTAAAGATTCTTTAAATTTTAATTGAAAATCATTATTAAATACAATTGTGTCTATAAATTCAATAGTTCCAAAGTCCGTTTTGGTATCCCACCAAGGGTTTTGCCCGGTTTTTAGATAGTAAAAAAACGTTTCTACATCGCTTTTTCCTTTATCCATTACAGAAAATGATACCCCTTCTATTTTGGAGGTTTTCAATCCTTTATAGCTTAATACTTGTTTCTGAAGAGATTTGATAATATCTAATTGTAGTTGTACTTGATCTTTTACCTCTATACTACTGATATTCAGTTCTAGCGTATCAAATCGTATGATTTGATTTCCTTTTGAAGTTAAACTATCAAAATAAGCTTCAAGAGTTGGTAGCAGCTGCTGTTTTAAAAACATATCCAGATTATCCTTGAGATAATACGCTGTCTTTGTGTCTGACGTATTTACCTCAAAGAAAACCTTGTTTATAATATGTTTTTGAGAATTCATCCTATGTTATAGTAATTCTAATTGCTCTTTGATTCGCGCTACCAGAAGATCAATATCTGCTACTTTTTCTAGCGTCTTATCAAGGAATTCTATTAACTTACCATCTCTGTCAACGTTCATCTGATTCTCTCGAAAATCTTCTAACGCTGAGCTAATGTCAGCTAAGACTTCATCGATTTGTCCTCTGGATTCTTCAATCTGATCATTAGACTGGCAACATAAAATGGTATACACTAATTGAACCTGTAGTCTGAAGATGTTAATCAATGCAAAGAATTCGAAGCTGTCCTGTTCTTCTATTCGTTTAATAATAGCTTCTGCAGTTATCAGGATCAATGGTTTAAACATATCCATAAGTTCTTCATTGAACTCTCCATTCAAGTATGCCTCTGCTTGAGATTCTACTTCTTTATACGCCACCTGCGTTGGATCAAATATATTTGTGATCAGTTCTTGTGTCATATCATTAAACTGAAGTAATTCTTCACCTCCCTCAACAATTATCTTTATTCCATTCTCAATACATTCTCTATCAACTACTTCAACTTCGAATTGTATATCGTGAGAAACTGAGTGACTGCATCTACCATTGGTGATGGTTAATGTAATCGTAACTAAATTCTCATCATTTACAGGTAATTTATACTCGTGTCGTGGGTTCTCGTCGGTTCTGTTTTCTGGTAAAGTTTCATCTCCAAAATCCCAGAAGTACTTGACTCCAGCTGGCAAATCAACTCCTTGGACTGTAAAGTTTACAGATGCAGCTGTATTATCGTTGAAATATTTTGGTTCTGAACTAACAAAATCAAAATCAGGTTTTCTAAAGACTAAAATGTTCGAGTCTGTAATTTGATCATTTACCCTAAATTCAATCTCTTTACCAAATAATTCTTCGCTAATTTGAGTTGCATCAAAGAAGAACTTACCATCAATTTGCACAACACCTCCATTCAGATCTCCATCTAAATCTGCAGTAACAATTCCATCAGCAGGTAGTACCTCAAACGCTATTGGTATCGTTTCATCATCCAGACATACATGATCCACAGGTAAACGAAGAGACACTGGTTGTTTGGGTATAATAAATGCTGTTGGCGCGCAATCTGAGCAACACATATATGGTAATGCAAAATCAGCTACCACAGTATTTTCTGTTACATTTGCTATGGGTCGAAATAATGATAACCTATCCAGTGCACTAATATTTAATTGTGGTGATATTTCTTCGAAGGCTCTGATATTGGGATTTACAGCGATTGTAGGATCAAAAGTAGTTGCATTTATAGATGGGCTATTAATCGCAAACGTATTAGTCCTTGATAGATTACTAACTTCTAATGGAGCTGCTAACAAGGCATTTGTTGCTAAAGAAGGTATGCGACCATTGGTTTTACCTTTTCCTTTGTATACCATCACAAAGGTACCGCCAGGTTTTACTCCAGCTTTATGTTCTAAACCACTATGTTTCTCGACAAACTTAGATAAAAGCTTTTGTGCCAGCACTTCTTCTTTACGTTTCTGAATTTCATCTAATAATATTTCAATCTTTTCTGCAGCGCAGCAATTGATTGATAATTGATTCAATAACAATGCATATTGCTGCTCAAAACCTGCTCGCTGATAATTGGATGTTTCTGCATATAATAGACCTGTTGTTCTTTTTTTATAAGCCTCTACTTTTTCGCATAAACTTGCAATAGTTACTTTGTAATCATTGATCCGTTTAACATCCATTTCCGCTACGTTGTTAGGGATGTATCGAGTTGCTACTTTGGTGTGCGCGAGAATCTCTGCTGGTTGATTAATAGCGACATCTTTTATTGCTGCTTCCCAAGTGGCAATTACGGGGTCTTCGTCTATATCTTTTTTAATCACTGCTATAATATCTTCTGCTGAACCTTCAGGTTTTTCTTTAAAAGCTTTATCAATTACTTTTCCTAATACATCTTCTTCTTTAATTATATTATCCTCTACGACGGTATCCACATTGTATACAGTCTGAAACCCACCTATAGTTCTAAATGAAGCATCTAACGTTGTGGTATCTATAGAAGCTGTTCTACCTGATATTGGCGCTATTGGTGTCAATAAGGCTCTTTCTGAAACTATTGGTTGCTCTGAAACTGCTTCTGCACTAATATTCGTTTCAAAATTGTTTACTCTATAATACTTGTGCCTTCCTTTATCTTTTAAACTGAATCCAGAGAAAAATTTTGCTACATTGGCATTCAGACAATTTTGCTCAGCTCTCCAGGCTTTGAGCACTGCATTAAGATCTTCGAACTGGCATTTGTAATCAGAAAGATCAAGACTTTCTAAGGTTTCATCAATGCTCAACACTTTGATATCAAAAGCTAATCCTTTCTCATTTTTAATGGTATCCAGATCTTTTATTGCTGTTCGATAGTCTTTACCAAGATGCCCTTCAATTCTATAAAAATCACTGGCATCAATGTTATAATCCAAAGGATTTTGAATAGGATCTCTACTTGAAAGATTTGTACTGCGATATCCTACATTTTGATCATCTTCATACTTCTTGGTTTTCGTGTAGTCCCAATTTTCTATTAGATTTTTTGAGGTACTATAATAGTAAGGGATGGAACGCTTACTCAATGAGGCATCATAATCTTTTGAAGGAGTAATTTTAATATTCGTAAGTGCAGATTGCGTTATATTGTACTCTATTAACATGTAATGAATACGCACTATGAGGTTTCTAATTTCTTCCCATTTCTCAGCTCCGTGTGGGATAATAGGTGAAGGGTAAAAGCTATGTCTATACTCCTTAAACTCTTCTGCAGATAAAAGTTCTCCCAACAAAAGATGCTTAGGAAATGAGTTTTTATCTGGACAACAAACTACTCTTAAATCAAACAATAAGCATTTTATTTCATTATAAGTACTGACTATATCTTTTAATATATCATACCGATACTGAATATCCAGAGGAGTATTATTAATAGTAAAATTGAATACCAAATCAATATTCTTAATGATAGTTGATGCTGTTTTTACAATCAATGAATCGGTATCCAATAGTATTTTAAAATCAGTAAACAGCCGAGTTATTCCTACTTTTAAATCCCTTATAACCGTAGTTTTCTTTATAACATCATAATAACTGTTCTTTAATCTAAAATAATCTGCGGTATTAGAGTTTTGAGAAATAACAGTATTTCCTAAGGCACCTACAACATATTCGTTTTTAAGAATAACGCGTTTTACTGAAACCTCAGGAAGGTCAATAAACTTTTTAGTATTGTTATGTTTATCAAATATTGGATCATTTGTTTTATTACTAATCGTCTTTATAGCTGTTTTTGACATTAATAACATTCTTAACTTGGCAACTTGTTCCTGACCTTGGGTATCACAATCCGTAGAAGTACATGGCGTTTCTTCTTTGGCATAGTTTTCCAGATATAGAACAACTACTTTGTCCGTTATATCATCCAACGTACTTAGTGCAGAAGCCTCTGTCGATTGAGATTCTTCTGTGGTTATTAACTCCTGAATGTTAGAGATATTAGTAAACTTACTGTAATTGGCATCTTTATCTTCGAAGAGCTTGACATGCGTATAAGTTTTTGAAACATACTTAATCAAATCTCCATCGGTTGTCACCGCACAGCCATCAGATATGATAATTGAAGTGTTTTCTGAATACGAAACATCCAGACCACAAACGATTCCCACGCCACTCAAACAAATACGGGTCAATCTATTCTGATCTTCAAAATATTCTATAATGGTATTAAGTTGCTCTGCCGTCAATACCTGATCATTGACAAAGGATCGGTATTGCGTTGTGATTTCTTCTAATTTTATTGTTGCCATGACTTTTCTTTGTTTTTAAAGGTTGCCAATATTTGTTCTTCCTAATATTATTTTATTTCCAGTTTCTTCAGTATCATCATTATCACAATCGTGCAATTTACCTGTATGATAAATGGTATGCGCATCATTCATACAGTGTACTAATTCATTTACTGTAGCTCTATAATTTTCTATAGCTGCTTTGCTATCTATACTGGTATCGCAATGCAGTTGTTCTAAAAAGGTTTTATATTTCTCTTGTATCTTTAGCATATCATTTTCTTCATCGGGTACTAATCCTTTTGGGTATCCTACCCAACAGATTTTTGCTAGAACATGGGCGGGTAGTTCTTCTCTTATTAATTGTTCTGCAAATCTTCTAAAATCCTTATTACCAAATCTTTGTGTCCATCCAGGAAGTATAATTGAAACCCTGTAAGAATACGGATCAACAGGGCTACAGGATTTACATTCTGAATCCAGACAAGTCGGCATAAAATCTTGTGGACTGGCATCTGACAGTAATTCATCCGGGTTTTCTACATCAAACTGGTTGAGATTATGAGTATCCGGACGTAACAGAATATGCTCTATGATATACATTCCTTCGTCAGCACTGATCCCTTTAATTAGTGCTATTAGTGCATTTCTGGCATCAATTGCTTCTTCTTCTGTATCAGTAAACGCAATCCTTCTGGCAATAACCCATTCTTCATCTTCTGGGTCTGTGATCTCTGGATTGGTTAGGTTAAAATATGTTTTCGTACCATCTTCAGTTAATTTAAAATCATAATTATCTGGATTTTTAGCCAAATAGTATGCTAGAAAAAGTTCTTCAAAAGCATCCGCCAGATTATGATAGTGTTTGCTAGATGATAACAATACCTGGCTTTCATTCTTTATTCGCCATCGGTACTCTATTATATCATCTTCATCAAGTTCCTCATACACTTCTAAAAACTCTGTAGCTAAATCTCTTCGATTATAATCCAAAATCCCTAAAAGTTTTGATATTCGTTTCAAAACACCTGAAACGTTCGAAGTATTCCATATACCGTTATCCTCTATACTGGCCTGTGTATGGCAATAGTTAAACCCTAATCCACGTGCACAGCTAATTTGCTTGTAGTCTTGTAAAAAACTAAGTTTTGCCCTTAATATCTCATCATTGGCGCTATTATTATCGCCATACAACAACTTTATAATGAACGCATAATCTCCAAACCTCTCTGCAAACCGACCAATTAAGTGATCCAATAGTTCATTACGTCTTGCATAAAAAACTTCATTACCCGTTTTTTCTCCTTTCACTCCGTTCATAATCTCGATAAGATCTTGATCATAATCTGAGTAATCAGAGATGACTTCCTTTAAATCAGTAATATCATCTACCTGTTGGGTATAATAGGTTTGCTTTGCTTTTAATTCTGAAACCTCTGTAAGTACTACATTATCTATATATAATTTTTTAAGGTTTTCATCTACAGACAATAGATCCTTTACTTTAGCTAAGTGCTTAAAGTAATTAGCTAATATTTGATCAAAAAACAACAAATATGCTTTTAGCTGTTTTGCCTTCGCTTTTCTGGGTTTTTCGGCATTACCAGGAAGCCCAAATGGTGAAATTCCATAGGTATCCGGAAAATCATTCTGAATTGTGGTATATCTTTCTGGATTTTGATAGGTACCCAGAGGAATTTCTAGATCCTCTATGATTACACTTTCTTGTTGTGCTTTTTCTTCTGCTTTTAGTTTTGTAACATTCGCAGCTACTTTAGATGCATTGATTCCTATTGGCAGTAGCCCTTTTGTGAAGTTGAACGTACTCTTATCGCATCGCACTGGTTTATGCCAGTCCTTTATACAAATATTCCATGATCCTTCCAACCCTAATGTGCCATCACAGTTGCCAATAGAAATATCTTTGATCACGTTTACTCCTTCAATATTCATGATCAATTGGATGATATCAGAGAGTCGAACTTCTTTTCTAAGGTCGGCTGCTATCAATTCTTTCGTATCAATAAACCCGCCTTTTATATTTGCAAAATCGACACAAGATGTAGTAAAAGGAACCGGACCTTCAAAAATTTGATCCGTAGTATACCCTTTATCAAACATCTGTTGTAAAGAGTAAAATGGTATTGAAGGCGAAAAATAATGATCTATTGCTCGATATATTAAAGCTAAAACATACTCTTCGTCTGCTCCGGGTTCTAGATCTATATAGGCGCAAATAGCAATTGGATCTTCTTTTACAAGGGTAACATCTACTACATCTTCACACAAGTTTCTATTTTGATGATACAAGTCTCTTACTGTGTTAAGAATCACATCAACATCTTCAACTCCTTCTTCCAAGTCTAGAATAATATCATTAAGGCCTTGCAGTTTAAAAGGTGCTGGAAACTCCTGATTTTCATCAAAAGCATTATAAGATAGTTCGGCCGGATGTGTTTTACAATTTATATGTATGTACTGTTCATGGGCTTTGATCCAGGCATTCTTAACTCCTTCTACGTGAACAAATAAATTTCTATAATCCAATGCCGTTACTGGTTTTGTAGGCAGGATGTTTATAGCCGATAAAAACTGCTCATGCATTTTGGCTAGATTATTATCTTCTGAAGCTAATAAATTCTGGATAGGCATCTCTATCCGCTGAGAAAGATCGGTTATCGCATAGGATAGCATCTCCAAGATAGTTACTCCTGGATCATGAACATTGTAGTCTGTCCATAGCTTACTGCCAATTTTCTCGATATAATCTACACCAACTTCTCTAAGATACTCATAATCCAGATCGTTTCCTGTATTTACATTCTTTGGTATGGATATCGTTTCTTTCATTATTTTATAATTATTATGCTGATGTTAATACTGTACATCCTTCTTCTGGAGTAACTACTGCGACTATATGATTTGTAAATTTTACAGAAGTAAGAATTACTTTTGCACTAGACGGTATTACCTTTTTTACCGAAGAAAATATTTTATCTCCTGCAGTAGTTACACCTATTTCTTGTTGCAACTGAAATCCAGATATATAATCTACATAGTCTAATTTTTCGATATAGTTAATAACCATACTTTCGTGTAGTGTTATTCCAAAATCTATAATCGACGTCTCTTCAAAAGCCCAAGGTGCTAGTAATTTGGCTATATCTTTTTGGAGTTGTGTCGAATAGAAATTTTCATCTTTACCCTCATAAAATTTGGCTTTCAGAATAACTTTTACCTCTGTATAAATTGGATTGATTACCTGAACAGTTACATGAAGTGTATTTAACTGATTAATAAAATTTTGTATTTCATTTCTCTTTGCTTTACTAATTCTGGGCTTGTAGGGGTCATACACATTTTGGTTAATAATGTTTGGTATTACCACCAAAGTGACATTTCCCGGAGACAAAAAAGATGTCAATGAGGTATGGTTTAAACAATTTACTTTATAGATATCAGGAAACGCTTGCAAGACCAAATGTTCATAATCCCAAAGGGTAACTGCACGTTGTTTGTGTCGTAAACGTTCACTTATTCTACGATAAAACTCTTTATCAGTTTCTTCCGGTTTTCCATCCTGAGATCCAAATTTCTGGATAACCCCCTTTACATTTGCCAATCGTTCCACCAATTTTGAGATAGTACCGGCAGGAATACCATACTGTAGATGATTTAGACTATTATTATTGTTTTCGAACTGTGCTAAAACCGCTTGAGATTTAATATCAATAAGTTGGCTTACAGTATCATAATCTCTGGGGTTGTCTACTTTTAACCAAAAATATCCTGTTGGCAATTTTGTATTTTCTTTTGTTGCCTGTTTCGGAATCGAAAACGTTACAATACCCGATTTTAAAAAGTTATCCGTGTTGTTAGCGATAATATAATCTGCATTAAGGGACAACCATTCGTTATTACATAATATCGACCATTCTAATTTTTCTCCTTCTACAAAATCATTTGTTGTTTCGGGGTTTTCACTGCCCTCAAGTGTTTGCACTAACAGTGATATGCTTTGTAGATTTTTCGCATTTTCTATACCTATAAATAAAGATGATCCGTTATCATAGGAGGGTAGTAGTTTAATTTCTTTATTTGCCGTCGTTAAAACCGATTGTTCTTTTAAATCTGTATGCTCTTCAGAAACTCCAAAAGGGTGTTCGTGAAATAGCATTACATCATTCTCGGTTGTACTTGCTTGGGCTTCATACCCTACTTTTATCGTCTCAATCTCTGGTGTATATGGTTCATTAGGTATCAATACATCTTGGATACTATTATCTTTTGATAATGCCACGGAAAAGATCCTTGGAAATAGTTCATGTAAGAAGGATTTATTTAGAATGAATTTTACAAATCCTTTTTTTACGGAAGCTGTAAATTTTTCTTTTGAGGGTACTTTACTTTGAAATGTTGAACTGCCTTTCCTAAGCGGTTTTTTAGGTTGAAGAGGAAAACCGAAAAAATCATTTTTTTCTAATCCAATTTCAGCAGCTTTGGTAATGCTCAAGGTACTTTTATTGCGGTCGGCTACACTAAATAGTAGATGATCCAAATCTTTAGACTCCCAAACGCCATTCTCCAAAACTTCTACTTGTGTTGTAAAATAATCTTCTGTGGTAACTATTTTTGTGAGATTATCTGGATTACTAACCGTATTCCCGTTTAGCTTTAGGTTATAACGAGCTTTACTAACTCTGGTTTCAAACTGCGAGCGATATGCCAAATAATTTTCTTCAAGATCAGGTTTATCTTTCCAGTTGAAATCTATATTTATTTTGGTCCAGTTTTTATCCAGCGCCTCCGGTAATCCAATAAAAAAATTAGCTCCTTTCTTAGGTTGTGGACCAAAAGGATAAAATGGCTTAGAAGCATCTAAAACCCCTAGATCGTTCTCAACTATAATATCCTGTATCGAATCAATTGAAACGTCTATAGACACACTATTTACAGCTGTGCCAGAAAACACCTTTTGAAATGTGTATCCTTTATTATTTATAACGCTATTTTTAACCAAAAAACGAACAACAGGATCAGAAGTGTCATAGGGCTCCAGAAATACTTCGTTGTCATAGTTAACTATAGGGTCTAAACCTTCATTAAGTACTACTACCAATTTCAATTCTCCTGAGACTATGGAGGATTCTCCTGTAATAATTTCGGCTTCTATCCATTCTTTTTCTCCACATAAAAAGACAGCAATAGCATCTGGAATATCACTAATATTTAACTGAGATACATTAAATGGACTGAGTGCAAAAGTAAATGTGATAGTTCTCTTACCTTCTTTTAATAAAAGTACGGGAGAAGATAATCCGAATCCAGTTTTTGCAAAAGGAAGATCGGGATATGATCCAGTATCCTGCGTCGCTCCAGGAGTTTCTGTAGGGTATCCAAATGGCCACCATCTAATTTGATCACCTGGAAAGTCTGCTCCAATTCCATCATACGAGTTCGCCACAAATGCATTTTTAATTCCTACTCCATCTTCGTGATACACATTGCGTAAAGAAGCAACTGATGCATTATTTACTATGATTTCTTCCTGCGTTTTATAGATCCGTTTTACACCAGTATCATCTTTACCTCCATCTAGTGCAGTACTTTCTTTAATTCTAACTTCTGTTGCATTTTTAGCCAACTCGAATAACACATGTACTTTATCTGCTACCGGAGCTTTATTATCTAATTTTAAAACTTCTTTATAATAAAAATCCAGGTGTTTTTTAGATAAATTATTAAGTCGTTCCTGAGAAAAGGAAATCAATTTTAAAAATGAGGCGAATAGTGTAAGGTGAGGTTCTATATTTTTTTCTAACATATGCGCTTCTAAAGGTTCTTCAAGGGTTTTTAATTTTTGTACAAAAGCTGAAATTTCATCTTTTTTAATAAAGAAATTCGTCCAATCACCTGCAACTAAGTTTGTTTCTGTATTAAAATACTTTACTTTTTCAGAAAACTTAAGAGCGAATCGCATCCAATCCTCGGTAGTAAGGTCATGTAATTGAATACTTTCTGGGTCCAGTGCATCAATACAGCGTTGATTTTGGGATGTACCATTCCTCATCAACAATAGATCATTATGTTCGCAACTGTTACTCATTGTAGTTTATTTTTCTGTTATATATTGGTTCCTTCTTCTTTATAGAATGGGAACACCAAATTATTTCTGGCATTTGTTACTCTTATTCTATACTCGATAAGGATCAATAATTTTCCATCCAATTCGTTGTTTTGATCAATCTGTATTTTTTCTACATCAATTCTAGGTTCGTAATACAGGATCGCATTCTTGATCAATTCTTTCACAAAAGTTTTCAATGTCAGATTTAATGGCTTGAATAATAGTTCATCGAGATTACATCCATAATTGGGAACCATAATACGTTCTCCGAGTCGCGTAGAAAGTAAAATCTCGAGACTACTTTTTATGTCGACCTCATCAGAAAGCATTATTACTTTTCCTGATCCATTTCCTTCTTTCTTAAACTCCGGAGGAAACCCCCATCCTGTTCCTAAAAATGACCTTTTTGTATCCATTTTTATTATCTATTAATGTATTGTTATCCTATATTTCACTTCTGATCATCGAGCTACGACCTATGCTATCCGCGTGACAGATCAATGTTATTTTGTTATACTCATCCTCCGATTATTACTGTGGGTAATCCTAAAACAATTGTTCCTCCGTGCGCCGTGCTATCTCCCATTCTAGCTGCTGGCATTCCACCAATCATTACGGTTCCAGAACCTACTAATATCGTATCAGGTGGACCTACACAAGTAGCCATATCACCTACTCTTGCTGCCGGCAATCCACCAATAAGAACTGTTGGTTCTCCTGCAGGAAGAATAGGGCCTCCTACGTGAGGGACGACTCCTGTTACCATTGGACATACATGCATATCGGTTATTCTTGCTGCTGGTGGCATATTTCTATGTTGTTTATTTGTATTGATTATTTATTCTCAATTCTTACCTTAATTAATCTGAACTAAAGAACCTTTAAGCGTTGCTGTAGCACTGGAGGACATCTCTACTCCTGCAGATCCTTCTGCTTTAAATTGAGCACTAGCAGTAATATTTACATTAGTTCCTTCGATATTTACATCCCCCGAAGCTGTCATATTAATGTCACTAGCACTTTCGATTACAATTCCAGAATCATCTATAGTTATTACGTTACCATTATCATCTTCTATACTTATAGATCCAGCGTCTTCATCGAGTACCATCTTTTTTCCCGCAGGTGTTTCTATGGATATTGATTTTTTGTCATCATCAAAGAGTACTTTCATTTCACTTCTGGTGATAAAGCCTTTCTCGTGGTTATCATCTGTGGCTGTTATAGGTGCAGGTTTTGCACTGCTATGAAGCATTCCGAGCACTACTCCATCGTTTGGATCATCATTGATGAACCCAACGATTACTTCATCTTCTATTTCTGGTCTAAAAAACGCACCTCTATTTTCTCCTGCATCCAATGAAGCAACGCGACACCAAATCCCTTGCTCTTCACTATTCACGATAGGAATCTGCACTAGAATTCGATCCTCTCCATCTGGATCTTCTTCTAACTGACTTACAATACCAACTTGAAGTCCACAAATGGCTGACAAAAGACCAGATGCAGGCATTGCATTGATTTCATATGTTTCAGAGAACCATTTTGGATTGATCCCAAATTGCGCATCGACGGTCCAGTTACCTTCTGAAATATGATGACTCACACCGGTTATATATATTTTTCCATTAAACCGGTCTCCAACTCCCTGCAGATTTAAAATGACTCCTGGTTTGACTGCGGGAATTCCCTGAAATTTTACCCTGCCTCTAATTTTAGATAACTGTTGAAACATCCACTTGGCATCACTCCAGTCCTGCAATTCTGCAGTAGAAAGTGTTCCTCCGTGTCTAAGCTCCAGATTTTCTAATGCAATAACAGATGATAAGTCTGATGGTGCCAGGTTACCATTTAGAGCGACTGCAGGATCAGCTCCTTCTGCTTCTACAATCTCCTGATCCGCATAATTCCAGCTATAAGAAGTAACTTTATCTATCTGGTGTCTTGCA
Organism: Aquimarina ulvae; assembly: GCF_053613295.3. Taxonomy (NCBI): domain Bacteria; kingdom Pseudomonadati; phylum Bacteroidota; class Flavobacteriia; order Flavobacteriales; family Flavobacteriaceae; genus Aquimarina; species Aquimarina ulvae. The sequence continues at coordinate 94,992 of NZ_JBSIBP030000014.1, forward strand.
TCTATCTCTGCATCCAAATCCAAAATTGTAGCACCAAATGTTACTGTTTCGATTGGTTCTAAACTGAAATCAGGTTTTTTGATAGTTAGTTTCCCATCGTCTACAAAACATAGCTTACCATTGGCCTGTGCTCTAGTTACGATAAAATCCCAATCCGAAATATTATACTGTACAAGCTCCTTGTGCTCATGATTTGTGGCTTCTATCTCTTTATTAATTCCGTACGCATCAACAATCTCTTCGATAATACCGCTATCCTTATTTTCATAGAAGTACTTACTTTTTCTTCCTATGGTAAGTTTTACAGTTTCATCTTTACACTCCAGAATCAAATAAGATCCATTCGTTCTGATTTTGATATTATGTTTGATTACAATCCCTTTAAAAACCATTTCTTCATCAGAATGATATCCCGCTGTAATTTCAATCTCTGTTCCGGGAATTAATAATCCCTCGTTACTTAGTTCAAAATCTTGTTTTGCAGGTTCTCCATCTATCAAAACAATCTTAGCTGTGGAAATTCTATTGACTTCTTTCTCAATAGAAATTGTCTTTACCTGATATTTTTTAGATAGTTCTGCTCCACCTACGAGAAGTTTATGCGTAACTAAATCTGCATTTTTAGAAGTTTGTATAACGCTACCTTCTGCCATTGTTATGATTTTTTTTGAATGGGTGGAAAGAAAATTTCTTTTCCTACTTCTAGTTTTCTAAATTCGGTGAGTTGATTTGCCTTGGCTACCTCTAGATAATATTTAGAATCTCCATAAATCCGATGTGACATCAGTGGCAACGTATCTCCTTCCTTCACTAAACGAATATGTGTTAAATCCGGAGATTGATTATTTTCTTTTGCAACTCGCAAATCATCCTCTACAAATCCCTGAAATTTTGCCTTTGCAACTGCTCGTATGGGAGTTCCGTCTGACTTAAAAAGTTTAAACTCTACACTCATTTCGGTAAGACTTCCTTTAAATAACAAAGTCCCCCAATAAATCATTACATAATTCGGTTTATGTTCATCTCCATTATAATCCAGAATTACCTTTTTAAACTTTTCTATATCATCAATAACACCTTCGCCTTTATCCTTAAAAACCGTATCATCAGAGCTTTCATTTGGGTTACTACCATAATGAACGATCACACCAGTTCTATCAAAAAGAAACTCTAACTCCAGATCTTCTGGAAGCTTTTTATTGAACCGAGGTGATAAATCACTTGTACCAGATGCCTGATCTTCATTTTGTTCGATCTTATAGTTGAAGGTATACTTCTCTGGGTTTACCAATGTTGTAAACTCTCCATCTGCCACCTCATCACTAAATTGAGGATCACTATAGGCTTTAATCTTAAGTTTTGTCAATTCTCCGGTACTCATAACTATCGTTCGGTTTGTTTAGCAATAATTTCCATGACTTGTTCTACGCATTCTGCAATAATCATGTCTTTATTACCTCCAGCTTTTTTAGGATCTTTGGTTCCAGTTTTTTTGGCTTCATTATCAACATTAATCTTAATGTGTAGTTCTTTTATCTCGATTGCTCCCATTTATGTGATGGTATTATAATAGTTGTATACTAGTTCAATGGTTTCGATAACTACTTTGCTTTCTTCTGCGTTAAAATCTGCGATTGACCATTTTATAGGATATGCGTGTACAATATTCCAGGAAAGCAGTGGTTCATGCTTTTCATTCAATAATTTGACGATAAGATCAATGGGTTCAAAGTCAAAATTCTCTACTGCCTTTTTACACCAATCCACTACTTTTGAGTCTACTAGTAACCCTCTTTTTAAAACAAGATTAGGATACTTGGTTCTTACAGGAACTTTGTGCTTGAATCTATTTTCTCCACCCTCTGTAATTTCTTCAGTTTCGATATCCACAGTCAATCCAGAAACGGATTGAAACTGGTGATCCTTTTCACCGGTTGACAAACCGGTAAATTCTACACTAAAGTGAAACCCTACTGGCGGATAATAGGTAGCCATTACGAAGCAAGTTTAAGGCTATTGATTACAAATTCTGCTGATTCAATTGCAATCTCATTTCCATCAGCTTTTAGATCTGTTGACTGAATTTTTAGCAACCAAGCATCTGCAGCTTCCCAGGTAACGATTGGCTCGTGTTTTTCATCCAGTAAGCTAATGGTAAGGTCACTTCTATATTGTTCTTCACCTTCCTGAAAGAACACGTTTTTCTTCCACATTTCGTAGAATTGCCCTTTTGTAGAAGCAAAGGTTCCTCTCTTGATGGAAATATTTGCAAACTTTGTCATTCCTGGTTGTTTCTTTTTGAAATAATCGTTGTCTGCTCCTCCTCGATATTCGATAACTTCTGTTTCAAAATCTAATCCTGATACTTCAGTACAATTTAATTCGGTATCACCGCCAATTGTAACTTTAAAATGAAACTTGGGTAGTGGATATTCTGCCATGATTTCTATGTATTTTGTTGTTTATTTTTATTATTTCTATTGTTTTGAGTCTTAAGCTTCCTGCATTTTGTGAGAGAACTTAAGAATGATAAATTCTGCGGGTCTTACTACTGCCATCCCAATCTCGATAATCATTTTTCCATCAAGAATATCATTTGCAGTCATTGTTTCTCCTAGTCCAACATTTACATAGAATGCTTTATCCGGTGTTGGTCCCGCCAACGCTCCTGCTCTCCACTGTAGTGTTAAGAAATTATTAATCATTGCTTTTACACGAACCCAGGTATTCATATCATTAGGCTCAAAAACAAACTGTTCTGTTGCTTTTTTGATAGACTCTTCTGCCATATTAAAGAATCTTCTTACAGGAACGTATCTCCATTCTTTATCATTTCCTGCTAGTGTTCTTGCGCCCCAAACTAAAGTTCCTTTTCCTGTAAATGTTCTAATAGCATTAATGGATTTTCCTGCTGTAGTATCTACATTCAAACGATCCTGAATGTCATTGGTTATTTTCTGGCTTGGTTTTACCGTATATTTTACAGAAACATTTGCTGGTGCTTTCCACACGCCACGATCGCTATCTACTCTGGCATATACTCCTGCCATGGCAGATGATGGTGGTAATTGTAAAGGAAGGTTATTAATAGCAGTCTTAATATTATTATAAGTAGCACTATCCTGATCCTTAATTGCACTCAATATTAAACCGTCTAGACTACCACTATCGGTATCTACTGCGATAGCCGCTGTAATAGCTACTACTGCAGGAGTTATTAAATCTTCTACTTCTTGTATAGTTGTATCCACCGTCGATAAGGAAGCGATAGCATCTGTAGATTCTGCTTTAACCGCTGTACCATTGGCCGCACTAGAAAGATTTGCGATATGCTCGTTAATAGTATCAATTAATGTTGCTATTGTAGATCCTGGTTCTATTACAGCTTCTAAATCATCTGCTGCAGAAGTCGCTGCCGCAGATAACACAGCATCTTCATTTGAAGTCGCTGCTGCTGTATTGGCACTACTCACTACAGTATTGGCATCTCTGACTACCTGCTCTAATGATGCTATAATTGGCACTAAAGTATCTGTAATTGTTTCTACGTTTGTCAATGCTTCTGGCGCCGTACCTGCTTGTAATGTCGTATCTGCATTGGTTAGATCTGTTACTAAGCCGGTCATTGCTGCTTGCTCAACTGCTACACTCGCTACAGCATCATCACTGTCTGTCTGCAAAGAACCTCCAACTGGCACATCAGAATTATGTGTAATCTGAAGTGCATCCTCATCATAATGATAATCCAAAATTGTTTTCAAATATGGAAAATATACTGCTCCATATTTTTTCTCATCAATATCAGAACTGATATTATTTCTAATTCCTTCGGGATCATTCATTTCTACATCTTCATCATCTGTATATGTATCAATAATTGCAAATCTATCCTGCATCTTTTTACATTGTGTTAATGCATTATTGTACAGATTATAAAAATCAGCTTCATTAGCCAATGAGGTTGCATCTGGAAATAATAAAAGTGTTGGTTCATCTTCTTTTTCTAGTGTTGCTAGACCATCTGTTAGATCGCTGAATTGAACCGGAGTTGCTGAATTATTAGTGATCGCATCTGCATACGTATTCACAGAAACTATATAACACGGACCTCCTCCATTTGCAAAATACATTTGCATAGCATAATACATTAAAAATGGCGACTTTTCATCAGGCGTTGGCTCAGTAACCTTTATTGATTTTTCGCCAGCTACTTCTGTAATAGTAATACCTAAAGCTGTCTCCTTTTGTGGAAACCCAAAGTGTACTTCGTATTCTAGCATAGATGTAATCCTTTTTGGATCCATATTGAGTGTCTCGGTTAAATCTTCTTCTTTTTCCCTAGCTTTTTGCGTATATCCAATAAAAGCTGGAATCGCTGTTTCTACTTGGGCTACCGAAGGAGGAAACTTTACAATCTCCTCGATATAGACCCCTGGTGTTTTGTACGTAGTTGCCATAATTTTAATTGTTTATTAAATAAAAATTTCAGAATATGTTGTTATTATATTTGTGTTTTCGTCAGTAACTTGTTTGATCATGTTTGCCGTAGGGTTCGGAAAAATGTATTTATTAATATCCGCGGGTAATGGACCGGGAAAATCTGTATCCGGATCGATCTCTATAAAACCATTTCTGGTAAGCGGTTTTACGGTAGCGGTCTCTAATTCATTTGCATCAGATTTCTTTATATATTTCCAGATAGTTTTTCTGTTTTCGAAATGAAGTTTATATTCAGGTGATGGATCTAACAAAAAACTCTTTACATTGTTGGGGTCTGTATTATCGAACTCAATCACATCCATTGCATTATCGCCTATCATTTGAAGTTCAAAAACCCCTAATAAGCCTTTACCCTGTTCTTTTTGTACAGATTGATCTATAATTTTTTTCCCTTCATCTGTAGTAAGATCATTTTCTTCTAACTCCGTAACCAAGTCTAGTCTTTTTTTTATTTCAGCTCTTATATTCGCTTGTTCCAAACCATACCATAACTGTCTTGTGCTTTCTGCTGTTAACAAAAAATCATCTGTAATAAGATCATTTGATGAATTTAATGGAATGTATGTGTAAGGATTCGCTTCGGTAGCAGGTTTTATATTAGAAAAATAGTAGAGCCTGCTATCTTCTTTCGTTAATTCGGTATAATTATCGAATAGATAATCTTTTATGTATATTAAGAAAGAAAGCTTTACATCATTTCCTAATAATCTATGAGACCTAAACTTACTATTTTCTTCGGTCACACTTCCTAATATTCTAAAACCACGAAGGCCTTTTCTTAAAACTAATTTATGGTTCCTTAATATTTGTTGCGTTGCGTATGTAGGAATCACATTGATATATTCTAAAAAATTATATTTTTTAAGTTGTATTTCTTTTTCTTCATCAGTCATCGCTATAAAAGGTGATGATCCATCATTCAAAAAATATGAATGGAATACTTCTACTGTAAAAAGTGTTTTATATAAAGTTGTAAATGCCATTTATTTATGATTTAAACTTCCATTTATTTCTGTTATTAAGCTTCCCTCTGATTGTGTGACATCCCTTTCTATTTCGAGTACGCTTACTTTATAGATCACAGATGGGTATTGTTTACCACCTAGTGTACCCCAGATAAAATTCATCTCTTCAAAAGATGGGCTAAAGAGTTCTACTGTAAATCTGAAATCTTTTATCTTATCCATTCCATCCAATTCTCTATCAAAACTGGTATTACTCTGTGTAAAAATTCTTTTAGATTGAAAGAACTCTATGATTTTGGATAAGCTTTTTAAAGATTCTGTATAATCACTTCTATTTGCAGAAAACATAGTATATAGATTCAGGTGTACTTTGTTATTTTTATAAACTACTTTGGTCCCCTCTATTTGATGATTAAGAATATTTTTCAATGTAGCTTCCTCCTCTGTGTGCAGTAATGAAAGAATTACATTATTATTGGTATTGTTGTTATCATTAGTTTCTGATTCTATAAAAGCTATATTGTCTAATGAAACTGGTTTTTCTTCAATCTCTATATTGAAAAAATTGTTGACTTCTTCAGTAATAATTTGAAGTACTTCGAATATCATGCGCTTTTAATTAAAAATTAGATGTACTTGTTTTCATAAACCTTATCTTTTATATCAATATTTGATAATAAAGTTGATTCTCATTATAAAAATCAAAGAAATTGGGCTTTCTAATACTAACTATATGGGGATGATTTTCTTAATTCAAAAAGGGGAAACAAATGCTTGATTAAGATGTTATAAAATTATGCTTTACGCACATAAATTAATATAGCTAAAACACCAAATTTCCACGGGGAAATAGCTTTTTTAAAAAGGGTTAAATGTCCCTAAAAAACTACTGTTTTATTGTACTCGTGATAAAAAGACCTGATTCCCTGAAAACCGTGAAGAGCTTTTCACTATAACAGGTGTACATAGTATTGGTTTTATTCTAAACCTTTGTATAGTGTAAAACCAAAGCTATTTTATTATGAAAAACATACTTTTTAAATCATCAATATTGATAAGCCTCTTTTTCTTTTCTAAGGTTACCTCTCAGGAATTTGCTTTGTTAACAAATAAGACCTTGGATAGTACAGTAATACTACAAAAAACAAATAAAAGGAATCAAAACTCATTATACTATAATGATGGTTCTATAAAAGAAGTCAGAGAAACTATTAATACGCAATTAGATGGTTCTTGGAAATACTTTTACTCGAATGGACAACTGAAGAAAGAAGGAGTTTTCAGAAACAATAAAGCTGATGGTACTTGGAGAGTATATGATAAAAAAGGAAACTTGGTACGCATTGAAAACTATAAAAATGGAGTTGAACAAGGTGTTTGGAAAGCGTTTCACTCTGATGGAAATATTAAAGTTGAGGGAGGTTTTGTGCACGGTAAACGACATGGTATATGGAAAGTCTACAATGAATCCGGAACTATAGAAAAACTTGTGACTTTCGAAAATGATTTAGAAAAAAAGGTACTAAAACTAGATCATGAATCATCGGATCTAAACTTATTTTCAGTAAGTCAATCTATAGGTAATTACTAGGCCTAAATAAATCTCGAAGCATTATGGCCACCATTATTTTCCTAATTATATGTATTATCATTTCAGTGGTATCTTATCAATCTCATTGGAAGAAAATTGAACGACAGTTTGAATGCATTAATTATGAAAACTACTCATTAATTAAGGCATCTCCATTTTCAGAAGAATGCAGTACTTATGAAATTTTACAGAAAGAAAATGAGATTTGGTTTAAGAAGGATGGGAATTCTTTATTCTACATTCAGGCAAAGTCAGAAGATCCTAAAAATGTAGCGTTAATTGGTTTAGATGGTTATGGAATTCGGAATATGGAGTTTAAAAAGTACGTTTGTAAATTGGTTCAAAGAATAAAAATAAAGCATAATAATACAAACTAAAAGAAGGAAGAAAATTAATTTTCTCCCTTCTTTTTAACATCGTAGCATACTGCAAAATTACATTTTCACATCAGACAGTTTTACTTCTTTAGCATCTTTATCCAGCATTAATACTTCATCAAAACCTGCATTTTTAAATTGCTCAAACTGGGTAGCGGCATCACCGATAACCAAATAAGCCATTTTAGACTCATCCAGGTACTTATTAGCTAATGCTTTATGCTGCTCTAAAGTCATACCTTCTATAATGGCTTCTTCATTTGCTATATAATCCGGTGCCAGATCATAATTACCAATGTCTTGTAACATTCTTAATAACGCACCTTGAGTTTCGAATCGTCGTGCATTTGATTTGATCAACGCATTTTTTGTGAATTCAAGATCTTCCTGAGAAATACCGTTTTTATATTTTTCGATTTCATCCTTGAAAATTTTTACAGACTCAAAAGTTGTATTCGTACGTACACTGGAAGAAGCGGTAAAAGTCCCTGGAATCTTACTACCACTAAACCCTGATCTAGCTCCATAAGTATATCCTTTTTCTTCTCTAAGAATTAGATTTACGTTTCCTGAGAAAGACCCTCCTAATTTATAGTTCATCACCGTTGCTGGAAAATAGTCTTCATCTGTACGCGCCATAGAAAGATATCCAATATTAATAACCGATTGTTTAGCATTCGGTATATCCACAAAGTATAAGGATGATTTATCTCTATTATCTACGATTTCATACTCGGGAATTGTTACTTCTTTACTCGCCCATTTATCTTCTAAGCTTTTGAGAGCTGCAAGAGCCTTATTCTGATTTAAATCTCCAACAATTTGAAATCTACTCACAGAAGGTGAAAAATTATTAGCATAAAACTGCTTTAAATCATCTATAGTAATAGATTCTACAGATGCGACTGTTCCTGTTGTAGGATATGCAAACATGTGTTTATCACCATACAGTACTTTGTTGTATACATTTCTGGCAACTACATTAGGGTTTGCAGCAGACCTTTTGATATCATTAATTGTTTTCGTCTTGATTCTGGCAAACTCTTCTTCATCCCATCTTGGTTCTAAAAGAATTTCTTCTACTAAATCTATGGTTTTATCCAAGTTTCTAACCAGGGTATTTCCACTAATTACAATAGACTCTCTGGTAGTATACATTCTAATGGATGCTCCTAACAATTCTATTTCTTCTTCTAATTGCTCTGGAGTTTTGGTAGCTGTACCTTCCATCATAATATCAGTCATAAGATTTGCAACTCCCACTTTATCAAAAGAATCTAACAAATGCCCTCCAGAGATTACCAAACTAAAATTAGCAATTGGAAGTTCATTTTGCTCAATCCCATAGATTTCCATTCCATTAGCTAAAGTAGTCTTCCAGGAAGATGGTACATTCAGTTTTGGCGATTCTCCTTCTGCTGGTGCTACAGATCGATCAAAAGCAGATGGTGTTTTTTCTATCTCTTCTTTAGTTTCTGCCACTGCCGTTTCTACATTATCCTTGATTTCTTCTTCAACTACCGCTGCCTTCTTAGAATCTTTTGCAGCTAAATCTGTTTTCCCTTTAGGCACAAAACTCGTAATTATATATGGCTTATCCTTAATATATTTGTTATACACTCTAATGACATCCTCTTTAGTAACTTGTTTAATGTTTTCTATATCCTGTGTAATGAATCCAGGATCTCCGGCAAATACGTTGTACTGTGCTAGTTGAAATGATTTTCCTAAAACACTACTGATTCCATTGTAGAATTGTGTTTCTAGACCGGCTTTAATTCGTTCGATATCTGTCTCGGTAATTCCCTCTTCTTCAAACTTTGCAAATGCTTCGAAAACTCCGGCTTCAATATCTGCAAGACTTTTTCCTTCATTAGCAGTTACACTAACTCTAAACTTTCCTGCAATTTCCATAGAACGATTCCACGCATTTGTATCTGAGGTAAGCTCTTTTTCCTTTACCAAAACTTTGTATAATGGAGCTTTTTTACCTTCAGCTAACAACTCTCCTAAAAAATCCAATGCGTACGCATCTTTAGTATATTGTTCTACTGTAGGCCAAACCATATTAAGCTGGGCTGTAGTAGCAAAGTTATCCTCGTGCATAAACCTTTTGGTTTCTGACAAGGTTACATTCTGAACTTTCAGCTTTTCTACAGGCTGTCTTTTCTTGATTTCTCCAAAATACTTTTCGATCATTGATTTGGCCTCTGCAGTTTCAAAATCCCCTGCTAATACTAAAGTTGCATTATTCGGCCCATAGTATTTATCGTAAAATTCTTTCACATCTTCAACTGTTGCGTTTTGAAGATCCTCTAACTCACCAATTACCTGCCAATTATATGGATGCCCTTCGGGAAAAATATTTTTATCTATTACCCAGCTGGTATGACCATAAGGGTTATTATCTACACGTTGCCTTTTTTCATTTTGTACAACTTCTTGTTGATTGTTAAATGCACTTTCTGTAACTGTATTTATTAAGAATCCCATTCTATCAGATTCTAACCACATTACGGTCTCCATAGCATTTTTCGGAACTACTTCATAGTATATAGTTCCATCTTGCCAGGTACCTCCATTAAGTGTACCGCCAACGTCCTGAATCTTTTTAAAAAACTGATCCTGAGGAACATTTTCGGATTCTTGGAATAACATATGCTCGAATAAATGAGCAAATCCGGTTCTTCCGGTCTTTTCACGGTTAGATCCTACACCATACTGAATCGCTACAGAAACTATAGGGTCTGATGTATCCTGGTGTAAAACAACCTGAAGGCCATTTTCTAATTCGTACTTTTCGAAATCGATCGATAATCTACCAACCTCTTCGGTTTCGGTTTCTGGTTGTGCCTCTGTTTCTTTTTTGCAAGAAACAACTGCTAAAAATAAAAAGGACAATACTATAATTAGGGTCCTAGATACTTGAATTTTCATGATATAGTTTTTTGATTAAGTTTCTAAAAGTACTTTATGCAAACGAGTATTCATCTTGTTGTATTATTAAAAAAAAGTTAAAAAGACCAAATAACCCCTAACCAAAGTCCTATTTAACTTCAAAAAATTATGAATTCTTTATAAAAAACAATGGTTTCTATATAATAATAAAAAAAAAGCTTGAGATTTGATTCTAATCATTTGTTTCTTTTAATCTATCAACATTCGTTAAAAACTAGCTCCTTACTCTACCCATTGTAATGTGTTAGCTATATTGTTAATCTCACTTACCCCAACAACTGGTCTAGGCAAATCTCTATTAATTTCAAATGTTTTACTTCCTAATCAATCATATTCAGTACTCACCCCAACCAACCATCACGATCCAAACTTCGATATTGTATGGCCTCAGAAATGTGATCTCCTTTTATAGATACAGAACCCTCGAGATCTGCAATCGTTCTGGAAACTTTTAGGATTCTATCATAGGCTCTGGCAGAAAGGTTTAATCGCTCCATAGCGGTTTTTAATAACTCCTTTGAGGCGGTATCCAGTTGGCAATATAAACGTATTTGTTTTACCCCCATTTGTGCGTTGTAATGAATGCTTTTAAAATCTTCAAATCGTTTTGTCTGTTTATCTCTTGCTTTAATCACACGTTTTCTAATATCCACACTACTTTCTCCTCGTCTTTCTTCACTTAATTTATCAAAAGGTACAGGAGTAACCTCAATATGAATGTCGATGCGATCTAATAATGGTCCCGAAATTTTACTGAGATACCGTTGCATCTCTGACGGTGAAGAAGTCACTGGTGCATCGGGATCATTGAAATATCCTCCAGGACTTGGATTCATACTAGCTACTAACATAAAACTAGAAGGGTATGTTACTGTAAATTTTGCTCTGGAAATTGTCACTTCTCGATCTTCTAATGGTTGACGCATTACTTCGAGTACTTCTCTCTTAAATTCTGGGAGTTCATCTAAAAACAGTACTCCGTTATGGGATAGTGATATTTCACCAGGTTGCGGATAGCTACCACCGCCTACCAAAGCAACATTTGATATGGTATGGTGTGGACTACGAAATGGTCGCTGAGCCATCAGCCCAACGTGGTCTTTAATCCTACCTACTACACTGTGGATTTTGGTGGTTTCTAATGCTTCCTGCAATGACATAGGCGGCAATATACTGGGCAGTCGCTTACTAAGCATTGTTTTACCGCTGCCTGGAGGTCCTACGAGAATAATATTATGTCCTCCGGCTGCTGCTATTTCCATACATCGTTTGATGCTTTCCTGCCCTTTTACATCTGCAAAATCAAATTCGGGATTATCCAATTCTTTATAAAACTCTTCTCTTGTATCCACTATTGTTTGTTCCAACGTTCCTTTTCCATCAAAAAAATCAATCACTTCTTCAATGTTTTCTATGCCATATACCTGTAAGTTGTCTACAATAGCAGCCTCTCTAGCATTTTGTTTTGGTAAGATAAACCCTTTAAAACCCTCTTCTCTTGCTTTTATGGCAATTGGTAATGCGCCTTTTATAGGCTGTAATCCTCCATCTAGAGAAAGTTCTCCCATAATTAGGTAATCGGAGATATGTTCTCCTTGGATCTGTGAACTAGCAGCCAGAATTCCTAGTGCTAGTGTTAAGTCATATGCAGAACCTTCTTTTCTAAGATCTGCAGGAGCCATATTGATCGTGATTTTTTTACCTGGTAATTTGTACCCATTATTTTGTAATGCTGCTGCAATCCTAAAACTACTTTCTTTTATCGCATTATCAGGTAATCCAACCAAATGATATCCTATTCCTTTATCGATATTAACTTCTACTGTAATCGTTGTAGCCTCAACACCAAAAACGGCACTTCCAAATACTTTAATTAGCATATTTTTTATATATAAAAGTAGTATTCATTTATTTTGATGAATACTTTGATCAATAACATGTGTGTATCAAACAACATATGTTACCTCTACTTCTCTTATTTTTTTATGTTTTTTAAATTTAATTAAAAAATATAGGAAGGGATTCATAAGGATTATCAGGAAAACTCTTGTTTAAAAACCTAAATAATCATCTGATTTTAAAAAACATGGGATATCAAAATTACTATAAAGAATTAGCTTTGAGAAAATGAGTCAGGAATTGAATGTTATCAATTCAAAACCTCTTTCTTGATTTGAGAAGAATTATTTGAATAAAAATAAATTCGCAAATGTATAGATAACAAGCAAGTAAAAAACAATTAAGACAATTTCCAAACGATATTTTCCTACAATTCTTCGTAACATAGTAAAGCATATTTATAGATTACATACATAATAAACAGTTAATTATGGTTGTACCCTACTTATGACAAACACAATATGTTGGTATACTGAGTTTTGGAAAAAACAATAAATTGGTAAAGTAACATTTTTCTGTGTTTACAAACTAAAAGCCCTTTTTCCATTTCTCATCATAATTATAACATAACAAACAATTTAGAGAACCGTTTCTTGGGGAGTTAGAAACAATTTTTCATTTAAAAATCTAAGGGTTGGTATTTTATCTTTAGTTTCTACAAGAATTGAAATATTATTATTACTACCTCCGTAAGAAATCATTCTAACAGGTATGTATTTTAAAATCTCAAATATTTTATGAGAGTTTTTGTCATTTATAACAGACTCGCCAACTACACATATTATACTATGATCCTGTTCTACAGTTACCTCTGCATATCCTTCAATCTCCTGTACAATCTCATCAATATAGCTGGTATCATCAATGGTAAGAGAAATAGCAATCTCTGAGGTAGTTATCATGTCTATGGAAGTTTGATAGTTATCAAAAACCTCAAAGATTCTTCTAAGGTATCCGTGTGCCATCAACATTCTGTTTGATTTAATCTTGATGGCAGTAATCCCATCTTTTGCCGATATCGCTTTCAGTCCTTTTCGATAGGTTTTATTAGAGATTACCGTGCCAGGGGCTTCTGGATCAAAAGTATTTTTAAGTAATACCGGTATATCTTTATCTACAACCGGTGAGACTGTCTGTGGATGTAAAATTTTTGCCCCAAAGTAAGCTAATTCAGCAGCTTCGTTGTATGTAAGGTGTGCTATAGGATTCGTCCCGTCAACATACCTTGGATCATTATTATGCAATCCATTAATATCAGTCCAAATTTCAATTTTGTTTACGCGTAGCGCTGCTCCAATAATGGTAGCAGTATAATCACTTCCTCCACGTTTCAGTGTACTTATTTGATTCAAATGATCAATACAGACAAAACCTTGTGTAATATATAAATCGCTGGACTCCTCACGATTTATAACTTCTTTTAGTCGTTCTGAAACTTTAGGAATATTTGGATTCTCTATTGTATCCACAAACATAAAATCTCTCGCGTTAATCAACTTATTATCAACACCGTTTACTTGTAAAAAGTTAGAGAAGATATACGTCAATAAGGTCTCTCCAAATGTCAGAACTTTAGCATTTAGGACCTCTGAATATTCCTGATTAGACAATTCTAGCATATTGGTAATCATAGATGACACATTGTCTTTAAGTTCATTTCTTAACACTGCATCTTCAATCAATTCATCAATAACCTCTATATGTTTACTTTCTAATTTGTGGAGATTTCTTGTAATTGCCTCTCCATCTTTTAATTTAATATATTCGACAAGATTTACCAATTGATCCGTAACTCCAGACATCGCAGAACATACCACAATCTTCTGCTCACCATCATTGATTAGGATGTCTCTTACTTTATATAAATTCTCGACAGACCCAACAGATGTTCCTCCAAATTTTAAAACCTTCATTATATTTTATTTTTACTATGCATAATTATACAATAGTGAAGGAATAATAAATATTTTCGATAAAAAAGTATATATTTGCACAATGTGTTAAATATATAACAGAATGAAAACTATTACTGATTGTGTTCACAATATACTAAGGCACCAGCCTTTTTTGGAAGATGCGTTATCCAGAGACATTATAAATTTTAGTTCTTTGGCTACTGACCTACTACCACAAGTAGAAAGAGAAATGAGAAAACCTGTAAAACCAGGTTCTATAGTGATGGCGTTACGCAGGTATCACCCTAAGAGGATCAAACACTCAGAAAATCTTGGTACTTTAGGAGATATTGTCGTAAGATCCGGAATTACCGAGTATGCTTTTTTAAATTCTAATACGATACTAACTAGTCAATCAAATCTTTTAAACACCGTAAAAGATAAAACTAAAACCTACTTTACGTATTCAAGCAATTTTCAGGAAAGCAATATACTAGTATCTTCTTCTTTGAAAGAAATTGTAGAAGACCATTTTAAAAATGAAACCTGTATTTCGATTACTGATAATTTGTCTTCTATGTCCATTGCATTGCCTGATGATAGCTCAAAATCAATCGGTTTATACTTTTACATTTTTAAGCTCCTGGCCTATGAAGGTATCCCTGTATTTGAAATTATTTCAACCTCTAACTATTTTACGTTATTTCTGGAAAAAGAATATGTAAATGACGCTTTTTTACTAATGAATGAAATAAAAGAGAATTAAAAAAGCCCTGTCGCCAGGGCTGTATATAATTTTGATTCTTTTCAAATTTTACCAAATCTCAACTCGCTTTTCGGGACTTAGATACATGTTATCTCCTTCTTTAATATCAAAAGCATCATAAAATGCCTGAAGATTTAATAAAGGTTGTATAGCTCTAGTGGTCCCTGGAGAATGTGGGTCAGTTTTTATTTGAGTTCTTAAAGCATCTTCTCTAATTTTAGTTCTCCAAACGGTAGCCCAAGACAAGAAAAATCTTTGCTCTGGAGTAAAACCGTCAATATCCTCTGGTCTCCCGTTTTCTGCTAAATGCATCTGTAATCCATCGTAGGCACCGAGTACACCTCCCAGATCTCCAATATTTTCTCCTAGTGTGAACTTACCATTTATAAATACACTATCTAAAACTTGTATAGCACTGTATTGCTCTGCTAACGCATCTCCTCTTTCTGTGAATTTTTTTAGGTCATCATCAGTCCACCAGTTAGATAAATTACCTTCTGCGTCAAAACGCGCACCAGAATCGTCAAAGGCGTGAGATATCTCGTGACCAATCACTGCTCCGATCCCCCCATAATTGACCGCTTCATCTGCCGTATAGTTATAAAAAGGAGGTTGTAGTATTGCCGCAGGAAAAACAATTTCGTTAAATAAAGGATTAAAGTATGCGTTTACTGTCTGTGGAGACATTCCCCACTCGGTTTTATCAACAGGTTCTCCTATTTCTTTTATATTCTTGTTGAATCCCCATTCTGCCACCGCCATCATATTTTCAAAATATGAATTTTCGTCCTGTACATTAAGATTAGAATAGTCTTCCCATTCATCAGGATACCCGATTTTGACAGTGAATTTATCTAGTTTCTGGATAGCTTTGGTTTTGGTACTGTCACTCATCCAATCCAGAACCTCAATTCTTTTTTGATATGCTTTAATTATGTTGGCAATCATCTTTTCTGCTTTTGCCTTTGCTTCTGGAGGAAACTTAGCATCAACATATAATTGCCCAATTGCTTCTCCAACGGAACCATTTACCCGCGCTAACGCACGCTCTTCCAGTGGTCGCTGCTTGATAGCGCCATTCAATGTTTTACTATAAAAATCCCAGTTTGCCTTTTCGATTTCTGTAGAAAGAGATCCTGCAGCTTGATTTAAGGTAGACCAACGCATTACAGTTTTAAGGTCCTCTATACTTGTATTGGAAAGTACACTTTGCAACTCTTTCATGTATTTAGGTTGCATGACAATTACAGAATCCAATTGTTTTTTAACACCTAAATCTTTCATTAGTTTATTCCAATCAATCGCTGGGGTCATTTCTGAAAGTTGCTCTATTGATCTTGGATTATTAAAATTTCTTGTATCTCTACTTTCCACTTTATCCAACCTTGGCTCCGCCAGTTTTGTCTCAATTGCTAATATGATATTTGCATTACTACGAGCTTGTGTTTCAGTTTCACCGATATACTGAAGCATTCTGGTGATATGATCCACATATTGACCTCTAATCTCAATAGATTTTTTATCCTCATCCAGATAATAATCACGATCTGGTAATCCTAATCCACCTGTAGATATGTATGGAGCATTGATCTCACTATTGCTTAGGTTAGGGAAAGAAACTAATCCGGCAAACGGTGAAGAAGCTGCAGTTTCTAAAGCTAAAACAGTCTGTAAATCTTTTAGATTCTTAATTCCTGCAATTTTATCCAAAGTTGGTTGTAGTGGGGTAACACCTGCTTTGTTTCTTGCAACAGTGTCCATAATAGATTCATAAATCAGTAATGCTTTATACTGATCAGTTCCTTTTTCGTATGTACCGCTTGATTTGGCTTTCTCAAGAATCTCTAGCACATCGTAATCCGTCTTTTTTCGTAAAACTCCAAAACCTCCCCAACGGGTTCTATCTTCTGGAATTTCAGTATTTTTCATCCAATTACCATTTACATAATTGTAAAAGTCTTCTTTTGGACTCACACCAAGATCCATATTATCCAGAACAATACCCGGAATCTTTTCTACCGTAGCTATTGTTTCAGATTCATGCTCCACATCATTTTTGGCTTCATCCTTACAGCTTATAAAAGCTATGAGAAATACCACCAAAAAATACACTTTTCTCATTTTTGTATTCATTTTATTAAAATATTAAGTTTAGTTCCTTGATATATGACGTAAAAACTGAGGATTTATTACTTCAATCAAGCCGGGCAAGTTATGCAAATTGTAAAAATGCAGGAAATCCTTTATAAAAATTTAACGCCTCAAATAGTCTACAGTCCATCCATATAACTGATTAACAATACTTAATAACGAATACTCAGTAAGTAATTAACATAATATTAACATTTAAAGAGACCGAAAAATATATTTTTCAAAATATAAAAAAATGACAACCAATACTTCATAATTATAATCCAGACAAAAAAATTCAAAAAACTATTTAAGTAAACGAGTGTCAAAGTTAAAAGGTTCGATTTCGATTAATTTAACCAAATCAAAATCGGGGTGTAATGGATTGATGAGAAGGTTTTGTTCTCTGGGTACAATAATACTGGGGACTTTTAATCCTAAAGATATATTTTCTGATATCCAGTTCATGGCGAAATGTTGAATTCCGGTTGATGGTGGAATTTTATTCCAATCCTTCGGTAACTGTTTAATATCTAATGACGTGGTTAATTCATCAGGGAGCTCTATTGTAGCGATTGCCATATTATCTGGAAAATATGCAGCTGGTAAGTGTGCTAACACTTCTAAAATAGAAAGAGCAGCCGTAGTACTTGTATATAAAACTGCTATGCCTTTAGGATTCCATCTTCCTCCAACAGTTTTAGCACCAATTCCTGTTAAATCTTTTATATATTTTTGTTTTGCTATTCTATATACCAGCATTATGCAAAAATTCCATGCTCAATACGGACTAATTCTTCATTTAACAACTGGAATCCAAATGTTGTGTCAAGAAGTTCTTTAGGTTTTTTAGTTGCCAATGCTACATTAGGATGCTCCATCCATCTTTTAAAACGATCTAAGTCTCCAAAAATATTTTCTCCTTTGGCATAAAGTTTGGCAAGTTGTAGCGCTTTGGCACTGGCTTCGGTACTTAATTTTTTCTTTAACTCGTAACGCTGTATCGTACGTTCTGACAAATGCAATACGTGTGCTAGCTCACTTAAGTCAAAGTCAATGGTTTTTGCCAGATGTAATAATGCCTTTTTATCTATCCCATTTCGGGATAGCTCTATAAAATCATATACATTATGTAATGGAATATCCAGATTTAAGTATCGTAACAATCCTTGACTCTCTAACTCATCATAATCTAACGGTGACACTGCGCTCATAATACTAAAGAATTTATTATGACAAAAATACAAAATAAAATGACAAATGACTAGGTTATTCTAAAATTAAATCTAATTCTTTACTCATGTTGTTTAAACTAGCCTCCATAGATCTAATAGCTATAGTAGAAAGATATCTTCCCAAAGGTAAAACAGGTTTTATGGCTAACTCACTTTGGTTTGTGCTATCCTTAAATACTTTGGTTGTCTGGGGTACTATTGCAGTAGGTTTCAACTTAATCACATAGTCATTCCCCAACCTTTTCATAATTTCTTGTGTATGACCGTATCGTACGTTTCTCAGAGTAGTCAATGGAGCAGCAAATTGTGTGCTCGTTTTTGCAATCTTCCGTTTCTCTTCGTTAGTAATTACCAAATGTTTCATTTCTATTTTATCCTTTAAATCAGGAAAAGAATCACTTAGCACCTTTTTAAAAACTTCTTCGATACCTCTGGAAACCCTCCCACCAATATTATCGTAATATCCTGCATCTGCATATTGATCAGACTCTGGTTCTTTTGTGCCTGAAACCCTTCTCACTTCTCCTACTGGTGTAATAAAAGGAAAACTAGCGTTGATTCGCATTGCTGTAGAAAGTGTAATAGAGCTATCCGGGTAACTGGATTTTACATTGTTTAAAAAATCATTCATCCCCGTTAGTGGTCTTACATGTGAATATTTCACAGGGCTTATAATATTATAGTTTCCTGTTTGCGTATGTGTTGTATTTATTAATAATAAAGGAGGGATTTTTTGATTGACATCAATAGTATTTTCAAGAGAAGCATGCTTGTAAAAAGACAAGAAATCTCTATCCAGTAATCCTTGGCCTTTAGCATCATAGAAGTATTTTTTGTGAGCTTGATTCCATTGTTCTTCTAACAGTTGCCCTCTATTTTTAAAATTAAACAAACTGGTGACTTCTTTAAACAAGTCTCTACCTAGTAAAGACAATAACGCAACAGACAAATAGTTTTCTTTATAAATAGCACTTGCTTTATATCGTAAGGTTGGATGCTCAGTATTTGTAGTAAAGCTAAATTTAGCCGTGCGATTAGTTAAATTAGCATTTTGAGCCTCCGCAAAAAACATAGAGTTACCGACACTCCCACCAGAGGCACCTGTTAAAGAAAGTAGATTTTCATCAAAATAAGCTCCATCCGACTTTTCATACAAATAGCTATGCACCAAAAATGACCAAAGTCCAGCTCTAGACCCTCCTCCTTCTGCAGAAACCATAATTACAGGAAAAGTATCTATACTTTTTCTAATAGTATGTTCCCTGCTTTTTAACCAAGAATACATATAAGTATCCAATAAAGGTCTTTTACTAGAAGTCTCCAGCAAATTAAGCTGATAATGGTCTGAAGTATCTGAAAAAAATCTTGCCGAAAAAATACAAAATACACTTATAATAGAAAGAAGCGGTAACCGGATTTTTTTTCCTAATAAAATCAGAATAAAACAAAGCATAAAGAGGCTCAATAAGGATAAAACCAATATAGATAAAGGATTAATTCTACTAGCCAAATCTGGATTAAAATTTAAAACTAAAAATGTGAATAATAGCATAAATCCAAGACCTAAAATCGTTCCATAAAATAGCTTCTTAGAAAAATCTTTCAAAAACCTATAGCTATTAAATGACAATGTAGAAAATAATAAGGCTAAAGCACAGTTGGAAAGAAATAGATTGCCCAAATCCTTTTCTGCTTGCGTATTTAATGTTCCTAACGAGATGATCAAAATCATTAAACCAATAGAAACCCCAAAGAACACAATTGTTGTTTTAGCACTCCGATCAAGAAACCTCTTTAATACTTTGTACAATCTAGGCTCTGATAAGGATAACAATATAAAAATGATAAGAAGTAGCGTATTTGTCGGATTGAGAAACTTTGTATAGGTGTTTTCTAAGCCAAATGACTCCATAGCATGAAGAATACTGAGAGCCGATATAACTAATAATAAAATTGCTAAAATTCTGGGTAATGTTTTTCTCATATGTATTCTGGTCATATAAGGATAACTAGCAGCTTCCGTTCTGTCCTGAAACTTGTAATGCTGATTTGGGATAAAACCTATGAGGTTGGAAATAGAAATATTTTTGTAATTGTGGTAATAGAAATATTTCGGAGCGTTCCATATCAAAAATGCCGAAGTTATAAGTAAGCCAAAATATAAAGGAACTTCATAAAAAAAAGCATCCGCCTGATTGAGAATCAGTAACAAATCAACGGTTTGAGGAAAATACCATAAGGTAAAATACACAAGTAGAATAAAAAAGATGCTAATAATATTATTAGTTAGCTCTCTAAGAAGGTTTTTAAACCAAATACTGAAGTCCTGAAAAAATAATAACAGTTTAATCATCATCTCTATCAAATTTAAAACTAAATATCATTAAATCATTGATTAATTTTAAAATAACTCCCAAAAAAAAGTGCATTGCATTTTTAGTGCCAAGAAGTAAAAAGCAACAAACTAACACTCAATATGTTAATTAAACTGTAAATTTTAACATTTATCTAAACACCAGTGTTTACAGGTCTAATGAGAAAATTTGGAAAACAACCTCTTACTAATCAATATTTAAATTAAAAAAAGTGAACTTTTATCACAATAATATTGTATCTTGTCGTAGATTATATGTTTTACAACGACATAAAAGCAAAATAAGTAAGAAAATACTTACTTTTTAAATTACAGTTTAACCCAAAAACTGAACCTTATGAAAAAATTACTACCCCTATTCGCATTATTTTTTGCAAGTGTAACATTTGCAAATGTAAAAATTGACATTTCTTATAAATTAATGTCTGTTACAGAAAATACCGTAATTAACGGTTTAGATGAAAACACAGAAGAAGGTGTAATCTTTATAACAGAAAGCTTACATCTCGAAAATGGAGTTCGTATAAAGATTAGAAATGCCTGTTTGATCATCTTAGGAGATATTTCAGGAAACGGAATTCTAGATGTTGATGAAACAGCAACAGTTACCTTAGAAGGAGAGAAAAAAGGAAGAGTTACTTTTATTGACAGACTTCTGGCAGATGCTACTTGTCAACAAACTACCGGTCTCCAAACATTTAAAAGTATCAAAGACGTGCCCCAAGGTCTTAATTATAGTCTTTATACATTAACAGGAAGATTATTAGACCACGGTAAAATTGATGATTACCTTCATAATTACATAGATCCCAAAACATATTTTATTAAAATTGAAGGATATAAACTAAAAAAAATCGTTTTTAAAGGTTAAATCAATCATAAAAAGTAAGGTTTTATGATAGCACGGCAATTATTGTCGTGCTTTTTTTATGTTAATATCTTTAGTGTTTTAGAGTCCTATAAAATTTAGGTTTGTTCCAAACAAAGCAATATTTTTGGAATTAAATGATTCTATATGATTTCTGTACCTACAGCATTATCAATAATCTCAGGAGTATCCTATATCCCTAAAATAAGAACCGTTTTATTGAAGAATGCCAGTGGGTTGTTTCTTGGTGAAGATATTGTCTCTCCTCTTAATATGCCCCCTTTTCGTCAATCTGCTATGGATGGATATGCACTATTACTTCACAATGAGAGCACCTACCAAATTATTGGTGAAGTAAAAGCCGGAGATGCACACGATTATAATTTAAAACCAGGCCAAGGTGTACGTATTTTTACAGGAGCCAGAGTTCCAGATAATGCAAATACCATCGTGATTCAGGAAAAAACAGACAGAACAAATGATACCCTTGTAGTACACGGTGGCATCCGAGCAAATCAAAACATCAGAACTCTAGGAGAGCAAATAAAAAAAGAAACTACCGCACTAACTAAAGGAACGAAGTTGACTCCTGCGGGTATTGGGTTTCTCTCGGGATTAGGAATTGATAGCGTACAAGTTTATAAACCACCCAGTGTAGCCATCATAACTACTGGTAACGAACTTGTATCACCTGGAGAAAAACTAAAAGAAGGAAAAATTTATGAAAGTAATTCCATACAATTAGAGGCTGTACTGCACCAATTACACATCAAAGAAATTAACAAATATGTTGTAAAAGACGAATACGAAAATACAAAAGCAACAATACAACAAGCTATACAAAATAATGATCTGGTTCTAATTAGTGGAGGTATTTCTGTAGGAGACTATGATTTTGTAAAAGAAGCTTTGTCCGAATTAGAAACTAAAGAATTGTTTTATAAGGTTAAACAAAAACCAGGAAAGCCCTTGTTTTTTGGCGCCAACGATAAAACCATGGTTTTTGCCTTACCTGGTAATCCTGCTTCTTCCCTTACTTGCTTCTACATCTATGTGCTACCAATTATACAAAAAATGATGGGCAACAGCATTACAAATGGTCTTAGCAGAGCTATGAAATCTATCACTTCAGGTTTTACCAAGAAAGGAGATCGCGCACAGTTTCTTAAAGCACAAGTGATGGAAGAAACTGTTACGGTTCTCGAAGGTCAAAGTTCTTCTATGTTATATACGTACGCTGTGGCAAATGCATTGGTTTATCTTCCCGAAAATGTAAGCAACATTGAGAAAGGTAGTACAGTTGAAACCATTTTGTTACCTGAATGATTTATTTTATTTTCTCAAAAGAATAAGCCTTCACTTTAAACTTAAAACAATATTTTATTTAATTTTTGAAAACTTCTTAAAAATTAACTAAAGAGTTTTTTATTTACTTATTTCGTTATATCTTACAGGAAATAACGCTTTTTATGTACCATATTAAAAGTAGGATTTGGATTGAAGGAAAAGAAGGAGTTTTTCTTGGTGAAGGAAGGATTAAAATCTTGAAAGCAATTATGGCAGAAGGATCTCTTTCTAAGGCTGCAAAATCATTAGGAATGTCTTACAAAAAAGCTTGGAATTTAGTAGACTCTATAAACAAAAATGCATCTGCTCCAGTTATCATTACCAACACAGGAGGTAGTGGTGGTGGTGGAACAAAGATCACCAATTACGGTATAAAAATGATTACTGTTTTCGAAAACATTAATAAAAACTGCTGGGATTTTCTGGACCAACAGCTAAAAGAGAACCAACCTTGATGCAAAATAAAAAACAGGACATAACAGGAATCATACTTGCTGGTGGTAAAAGTAGCCGAATGGGTCAGGATAAAGGATTGAAACTACATAACGGCCAGCCGTTTATACAACATGTTATAACTGCAATGCAAACTAGTACAGACAAAATACTCATTATTACCGGGAGTACAGATTATGAAATGTTCGGTTATCCTTGCATTCCAGATAGCATTCCTGATCAGGGACCTGTTGGCGGTATTTACACAGGTCTGAAACACACAGATACCGCACATAATTTAATTCTAAGTTGTGATGTTCCTTTTGTTACTACAGCTGTTCTTAATAATCTTATTGCTGAATATGAATCTGGCTACGATGTAATCGCCTATGAACAGGTTCCTCTGGTTGCATTGTATAATAAATCAGTGCAAAGCAATTTTCTTGAAAGTATAGAAAAAAAACGCTTAAGCCTTAGAAAAACACTTTCCACCTTAACAGTAAAAAGTATACCTATTAAAAAGAATATTAAACACTACATCAAAAACATCAATACACCTCAACAATATAAAGAAGCAATACAATGAAATTAAAGGTTTTATATTTCGGAATGATTGCGGAAACCACTAACTGTAAGGAGGAAACAATCACATTAGCACCTGGCAGTAACGTGGATCAACTAGAAACGTTGCTAAAGAACAGATACAAAAATTTACAAAATTTATCATTCAAAGTAGCTATAAATCAGGAAATTTTGGCTAATGAAACTATACTTAGTCCAAACTGTGAAATAGCATTATTACCCCCTTTTTCTGGAGGATAAAGAAAATAAAACATGAAAAAAAGAAAAACAGTTTTTATAGAAGGTCCTATTAGCTCCAATTTTATTGCTAACGCTATTGAAAAACATCAAACCAAAACCACGATTGGTGCGCATGATATATTTTTAGGTCAGGTAAGGGCAGACGAAATTGATGGTAAAATTGTTCAGGCAATTGACTATTCGGCGTATCAGGAAATGGCAGAAAGTAAATTTCACGAAATACGCGAAACTACGTTTAATAAATATGAGTTGACCTGTATGCATATTTATCATAGTTTAGGGAAAGTAAAAGCTGGTGAAATCTGCCTTTTTGTATTCGTTTCTGCACCACATAGAAAAGTTACTTTTGAAGCACTTGAATATTTAGTTGAAGAAATAAAAAAAGATGTTCCTCTATTCGGAAAAGAAATTTTTGAAGATGCTACCCACGTTTGGAAAGTTAATAAAGCATAACTTATTGGAAATTTGAATTGTTTACCTATATGAGAGCCCTCCTGAAAACAATTTAAAAATAAACAATTAAACTATGAAACGGTAAACAAAAGACAACAAATATGGTAGATATTACACATAAAAACAACACACTCCGAACTGCTGTAGCTCAGGCAGTAGTAAAAGTAGGAAGTACTGAAACCATAGAAGCGATCGTAACCAATAAAATTCCAAAGGGAAATGTTTTTGAAATGGCAAAAACAGCCGGGTTGTTTGCTGTAAAAAGAACCAGCGATATGATTCCTGATTGTCATCCATTGCCGATTGAATATACAGGTGTCGATTACAAAATCAATGCCTTGGAAATCCATATTGAAATGACCGTAAAAACAATTTATAAAACAGGCGTAGAAGTTGAAGCCATGCACGGTGCATCTGTTGTTGCTCTTACGATGTATGATATGCTGAAACCGGTGGATGCAAATGTAGAAATCCAATATATTAAATTGCTTCGTAAAAGAGGTGGTAAATCTAGCTATAAAGATAACGGAGAACCGTTTTCTGCCGGAGTGATTGTTTGTTCTGATTCGATAGCTGCAGGACAGAAGGAAGATAAAGCCGGTAAAGCAATTATTGCTAAGCTTAAAGAATGTAGTATAACTACTGAAGAATATAGAATAATCCCTGATGAAGTGGATCAAATCCAGCAGCAAGTAAAACTATTAAAAGAAACAGGTCACGATCTCATCATCTTCACTGGTGGTACAGGGTTGTCACCTCGTGATGTAACACCAGAAGCCATTTTACCATTAATCGAACGTCGCATTCCGGGAATTGAAGAAACGATACGTAGCTATGGACAAGATAGAATGCCATATGCAATGCTTTCCCGAAGTGTTGCCGGAGTAATTGGAGAATCAATAGTACTTGCATTACCAGGTTCTACTAATGGCGCTAAGGAATCCATGGAAGCTATTTTTCCAGCTGTACTACATACCTTCAGAATTCTGAAAGGTGCAAAACATGATGAAAATTAACTATCACTAAGTGAATACGGAAAATCAGCACATACTAACAGATAATTTTGGGCGCAAGCATACGTATCTAAGAATTTCACTTACAGAAAGATGTAACCTGAGATGTACTTATTGCATGCCAGTTCAAGGCAATCCTTTAAGCCCCAAAGCACACTTGATGACTGCTGATGAAATCTATACCATTGCTAAAGAATTTGTCATTCATGGAGTAAACAAAATCAGATTAACCGGTGGTGAACCGATGGTAAGAAAAGATTTTCCTTTGATATTAGCAAAACTTGCCAGCCTGCCTATCGAGCTTGGAATTACCACAAACGGAGTGCTAGCAGATCGTTTTATCCCGCTTTTAAAAGAAAGTGATGTTAAAACAATTACCATCAGCATAGATTCACTTTCTAAACATAAATTTCAGAAAATCACACGTAGGGATGAATTTGTTCGAGTTTGGAACAACATACAGCTTTTTCTAAATGAAGGTTTTAAAGTGAAGCTGAATATCGTTTTGATAAAAAACTTTAATGAAGACGAAATCATCGACTTCATTAATCTTACCAAAGATAAAAAATTGATGGTACGCTTTATAGAGTTTATGCCATTTGATGGAAATCAATGGAATATGGATAAATTAGTAACCCAACAAGAAATATTGGATAAGGTAGATTATACATTTCCGCTGCAATTACAACGACTAACAGATTCACCAAACGACACCTCCAGAAATTATAAAATCGAAGGATTTATGGGAAGCTTTGCTATTATAAGCTCTGTTACGAACCCTTTTTGTGACACATGCAACCGCATACGTGTTACAGCAGATGGTAAATTAAAAAATTGTTTGTTCTCTGCTAACGAATTTTCGTTATTAGAACCTCTTAGGAACCAAGAATCCATAACTCCTGTGATACAATCTGCTCTGGCTCATAAGTTTGCGACCAGAGGAGGAATGGATACCCCTGATAAATTAAAAAACCCAGAATTGCATTCTAAAAACAGAAGTATGACCAGCATCGGAGGTTAATTTCTAAATCCGCTTTTGATATACATTTCCAAAAAAAACTTTATATTTAAACATATATCCTAGTAAGACCCCAAAATTACCTTATTGGATGACGAACTATAATGTGTGATCTTGGTCCAAAAATTCATCTATGAATCAAAAATATTGGTTAAAATCTGAAGCTGCCAAGTACACATTGTATGGAGTATTATTCGGTTTTATGTTTCCTATTATTTCGACAAGCATAGATATGACAAAACTAGGACTTGATTTTTCCTGGGAATCGATTGTTTTCGTTCAGAAAAAATACCCCATTCATTACATTATCGATACTGCTCCTCTATTTCTTGGTCTCTTTGCAATGTTTGGAGGACGCAATCTGGATAAGCTAAAAGAAAAAAACAAGCAAATTCTGCAAGCCTCAAAGTTTAAGCAGGATTTCTTAGCCAATATGAGTCATGAAATCAGAACGCCAATGGTAGGTGTTGTCGGTATGATTGATTTACTTTTCAAGAATACCGAATTGAATGATCTGCAAAAAGAATATGTAAGCACTATTCACCAATCTTCACTAAACCTATTAGATATTCTCAACCAGGTATTGGATTTATCTAAAATGGAAGCAGGTAAATTTACCTTATTCCCTAAAACAATTAATTATAAAAAATTAATTACCCAAAACCTTGATCTATTCTTGGCAAACAGCAAAGCTAAAGGAATCTACTTGACTGCTAAATATGATGATGTACTTCCAGAGCAAATTTATGCAGATGATAACAGGTTAATGCAAATTTTATCAAACCTCATAGGAAATGCCATCAAATTCACTAATGAAGGTACAATCACCGTAAAATCAACATTGGTTTCAAATAAAAATGAAGAACTAATTATTAAAGTTGAAGTTATTGATTCTGGCATTGGTATTAGTAAGGAAAATCAGGAATCACTTTTTAATCGATTTAGTCAGGTACATAATAATGCCATTTTGGTGGGAGAAGGAAGCGGTCTCGGACTTACTATCAGCAAGAAGTTAGTGGACTTAATGGAAGGGAAATTAGGCGTAACGAGTGAATTAGGAAAGGGTAGTAATTTTTGGTTTACTTTTAAAACCCAGATATCCGATGAGAAGATTTCTACTATAGAAAAAACCTTTGATAAGAGTAACGATCAAAAATTTGAACTCCACGTGTTGCTGGTAGAAGATTCTGACACCAATATATTGGTATCCAAACAAATTCTTAAATATCTTGGATGTAGTGCTGATGTAGCAAAAACGGGCCGTGCAGCTATAGAAATGTTTGAAGAGGACGTATATGACCTTATTTTAATGGACATTAATTTACCAGATTTGGATGGTGTAGAAACATGTAAATTGATCAGAAAAGGATACAAAAAAGTACCGCCAGTAATTGCAATCACCTCTAACGCACTACCCGGAGATGCAGAACGGTTTATTGCTAAAGGTATGGATGACTATATTACCAAACCTTTTACTACAGAAGTCCTCAATATAAAGCTAAGAAATTGGTTTGGAGATCATGGTGGATATCATTAATTTAAAAACTATTCTTCTACGAATCCCCAAAGCACGAAATGCTACCTAATATACTGTTAATTATCATATTGCAAAATAGCCTGGTCTTTGTATTTGGGTTTCTAAATGATAGAAAACCAATATAGAATTATCTTTATTTTTTAACTAATGTATACCTAAACTGATTGGTAATTTTAGTATCTTGTATAATCAGCATTCCATCCCAACCCTAATAGGAATGTAATTATTAACAGAACGAATATGATATGGACAAAAAAAGTATTTTTTTACAAAAAAAAGGAACTTCCTTTTTATTCTGCTTATTTCTAATTATTGGTTATACCAGTAATCTACGTGCGTTTGGTTTTTTTCAGGATACCACTATCCAAAATGATGCAAGCTATAATGAATACAAAGGTATTGTAATAGATGAAGATTCTAATGACCCCCTAATTTCTGCAACAATCGCATTGAATGGAACTAATATCTCGACTATTACCAACAGTGAAGGTGAATTTTTATTAAAAGTTCCAAAAAGTAATGCTAGCGCCAACATAACGATATCATTTTTGGGTTACAAAGATAAGGAGGTTTCACTCTCCACTTTAAAAGGTAACAAAACAAAAATCAAACTCATTTCTTCTATAACCGAACTATCAGAAGTAAATATCGATCCCACTGATCCAGAAGCTCTTATCAAAGCAGTTATGAAACGTCGCGGTGCAAATTATCAAAGCGACCCAACTATTATGACGGCTTTCTATCGTGAGACTATTAGAAGGCGAAGAACCTATGTATCACTTTCTGAAGCGGTAGTAGATGTATATAAAAAGCCATACATTTCTGGTAAAAATGACATCATCAAATTATACAAAGCAAGAAAAAGTGCTGATTACAAAAAACTAGATACATTAACCCTAAAATTACAAGGAGGGCCATCGAGTACGTTATTTATTGATGTTATGAAAAATCCTGACCTCCTTTTTACAGAGGATATTCTTAAAATCTATGAATTTAGCTTTGATAAATCTACCAAGATCAATGACCGATATATTTATGTACTTAACTTTAAACAACGTCCAAATATCAAGGATCTTTATTACTATGGAAAATTATATATCGATTCTGAAACATTGGCATTAACTAAAGCTTCATTTAGTTTAAACCTAGAAGATCGGGATAAAGCCAGTAAATTATTCGTGAGAAAAAAACCAAATCGAGCCAAAGTATACCCTACGGTAGCAACCTATAATATGAATTATAGAGAAACCGATGGTAAATGGTATTACGGATATGGAAAAATTGATTTGGTTTTCAAAGTAAACTGGAAAAAGAAACTATTTAATTCTACCTATAAATTAAATATTGAAATGGCGGTTACTGATTGGAAAAAGAATCCTGAAGATGAAAACATAAGGTTTAAAGATCGTTTAAAATCAACTGTAGTAATCAGTGACGAAGCGGATGGATTTTCTGATCCCGAATTTTGGGGTGAATATAACGTAATTGAGCCAGAAAAATCGATAGAATCTGCTATTCGTAAAATAAAGAAGCAATTAGAAAAGGTAAATTAAAATTTTTACGGTTAACTAAAAGAGGCTGAATTCTAAATTGAAAATCAAAGAATTCAGCCTCTTTTTTTATGATAAATAATGGCTACTGATATCAAAATCATTACATTTACAACTGAAGGCAAGCATGGGTTTGTCACATCTTTTCTTATTAAAAGTCTTTAAAGATTGTAAATTAAAATGTATCACATGAATCGCATTTGGTGTATCGTCTTTTTTGTAACCATGTCTACCACACTTTGTGCTCAGAAAAAGTTAACTCGCAAACGGGCTCAGGAAGATTTCAAAATTTTTCAAAATATACTGGAAAAAGGACATCCTTCACTTTATGAATACATTAGCGAAACCGATCTTGATTCCCTTTTTAGTGTTGTCAAAGAATCACTATCGGAAGATATGACCACTGATATCGAATTGTTTAAAAAAATGCAACAAATTACAGGTCAGGTCAAAGATGGTCATTTAATGCTTTTTGCTCCAAACACCCTTAATACTACACAATATTATTTTCCTCTGATACTTAAGATCATTCAGTCAGAATTCTATATAGACACTGATGATTTTGGGATTCCCATAGGATCTAAAGTTATTCGCATTAATGGTAAATCTTCATTGCACATCCTAGAAGCTTTAAAAAAATACGTTCCTACAGATGGACACAATCTAACCAGAAAATACAGGGATATCGAATTAAAGTTTGGACTATTTTTCATGTATGAATATGGTGTATCCAGAGAATACACGATAGCATATATAGAACCTGATGGTACCAAAAAAAACATCACATTGCAAGCAGAATCTTTTGTCAGTGTAAAACACCGAAACGTTAACCGTAATTCTTATTTCTCTACCTATCATAAGGAAGAGGATAAAGTTGCCTTTTTTTCAAAACACATCAATACCAAAGAACCTTTTGTATACTACCGAGAAAATTTTAAAACTGCTATTTTAGTTGCCAACTCTTTTGGCGTAGACATCCAGGCATTCAAATCTCGTTTAGTAAAGCTTTTTAAAGAGATTCGTAAAAAGAAAGTGAAACACTTGATTATTGATATTCGTAATAATGATGGCGGTTTCAGGCCTAATTCTGTACACCTCTTTTCCTTTTTAACGAATAAACTATTCAAACAAAGAACCAGTGCTTTTGTATCCTCATTAGAAATTATTGAAAAACAACACGCAACGAAAACTTACGGTGAGAAAGAATTCTTAAGAGATAAATTTTATAATCATCCAGAATATGATGGGTGGAAACTAAATTTTGATGACCTCGAAACCATCATGGTTCCCCAAAAGGAAAGGTTTAAAGGTAATGTATATATTCTAGCTGGAGGTACTACTTTTTCAGCCGGATCTGCATTGGCATTATTGGCCAAAAATGATCCTGATATTCTTCTGGTTGGAGAAGAGACAGGTGGTGGTTATTATTTTCATACTGGTCAGTTTCCGGTATATTATAAACTCCCCAATTCTAAGATCATCATGATAATGTCTATGGAAAAAATAAGCCATTATGTAAAGGACAAAACCATACCAGAAGGCTCTGGGGTCTTGCCGGATCGTATTATACAACTTTCTGTAGAGGATTTGATACAGGGCAAAGACAGTCAGCTGGATTATATTTTGAGATTGATTGAAGGATGATGAAATTATATAATATCCTATTTCAATATTCTCTGTAGATTGTACAGAGTTAGAAACACCTCCTGAAGACAACACGCCTCCAATTCCTAAACTTCAGAAATAATGACTTTTGTAAGTAGGATTATAATTTATCGCCGTATTACCAATGGGATAGGCATTGGATCTAATTCTTACTTTCATAGCACCTCGACTGGCAGAGAATTCTGCTACCAGAGATTCTCCTGGGTCCAATTCTACACGTACTCCAAAGGTAGATCCTACTGTAATTGATTTAGATTCCGGCTCTCCAGGACTGACTGTAGGATAATGAAATTTCTCCTTCTGCTCCAGCTCCAAGAAATTTAACTCCGTAAGTAAAATTTTGACCTATGGTAAGTGTTCCTCCTGCACTCACATTAGAGGATGTTATATTATTTAATGATTCTGATACCGCCACATTAAATATTCCTTTTTTATCACTACTATTCGTAAAATCATGTGTTTTTACAAGCACCGGTTCCGAAGTGATTCCTAATATTTCGGTACTCTGCACCACCAAAACCATCTGAACTTGTGGCCAGTTATACGTTTTATACAAATCCTCTCAAGGAGTGGGACTACGGAGATAGGCATCGTTTGGAGATTTTCCAACATACTTTTTCACCGCATCTTTTAATTGTTTATCCCCAAGTTTAAACGTTGTTTTTTCTTCATCTGTGAGTACATGTTGAGCTGAAACACTTGCATTTACGCTTGATGTTGTCTTATCTTGCCCCGGCAACGATACTAATACTAGCACCCTTAATGATTAATTTTAAGTCAGAAAAATTGTCAGTACTTATTTTTTGTATTCATACAAACTAACCTAAAATGAACAAGATATATAGCAAATGGTTTTCCTTATTTTCAGAGAAAAATAGGTTTATGACTCCTTTTATGTAACAGAAAGGTTAAGCAATAACCACCAAATGTTTCATAAAGCGTTCTGGATTCGTGCTATGATCTGAGTGTTGCTCCTGATTAATAGGAACTAAAATCCGAGTATACGATTTTTAAATTTCAAGAGCATAATAACTGATGTACAGTTACAATTCTTCAAGCAACAATTTATAGTCATATTGTAAATCTTCGTGCAGTGTAGATATAATCTTTTTAATACTAGTAATTTGTCTATCGTAGAGTCCAGATAACACGCTGTTATTTTTCATAGAAGGGCGCATCTTTTTTAGTTCTGAACAAAAATGAAGTAGCACCTCAACCTCGGTCTCTTTTTTACCAGAATATCGAATAAACTTTTTACTCGTTCGCAGTATTTTACGAACACTTTTTTTTATATAATAGTAGTTGGTAGTATTAATGCCACTAAATTCTTTGGTAATTTCTTCTTGTACTTCGGCTATATAATTATCTTCATCAGCAGCTTCGTAAAGCAGGTAAGTAAGTAATTCTTTGTTTTCCTTTTTGAATTTTGATAATCGTAAACAAAGTGCTACCAGTTCCTGTTGTGAGCAATTATTTAGTACTGTTTTTAACTCTCTTACCGTAGCCGCTTTCATAGTAGATCTGTATGTTTATAATTACTGCGAACTTAGGAATAAAAAATTAGATGGTAGCATAGTTACCAGTATGACATCACGAATAAATCAGGAAGAACGCATTACCGAACCAAATAAAAATAATCCCACTCTTAACCACAAGTTTGACAGCTCGTCGTGAATAGCTAGAGATTCGAATCATAATCGATCAATAGTACCAAGTTTCCCTAAGGATTCGGTAATATCTTCATTGGAAAACAGCGCATCTACAACTTTACATCGTAACTGGTTATTTACTATTTATACCCCTTCTCTGATTATCCCGCTAAGTCAGGAGACTTCGCGGAGCGGGGTTCTTCTTGTAAAAATTCTTAATTTGATTGTCTACACAACTACAAATATCATTACTCAAAATCTCCTGTATATCTTGGCTTATAGCAAATTGAAAAAACAGGATTACAAATAAAAATACATATCTACTTACTAACTTCATTATTTTTTAAGCTTCGCACGCCAGCGTTGTTTTACTTTACTATAGGTATAATCTTCTAATTTATATAATTCTTCATCAACTTTCAATAACCAATCACTACTAGGTACTGGCATAGCTACTTTGATATGCCTTACATTGTTTCCAATAGGTACTATATATCTCTTGATACTTATCAAAGTTCTTAATCTTTTTGTTTTTAAGCTCCTCAAAAGATTTACGCATTTTTCTGGCAAACAATTCTGCTATATCAAAATGCAATTGCTCACGAGCTAAATGTTTGGGGTCTTGCTTATTACCTAACCAAGACTTATTCTTATAAAAGTAAGTTGCAAGATTCATTTTTAAATAATTCACAATATTATTCTTTTCATCTACAATTACTTCTTTTGGTAAAATCTCTATTCTATAAGTTGTTAATGCATTTTCAACGTTAAATGGATCAATTTCCTTAACCAATTTAAAATCTTCTGGCTTTAAAAAGACACCTTCTTCCCACTGAATGATATTACTATCAACAACGATATCTTTCTGGCCAAATACTATGGATGTATATAAAAATGTAATAAATAGTATCCTAATCATACTTGTAATTTTATAAAACCAGCTACATCACAACAACATAACTGGTCTTTACTATTATTTATTTCTTACTCATAACACTGCGAAGTTAAAAACTATCGCAGAGCCTAATCACTCTTCGGAGAGCTGGGATATTTTAAATATAATTCTGTATTCTAAACGATAGAATAAATAACGCTAATAAAACCAATGAACTGGTAATTAACATAAGAAAGCCTGCTAATTCTTTCAATTTACTTCTTTTATAGTTTTTTGAAAGATCATTCTTTTTAAGATAGTTCAAAATAACCTTTTTATTACTACTAAAAACTAATAAAGCAAGGATTCCTAAAATTCCATATACTAAAAACTTATTGTCTTGGCTTACAAGTCTAAAGTGAATTAAAATATTAGCAACTACAGCTGCAAGAATGAAAAACAAATAATAGTTTAATAAATAAATTATTTTTTGTTTCCACTCTATAGGTGCTTTTTTCTTTTCCATAAACATCATTCCAGAATAACAAATTTTTAACCATTTTAATAACATCAATCAAATATTTTATGTTCTCCAAATTTATTATCTAATTTTTCACTAATATCAAATGAATAATCAAGCACTCCATAAATCAGAATTCCAACTCCTACAATGACTGCCGCAGGTGCTGATACTATGGCAGCAATGCCGCCAACAACTAATAAACCAGCGTCAACTGCACTTGAAGTATTAAGATACCCATCAGACCCATCTAATACGATATTTCCAGCAGTTAGTACACTTCCGACAATTCCAGCTTTTCGTAAAAGCTTGGTGCTCTTCGATAATTTACCCGCAGAAAAATATTTTTTTAAAGCCTGACGTTGGACACCTGGTTTTGGTATAGCTATTCCAGAATTTCGAGCTCCTTTATATGTTTTATAATATGCTTTATTAACATTTTTATAAAAACCACTATTATAACCATGTTTGAAACTAGTAAGACCTGCTCCTAATAGTATGTCATTTAGTCCTGTATAGTTGTGTTCTATATATCCATATGAATCTAATATAGTCCTAGACAAAGAATCGGCATATTCTCCTGAATTTATTTGACTAGCAATATTAAGTGCCGCTCGTTTATAACTATTACTATCACCATTTATAACAGTCACTTGATCTAATTGAGTAAACCCTCCTTCATAGCCAAAAAGAAGTTCTCCATTATCAAAAGCTCCTAGAAGCTCCCCTGCAAAATTAAAATGTTCTACTATACCTCCTTCGTTATAGGTAGCACTACCATGATCTGGGATATCATTCCAATCAATCGTTACAGTATTACCCTCTATCAACCCTAATGGATCACTATACATAATCGGATTGTTATACCCAAACCTAAACGGTGTTAAGTTCGGCGATATTTCTGCTAATGGATCCGGCACCACAAAACGTCCCAGTGCATTATCATAATGTCTAAAGGTGAGTTCGGTCATGTTATATCCAAGAGATTGGTTTAATTCCTGACCATTGTATTTAAACTGGTGTTCTCTGCCAGTTATGGTGTTATTGTACCCTTTATGTTGCAGGCCAAATGGGTAATAGTTAATGCGTTTTTTTAAGCGGTATCCTACTTTTTTCAAGATCACTACCTTCAGCTAAAAGCTATTTTTTTAAGAACGTTCTTTCTATCGTCTATCTTTCTTGCACCGCTAAAATAATCATTTGTGTTTTACTTACATTACGGGATTGTGTATTTTACTAGCTAACTTCTAAAGCCAGCCGCATCATCAAAGCTATCTTTACATAATTGGTAGTTATATGCGCTCTTCGCATACTCAGGGCAGATAACGCAATTATATAAAATAGCCACGCGCAGACTGCTATAATTGAAGATTTTGACTTCTAACAAGCTGCTTTTACAAGATATATTATAATATTATACCGATATAATCGTGTCGTAGACTCGATCCCAAGCATTGTGGGGTCATTCAATCGCCATTAAGGCTAGTATTTTAATAAAAAGCGGAAGATCCGCGCCACAGCAACCGCACTTCCGTTTTTCTCAAAATATTTCCCGTTTGAGTAAGAACGATTGATCTTAAAGCTGAAGTGCGCAACGGCAGTTGTGGCTGACCTTCAGCTTTAAGATTAATCATAGCCTAGTGGCAACTGAACGAAGCTGCGTTGCACGCAAAAACAAAGGCGTAGCCAAAGCGGAGAGGAGCAGCCGACACACAAAAAGGAACGTAGTGGTTTTGTGTGCCACAGGATTTTTATTTTGTCAATTGAAAAATAATAAGCAATTCAAAATATACATCCTGTAGGCTGCGACCAAGCGGCGTAGCCAATGAAGTAGCGGTTTTGTATAACTTAACTCATAGCGTTAGCGTTCATTAATATACAAAAGAGAGCTGCGGGTGATAGAGGAAGGAGTCACGCGAAGATCGGTAGTCGATGCTGACGACTGGAAGTGAGGAAGTATTGACGGTGTGGAGCTTTTCGCGGAACAACCGACGAAGCAGTGAACGAGTGACAAAGGAACACCTTATAACAGCTTATTACAAAAGCCCTTTTCGGGCTGATGTGAGAATAACTAATTGGAGCAGAGCGACTCACCTGGCTTTTATCTATGAAAACAAAAATCCCGAACCTTGCGATTCGGGATTATATTTCTAGCGAGCTGCGACCGAAGGAAGCAGCGAAGCTTTTCAAGGTTTCTTTTTAGGGTTTTGCCAAGTATTGAATACTGAGTAAATGATCACTTTACTTTCTATAATTTCATAAACCACTAAATATGGATATTTTTTTATCCAAGCTTCTCGATAAGGTGGTCGCTTTACAGGAAAATGTTTTGGATTAGTTTGTATTCTGTCAATATAAATATCTAAATGTTCTAAAAATCGTTCTCCTAAATCTACTTGTTGTTTTTCATAATAAAGGTAAGCTTTGATTATTTCCAGATTAGCTTCGTCCTTAATCTCTAATTCATATTTCATTGAGCAGCACCTCTAGCATTTTGCTTTACTTCTTCCCAAGTAAATGATTTACTTTCTCCTTTTAAGTGACGTTCTCTACGCTCATCCAGTATTTTATAGTGTTCTTCTATCAATGTAAGTTCGTCTTCACGATAACTTTCCATAACAGCTTTTACTATTTTTAATAGGCGCTCATCTGCTGTATTTACATATTGGGATATAAGATCCCTTAACTCTAATGCTCCCATAATTCTCATTTTTACATTCATAACAAAGATAGTTTATAAATTATTATTCTAGTTTTTTAATGTATCGGATGGAAGTTGTTGACTATTTCGTGTAGGTTCTCTAAATCATCTTGTAAGTATCGTTCTGTAGAACTGATGTATCGATGTCCTGCCAGATACTGTACTTTTCGTAAATTGTATTGTGATAACCAATTCGTAATAACACTGGCGCGGATTTGTTTGGTACTGCTTACTTTTTGATTGTATCTTTTTAATTGTTTCATAATAGTTGGTGTCATCGTAAAACGATCTGTATAAGGAAAAAGGTATTCTCTGTCTTCATAGTTCTTAAGTCTTTTTACTAATTCTTTTCGAACATCGTTTTGGTATTCAAGACAACTCATCATTTGCCAAGGTTTTAGTTCTAGTTCTCGTGCATTGCTTTTCTTTCTGCTAGGAACATAGAGTTTGCCTTTATGGATTTGCAAGTGTTCTTGTTTTAGTGATTTTAAATCTTCAGTTTTTAAGCCTTGATAGACCATAAATCCAACAATCATTTTATTACGTTTTGCTGTATAATATTGATAATTATTTGTGATATTGTCACTTTGGTAACTATAGTATAAATCTTCTAATTCTTCGGGGTCTAATAAAGTATAATTGATATCTCTTTGTACGCCTCTGATAATCGTATCTTCGATGGGATTGTCTGCTCTTTGGTCTGTTGCAGTCAAATAGGTAAGGTAACTCTTTAGATACCCTACACTATGATTCACCGTGCGTTTACTTACTTTTTTGCGTTGCAGATATTTTATGTATTTCATGCAATTTTTATAATCAATCGTATCTGGTGTGGTATGATTTCTTTTACACCATTTGATAAAGTGCTTAGTTTCTTTATC
>NZ_JBSIBP030000015.1:0-117057 GCF_053613295.3 Aquimarina ulvae
ACTCGATTAGAATCTTATGATTTTGTAGATAAACAAAAACGAGATGTAAGTATAAAATTAAGGGCTTATTGCCGTAAGTATTATAAGAAGGATTATTACTTACTTCGGTCAGTACCTGGAATAGGAGCTATAGTTGCTTGTGGAATTATTTGTGAGTTAGGAGATTTACGAAGGTTTACAAATTTTAAACAGCTAGCCAGCTATGTAGGGTTGATCCCATCGGTACATCAGAGTGGTGATAATTTGACGACTTCTGGATTGACACCCAGAGCGAATCGTATTATGCGTAGTTATATTGTAGAAGCTACCTGGCAGGCTTTACGTTTTGATCCAGTGATGCAAGAGTACTATCGATCTCATCAGGGTAAGGATGTGAAGCGAATATTAGTCAAAGTAGCCAGAAAGTTGTTAAGTCGTATCCATGCTATTATTAGAACAGAAATTCCCTATCAGATCGGAGTAATAAGTTGAAAAAATAAAATTAAATAAGCCTACAAACTCTATAATACTTTTGGCACAAAAGAGGACAACTAAACAACGTAAGTGAAGTTTTAACTATCACATTTCATAGCAAGTTGCCTTGTTTGCCAATCATAATCATAAAGATGCTGGTGGATGGTTTTGTGCCATACCACATATAGGATGCGGAGTAAGAAAGGCTATCATTGAAATATTGACAACGCTTTAATGGCGTTGCCAACAGTTCAATAATATAAAATCATCAATATGAGTTAATTAAAAAAAGAAAATATTGTATTTTTAAGATCTAGGACTTGGGAAAGGGCTTTACATAGGACACGTTGTTGTGGCCAGTTTTATTTATTAGCAATACCTTTTGGAAACAAATTGAACACTAATTCATGATTTAATTTTGAGTTATTATCTTTTAGGTATAATTCATTATTTATAAAGTACGCAAATGTTCTCGTTACTATATTTTTGAGTTCGAAAAACAGATCTGCCATTTCATCGTTTTCCTTAATATTATGTACTTTAGTTCCATGTACTATTTCATTTCTATAACTAAAACTTTTTCTAATAATCTGTCTAAATTTTTTCATTTCTCCAATGCTTGATGAAATTAGCAGAGGATTTACTAAACTTATATAATCATTTGAAATTCCCTTTGAATAAAAGCTTTCTAAGGTGAAAACAAGTTTTATGAAATTTGCAGAAGTTATATAATTTCCTTTGAGAGCGTCTAGAAAAAAATGTATTGATGAAATATATTTACACCAAAACTTTGAAGTGATATCCATATAGTTATTCAACAATTCATACTCCTCTTCCCATAAAATGTAATGAGAAAGTAAATCAGTTTTATTAGTTTCATAATAAACGTGCTCATTTTCACAATAAGCAATAAATCCAATGGGATTAGATTTTTGTTTGAAATTAAAATCATAACCAATTGTAAGGAAATTCATGTGCAAATTGAAGACATAGAATTGAATAAATTCACATATAATATTTTTAATTTTATTTTGCTCTTGCCATATAGCGTGATTATCTCCACCTAGAAATTCAATAGTTTTTTCAACATCTTTTTCTTCTTCATAGCTTAAGTTTTTAATCAAACCATAATTCGACTCATATTCAACCTCGACAATAGCCATCTTTGTAGCCTCAGAGATTCCTGAAGCTAGCAACTTTTCCCTTTCGATTTTGTCTTTTCCAACGAAATGTTCAACAACATTTTCATATGCATGCCAACCTAATGAGGAAGTAGCTCCAATATTAACATGAATATTTACAGATTTAATTTGAGCTAAGTTTTCAGCAGTATATTTTTCAACATATTCATTACGATAACTGTCTTTTTCCCAAATTTTATTTTCATTAAATATTTTTAAATATTTAGTTAAATCAGTTGATTTTTGAGTGAAGCTTTTACCGAATTCTGTTTTTTTTGTGCAGTTGATACTGGTTTCTGTGAACCATAAAATTTTTTTCATTCAGTTCCTCGGTTTAAATTGGCTACAACGTGTTTGTGTATGATTTCGTTGCGTGTTTCAGTAACTAAATTAGCAAATACAAACCAAATAGAAAATCCGCAAAGATTCTCTTAATTAGGCGAGTGCTAGCAATGAATTATACACGGTGTTGGGCATAGTTTTTATTTATAGTTCTTTATTAATTTGTTAGGAACGAAATAAAGATTGTTTCTTGTTCTAGAGCAGGCAACATAAAATTTATTCCGAGTAATATTTGATTTGAAATTTATTAAACCTTCCAATTTAAATTTCCCTAAAAGCTCATCATTTATTATGACGCAAACATTGTCATAACCAAGTCCTTTGCAAGCTCCCCAATTATCAGAACGACATTTGTAATTGTAATGTCTGGTTAGAAATAATTTCACAATACTATCATCGTCGAATATTTTTTTTGCGTTTTCTTTATTTTCTATTAATTCACAATCTGTTATCCGAGTAGAGTTTGATTCTATTTGAATTCCAATTCTACTCTGAATAAAATCGCAAGTGGTTTTGCTACATCGACGACTTTTAATTAGAGTTGAATCATCAAATTTAAAACCTGACGATTTGAATCGTTCTTTGTACTTATCTAAACTACTGTGTAAAGATTGATTTGTTTTTTTATCTCTACTTGTATCAAAGGTATGTTGAAAAAAGTCTCCAACTAGAAGAAAACTCACATTAGATTGTGCTAGTTCTAATAAAAAATTAAAATCATTACCTCCAAAATCTTGTATTTCATCAAACAAAACGTAATCATAATATTTCTCAACTCTGGCTCTGACTTCTTGAATATGGTTTTTGTCTAATAATAATTTTGAAATTCTGTTATGATATAAGTAGTTGTTTTTTGTGAAAAATGAATTGTCGAAATAGCTTTTAGGGTAATTCCAAGTAATCCCTTTAACACTATGCTCGTCGGCAAAGAATGGTTTATAGCAGAACGAATAAAGGAAAGAAAAATAATTTTTAATTTTAATGTTTTTAGGTAGAAAGCCAAATTGATTTATAACTTCATTCTTAATGCTTCTAATTCCACTAATAGTATAAGTGATTAAAAGATATCTTTTTTCTAAATCAAGTTCCTTTACAATGTGATAGGTCTTTCCTGAACCAGCTACTGCTAAAATTAGTCGTTTATCCATTCAAATGCTCTATCAATGTATTCAGGAATTTTCAAATCTTTAGATTTATTCTCTAACAATTGATATGCTACTTCAGCTTTATCTTTAAGCATATATTCTTGAACAGAGAGTTTTCTTCTTTTAGCGGAAAATAATTCTTCACAAATGTCAATGTTATCTTCATAGATACATATTTCAAACGTATGTCTTTTATCCTCTTTATCTGCAAAAACACTTATGTTATCTTTATTGTATTGAATGTATCTGTCGGTAATATTTTGTTTGTAATTATTATCATTGTCTGTTATCACTGCTGTTTTTATATCTAAAAGCTTTGCTATGTCTAAATATCTAGGAAAACTTGTACCACCAACAGAAATAACGTGAATATTGTTTTCAGTTAAACTCTTGCCAGTTTTCTTTTTATAAAGTGCTTCAAGTAAAATAAATTCAGCATCTCCTTCTACTAGAATTACTTTGTCCGATAAGATAAACTCCAAAATATTATTGTCTGGTGCTTTTATAAAAAATTTCGATGTATCCTCGGTTAAATCTTCTAACTTAACTCTATTCTCTGAACTACTATTCAATAATATTGACTTTCTTAAATCAAGTCTAGTACTCACTAAATCACTATGAGTGGCAACAAATATTTGTTTGTCTGTTGATTTTACAACTTCTTGAATGAGTTTTTTCATATTGCTATGACTCAAATGATTTTCTGGTTCCTCTAAAAGAACAGCATCAAAGTCTTCGCCAGACTTACTTAACGCAAGTGAAGTCTTGATAATAGATTGTTTCCCTTTTCCCTTATTATCAATCGAAATATCTCCTTCGTAAATTATTAAGTCACTTTCAACATTTGATTTGGAATTTGATTTTATAGCAAATTTATAATCATTTTCTAGGCGTTCATTTATATCTTTAAAAGCTTTATTTTTAAACTCCTCTTTGTAGTTTCTATATTCGTGTTGGTGTTGAAATTTCTCGGAAGTATTTAATATTTTACTATTATAAATGTCCTTTACATATTCTTTCATAGCATACTCATTACTAGTTAAAGAGTTATCTATAAGTATGTGTTTTAAGTGTTTGTTATAGCCATTATAAGGAATGTCATTGAATGTTGTGAAGGATATTGAATAATATTCGAAAGGGAATAAACACTCTGATTTTTTAAGTACATCTTTTATAGACTCGCTATATTCTTCATTTGGTTTACAGACAAGTCTAATTCCATCACTAGGTTTTTTATCGAGATTGTTTTTACCATTAGTTATTTCGTTGTTTTGTTCGTTCAAATAGAGTTCGATTCTCAATTCAGGCAACTTGTTAAGATTTCTATCTGATTTAAGAAAATCAGCAATAGCTTTAGTATTAAACAAAGAGTCGAGTCCTATGATTTCTACTTTATTTCTGCTTCCTCTCATTACTAAATCTAAAGCCGTTAGAATAGTACTTTTACCTGATTCATTATCTCCAATTAGAAGATTAATTTCATCATCAAAACTGACTTCGAATGTTTCGAATTTCTTGAAGTTTAGAAGTCTTATTTTTTTGACTATTTTCATATGAAGATGTTCAGTTCTAAATTATATATGGTGTTAGGCATAGTTTTTATTCTTCATTATATTTTTCTTCACACTTTTCACAGATTCCTGTCATTTCTTCATCTACAAATTTTTTCCCACAACCCTCACATTCTTTCATTCTAACGTCTACCAACTTTAAATCAAACTCTCCTAAGTTCTCTCGGTCATTTGTAGTGTCCATTTTAAATATCAAACCACAACCTCCTTCGCACTCTATATTTTCATTTGCATAGTTTTCATCCATTAAAGTTATAGCACCGCAATCTGGACATTCTATATGAAGACTATTACACCAATCACAATTTCCACACGAAACTGATGAATATTCACTCTCTGGAATTTTGTCAATGAATTCATTTTCTAAATCCATATCCCTATCAAATCTTACAAAATTTCCCATTCCTTCTTTATTTCCGTCACAGATATGGCAGGTAATAAAATCAGGCTCATCGTCATCATAGAAGTCAATTGTAAAATGAAATGAATCTAATAATTCTGCATTTTCAATCTCAATACTATCATAATTATGAACACCTAATGGATATTCCCAAACTTCAAATTTTACTTCTATTTCATTACCACAATTACATTTAAAATGTTCTTCCGCTTGATATTGATTTTCAGTTCCCATATTTCTTTCAGAACCACCAATACAATCAAAATCTAAATCAAACTCTGATTCATCGTATTTGTGAATCCTACCACAGTTATTACACTTGAATTTTAAATAGTTGCTCTTATTTTTTTTCGTATTGATGAATTGAAAAAAGTTTTGAATTGTTTCATCTTTTATAGTGGACTTAAGATGTTTGTTAGCTTGATATAAGAATTGAGGTAAATTATACATCCAAAAATCTACAGCAGAATTATCCCTTATCTCTTTTATAAGCTCTTCTCGAGGACTATAAATTCTTGGCTCTGTTGCTTTTTTATCAATATATCCCCAATCTTCATCTTTTCTTATATCATTTGTTATGAAAATGATTGGTTTTTTTTCTTCTTTCGAAAATTCTAAAATTTGTTTCCAAATAATTAAATCTGCGAATATTTGAGTTCCTTTTTTCTCACCATTATAGTAATCTCCATATCCAGGTGGAATTTTAAATTCATATCTATGTTTTCCTTCTTTTGTTATTTCAATAATCTCTTCAAAGGTATATTCTCTACCGACTTTAAAATGCTGTTCTAATGATTTTAGTACATCATCGTCATTTTCTACATCAGTAACTTCTTTCTCGACAATACTAATTTCTTTTAGAATACTCTTTTGGAATTCCTCATTTTGCTTTTGAAACTCTTCTGTTTTCTTAACAAAATCATCGACCTTTGATTTAAAATCATTTAGCGTATCCTGTTTGAGATGTGGATGT
This sequence comes from Aquimarina ulvae, assembly GCF_053613295.3. Taxonomy (NCBI): domain Bacteria; kingdom Pseudomonadati; phylum Bacteroidota; class Flavobacteriia; order Flavobacteriales; family Flavobacteriaceae; genus Aquimarina; species Aquimarina ulvae. The sequence continues at coordinate 6,066 of NZ_JBSIBP030000015.1, forward strand.
TTATCTCCATTAATAGTTTCTCTTATAATTTCATCAATTCTTTTAGATATTTCCGATTTACGAGTGGCTGTTAAATTCTGTATTTTTTCCTTTAGTGGGTCATATTTTTCTGTAATGGGCTTCTTAATAATCTTTTCGCGATTCTTTAAATATTCATATTGAACGTGGTTTGGAAGCCAAAGTCTATCTTTTAGTTTTGTGAATATTTCCTTATCAATTTTTATTCTTTCTGATTTAGGTGAAAAATACAAATCTAAGAGCGCGGAAGAATCAAATACTATGATTGCATCTTTCCATAGAATTGCTTCTTTCTCATCTGTCAATCTATAAGGTTTTATAGTATTTCTATCCATTTTCTTAAATTATGCCCAACAATGTTATATGTGTAATATTGCACATATATCACTTATATATTCTAATTGTAACCGTTTACAAACGTATAATAAACGTTTAATGCGACGGCTAATTTTGTTTTCCGTTCCCAAAGTAAATTAAAAATTCCCCAATCACAAAACCTTTTTTTACAACTTCTTCACTGAACTATTGTTATATCCTAAATAGTGAATACCCTAAAGCATATCCAAATCCTACCACAAACTAACCTACCAAAACCTGATAAATGTCATTTTTTAAGAAAATGTTCACACATACTTTTGGGGCATAATTAAAGTATATATGGGTGTTATTTATGTTTTGCTAACCATCAGTATTGTTGTAGCCATCTTGTTCTTTGTAGCTTTTGTTTTTTCTGTAAAACACGGGCAGTACGATGATACCTATACACCATCAGTCAGAATGCTTTTTGACGATGAGCTGGTCAAAGAACCTAAAGAAAAATCTTCCATACCCACTCATAATAATCAATCATAACTATGAACATAGAACAATTCTATTACGATAACACAATCGTAAAAAAATTCTTATACGCCACGATGATATGGGGTATTGTAGGAATGTCTGTTGGATTACTACTGGCATTTATGTTTTTATTTCCTAACCTTACGGATGGTGTCCCGTGGCTGAGTTTTGGACGATTACGTCCTCTACATACGAATGCAGTTATTTTTGCCTTTGTGGGTAATGCCATCTTCGCCGGAGTGTATTATTCTACCCAGCGATTGCTAAAAACCAGAATGTTCAATGACACACTAAGTAACATCAATTTCTGGTGTTGGCAGGTAATCATTGTTGGTGCAGCGATTACCTTGCCTTTAGGATATACAAGTTCTAAAGAATATGCAGAGCTAGAGTGGCCTTTTGATATTGCAATTGCAGTGATCTGGGTAGTTTTTGGTTGGAACCTGATCGGTACGATTCTTAAACGTCGACAACGTCATCTTTATGTAGCCATCTGGTTTTATCTGGCAACAGTAGTAACAGTGGCTGTCTTACATATTTTTAATAGTTTGGCGTTACCGGTAAGCGCTTTAAAAAGTTATTCGGTCTATGCAGGTGTGCAAGACGCGTTGGTACAATGGTGGTATGGTCATAATGCGGTAGCATTTTTTCTGACTACGCCATTCTTAGGATTGATGTATTATTTTGTTCCTAAAGCAGCAAACCGGCCTGTGTATTCCTATCGATTATCAATAGTACACTTTTGGTCTCTAATATTCATTTATATCTGGGCGGGACCGCACCATTTATTATACTCTTCATTACCAGATTGGGCACAGAACTTAGGAGTGGCATTTTCTATTATGCTAATAGCACCATCTTGGGGAGGTATGATCAATGGATTACTAACCTTGCGTGGTGCCTGGGATAAAGTTCGTACAGATCCTACATTAAAATTTATGGTGGTTGCCATTACTGGATATGGGATGGCCACGTTTGAAGGCCCTATGTTATCTCTAAAAAATGTAAATGCGATAGCACATTTTAGCGATTGGGTAATTGCACACGTACACGTGGGAGCATTAGCCTGGAACGGTTTCTTCACCTTTGGGATGGCGTATTGGTTGATTCCGAAGTTATTTAAAACCAAATTATGGTCTACAGGATTAGCAAATGCACATTTCTGGATCGGTACATTAGGTATCATTATGTATGCACTACCGATGTATGTAGCAGGATTTGTGCAGGCTTCTATGTGGAAACAATTTAATCCAGATGGAAGTTTAGTGTACGGTAACTTCTTAGAAACCGTAAACGAAATAATCCCAATGTATTGGATGCGAGCTATCGGTGGTAGTATGTTCATCTTCGGGATGTTTATTATGCTGTATAATGTAATTAAAACCATCAGATCCGGAGCAACAGTAACTGATGAGTTAGCTGAAGCTGCTCCGTTAACCAAGGTAACTAGACACAGAACTACAAAAGAAGGATACCATACCTGGCTAGAGAGAAGACCGGTGAAACTGACAATTTTTGCAACGATAGCCATTCTTATTGGAGGTACAGTACAAATTATACCAACATTGATGGTAGATTCTAATATTCCTACGATCACCAGCGTAAAACCGTATACACCTTTAGAGTTAGAAGGTAGAGATCTTTATATCAGAGAAAGCTGTGTATCATGTCATTCGCAGATGATTAGGCCTTTCCGCAGTGAGGTAGAACGATATGGAGAATATTCTAAAGCCGGTGAATATGTATACGATCATCCTTTTCTTTGGGGAAGTAAGCGAACGGGGCCTGACCTGATGCGAATAGGAGGTAAGTACTCTGATAATTGGCACCTAAATCATTTCTATGATCCGCAAAGTACCTCTTCTGGTTCCATTATGCCGAGTTATAAATGGTTGCTTAAAAATGAACACGATCGATCCGATACAGAAGCAAAAATGGAGGCAATGGTTACGCTTGGAGTACCTTATACTCCAGAAGAAATTGCCAAAGCACAACAATGGATGGACAAACAAGCAACACAAATAGAGAAAAATCTATATAGTGATCCGGATTTTGCCACGACCTATGAAGCAGATAAAGAATATGCCAAGGAAAATGGATTGGATTTTATTGAAATGAGAGACAGAGAAGTTATCGCCTTGATCGCTTACATACAAAGATTAGGAACCGATATCAAAGTTAAAAACGAAACTGTAAGCTCAGAGTAATGACTATAATCCAGTTTCTGTTTACTTGAGTAGAATCTAGAATAGGTTACCTAGATAAGGCTCAAGTTCACAGAGAAACAGGTATATAGCGTTGTGTAGTCGATAAGAAAGAAGTTATCTAATTAAAAACAAGAGTGAACCATGTTTAAATTTATAAAAGGACATATGGAAAGTATTGAAGGTGTAGAGATATATCCTATCATATCCCTACTTATATTTTTCATCTTTTTTACCGCCTTATTCTGGTGGGTAATTTCAGCAAAAAAAGAACATATTAAAGAAGTAAGTGAGATTCCACTGGATTCAGAAAACGCAAAAGAACTAATACTATGAGAAGTAAAGTATCCTATATAAGAGTCATTATCTTTCTATTAGTAACCTATTTTTTAATAGAATGGGCAGTGGAGTCTGGAGACGAATCAGCATTTGTTACAGAGCCCCTTACTTGGGTAGTTTTAGGAATAGTTTTATTGTTTGCAATAGCTATTGAGATTTGTGTCGAAGCATTGAGAAGTGTGTTGTTCAAATCGTTACAGCCTGAAGCCCAGCAGCGTTATACATCAGCTCGCAATACCAAAAAAGAAAAGCAATTCCGATGGTTGAAAGAGGCTTATCTTAAATTATTGGATAGCAAACCAGTAGAAGAGGAAGAAGAGATTATTCTGGATCATAATTATGATGGTATTAAAGAATTGGATAACAATCTTCCACCTTGGTGGGTCTATGGTTTTTATGCGACTATTTTATTCGGAGTTGTTTATCTAGCACGTTTTCACGTGTTCAATGATTACACACAGGCAGAAGAATTTCAGGAAGAGATGCAAGAGGCCCGTATTGCAATTGCAAAATATAAAGAAACTGCAAAAGATCTCATAGATGTATCAACCGTAGAATTACTCACAGAAGGCTCCGATTTAAAAGCTGGTCAGACAATTTTTAAAGCTAATTGTGTTGCGTGCCACAAAGTGGATGGCGGCGGTGGGATAGGCCCCAATTTAACAGACGACTATTGGATCCTTGGCGGTGGTATCAAAAATATTTTTAATACAATTTCTGAAGGAGGTCGCGACGGAAAAGGTATGGTTTCCTGGAAAACCAATTTAAAACCAAGTGAAATGGCGCAAGTGGCTAGTTATATTATGAGTTTGCACGGAACAACCCCGGCAGACCCCAAAGCTCCCGAAGGAGAAATATGGGTAGATGAAAACGCTCCGGTTGATGAGGTAAAAGTGGAAAAAGTGGATTCGGCTAAAATCAAAGTGTTGATTAAGGATAAGCCTGTTGATCTGGATTTTACTTCTACAGAGTGATCCCAACAAAACACATCCACTTAGAACATTAGAATTTCAGTCTAAGAACGTAGAGAAAATTTTTATAAAAAACAGATATCTTGGAAGCACCAAAAAATGAAACATTTAGAGATTCTATCGGTACGATCAACGAAGAAGGAAAACGTGCCTGGGTGTATCCTAAAAAGCCTGATGGTAAGTTTTACGAATATCGTACATGGGTAAGTTATGGGTTATTGATCTTTTTATTTTCTGCACCGTTTCTTAAAATAGATGGAAACCAGTTTTTGTTGTTCAATGTTTTAGAACGTCGTTTTAATATTTTTGGAGCACCTTTTTGGCCACAGGATTTCCATCTGTTTGTGATTTCTATGATTATAGGAGTCGTTTTCATAACCCTATTTACAGTGGCTTTTGGTAGATTGTTTTGCGGTTGGGTATGTCCGCAGACGATCTTTATGGAGATGGTTTTCCGCAGAATCGAATATTGGATCGAAGGGGATAGAGGAAAACAAATACGTCTTGATAAGCAATCGTGGAATGCTGATAAAATTAAAAAACGATCACTTAAGTGGTTTATTTTTTTCATTATTTCGTTCTTAATAGCTAACGTATTTTTAGCCTATCTGATCGGTAGTGATATCTTAATTCAATACATATTTATAGACGGACCTTTTGAACATATAAGTACATTAATCTCCTTACTCATATTTACCGCGGTTTTTTATTTTGTATTTGCTTGGTTTAGAGAACAGGTTTGCATCATTGCCTGTCCATACGGTCGATTACAAGGGGTATTATTGGATGCTAAATCTATTGTGGTAGCTTACGATTATAAACGAGGAGAAAAAGAAGCTGGTCGGGCTAAATTTAAGAAAAATGAGGACAGGCCTGCTACAGGCAAAGGTGATTGTATCGACTGTTTTCAATGTGTACATGTGTGTCCCACAGGAATAGATATTCGTAATGGTACACAACTAGAATGTGTTAATTGTACTGCCTGCATCGATGCTTGTGATCATATGATGGAACGTGTAAACCTTCCAAAAGGATTAATTCGATATGCGAGTGAAGATAATATAACGAAAAAATCCAAATTTACGTTTACAGCACGCTTAAAAGGATATACAGCAGTACTAATCATACTTATCGGTGTTTTTCTGGGGATGTCCTTTTTGAGGAATGATATAGAGGCCAATATTTTAAGATTACCAGGCCAACTCTATGAACGAAAAGATAATAATATTATTAGCAATGTATACACATATAAATTGGTCAATAAAACCGTTGATGCTATTGAAAATGTTCATTTCGAGTTATTATCACATAAAGGAACCATTGAACTAGTTACGCACGAAAATTTTACAGTGCCTAAACAAGGCCTGGCAGAAGGAACATTATTTATAGAAATCAACGCATCTTCCTTAAGTGGAGATAAGGATAAGGTAAGAATAGGAGTGTATGCTAATGATAAATTAGTAGAAACAACAACAACGGCTTTTTTGGGACCTAGAAGCTATAGGTAATGAAAGTGAGTCTATGAGAAGTGAGTGCAGGAGAAAAGAAAATTATTGAAAATGTATAGTGGATTCAAGCCTACGCTGGATTGACAACAAAATAACTAAAAAGTAAAAAAATGAAAATAAACTGGGGTACGGCTATTGTGCTGGTATTTATAGGATTTATAGGTTTTATACTGTTTTTTGTCGTAAGAATGAATACCGACAAAAAGTTTGAACACGATTTAGTAACAGAAGATTACTACAAGCAGGAACTAGCTTTTCAACAAGAAATCAATGCAGAAAAAAACGGGAATTCTTTAAAGAATAATGTTGAAATTAAAAAAATAGGAGAAGGGTTGTTAGTCGTATTTCCAAGGGATCAAAATTACACAAAACTATCGGGTACTATTTCTTTGTATCGCCCCTCTAATAAAAAATTGGATTTCGAAATTCCGATAATGCTTCAGAGTTCTAAAATAATAGTTCCAAAAGATCAATTGATAGCTGGACGATGGAATATAACGGTGAACTGGGAGTATGAAAACATTTCCTATTTATTTAAAGAATCATTAACGTATTAGTGTGTGTTTTTGATTAAGAAGTTCTTATTTATCAGGTAGTTTATCGTTCCAAAGCAACGTTTTGAAAAAGTACTTCTTCTTTGGGCAAGCAAAGAAAATGAAGAGGTGGTTAAATCGAAGAAATTGTCATCAACCATAGTAGGCTTTATATACTTGTAAATCATTTTATTACAAATAAAAAAGAAAGGGGTGATCATTATGAAATTGTATCGAAAAATAATAAAAACATGTTAGTTTCTGCATTCATATTAGGATTTTTAGGAAGTTTGCACTGTATCGGTATGTGTGGTCCTATTGCGTTTATGTTACCACTGGATCATAAAAATCATCTCAAGAAATTTTTTCAGATCTCTTTATATCACCTAGGCCGGTTGCTGGCATATAGTAGTATTGGACTATTCTTTGGACTGATAGGAAAAAGCCTTCATATTTTTGGAATGCAGCAGGGACTATCGATTGGTATCGGAGTTACAATGATTGTATTGGTTTTGATTCCTTCATCTATATTGATGAACTATAATTTTTATAAACCTGTATATACAATAATTTCTAAAGTAAAGAATGCGTTAGGCGCAGCACTTAAAAAAAGAACTCCAGATACATTTTTGACAATCGGTTTTTTAAATGGATTTCTTCCTTGTGGATTGGTATATATGGCAGTTTTTGGAGCTATCGCTTTAGGAAGTATTATAGAAAGTAGTCTGTATGTAATTCTTTTTGGAATAGGAACAATTCCTTTGATGACAGCAGTTATTTACACTAGGAATCTATTTCAAGGAAAGTGGATACGTAAACATACACAAAAAGCAATTCCGGTTTTTTTGGTAGTGATTGGATTGTTATTTGTTTTGAGAGGAATGGGATTAGGGATCCCATATGTTTCACCAAAAAAATCTACAGAGGTTGTATCTGCCAATTTTGAATGTCATTGATAAAATAATCTTCGTAAGTTGCTTTACCTGTCAATTCGAGTGGAGTCGAGAAATGATGATTTCAATAAGGTCTTTGTTTTCTTCTTTCGTTTTACATCTGTATAGGTATTCATTACGATACTCAATTCCATACATGTCCATGACCTCTTCTTCTTTTATAGGAGAATAACCCATAATTTTTTTTCAGAATGTTAAACTGTCATGGAAAACAACTGGGTTTCTGGTTCTGTACGTTGTAATCTTGCATCAAAAGCCATACAAATATTACGCACGAAGGGACGTCCTTTTTTAGTAACTTTTATATGATTTTTAGTGATCATTAATAAACCATCTTTTTCCATTTCATTCAAACGAGTTGTTATATTGGCTACCTCATCAAAATAAAGCTGATTTGCACTCCAATCGGTTTCGAAATGGCACATGAGATTTAATATATGTAGTCGTATGACTTCGTCTTCTTTTGTTAACATATGACCTCTGTATACAGGAATAATTCCTTGATTCACTAAATTCTGATATTCTTCGATACCTTTTACATTTTGCGCAAAACCATACCAGCTATCACTTATAGAAGATACTCCCAGACCAATCATCATATTCGTTTTAGAAGCTGAATATCCCATAAAATTGCGATGTAGACTTTCGTTTTGCATAGATTGGTATAATGAATCGCTCGGTAATGCAAAATGATCCATCCCGATTTCTTTATACCCCACTTTAGATAATAGTTCTTTACCTATTTCATATTGTCTTCTCTTTTGTGCTCCAGTAGGAAGATCAGATTCATTAAATCCTCTTTGTCCATTGCCTTTTTGCCAGGGAACGTGTGCATAACTATAAAATGCCAGTCGATCTGGTAAAAGTTCTTTGGTCTTTTGGATTGTATGTATAACTGCTTCTTCGGTCTGAAAAGGCAAACCAAAAATGATGTCATGACCAATAGAGGTATAACCAATTTCTCTGGCCACATCTGTAACGTATTGTACATTCTCGAATGGTTGAACGCGATGAATTGCTTTTTGAACAGTTTTATTATAATCCTGTACTCCAAAACTTACTCTTCTGAAACCTACATCATACAGTGCTTGCAAATGTTCTCGGGTTGTATTGTTAGGATGTCCTTCAAAACTAAATTCATATCCTTCAGCCGATTTAGCACAAGTGAACAAACCTTTGATGAGGTACTCTAAATTTTTTGGAGAAAAGAAGGTCGGTGTTCCTCCGCCTAAATGTAACTCCTTGATTTTTGGTTTGGTTTCAAATAGATTTGTGTATAATTGCCATTCTTTTAAAAGAGAATTGATATAAGGTATTTCTAAGTTATGTCGTTTGGTAATTCGTTTATTACAGCCACAAAAAGTGCACATGCTTTCACAAAAAGGTAAATGAATGTAAAGACTGATTCCTTCTGAATCATTACTTTGTGTAAAAGATCGTTGAACCGATTGTTTCCAGCTTTTTAATGAAAATGAATCATTGTCCCAATATGGAACTGTTGGATAACTAGTATATCTGGGCCCCGGCACGTTATATTTGTCTACTAAATTAGTATTCATTACTTTATGTTTTTATAGGATTTTTATTCGTGTAGTACCAAAAAGGGGATACTTATATGATAACTTATTTTTTCCACGGTTGGGTGAAATAGGATTCTCTGAAAAAAATTGAGGTTTTTTGCAACCATAGTGATTATATCAATGTTTCTACTTTCTACAAAACATTGTACCGCTTGCTCAAGATTAGTATTGGATACAAAGTGAAAACTGTGCTCTGCAATTTCTCGCAGATAATAGCTCAGGAAATCTTTATGTTGTCTTTGTAGATCGGTAAGCTCTTGTTCTTTTTTGGCAATGTGAAGTACTCTTAATTCAGCCTGATGTAGGGTAAGTACTTCTGCAATTGTATCCAACACCTTATTTTTATAAAAGATATTATAATCTGTCGGAAATGCGATCTCATTAATTTTGCCGTATGTCGCTTTTTCCGGAATTACAAGAACAGGGCATTTTACTTTGGTAATCACATCTCCGGTATGACTCCCTATTGTTTTTTCTTTTAATCCTGAAGCTCCTTTGGTACCCATTACGATAAAGTCAATACTTTTTTCTTCGACCTGTTTTCTAATGGTATCCACAAAAAAGATATGCTCACTGATGGTAAAAAAATGATGTTTAGTGTTTAAAGATAATTGTTGAATTCTTTTAAGGAGTAATTGCATTTGCTCCTTATCACTGCGAGCAACCTTTTCGACAACTTGATCTTTGGATTCAAAAAAAGAATCACTTCCTATCACTTCACGATAAGGAGAGACATGCAAAAAATGGAAATTACACTTTACTTTTTTAAAAAATTGCAAGGCATATGTGGTTGCATTCCACGAGTTTTCTGAGAAATCTGTCGGAATAAGGATATTCTTCATTTTTAATACTTTCTAACACGACAAATGTATTAGGATGTATTTATGAAAAATATGACATAAATCAGTTTAGAAATTTATTCTATCAATTGAAGTCCCTGAAGATTTAAAATTTTAATATTTCGTCCCTCAATTTCTATAAGCCCGTCTTTCCTAAAACTAGATAATGTTCTGATTAAACTTTCTGTTGCAATACCTGCAACACTGGCCAGATCATTTCTGGATATTTTTATACTATCTTCTGGTTTTTTGTTTAATATCTGAGTAAATTGTAAGATCGTTTGAGCGGTTTTTTTACGGACAGAACTATATGCCATTTGTAATAACTGTTCCTTTATTTCAGAAAGATTATCATTTAGTAATTCCATGAGTTCTAAAGAAATATTCTTACTTTTTTCTAAGATGTTTTTCAGATCTGTTTTTGACACGCCAGCTAGTTCAGTATCCTCTACGGCAGTAGCAGATTCTTGATAGGGTGTGTTATCTATAAATGAGGTAAAGCCTAAAAAATCATCCTCTTTAAACAGGGCAGTAATAAGTTCTTTACCATTTTCATCCATTTTATGCGTTTTTACCACACCTTTTAGGATTAGATAGATTTTATTAGAATGGTCACCATCCCTAAAAATAGGTTCTCCTTTTTTATGTTGGGAGATATCGCCGTGATCGTCAAAAAAATTTTTGAGTTCGTGTAAACTTCTCAGACCATCTTCTTTCTCTTCTTTTGGAATAGGAGTTTGTTCGTGTAATATTTTAGAAATTATCTGAGCCTTGGCTAAACGACTTTCGATAGCACTTAATAATTCATCTTCATCAAAAGGTTTGGTTAAATAATCATCTGCACCCAGATCCATTCCTTTTCGAATTTCTTTATGTTCTGTTTTAGCAGATAAAAAAATAAAAGGTATTTGATTCGTTTTAGTGTCGTGGGATAAGGCTTCCAGAACCCCATATCCATCAACTTCTGGCATCATAATATCACATACAATAATATCTGGTTGTTCTTCTTTTGCTCTAATAACACCTATTTTACCATTAGGTGAGGTGATCACTTTATAATCTGATAATTCCAGGAGTTCTGCCGTGTTCTCTCTTAGAGCAGTATCATCCTCTATTAATAGAATAGTCTTCATTGTGGTTTAGGATTGTTGTGTCACTGGTATTTGTACGGTAAATGTCGAACCTTTATTTTCTTTACTGATAAAAGTAATACTACCTCCCAGATTTTCCAAATGACTTTTTACAATATTCAATCCGATTCCAGTACCTTGATCTAATAAAGCATTCTCTGCTCTAAAATATCGTTTGAAAATGAATTCCTGTTCTTTTTCAGGAATCCCAATTCCTTGATCAATGATATGAAACGTAAGTAGATCGTTCTCAAGCACTACTTGTAGATCAATTTCGGTATCCTCTCCAGAATATTTGATGGCATTACGTATGAGATTGGTTAATACCAGTTCTAATATTTTTTCGTCAAATTCAATGATATACTCATCAACGTCTTGAGGGTATTTTATTCGTTGACCATCTTTTAGCAACATATTTGCATCGTACACAACCTCATTAATTACCTTACTCAAAGGAAACGTAGCGAACTTATATTTTACTTTGCCACTTTCCAGACGTTCTACAGATAAGAAATCATTCAGGATATTATCAAGATATTTTACTTTACTTTTGATAGTGGTCAGGTGTTTGTCTCTTTTTTCTTGTTGTTCTGCTGTGGTATATTTTCCGATAAGTACAGTGGATGTAAGGATTCCGCTTAGCGGTGTTTTAAATTCATGAGACACTAATGATAGAAACTTGGTTTTTAGTTCATTTAGTTGTCGTTCTTTTTTTAAGGCTTTTTGGGTAATGGCTTCAGCTTCTTTACGTAATTTTATTTCTTCCTGAAGTTCTTTGATAGTGTGATACAATTCTTGCGTCCGCTTTTCTATTTTCTGCTCGAGTTCAAAATTTAATTCCTGAATCTGTTCTTCTTGCTTTTTACGGAGCGTAATATCACTAACTAAAGCCATTACATAGGAACTACCGTAGATCTCAAAAGGATTGAGACCTACTTCTACGGGAAATTTAGAGCCGTCTTTCCGGATACCAAAAAGGTCTCTGCCAATTCCCATAGTCCTTTTTCCACTATCTGCAATAAATTTTTTCACATAATCCGCGTGTTTAGTGTGATGTTTTTGGGGAATCAGAATGGTCAATTCTTTATCTACTAATTCGTGTTCTTCATATCCAAAAATGTCATTTGCCGACCCATTGGTGGCAACGATTGTTTGCTGTTCATTGACGACAATAATTCCTTCTGAAATAGCTTCAGAAAGTATCTTGAAAATATTATTGTTTTTTTCGAAAACTTTCATTTGTCAAAAATACTCAATTTGAGTCTTTGTAAGAACTGACTTTTATCATAAAAAAAAGGAAGACTACCTACTAAATTTATAGTATAAACTAAAAATTTTTAAAAGAATGGACACGATAGAAAATATTGGAATTACATTTTACCAAAGCTTGGGAAAACTATTTTATACCATAGCAGCCACGGATAAAATAGTTCGTACATCAAAATACATTTCGTTAAAACATCTTGTGAAATCAGAGTGGTTAGCGGTTGATGATCTCGAGGATGAGTTCGGTACTGATACTGCTTTCCGGATAGAAATTATTTTTAATTGGTTAGACTATAAAGAGCTAAAAGCAGCTAATTGTTTTAAAGATTTTGAGTATTTTTATAAAGAAAACAGATCACGATTTACAGATACTATAAAACAACTGATCCGGAATATGGCTAATACTATTGCCAACGCCTTTTCAGGGAAGAATAAATCTGAGTTAATGATGTTGGGAAGACTTCAATAAATTTTTGAAGAATAAGAACTAATTTTCGATTTAGATATGGAGTTTGTTGATTACTATAAAACATTGGGTGTTTCAAAGAACGCTACAGTGAGTGATATAAAAAAAGCGTATAGAAAGCTGGCTAGGAAGTATCATCCTGATTTAAATCCAAATGACAAAGAGGCAGAGAAAAAGTTCAAAGCGATTAATGAAGCCAACGAGGTGTTGAGTAATGCCGAAAATCGTAAGAGGTATGATCAATATGGTAAAGATTGGAAACACGCAGAGGAGTTTGAGAAAGCCAAGCAGTCACAACAGCATAATTCAGGATCAAGAGGTCAGCAATATCAAGGCAATTTTTCTGAAAGTGATTTTTCTGATTTTTTTGAATCTATGTTTGGTGGACCAGGTGGGAGTTATAGAAGAAGTCAGGTAAAATTTAGAGGAGAAGATTATAATACCGAGTTACACCTAGATGTGATGGAGGTTTACAAAACGCATAAAAGAACACTTACCATAAATCAAAAGAATATTAGGATAACCATACCGGCAGCTGTAGAAAACGGTCAAACTATAAAAATAAGGGAACACGGAGGTCCGGGAATTGGAGGAGGACCTAATGGTGATTTATACATAACTTTCATTATTGAAAATACAACACCTTTTAGGCGTGATAAAGGAGATTTATATCTGAATAAAGATATAGACCTGTATACAGCAGTTTTGGGAGGAGAAATAACGATCGATACACTGGATGGTAGAGTAAAACTTAATGTAAAGCCTGAAACAGACAATGGAGCGAAAGTCAAACTAAAAGGTAAGGGCTTTCCGATATATAAGAAAGAAGGTCAGTATGGGGATCTATATGTTACTTATAACATTAAACTACCAAAAAACTTATCTCCAAAACAAAAAGAACTGTTTAGAGAACTATCCAAACTATAAATGCGAGTTGTTATGTCCAAAGAAAACCTGATACCCGTTATAGAATTTTGTAAAAATCACAAAATAGAATTTTCATTTCTGCATACCTTACAAGAATTTGAGTTGATAGAAATAATAACATTAGAACAAACATTATTTATCAACCCTGAAGAATTACCAAAATTAGAACGGATTTTACTTTTTCATAAAGAATTAGAGATTAATCTGGAAGGAGTAGAGGTAATTATACGATTGCTTGAAAAAATGCATAATGTTCAAAATGAAATGAATAGGCTCAAAAACAGGTTGAATATTTATGAGGATTTGTAGGGGCTCTAAGCGATAACTGACTTTTATCATATTTTAAAAATCATAGTGTCTTTAATTTTATCTCGAATTTTAAAAACTCGATTTACTATGACCTTATATGCTAAAATAAATGCCGATTTTTCTGAAAACTATATAGGATATTCTGCTTTGGCGATCATTGCCTCAACTTGTTTGGGTTCTATAGCCATCATGACCACTTTATTTGATGGTAATGGACTCTTACAAATGCTTCTGGTATTCGCAACCGTAGCAGTATGTAACGCTCACAATGCGGCTATTCTAACAGTACAGAAACCTAAGTTGGTATTAGATCTTTTGATAGTGAGCTTACTAGTAAATAGTTTAATAATTATTGGTAACGGATTGTTTTAAAATTTTGCATACTGATTATTTACGAAGGCAGGTTTTTTAATAAAATCCTGTCTTTTTAATTATCAATTAGCTGATGGATATCATAGTTTTTTAATATTCTCAAACTTACATTTATTTAAAATAAAAAATACCATATGAGGACCCTAATCATTAGTGTTGCCGTTGTAAGTTTGATGGCGTGTAATAATGAAATTCAAGTCAAGGAAAGCCCAGAAAACAATACTACAAAGAATGGACAACGTCTTGATCACAATACAGAAAGTACTCAATATTTTTCAGAGGAAACTCTGGAACTGAATCAGGAAAAAACAAAATCTATAAAAGTAGAACGCTTGATTACAAGAGAAGATGACAATAAGAAACTACAAGAACTGGTTATTACAAAAAAGCTGTACAAGGAAGAAGATTTATATATTTTGGATTATAATTATCCTTATCTCAATGAAGAAATCGATACTAATAACATAAAATTCAATAATTTTTTTGCAGAAAATTATCTAAATATCGAAGCTACAGAAAATGAGATCCTGGATGATAAAGTAATATTCTGTGATTCTACGGGGGTTGGTAGGTGTATGGACAAACGAATTATCGATTATAAAATATATACTGTAAAAAATGATCTTATTAGTGTATTGCTTTATAAAGAAAATTACTATTCAGGAATGAAGCATACTACTTATATGTTTGAATGTCTAAATTTTGACCTCGACAATCATGAATTCATATATTACGACGATTTTTTTATTGATAATTCTGAAAAAGAATTACTAACAATTATCAATGATACTATATCTGATGGTATTAACTCTGGCGAACTCTACTATGAATGCTGGGAACTATCAGATGGAGATTTTAAAGTGTATAAGAATAACTTTGTAGTAAATAACGATAGAATAGAATTCTATTTTGATGATTGTATCATTTGTCCCTCATATACAGGAACATATTCTATAGAAATTCCGATGAATAAAATAATGCATTTGATTAAAATTTACAATAACAAACCATTTATAGGATAAATATGTTTGCTAGAGTTTTGGAAAAGAGTTATTTGCTTTTTTGGATCGTCTATATTGTTATGATCCTGATAGCATTCATATTACCTTTTTTTTCAGATCCGGGATATCTGATCTTAGAAAATACACTGGGTGAATTAGGAGCACAGAAAACGCCAAATAACTGGATAATGAATATCGTATTCATAATGCTTAGTACAATTACTTTCATCTTTGGTTTTAGGCAATTAAAAGATTACCATCTTCAGATGTTGGTATTGTTGATTTTCTGTATTTCATTATTTTTAACGGCAGTGTTTTTACACGCACCTATTGATAGAAGGCTGGTTTATGATCCGTTTCAAAATGAAATGCATGCTGTTTTTTCAACAATAGCTGGTGTTTCATTTTGTTCTTACTGCTTAGTAGTTAGTTTTGTTACTCGATGGAAAAATCAAAAATTAATTGCGATAGGTGTCGGAGTGATTGCTTTGTTTTTATCTTATTTAATGTTTATGCATTCTGATTGTAGAGGGTTGTATCAACGAGGAATATTTATCATCGCTTTTGGTTGGATGTTATATTCATTTAAAAACTATGAGTATGTTTTTACAAAAAAAGAGTATTTTAAGCTACTAAACAGAAATTAAAAATAAAACAAGCCATAAAAATCAGATGGATACCCATAGATATGATTAAATGGCGATTCCACGTGACCGTTAAAAAACAATAAATCATAAACAGATGAAAGACAGCTTTAGTAATATTATAGATTCTAAAATACCAGTGCTCGTTGATTTTCACGCAGATTGGTGTGGCCCGTGCAAAGTATTAGCACCAATCCTGAAAGAAGTGAAAGATGAATTAGGAGCTATGATAAAAATTGTAAAAATTGACGTAGATAAAAATCAACCATTAGCTGCTAAATATCAGGTAAAAGGAGTGCCAACAATGCTCTTGTTCAAAGACGGGAAACAGCTCTGGCGACAATCAGGAGTTCTACAAAAAAATGATATTGTGGGAGTTGTAAATTCTTTTGACTAACAATGGAGCTTCATACCTATATTGATCACACTTTGCTTAAAGCAACCGCAACGGTAACAGATATAACCAAGTTATGCGACGAAGCTAAACAATATAATTTTTATTCGGTTTGTGTACACGGAGCTTATGTAGGTTTGGCTTGCAGTGAGCTTAGGAGATCTGAAGTAAAAATTGCTGCAGTAGTCGGGTTTCCTTTAGGAGCAATGACTACCAAGGCCAAAGTATTTGAAGCTAAACAGTGTATTGATGATGGAGCAAACGAAATCGATATGGTCCTGAATATAGGACTGCTAAAAACTGGATATTACGATATTGTTCGAGATGAGATTGCCAAGATTAAAAAATCTATTGATGATCATATATTAAAAGTAATTTTTGAGAACTGTTACCTAACAAGTGAAGAAAAGAAAATAGCTTGTCAGTTATCCATTGAAGCCGGAGCTGACTTTATTAAAACATCTACCGGTTTTGGTACAGGAGGCGCTACTTTTAAAGATGTTAAGTTAATGAAGGATATTGCGCAGGATAAGATACAAATAAAAGCCTCTGGTGGAATTAAAGATGTTGAGGCCGCCAAAAAGTATATTAATATGGGGGTCTCCCGACTCGGAACTTCTTCTGGAGTTTCTCTGGTAACTTCCTAATGATAGCATATGAGTACACATATCGCAGCTAAGTAAGGTGAGGTAGCAGAAACCGTTTTATTACCGGGTGATCCTTTGCGGGCGAAATGGATTGCAGAAACATTTTTGGAGGATCCGATATGCTATAATAAAGTGCGAGGCATGTTCGGATATACTGGAACTTATAGAGACAAAAGAGTTTCTGTACAAGGAACAGGAATGGGTATACCGTCTTCGTTAATCTATTGTCACGAATTGATCAATGATTTTGATGTACAAAACCTAATCAGGGTCGGTTCTTCAGAGTCTTATCAAAAAGATATCAAACTTAAGGATATCGTCATTGCGATGGCGGCATCTTCTACCTCTGGAATTAATAATTCCAGGTTTGTCAATGCAGATTATTCTCCAACTGCAAATTTTGAACTGTTTATGAAGGCTGCTTTATATGCCAGAGAATATAATATACTAACAAAGGCTGGAAATGTTTTATCTGCTGATGAATTTTATGAAGATGATTTTGATTCCTATAAAAAATGGACAGAATTTGGAATCCTTTGTGTCGAAATGGAAGCCGCCGGTTTATAACAATTGCAGCAAAATTTAATGAAAAAGCATTGGCTATTCTTACTATTTCAGACTCCTTGGTGACTGGCGAAAGAACCTCCCCTGAAGAACGAGAAACAACATTTAGTAAAATGATATAAATAGCTCTAGGAA
Source organism: Aquimarina ulvae (assembly GCF_053613295.3). Classification (NCBI taxonomy): domain Bacteria; kingdom Pseudomonadati; phylum Bacteroidota; class Flavobacteriia; order Flavobacteriales; family Flavobacteriaceae; genus Aquimarina; species Aquimarina ulvae. The sequence continues at coordinate 23,706 of NZ_JBSIBP030000015.1, forward strand.
CTTTATAAAATGAAACTTAGTTTATAATAAAAGACCTGTCTGGTTTTCAAAATCAGACAGGTCTTTTATTCATATGAAACCTTTATAAAAAAAACAAGTCGTCTGAAAAAAAACATTCTCAGACGACTTCATATAAACTCAACTTTGTGATATATTAAATCTTGAATGTAATAACTGGTTTGTTAGCGTGGTTGGCAATATCCTCTCCTATACTTCCATTAAAGAAGTGGGATAACCCTCGTCTGCCGTGAGTTGGTATGGCGATAACATCTGCATTTATTTTTTGAGAATAGTTAAAAACACCACTCTCTACAGAATAGTCATTTTGTATGACTACTTTACTAAAGTTCTCTAAATTTCCAGAATCTGCTTTTAAAAGAAACTCCTGTACGCGCTCTTCAATCTGATGAGAATTCCTGAATTGATCACCTGGTAGATTGATATACAGAAGATGAAAAGTTGTGTTTAAAACATCAAATAATCGTTTGGCACTATGATATGCAGGAATGTTTTCCATCTTAAAATCACAGGCAAATACTACTTCTTTTATGTCGAATTTGTCAATCTGATTTTTAATTACCAAAACAGGAATATCAGAAGTACGTACCACTTTTTCGGTATTGGAGCCAACAAATACTTCGCTCAACCCACTACTTCCGTGGGAACCCATTACAATAAGATCTATTTGATGCTCACTAGCAACTTCATTTATTTCACTAAATACCTTATAATTTTTTACAGTTTCTGTGACTTTGACACCTTTTAGGTACTCTTTGTCTAAGAAAGTGGTAAATCTTTTTTCTGCCAATTTTAAATAATAGATAGCTTCTGCAGCTTCCTGAGTTTCATCTTTAGTAAGAATGGCTTCAGATAAACCAAGCATATGTAATACGATGATTTCTGATTGTTGTTTTCTTGCGATATCAGCTGCAACTTGTAGTGCATACTCTGAATGTTCAGAAAAGTCAGTAGGGACAAGGATTTTTTTCATTTTTTCATTTTTTAACAAAGTCAAAATTAGAGGATGTTCAAAGAAATTAATATGATAATTATCATATTAATGTTTGCGAAAGGCTTTTAAACATATCAAAATATAAATTTGCGGCGATGTTTGAGATTAAAGACAGAATAGCAACTAATTTCTAGTTATGGTATAACGATTTGATTTCTAATAGCATAGATTACTATAGCTGTCTTGTTTTTTGGGTTTAATTTTTCGAATACAGCATCTCGATAACCTTCTATTATTTTTGGACTGATACACATATCACTGGCAATTTTTTTATAGGTTTTATTGGTACAAGTCTGTTTTACAAATTCAATTTCCCGTTCTTTGAGTATCCTGCTGTTTTCTTTTTTAGCATAGCATGAATGTAATAATAGGTTAGTGACATCTTTAGTGTGGTAGAACCCTGTTTCCTGTATTTCGATAAGTGCTTTTTCTAATATCTTCTTTTCTGTGTCTTTCGGTAGGTAACCTTTTACACTACCTGTAATACACTTAGAATCTTTTTTGTGTTCCTTTCAGTACAAAGGGCTCGAACTTTAACTTTTGGATATTCTTTTTTGAGTTTTAAGGTTGTCTCAATTCCATTCGTTTTATGTAAATTAATATCCGTAAGTACAATCTCAGAAATGTTCTTTTTATCTTGAAATTTTGCGATAAGCTCTTCTCTGCTTCTACATAAATACAATACCTTAAATTTAGAAAATCCATTAATTAATTCTGCTAAAGCCTAAAAAAGGAACGTGTGATTTTAAACAATACAAACAAAATATTTAATTTTGATTTATTTGTTAATAATATGGAGGATGTTACTTGCTAAGGTAGTATACATAAACAATTTATATTTATAACATAATGTGTTAAGATAGATTTGTTTAGAATTTAGGGATAGGGATTGAATCACTTCTTAAGTTAAAAATTTTTTCAAATCATTCGAGTTTTTTTGTGAAAAAGCAAAGTACAAAACATGTATTTTTTGAGTGTTGACTTTTGTTATTTAAGGGAATATTCAATTGTTTTTTTTAACTTTCAGAATGCATTTTCTTCTCATCAATCAATGGGGATTGGTTAAAAGGGAAATAATAAATAATTTGGTATGATTAGACATTATAATATTTTGGTTAAGGGAAAAGTTCAGGGTGTATGGTATCGAAAAAGTACCTGGGAAAAAGCCACAGAATTACGCGTGAAAGGAACTGTAAAAAATCAATCTGATGGCAGTGTTTATATAGAGGCCGAAGGAGAAGAGCATCAACTCAAAAATTTCCTAAAGTGGTGTGCCGATGGTCCTCAGTTTGCAGAAGTGTCAGATGTTTCTTATAAAGAAGCTGATACGGTACAATATCAACATTTTGAAATTTTATATTAGTCATTAATTGTTAAGTTTGATGCTTTTCTAGAAACTGTAACCTTTGTTACTGAAACCCCGGTAGATATCCACTATATTTAACTTTTTAAATCAATAGGTAAATAGTAAAAAAGTTATTTTGATAGTCCATATCATATAAATATGATGTTTTTTGATAAAAACAATGACTTATGGAGAGGTATTTAAATGCATTTAGCAATGCTTTTGTTGATAATATTCAGTGGACCTGGAACTCCGTTATATGCAATGTTCCTTGGTACACTAATTATTTTTGGGGTCTTGTTGCAATCTCGGTATTGGTATGGGGATTAGAAATAGTATTTCCCTGGAGAAAAGAGCAATCTATTTTTAGGAAGGACTTTTGGTTAGATGCGCTTTATATGTTTTTCAATTTTTTTGTTTTTGCTATTGTGATTAGTGGTTTTTATCGGTTATTAAATGTGTTTTTCAATGATATAGGTATTTCTTCAGAAAGTTTGACGATTATTAATCTTTCAGTATTTCCGGAATGGATTCAGCTACTTATCTTTTTTATTATACTAGATTTTGTACAGTGGTTTACACATGTATTGCTTCATAAATATTCATTTCTTTGGAAATTTCATAAGATTCATCATTCTGTAAAGGAAATGGGGTTTGCCGCGCATCTCCGGTATCACTGGATGGAAAATATATTGTACAAACCTCTAAAAACAATAGGAGTAATGATTTTAGGTGGTTTTGAACCAGAACAGGCCTATATTGTTCATTTCATAGCAATAGCTATCGGACATTTTAATCATGCAAATATTAAAATAACCTGGGGTCCTTTGAGATACATCCTTAATAACCCTGTGATGCATTTGTACCATCATTCATATACACTGCCTGAGGGTTCTTATGGCGTGAATTTTGGAATTAGTCTAAGTCTTTGGGATTATATTTTTAAAACAAATTATATACCAGAAGACAGCGGTACGATTGAAATTGGTTTTCCTGGTGATGAGAAAATACCTAAAGGGTTTGTTGGTCAACTTGCCTATGGCTTTAAAAAAACTAAAAAAGGAAAAATAAGGTAATTGTGATATTGCTTGCCTAGTTCAGCAGATTCTGATAACAAAGTTTTATGAAAGTCTTCATTTTTACGTTCCAATGGTGATACCAAACCTGCTTTCTTGTCTTCTAAATAAGTGTTTAGTTGATGGTAAAAAGTGTCTGATAGTACAAGCTATCAAAATTATCATTTGAACAATTTGCACAGTACCGTATTCTTATAATCTTCAAAATCATCTCCTAGATGCTTGGAATACTAGTTTTTAGCGATAGCATTTTATTCTGTATATGCTCTTTTTACAGTTTTGTTTTGTGGGCTGATGATGGCAGTCCCTAGAAATAAAGGAGTATCAAAAATATATACTGTAATTTATTCTACTTTCAATTTGGTGCGAAGATCAAATGCATGATGTAAGGCTAATAAAGAATGATCCGTATAATCTGTAGCATTTAGAATAGTTTTTATAATGTATTTTGTTTTCAATGAAGCTACAATACGCTGGAAAAAAAAATGATAGTTATCAGATTTACGTATATTAAAGACTGATAATTATCATAGTTAAAAGATGTAGGCACACCTATTTTTATGCAACTAAAATTTGATTATGAAAACAACGGTAGAAATTCAGAACTTAAAATGTAGTGGCTGTGAAAGCACTATAGCAAAAAAATACATTCCCTTAAAGGAGTTAGCGATATATTTGTCAATGTTAATGATTGTACTGTTTCTTTTAATTATGAGACCGATGACGGTATAGAAACTGTTCAAAAAGAACTTACCAGACTTGGGTATCCGTTAGGAACTGACAAAAACAAACTACGAAAAAAAGCAAAATCTTATATTAGTTGCGCTATTGGAAGAATGCAATATAGTTGATATCATAAAAACATCAAAAAATGAAGGAAAAAGTACAAAAAAAGGCTTCATCTAATACCGTTTATGGGTTAGGGATTATAGGAGCGCTTATTTATTATATAAGCCATGCCACTAGTTTTTGGATGGGCGTTTTAGGAATTCTAAAAGCAATTGTATGGCCAGCATTTCTGGTATATGAACTCCTAAAATTTGTTGGAGCCTCTTAAATAAGAAGATAGAATAAAGTGTAGCGTATATAGAAAAGTATAAAATTAAAGAGTAGTAATGACGCTTGCTATTCCAATAGCCAGTATCAGGAATAAAACAAATTTCCTGAACTGTTCCTGTGATATTTTATTAAGTATTTTCTTTCCAATCCAAGTGCCCAGAATGCTTACAGCAATCAAAAAAGGAATTAAATATAAAATTTCCTGATTCATATAACCATTAAAATAATACACAACAGTTCTGCTAAAATCTACTCCTAAATCAATCACTGCAGAAGTGGCGATAAATTTGTCTTTATTCATTTTAAAAGCAGTCATTGTGATGCCTCTGATCGCTCCACCTGTGCCAAGAAGTCCGGCACTTAAACCGGATAAAGAACCTCCCAGAATAGCATTTTTTTTGGTAGATCTTATTTTAAGATTCGTGAAGATAAGGAATAAAAGACTCAGGCCAACTAAAAAGAACCCAAGGAACCATGTTAGTGTTTTTGGATTAAAATATTTACTCAGATATGCTCCTATAGAAACAAACAAAACTGCAGGAATACCCAAGGATAGTACAAGTTTCATATCCAATCCTTTTTTAAATAAAGCAATTTTAGTGATGTTACTAGATAGATGAAATAGTGCGGTAAGCCCTAACACAGTTTGAAAATCTAAGAAAAAATTCGCTACAGGTACGAAAAATACGGAAGATCCAAAACCTCCTACAGTTCCTAAAATCTCAGAAAGAATAGCGAGTATTATAAATATGGGTAAGTATCTTTCAAGCATCTATCTAAATGAAGTTGATATTTTAAAAGTACACTCTATTAGCATCAAAACTTATGATAAATATCAGTTAGGCTTTTTTGTGATGGTGTTTAGTTGATTATTGTTTTTTTCTTCGTTAGGGAGGGAAAGGTATTGTCTTTTACAAGATCAAACACCATTATTTGTATAGACAATTTTGTTTTTAATTCAGATCAAAAATTAAGGAAGTTTATTGATTTGTTTTTAGTTGTGCTCTTGTAAACGTTGTTAAGATTAATTTTGGTATATTTGAGAGGCTACCTCTGCTTAAAGACGGCATGGAATGAATCGTATTTGCTTTTTGTTTTATTTATTTCAATTCTTTTCTTTCTCGCAATCAATCGAAAATAAGATTTTACCCGAAATCATACACTATGATACGAAGTCAATGGGGTTTGGAGCGCAATCTTGGGATATCGGACAAGATGAAAATGGAATCATATACATAGCAAACGAAAACAATATTTTAATCTTTGATGGAACTGAATGGAATCCTGTAGCTACGAATAGCGCAATGGTGAATAGAAGTTTATTTGTTAAGAATAAGGATTCAATTTATTTTGGTGCAGATGGTCAGTTTGGATTGTTACTAAATCAAAAGTACGGTACGTATGATATTTCAATTTTAAATGGGGATGATAAAGGTGTTTCGGATAGTTCGGAAGAATGTTGGAGAATACACGGAGTTAATGATCAAGCTATATTCCAAACCTTTAGTAATTTATATATTAACCAAGGTAATATTATTACAAAAATACCTGCACCTTGCTGTTTTAGATGGAGTTATAAAATAAATGATGATTTATACGTAAATGATTATAAGCACGGAGTTTTTAAACTTTCCGGAACAAGTCTGCTACCTATTTATAATCAAGATGATTTAAATGCACACATTATCGGGGTTACCAATGTAGGTGAAAATCTAATTATTATTACAGATACAAAAGGCTTGTTTAAGCTTACCGATGGAGAGTTGATTCCATTGAATTTTCCAAGGTCTGAAGAAGTTAAAAAAGCACAAATTTTTTCTTTTTTAAAACTTAAAGATGGCACAATAGCGTTAGGTACCGTTTCTAATGGATTATATATTCTTGATATTAATAATAAAAAAATTGAGAATATTAATAAATTAAAAGGGCTGCAGAACAATACCGTGTTGTCTATATTTCAGGACAATGAGTATAACCTTTGGTTAGCATTGGATTATGGTGTTGATTATTTGAAATTAAACTCCTCATTAAAATATTTCTATGATGATTACGGCAAACTGGGGACAACCTACGCGGCGGTAAAGGATGAAGATTATTATTACTTTGGGACCAATCAGGGACTATATGCTTTGGATACAAATTCTAATATAGAGCCCAACGATTTTGAACCATTATTAAATGGTCAGGTATGGAATATCGTTTCTCTAAATAATGAAATATTTGTTGGACATGATACGGGAGCATATACTCTGGATGGAAAGGAGTTGAGAAAAATGGGGTTCAGCAAAGGTGCCTGGGACTTTAGAGAATTGAACCTTGATCATAAAAACCATATACTATCTCCAAATTATAATGGAGTATCCCTATATGTAAAGGAAGTTAATGATTGGAAAGAGTATCAACTACAAGGTTTTAATAAATCAGTTAGATATCTGGAGGTAGATGAAGATAACTATGTCTGGCTGGCATTGCGGTCTGAAGGCGTATTTAAGTTTCGTTTGGATTATGACAGAAAAACACTTTTGAAAGAAGCTTTTTTTCCATTAAGTGATTTTGGAGGGGCAGTTTTATCAATGTCTAAAGTAGAACAAGAAATAGTGATTACCTCAGGATATAATTCTTTTACGTATGAAACAAAAAATAATTCTTTTTCTAAGAAAGAACTTGGAGATGAAAAAGGATATTCACCTCGTATCGTGAAAAAAGATGAGGAGATTTGGTATTTAGATAATGAAAGTATCGTAATTGAAAATAATGGAGAGATCGATAATCTACAAGAATTACAAGAGCAACTGGTACCCGATGTTTTAAACACTTTTACAATTGATGATAAGCACGAACTTATTCCAATTTACAATGGTTTTTCAATATATACTAGAGAGCATCTCACATCAGTAAAAAACAGATTAGATAATGTATTAATACGCGACTTCGTGTCTGTAGATAGCAATGTGTCCTATTTAGAAAAATCGGAAATACCCTTTCGTGATAACGATCTTAAAATAAGATATGTGTTACCAATGTATGGAAAAAGAGTGAGCTATCAATCTAAATTAAATGATGGCGACTGGAATGATTGGACCCCTTCAACAGAGCGTACACTTTATAACTTAAATGAAGGCGATTACACCTTTTATGTAAAGGCAAAATATGATGATGTTGTGAAAGAAGCTGCTTTTTTATTTACTATAAAACCCCCAATATATAGAACCAAATGGGCATATGGTTTTTACGTATTGTTATTTGTTTGCCTGATCCTTGTTGCGAATGCTATTAATCGTTACAAGATGAAAAAGCAAGAAATTAAATTACTGAAACAAAAAGAAGAAAAGTTATACAAACAAGAAGAAGAATATAAGGCTCAAAAACTAGAGCAAGAACGTAAAATAATAGAGCTGAAAAACTCTAAATTAGAGGACGAAATAAAAGCAAAAAGTAGGGAACTTACTCAAATCGCTTACGTCAATCTTAATAAAAATAAGATTTTAAAAAAAATCAGAGATAAAATCGTTAAAATCCAGGAGTCGCCTAATGCTCGGTCACAGGACAGAAATTATATGGATTTAAAGCGGCTTGTAGAGTACTATATTACGGATAAGGAGAGCAGACTATTTAAAATAAACTTTGATAAGTCGCACCAGGAATTTTATGAAAGACTATCTAAACAATATCCGAAGTTAACCTCTAAGGATTTAAGACTTTGCGCATATCTTAAAATGAATTTATCGTCTAAGGAGATAGCACCATTGTTAGGTATTAGCCCGCAAAGTGTTGATGTGAACCGACATAAACTTAGAAAAAAATTAAACCTTGGCTCTGACGATAATTTAACTCAGTTTTTAGTAAGGTTTTAGCTTTTCATCGATTGCTCAAAGAGCAAAATATTGTGGCTCCAAAAGTACCTAAAATTATACCGCACTTCGTTAATCTTTATCTATTATGTAAAAGCTTTATTATCTTTTTTTAATACTATTGGTGGCAGATGAGCGTTTTAGTAATTGATTTAACAGAGTTTTTATCGCAAAAGCACTATTTTGTAGCTTTATAAACCTACTTTGCCCTTTTGAGTCTTTATTTTTTATATATACTATTTTTTCAGGAAAAGCCAGAACCTGGGATTCCAAATTTTCTTGGTATTATACTCGTTGTAGGTATTATTTCTATTTGCATCTATTATGTGTCCAGGTATTTAGAAACGTTATATGTAAAATTGTATAAAAAACCCTTTTTTGTGCATTTTTATCCGTTTCCTAAAAAGTTACCAAAATCGTTACTTCTGCTATTACAGTCAAATACATTTTACAGGAAATTAGATAAACAAAGAAAACAATATTTTGAGCACCGCGTGGTTCGGTTTCTAGAAGCTACTAAATTTGTCGGAAGGGAAGGACTTGTGGTAGGTGATGATAAGCGTATGCAAATTACTATGATAGTTGTTAAGTTAACTTTTGGAATGCGCAATTATTTACTTGAGTACGTTGATACAATTGTGTTATACCCTTCTTCTTATTATTCTATTCTAAATAAGACACAAAATAATGGAGAATTTAATCCAAGATCCAGGGCGTTAGTATTATCCTGGGAGCACTTCAATCGTGGAAACTTACATCAGGAAGATGGGGTGAATCTAGGTGTTCACGAAATAACACACGCAATTCATTACTGTTCTTTAAAGAGTAACAATATTAGCTCTGAAATTTTTCATGATACTTTTCTGGAGTTAGAAAAACACTTATCCTCTCCCGAATTAAGAAATAAAATTATAGAGACAAAGATATTAAGAGAATATGCTTTTACTGATAAATTTGAGTTTATTGCTGTTTTGGTAGAGGTGTTTATGGAATCTCCTAAAAGGCTTAAGAAGCAATTTCCGGATATTTACAACTACGTAAGTCGGATGTTAAATTTCACTTATTTTGAGGTTTAAAAACCTGTGCCTAAACGATGTAATAATAGACAACAGTGTTTTTAAATTTGGATATTAAATGTTTATTGATTATTTGTTAAAAAACAACAAATAATCAGGTAACATTTTAAAAGGCTACGACACTTATATTAAACGATAAAAACTATATTTATCATTCTAAACAAAACAATTTTAATAAAGAAGAATAACATGGAAGAATTTCAGCAAGTAGCACCGGTAGTTAGTTCACTTACTGACGAAAAAAGAGTAGCTTTTTATAAAAAGACTTATACACATTTGGCGATGGCAGTATTGTTGTTTGTCATTGTAGAGTGGATATTTTTTCAAATCGAACCATTGGTACAGTTTGCCTTTTCAATGACACAAGGATGGCGATGGTTATTGATGTTAGGAGGATTTATGTTAGCCACAAATTATGCGGAAAAAATGGCACATAAAACTCATGATATTAATAAACAATACTTAGGACTTCTTTTATACGTAGTAGCTGAGGCTTTTATTTTTATTCCTTTAATAGGGATAGCCATGATGATAGCCGAAAATGGGGGAGGTAATATTTTAAATCAAGCGGCGATATTAACCTTGTCCTTGTTTACTGGACTGTCTGGAGTAGTACTGATCACAAAAAAGGATTTTTCTTTTTTGAAGTCCATATTAACTATAGGTTTTTTTATTGCTTTAGGGTTGATAGTAGCAGGGATGCTGTTTGGATTTAATCTGGGCCTTTGGTTTAGTGTTGGAATGGTAGTGTTAGCTTCAGGTTCTATATTATACCAGACCTCCAATATGGTACATAAATATTCTGAAGACCAGTACGTAGGTGCGTCTTTAGGATTATTTGCATCGTTAATGCTATTGTTTTGGTATATTCTTAGCATTTTATCTAATGACTAATGTTTGTTGTTAAATAAAATTTGTAAAGAAATACGAATAAGTTAACATATATAAAAACTACAAAGACTGCTTTCACAGGGCAGTCTTTGCTTTTCAATTCATCTTATAGCTTCCAAACGTTTCTTTTGAAGATCGTACTACCGGATTTTAGGTTTTTTTAAAGCTTCCAAAGAATCTTTACGAAACAGTTTTATTTTTTAGAGATGATGTGTTGTATAATTGTTTTGGCGTGCACTCTAGAGTTTTCTATAAACCATATATGCGTATCCATTCCACCACATATGACACCAGCTAGGTAGAGATTTTCTACGTTAGATTCCATGGTGTTTTTGTTATATTCTGGGTGCATTTTTTCGTTATCCGAAAGTTGAATTCCAATTCTTTTAAGGAAATCAAAATTAGGTGTATACCCAGTTAGTGCTAGTACAAAATCATTTGCTAAGCTCACTTCTCCTTTGGGTGTGTTTATAATAATTTGCTGGGGTAAAATTTCTTTTACTGCGGCGTTAAAATATGCTTTGATATTGCCTTCTGCGATTCTGTTTTCTATATCTGGTTTTACCCAATACTTCACACGTTTTCCGATTTCTGGTCCTCTAACGATCATGGTTACCTCGGCTCCTTTTCGGTAACATTCTAAAGCAGCATCTACTGCAGAATTACTGGCACCTATGACAACTAATCGTTGTTTCGCATAAAAATGTGGGTCTTTATAATAGTGAGAAACTTTTGGTAATCCTTCTCCTGGAACATTCATATAATTCGGAATATCATAAAATCCTGTTGCCACAATCATATACGATGCTGTATAGCTTTGTTTTTCTGTTTTGACTTGAAAGCTATTCTTTTCTTTTTTTACTGAATTCACTTTTTCAAAAAGATGAATATTTAGATCATTAGTAGCAACGATTCTTCGGTAATATTCTAAAGCTTCATTTCTTTTTGGTTTTGCCTCGTTGCTTATAAACGGGATCTCATCGATTTCCAGTTTTTCAGAAGAAGAGAAAAACTGCATATTCACAGGGTAATTAAAGAGTGAATTTACAATAGGGCCTTTTTCTATAATAAGATATTTTATACCTTTTTTCTTTGCTTCAAGACCGCAAGCGATACCGATGGGACCTCCACCAATTATTATGAGATCTATATGCTTCATTAAGAAATTATCTCTTTCAGTCCTTTAATGGTTTGAACTGGGTTTTCACTTTTAAACACATAACTTCCGGCTACCAGTACATCAGCTCCTGCATCCACTAATTGTTTGGCATTTTTATTGCTTACTCCTCCGTCAATTTCGATCATCGTATTGGCATTATGGTGCGTAATAATTTTTTTAAGTTGTTGTACTTTCTTGTAAGTGTTTTCTATAAAAGATTGCCCTCCAAACCCGGGATTTACACTCATAATACATACAAGATCGATATCATTGATCGTATCTTCTAGTAAACTTACATTGGTATGGGGGTTTATGGCTACACCTGCTTTCATACCTTCAGCTTTTATTGCCTGAAGCGTTCTGTGAAGATGTGTACAGGCCTCATAATGAACTGTAAGGATATTACTTCCTAAATCGGCAAAAGCTTTAATATATCGATCAGGATCTACAATCATTAAATGTACATCAATTGTTTTTGCCGCGTGTTTTGAAATATCTCTCAAAACTGGCATTCCAAAGGAGATGTTAGGAACAAAGACACCATCCATAATATCGATATGAAACCAATCCGCATCACTGTTGTTGATCATTTCTACATCTCGTTGTAAATTAGCAAAATCTGCTGCTAGTACTGAAGGAGCAATTAGTTTTGAAGCCATAAAATTGTATCGTTTCTCGCAAAAGTACTATTTAAGTTTTAAACTGTATACTATGAAAGCTTCATAAATTTATTCGCCAGGTAGGAAATATTTTTATAATTATCTGGGTTATGGGATCTCTCTAGTCTTAAGAAATGCTGTAATTCCTTATGATCATATTTTTCGCCCATAACCTTAAAAGAAGAATGATATCTAGTGAACGAGCAGTTGAGTATTTCCCGATCAAAGATTTTAATGACATTATAGTGTCTGGAATCTAGTTGTATTTTTTTATAAAGTTGCTGAATTTGTTCTTTTTCACCTTCTATAACCTGAAAAAAATTACCATCAGAATACATCAGTATTCCTGTTATATTTTGATCAGTGTTATAGTGCTTAACATATTCAAACAGCTCGTTTATGTCAGAATTTGTTAAGGATTGGTTAGCAGTACTTACATAACTAATAGTTTGCCACATATTTCCTAAATCTTGACTATTAAAGATACGATTTTTTTGATCTAAAAATTACGTTTTTTAAACGTAATTAACTAAAAATGAGTTTATTGTGGTTAACTAGTAAGTGTTGAATGGTATTGCCACATGAAAAAACCTCCGGTAATCAGCCGGAGGTCATTCATCAATCAAAAAACGAACAGTTATGTTATAAACTGTTTGTAATCGCAATTTAGGAAATAAAAAGTTATCCTAAATATGTTTTTAATATTTTACTACGAGATGTATGTTTTAATCTACGAATTGCTTTTTCTTTTATCTGGCGAACACGCTCTCTTGTAAGATCAAAAGTTTCTCCTATTTCTTCTAACGTCATAGGATGCTGATCACCTAGGCCAAAATATAAACGGATTACATCTGCTTCTCTTGGAGTAAGTGTTTCTAACGCTCTTTCAATCTCAGTACGAAGGGATTCGTGCAACAATGATCTATCTGGATTTGGAGACTCTCCAGAATTCAAAACATCATATAAGTTAGAATCTTCCCCTTCTACCAAAGGAGCATCCATACTTACGTGACGCCCAGAATTCTTCATAGACTCTTTTACGTCATTGATAGTCATATCAAGTTCTTTAGCTATTTCTTCTGCACTTGGCGGACGTTCATGAGATTGCTCTAAAAATGCATATGTTTTATTGATCTTATTGATAGATCCAATTTTATTCAATGGTAAACGTACAATACGTGATTGCTCTGCCAAGGCTTGTAAAATAGACTGGCGAATCCACCAAACTGCATACGAAATAAATTTAAAACCTCTGGTTTCGTCAAAACGTTTTGCAGCTTTAATCAATCCTAAATTACCTTCATTAATCAAATCAGGCAATGTCAATCCTTGGTTTTGGTATTGTTTTGCAACAGAAACCACAAATCTTAAGTTGGCTTTTGTTAATTTTTCAAGGGCTCTTTCGTCACCAGCTTTTATTCGCTGTGCCAATTCTACCTCCTCATCTGCTGTAATAAGGTCTACTTTACCTATTTCTTGCAAATATTTGTCCAGCGATGCAGTCTCACGATTCGTTACCTGCTTCGTAATCTTAAGTTGTCTCATCTATGTTATCCTTGAAATTTTATTTGTGAATATTTAGGGCTTCGCATATACTTATTATACGTATAGAGTTACTAAAATGTTACAAAAAGGTAAAATTATTTTTTCTGAGTGCTATCCTTTACAGTGCTATAGATTGACTTTGTTGGTCGTTTTCTGAATCGATGAATTACAATATTACTCGAATTCAAGTACGTTTTTCGCGATAATTAGAGATCTTAGTGCATCAATTTTCTTATACATTTTATTAAAAAATAAGTTTCTTTCTTTCTCACCTGCTGTACTGAGTAACTTAGATCCATCCATCTGAATTTTTAAGAAATGCTCGGCTTGATTACAAGTAGTAACATCATTAGTTCTGTAATAAGAAAGAATAGTAAAAGGTACATATAAGGATGTCTCTGAAGGTGTCTTAACCAAAACACGATTATTCATAAGTAATAATTCGTTGTAATAAAACTTGAAATTATCTTTTTGTTCAATTATTTTTTTGGAAATTCTCATAATTAATTGCTGGAGATTATCACATATTTCTAAAGCATCTTTGGAGCTAAGTGCATTGGATTCAAAATAAAAATGTATTTGTTTTAGCGTACTATTGATGGTGGTAATATCCCATATCTCAACAGAATTCAAATCATTGTACATGTTGCCCAAACGTTTTGCTGATTCCAACAACGATAAGGATGGGTTAAACCCTGAAAATCTTACATCACTAAGGGTTGAATCCATAATTTTTAACCAGACGTACATTTTAAATTTTGAGAGCAAATTATCATCAGAAGTATAAAAAATTGGTAAATCCTTTGCTGAATAAATCATCTCTACGTTTGGGTTATTAATTAAAGGAGATAGCGATTTATATGAATTTTCATAATATGCAAGTAAGCTTTCCATATCCCGAACAGGAGCTGTCTTTTTTACTGCTACGATATGTTCATCTTCACTAGAGAATAACTGATCTATAGATAAATTAAAATACTTAGCTAATGTCACACCTTCTTCAAGAGATATTTTACTCTTTTTACTGATTCTTCTATGAGCGGCGTCATAACTTATGTCCAATGCAGTGGCAACTTCATCGATTAATGACGTTTTGGAGCTGATTTGTTTTTTGATGAGTTCTAAAAATTTTTCCTGTATCATTTAAACTTTGTTTTGATGATTGGCCTTTTTTTCCAATGTAAAGTAAAATAGAAAATAAAAATAAATTTTGCGATTTTCACAAAAATAAATGTTACCGATTGTGATTATTACGTTAATCGCAAATTACTAAATCGTTTCTTTTTTTGCGATTTTCACAAAAAAATAATTTCCATTTCGTGATAATTGCTTCTGTTTATGTTTTTATCACAATAATTTTGAGTTGTTGAATTTTTAAAACAAAAAAATGAAAAACAAAATTCTAATAGTAGTAGCGTTAATTTCAATAATGACTTTTGGACAGGAACATAAGTTAGACTCTGTTTCGGGAAAAGTAAGATTATTTAGTTTTTCTCCTATCCATTCTAATGTATCTCAGGTAAATGGATTGGTATTAGGGGTCGGGCATTACAAGAATAAAAATATTGAGCATCAAAAAATAAATGGGGTAAACATAGATGTTGTTCATCCTGCTCCATTATTATTAATGACTTTTGGTTTAGAAATACCATTTAAGTTATTACCTGTAGGTCTAACATATAAAAATAATACTGGAATTCATATTTTAGAGAGCAATAATACACCTGAAAATGTTAAATTATCAATGAATGGATTGAATTTAAGCGTTGGTGGGTTTTATGAAGGAACTGATTTTAGTGGCTTAAATGTTTCTCTAATATCTGTAGTCAACAAATTAAGTGGAGTCTCTGTAGCTCCTGTCGTAAATGGTTCTGAAGTTTTTAACGGGATTCAATTTTCTACTCTAGCTAATATTACTGCAAGTGGTAATGGTTTGCAGGTTGGGATATCTAATGTTGCTGGAAAATTTAACGGTATTCAAGTTGGTGTTTTTAACAAAACTGTCGATCAAAGGGGCTTTCAGTTCGGACTATGGAATAGAAATGCCAGACGCTCGTTGCCTTTTATCAATTGGCAGTTTAAAAAGAAAAGGAAATCAAAAACATCATAATTATGAACATCACTAGCAACTTAAGTATCGAAGGGGACTATGGATTCGAGGCATTTTATGTACTTACCGGAGACCTAATGGGGCTTATCCCGGTAAAAGAAAAATTATTTACACGTATTAAATTATTGGATAAAGAAACTTTAAAAATTAGTTTAATGAAATCAGAGACTCAAAGGATTTCAAAATATATAAAAGGATCTCTAAAGGATGGGGTTTTTAGCGTCTCATCTATCAATAGAGTCACTTCAATTTTATCATTTGTTAAACATTGGAGAACTCAAAAAATTTGTGTACGCTCAAGAAAAGAATAATTGTTGGTTTTTTTGTCTAAAACTGGTAATGTACAACTTGGAGTATTTAGAGATATTACTTTAAGAAAGAAAAAGTAAATTCCTCTAAAAACTTTAATTATTGAATGGTAACTAATTGTTATCGCGGCTAACAAAGCATCTTTATTTTTTAAGATGCTTTTTTGATACCATAATTTTTGAACGGTAATTATCGCAACAGTATAAACTCTATTGATGCATAATCCGGGTTTAATGTCATATAGAATGTATTAGATATTTAGAAAATGAAGATTGGGGTTGTTTTTTTCTTACTAAATTCTTTCTTAATTGTTGTAAATCCACAAAATAAGACCGTATCCCCACAAAAGTATATAATACACATATGTATCATCTTATTTGGTCTTTATGAACATATGATTTTTGCACTGTGATTATCACAAAAACAAAATTTCACTCTTGTGTTTTCGATAACTATAGTCAATCCATAGCTTGTATGTTTGAATCACTAAACAAATTAAAAAAGCAATATTATGATGAGAAAATGTATTAAAATAGGAATACTTTTAGTAGTACTACAATCCTGAGTTAGTTATAGGGTTACCGGTTCGGTTAAAGCTTATACTACTGCTAGTCACGGATCAGTAAATTCGTATGTCGCAAAACCATTATATAACGGAGAGAATACTTCTGAAATTTATGCCTCCGGAACCTTAGATATATCAAAACAGGAACAATTTAGACAAGAGGAAGATGATAGAAAAACTGTTGCATCTCTAGATGTATACAAGTCGTTTTCGCGAAAGTGGTGGAACTTCTTTTATGGGGGTAACGCAGCTTATGGAACATTTACTTTTAAAGGAGAAGAGTTAGATAATGTTGATCGTACTATTATAGCTTTCAATGAGAAGCTGGATTTTTATAACGTAGGATTAAAGGCAGGAGCTAATTTTAAGATGTCAACTTCTAAATTCGACATTAGACCCATAGGGCTAAAAGTTATGTATACCTATGAATTTGGACCTTATTAGGATAAATTAGAGGAAATTGACAAAGCAACCTTTCAAGATTATGATGTATTAAATAAGAAATCTTTTTTCACAGTTCTTGCAGAAAGTGAGGCGGTGTATAAAATTAACACGAGTAACGCTGTAAGTTTAGGAGCCTTCTTAGGAGTTAATACTATTAGAGATACGGCTGCGCCAATTGTTGGTAGCATGGTAAGCTATCGATATGAAAGACTAGTATTTAGTTATTTGTTTCAGTCGACATATATTGATACAGAAGAGGTTCAAGGTGAAAGACGCAGCATAAGCATAGGTTCTCATAAAATCGGAATTACCTATCAGCTTTTTTAGCCAAATAAAAGGACCTTACCTGTTTATTTAGTTAAGGTACTTGCTACTTTTTAATTGCGATTTTCACAAAAAAAAAATTCATACTGGCGATTTTGACAACTATAGTTAATCAATAGCCAGTATGTTTATATCACTAAACAATTTGAAACTTAGTCATGGATATTTTTGATAGAATACAACAAGATAACGGACCGATAGGAAGGTTTCAGAGTGAGATTGAAGGTAAATTTGCCTTTCCTAAATTCAAAGGGAAAATTTCTAACCATATTTCTTTTGGAAACGAAAGGCTAATTTGTTGGAGTTACAATAATTATTTGGGACTGGCAGGTTCGAGTGAGATTAATAAAATAGATTCTTTTGCGCAAGAAAAATGGGGGATAACCTATCCAATGGGATCAAGAATGATGACCGGTGATACCTCTCTACATAATGAGTTTGAAAACAATATTGCTGCCTTTATAAATATGGAAAAAGCATTACTGCTCAATTTCGGTTATCAAGGAATGATATCTGTTATAGACTCATTATTATCTCCTAATGATGTTGTTATTTCTGACGCGCAATGTCATGCGTGTATTATAGATGGTATAAGATTACACCGAGGGGAAAGATTAATTTTTGAACATAATAACATTGAAAGTTTAGAGCAAAAATTAAAGATAGCCGAAGAAATTGTTCAAAAAACAAAAGGTGGTATTCTTGTTATCACCGAAGGCGTATTTAGTATGTCTGGTGAGCAGGGTAAACTAAAAGAAATATGTGCTCTAAAAGCAACGTATAGTTTTAGGTTTTTGGTCGATGATGCTCATGGATTTGGTGTAATGGGACCTCGTGGGAATGGAACAGTTTGCGCAGAAGGTTTAGAAAAAAAGGTAGATTTATATTTTACAACTTTTACAAAGTCAATGGCATCTTTTGGAGCCGTTATTGCAGGTAAAAAGGAAGTTGTAAATTATTTTAAATATAATTTGCGCTCCCAGATTTTTTCTAAATCCTTGCCAATGCCCGTAGTTTATGGGTTAAATAAAAGGTTAGAAATCATTAACAATGCAAACAGTAATAGAGCAAAACTTTTTGATATTTCTACTAGGCTTCGAGAAGGTCTAAGAAAAAGAAAACTACTCTCCAATGAAGTTAACACGCAAATTACACCAGTTTCTTTTGCTCTAAAACTAGATGATGTACTTAATATTCAGAAAGAATTAGTCTATAGTCAAGGAGTTTTTTGTTCTGTAATTATCTATCCTGTCGTACCTAAAGGAGTTGTTATTTTTCGCTTAACTCCAACTAGCTTGCATACAACAGAAGATGTTCATCGCACACTAGCGGCATTTGATAATGTATTTGAAAAGTATATAAAAAACTACACTAATTTTTCTGCACATACGATATGAGTAATTATTATTCATATCAAAACATACCAAAGCAATCTTTTGGAGGTAAAGCCGATGGGCTAATATCCCTTTATAAGAAAGGGTTTCATGTTCCTCCTTTTTATATAGTTCCTAATTGTACTATTCAAAATATTATTTCTCAAAAATATACAATTGCATCGCTCTGTAATGAGTGGAGCAAAAACGTTCATGCAAGCCACAAATCATTGTGGACTGTGCGCTCCAGTGCCGATGTAGAGGACGGCAAAAATAAATCATATGCTGGTATTTTTATCACAGAGATTAATTGCAAAATTGATGAATTGGAAACTGCTTTTGAAAAGGTAATTGCTGGTTTTGAACAAGTTCAAAATAAGATTCCAGAATATCACGAAACTGGAGGCTTTGGATTTAATATTGTATTACAAGAAATGATTTGTGGGGAAGTTTCGGGAGTTGGTTTTTCTCTAAACCCTCTTAAAAAAGTGAGCGTAAATCCAATCATTAGTATTATCCCTGGGTTAGGTTTTAAGCTTGTTTCTGGAGAAGAAAATGCTATGATGATTGATCTTGCAACACAGCCTGAAATAATCTCTGATGATGAACATTATAATGGAGAGTTATATGAACCAATTTCAGGTTATAGAAAAAATAGATACAGCAAAGATGAATTATTCGAAAAAATAACCCCGTATATAAAAGAACTTAGAAAAAGCTTACTTAAGATAGATTCGTTACAAGGATATCCAGTGGATACAGAATTTACAATCTATAATAATAAAATATACTGGTTACAGGTACGCCCAATCGCAGCATTGGTTCCAAGAGGAGATTATATAGTATGGGATAACTCTAATATGGATGTGAACTATCCAGGTGCAGTCATGCCACTTACTGTTTCTTTTGTACAACATTCGTATAGCAATGCATACATGGATATGTGTCGGTTTTTGGGTGCTGGGGATTCTTTTATTAAAAAAAATAATTCTCTGTTCAAAAATACGGTTGGTATGATAAAAGGGTGTATGTATTATAATGTTACTGCATACCAACAGCTTTTATATCAGATGCCATTTGGACAAAAAACAAGTCGATTGTTTCCTAAAGCACTAGGAGCTGAAGACGCTACATTTCAGAAGCCATTACAATCAGCATCCATCATAGTCTACTTGCGCCTATTTCTTAGTCTTATTCGAAGTGTATTATTTGCTACATATCATAAAAAGAAATACATATCGCAATATGATAAAATTAGAAAACAATTTGACAACACTTCTTTAAAAAATAAATCACATAAAGAATTGATACAGTATTATAATCGACTAGAAACTGAATTGAGCAGCTATTGGTATGTGCCGATTCTCAATAGCTTGTTCACGATGATCATATATAATGGTCTTCATAAGGTACTATCTCGGTCTAAACTACATAAGAAATATCCAAATTTTCTTAATGATTCATTAATGGGGAGTGGCCACGTAGTTTCTATGGAGATTATACATGAATTACAAGATCTTACACATCGTTTACGTCAACATCCTAATGTGAAAAAAGTAATTCTAGAAAAAGAAAGTATACAGGTGTTGCCATATCTTAAAGAGCATTATTCTGAATATTTTAAGCTTATCACTTTATATATTCACAAATATGGAGAACGGTCCGATGAAGGGGAGTTAAAAATTGAAACAATAAATTATAGGGAAGATCCTACCAGATTTATTGCCTTTCTTAGATCAAATTTATCTGTTTCGCAACACAAGACAGTAACTAAAGATAAGTTTAACTATGAACACGTTCTTAAAGAAACTTATAGAACAAATCCTTTTAAGTTACTCTTTCTAAAAATAGGAATAAAATTAACAATAAAGCGTGTACGCGATCGAGAAAACTTTCGTTTTATACGTACGAAAACCTTTGACATTGTACGACAAATTTTTAGAGAAATTGATCGTAAATTACTTCAACATAACGTAATCCTTACCGCTGGAGATTCTTTATACCTGCATTTTGATGAATTGATGCATCCAGACTCATGGTTATCTCAATATAATAATCTCATTTGTGAACGAAAAGCAACATATGCTGCTTATCAAGATGTCAAACATCCAATACGGTATCACGAAGTTAATAATGAATTATACGCTTTGGAAGAAAAGGAGTCTACTTCAAAAAATGGACTGGATGGGATTGCTTGCAGTAGTGGCATTGCGCAAGGAGAAGTTTTGTTAGCTACTGCTCAAAATATACATGAGTTAGAGATTGCAGGAAAAATCTTGGTCGCTCCTTTTTTCGAACCTGGCTGGGTTGGATTGTTTTCTAGAGCCGAAGGAATTATTTCTGAACGGGGAAGTTTACTCTCTCACACTTCTATCTTATGTCGTGAAATGGGAATACCTGCAATTATAGGTGCAAAAAAAAGCACTAAAAACCTTTGTGATGGAGATACCATTAAAATGAATGGAGCCACAGGTTCCATTGAAAAAATAGATCATTTATGAATACCTTTAAAATAACAGCATTATTATCTCATATTCAATTGACATCAGAAGAATTAGATACTTGTAGAACGGCGTTAACGCCTTTACAATCTAGTAATCATGATCAACATGTATTTTATGAATATTGTTTTCAATGGAAAATGGCTCCTTGGATCTACTTGCAACTCCAAAAACATGAATTTTTGTCATTTTTTGATGAGGATGTTATTGAACGATTCGAGAATGCATATCAAGATGTGAAGGAAGAGAATGAAAACAGAAATAAGATTGCGATGCAATTTTTACAGGCCTTTCACGAACATAATATAGATGTTGTTATTTTAAAAGGTAATGCTTTTATCCAAACTATCTATGATGATGTAGGCTATAAAAAAATGAACGACTTTGATATTTTGATAAAGTCTGAAGATTGGCCACAAATTGAACAAATCTATTATGATTTAGGATATATACCCTTAGGGTTTGGTTGGAGTGGAGAAAAACAAAAACCAGCAAAGTACAGTCCTACTAGTGTTCCTTTTATTAGTACGGATTTTAACTGTATCATTGGAACACAATGGGGTTTGAAATCATCTACGACTCATTTTACAGTTGATACAAATGAAATGTGGGATACGGCTATACCGCTCAGTTTTCATGGGATTCCTTGTAAACAATTATCTCCAGAATATAATCTTATTCACTTAATCTTACATCTAGGCGTATATAAATGTGGTACACGAGATTGTATGGATCTCTATAATTTGATTCTATCAACAAATCTAGATGTAGAAAAGCTATTTTCGATTATAAAAAAAACAAACGCAATACAGAAGTCTCGGTACGCACTAGAGATGTGTCGTCTTTGCTCTTGTCATATTCCAGAAGAATGGATACAGCGATTGCCAAAGGGAAAACCATCTTTTATTAATAAGCGACTACGTAAAAGACTCCAAATGGTTAACGAAACAGGAGATATGCACGAATCGTACAACGATTATTTTCAGGACATTGAAAAAAATGTTATTCACTATTATTTATTTCCAGAATTTCATAAAAGAATCTATTACTTTTTGAGAGTTCTACGTTTCATCCATTTTCCGGATATACAGCACGCACTTAAGTTTCTAGATAAATCCCATAAACCTACCATATTCAATAAAATAAGAGGAAGAATACTAGGCCCTTGGTTTTCTTTTTCGATGATTGCCCAAGAAATCGGATGGAAATATGGCAGTTTACTTTATTTAAAAATGTGGGTAGATACCGCCTTATCACCGTTAAATTATTTTATCTCCAAAGAGTCTTATTTCCAATATCTAAAAAAGAAAGAAATAAAACCTGATCAAATTAAAAAATTAGTAGATAATGTCCAATAAGAAACCAACTATCATTTGTATCACTGGCCCAGATGGATCTGGAAAATCAACGCTCATTTCTAATTTAATGGATGAGTTGCCAAATAGTATAGAAGTAACCATATGGGATGCACTCAATAATGAGATAGTTACGCTTTTTAAGACTAAAGGAGATATCGATGACTATCTATGTGTCCTCTCACCAAACGCTCGCTTATTGTTCTTAGCACACGCGTTGCAATATGCAATCGATAAAGTACTTACTTCTGGTGTAAATACTATTTTTATAAATGGCTATTCTTATAAATATTTTTCATCTGAAAAAGTTTTAGGTGCGGATCAAACATTGATTAATTCTTTGGTTCCTAATTTTCCTATACCTGACAAAACAATTTTTCTTTCCGTCTCGCCAGAAATAAGTAAAGCTAGAAAGAATTATCTATCACGTTATGAATGCGGTTGTAGAGCAGCTACAGCAGAACATTTTATAGATTTCCAGAAGAAAGTAAACATTGCTTTTGAAGGCTTTATTCAATCAGAATGGTTTATACTGGATGCCAAGAATTCTCCTGAAGTATTAAAAGACAAAACACTTAAAATTATAGCACAATGATCAAAACGATTCTTATAACAGGTTTGGACGGTTCTGGTAAAAGTACCTTATTTTCTAAACTAGAGGCCGAATGTATTGAGCATGTAACTTTAGTTTCACCGCTTCATGTAGATGTAGATTCATTACCAGATACTTCTTCTCTAAAACAACCAATACAACTTCTTAAATCCTTAAGTGAAGAAGCAGGTGCAAATAAAAGAGACGATCTTAAAGCAATGGTTCTTTTCTTTGCGATGGTATTGTTTGAAAAATTAGTTTCCGAGAAAACGACAACAACTACGCGTATTGTTATATGCGAAAGACATCCGTTAATTGATACTTTTGTCTATGCGCAGTTTTATTTACCTCGTTTAGGTTCTTCAGGTAGTAGTATGAATTTCGAAATGCTAATCTATTATACTACAAAATATGAAGCCTTATTCTCTTTTGTTTTAGAGCAGCTTCCTATCGAAAATAAAGAAGAAGGAGTGTTGGCTATCTTTAAATTTATAAAAACCTTTTTTGTAAGAAAAACTTTTCCCGATGCTGAAACTAAAAGAGTATTTAAAACTAGTTTACCGGATCAAATTTTCTTTTTAAAAGCAGCTCCTGAAATTCTTATGGAGAGAATCTCCTCTAGAGAAGTTATAGAAGCTCACGAAAAACTCTCCGTGTTATCTAATTTAGAAACTACCTATGAAACTTTATTTAAAAAAGTAGCTAGTGACAATAAAACAGCAATTGAAAATATAGATGCTACTACATTTGATCATTTAGATGCCTTTTACATAAGACTAATTACAGAAATTACAAACTAATATGGAAAATTATCCAATTGTACCTGGTAGAGGGTTAGTCACCCCACATTCTACTAAACTACGTTTAGAACATCTAGATAAGGAAGGATATGATTCTAGTCAAGTTTCTATGTCTGGCCTTTCGCATTCAGAAGTTCAAAATAAAATTGAATCCTATATTGGTTCTGTAGAGATTCCTGTAGGGTTGGTTGGTCCATTATTACATCTTCAAGATGATAAAGAAGAATTAGTGTATGCTGGTGCAGCGACTTTAGAGGGAGCTCTTGTTGCAAGTATGAATAGAGGTGCCAAAGCTGCCAGTTTAAGTGGTGGCGTTAAAACCACCTTTGTATATCAAAGAATGGTGCGTTGTCCTATGTTTATTTTTCATACGCCAGAGAATGCGTTACTATTTATAAACTGGCTTTCCTGCAATTTTGAAAATATTAAAAAAGAAGCCGAACAGTATTCTAATCATGCACAATTAAAATCTTTAGAGCCTGTCATTATAGATAACATCGTACACACTCGTTTTTATTATACAACAGGCGATGCTTCTGGACAAAATATGACTACAACCTGTACATGGCATGCCATGCTTTTTATTGTTAATCGATTTACCGAAGAAACACAAATCCTAATAAAAAACTATGTTATAGAAGGTAATGGTTCTTCAGATAAAAAGGTGTCAGTTCATGCTGTTCAAAAAGGAAGAGGAGTACGTGTTAGTGCCAAATGTTACCTGAAAGAAACTGTCATAGAAAAAGTACTTCGTACTACTTCTGATAAATTGATGGAGTGCTATGTTCCTTCTGTTACTTTGACAAAGATAGATGGGATGTTTGGCTACAATATCAATGTCGCTAATACGATTGCAGCTGTGTTTGCCGCTACTGGCCAAGATTTAGGTAGTCTTCATGAATCGTCGGTTGGGATGCTGCACCTAGAAAAAAAAGAGGATAAGCTTATTATCTCGCTTACATTACCTACACTCGTAGTTGGTACTGTTGGAGGTGGAACATCCCTTCCTAAACAAAACGAAATACTTCGATTAATGAAGTGCGAAGGTGATGGAAAAGTAGAAAGGTTTGCACAATTAATTGCAGCGTTTGCCCTTTCATTAGAGATATCAACGCTTGCGGCTATTGCAAGTGGTGAGTTTGCAAAAGCCCACGAGAAATTGGGAAGAAACAAACCTGTAGATAGGCTTACACGTTCAGATTTAAATGCTGAGTTTATTGGTCAGATCATTGAGCAGGTTAATCCGGAATACAAGGGCTTTTCCATCCAATTTGATCAACAAGAAATGGAAAATGGTATCACCACTAACCTTACGTGTATGACATCTAAAAAAACAATTGGATTCTTTCCTTTTCAAGCAAAAAATAGTAAAGAAACCGTTTCATTATTGATCAAATCAAAGGCACTTGATATAGATGTTATTAAAGGATTGCATAGCATGGCAGCTTCTATTGATCCTTCTTTATCAGATCTTATTTATAGATACCGTCATCAGACCGAATATTTCAACTGTCATACAAAAGAATTGTTTATTTATGAAGATTTGTATACGAATGAATTTCGAGTTACACCAAAATATTATGGAAAGAAAGAAAACGTAAATAGAGAGTTATTCTTGCTTATCATGGAATATCTAGATAGTAATACTATGTCGCATTTTAATAGTGAAAATAAACCAGAACTATGGAAATCAGAAGATATAAAAAACGTAATTACTGACATTACAAAAGTGCATCAATATTATCATGCCAAAATCGATACGATTGAAGACTCTCTGATACAACCTTTTAATGTCTCTAATGCTTTTGAACTCTATAGTAAACTAATAGATATTATTATAAAAGAAGAAGACGATATACATGCTGAGGGTAATAACCGATTTAAAATACTAAAAGATTTTCTTACTGACATTATAGATGGTGGACCTGATTATACTCTACCAGTCTGTGTAATACATAATGATTTTAATCCTAGAAATGCAGGTATTCGTTCTAATGGAGATGTGTGTATCTATGACTGGGAATTATCTGTAAAAAACATTCCACATCGTGATGTTGTAGAATTCTTAGCATTTACGTTGGATACTTCTTTCAATATCAACGATCTAAAAAGTTATTTAGAATTTCATACAAAATTATGGCACAAGGATTCAAATGATGTAAACTGGATGTGTGGTTATATCTACGCTTTAAAAGAATTTTTGGTCTGTCGTATGTCTTTTTATAAAGCTGCTGAAATACTAATGAAACTAAAATTCCCAGATCGAGTAATTGAAAACTGTTTTAAAATGATAGATTGTATAAAACAAGAATATATGTCAGTTAGTATGGATGTTGTTACGCATACACAATTTAGGTAGGAAGGTTGATGGTTAAAACACCTTTTGTTGTTCACCAAGGCATTTATTTTAGTTGTTATTTCTGATTATTGAATTACAAAACGGCCGTAAACTCCTTGTATTTTAGCAATATATGTTCCCTTACTAAAATTACTAGCTTCTAATTCTCCAATACGATTATTAATTTCTTTCTGCAGTATTAATCTTCCGCGTAAGTCATATATTTTTACTATTCCGATTGTTCTTTTCGATTCGATAATAATAGGCTGGTTTTTTACAGGAATAGGATATAACAAAATTCCTCTAGAAGAAAGAAGATTATCATCTACCCCTAAGGTTGTGTCACAGGTTGCATTACCATAGATGTTTACTTCTACAATACTTGCAAAACCAGAGCCGACATTATTTCCGTTAGAGGTAAATTTCACATATCTACCTGTTGCATTGCTAAGATCAAAGAGTTGTTCTGTATTTTCTGCACCTGTTTCAATCGTACTATCTTGTCCTGTCAATACGTTGGTAAAGACCCCAGTTTGATCATTTGATACTGCGATATCAAAGTTGATTGTTCTTTCATCGGCTTTTAACACATGAATTCCAATTTGACTTAGAATTCGGATACACGACAGATCAAAGGTTATGGAAACTTCTGGTTCTGTATTGGCGTCTCCTGTCCAATATTCTGTTGCAGTAACAGTATCATCCCATGCAAATTGAGGTCCTACATTAGGTTTGCCTGATTCAGTTCCTATAGCAGTTGCATCGACAATTGTAATTTCTTCAGAAAACATATTCGATTGTACTATGGTCAACGTAGTAGTCAAATTACTTCCTCCAGCAGTCTCACTTATAGTTACTGTAGCTGTACGCTGAGCGGATGAAGTGTTTTCTGTAAAATTGGCCGTAATTACAGCAGAGTTACTTCCTGAAGAGGTGTTAAAAGTTAACCAATCTGCATCGTCTGCAATACTCCAATCAACATTAGCATCAATATCAAATAAAGTATTTCCTGCGCTTCTGGCTACGTTTATAGATGTAGTGTTTGTGATCAATCTAGGAGTGTTAACACCAGTTCCACCAAAACCAATAGATACCCCAACATCTGCCGTAGTGTATGGAATACGAGAACCACCTGAATTAAATTCTTCAGCTCCAGCATCTAGGTTTCCAGAACGATTTCCTCCTAAAATATCGGTATTAACAAAAGGGTAGTTTCCAACAGAAGCATCAATTGCCGGGCTTGTGCTTCCTAATTCGTAATACAAAACCCCGTTTTCTAGAAGCCCATTAGTAATTACTTGATTGTTATTAGCGCCTGTAGTAAGATCCCACGCCCCATTTTGAGTAATATTTCCCTGATAAATAGAAGAACCTATTGGAGTCGTTTGTTCATCAACAGCATTTTCTTCGGTATTGATCATGATATTATTTGCAACTACCAAGTTCTCCGGTGCTAATGATAAATCACTTCCAACGTTAGTTCCAATTCTAAATCCATAGTCACAATTTACAAATGTATTGTTAACAATGGTGGCATCTTTAACCTGATAATAACCGTTAAGAGCTGAGTTAGGACGACCATTAGAAACATTAATAGCCCCAGCAGTATTGGTATTGGATCCATCTGGTTTTTCAGAATTCACTCCTTCAATATAATTATTGTATACTTTATGTCCTTCTCCGATTACACGAATACCACCCGAGAAAAGATTGTTTTCAGCAAAAAAGAAATTGTTATATACTTCGCAATCATTTCCGTGTCTTAGGGTTAGTGTCCCTTGGTAGTCTCTAAAAGTATTATTGTAATATTTGTTCTCACCACTCTTATTAGATATAATTTCCACTTCTCCAGACCAATTATAAAATAAGTTGTCATATACTTTGGTATTAGATGGGTGTAATGAAGTACTACTATTTCCAATTCTTATGGCGTCCTGATCATTCTCATCATTTACAACACCAACGGGAATACGGTCAGCGAAGTAATTATGGTGTATTTTTGTAAAATCCGGCTCAGCAAACTCAGTTGACGTGGAATTTCTGTTATCATTTATAATACTCCCTATACCATATTTTCCTAAAAAAGAACTGAAGCTTATTTCGTTATATTGTCCATAAACAATGATCCATTTAAATGTCAGTAGTTCTTGAGCGGTGGTACCATTATAGCTGTCTATTTTTATGTTTGTAATTTTACAATGATTACATTCATTGTTACCAGAGTCTCTAAACTCTATTACAGGTTCTATGATACTTCCACTTACATCTAAGTTGGATGGGTTTTGAAAAACAACACCTTCAAAAACGATATAAGAACCACCCAAGCTTACTCTAGAGTTTCCTTCAAAAAATACGGATCCTGGTGTTTGTGCCTGAATAGTAACAGGATTTGTCTGTGTACCATTTTTATTAATATTAATGAATACGTCTGTCCAAGTTCCATCGGCTAAAATAATAGTTGTTCCTGCAGAAGCATTAGTAATAGCAGCTTGCAGTTCGGTAGTATTGCTTACCGTTTGAGCGGATATCTTGCCAAAAAGTATGATCAATACTAAAGTATTGGCAAATAAGGTTGAATAATTTTTCATGAGTAGGGCGTTACTTTTAGTATTTTAAATTGGTTAACCAATCTGGTTGATCAAACAAATATACTATTCATTTTTGAAAAATCAATAATTTTTTTTGGAAAACAAAAACGCCCTCAAGAATATTGAAGGCGTTTTATTATAAACTATATTAAGAAATAATATTTAACTTTCTTTTTTGTCATTTCTAGGTTTTCGATCTCCTCTGGACTTATCATCTCTTGATTTATCACCTTCTTTTCTGGGAGGTCTTGGCAATAAGGCTTTTCTGGAAACTTTCTCTTTGCGTGTTCTTGGGTCTATACCAAAATACTTTACATCCATCACGTCGCCCATGTTCACAACATCACTAACATTTTCTGTGCGCTCCCAAGCTAGTTCAGAAACGTGAAGTAATACTTCATTACCTGGTGCATCTATATATTCTACCACTGCGCCAAAATCTAACATTTTGACTACCTTAACTTCATATATACTACCCACAACAGGCTTAAAAGTTATAGAATCAATTTTAGCCAACACTGCGTCGATTCCTTCCTGACCAGTACCTAGAATTTCTACGATACCTTCTTCAGTAACAGGGTCTTCATTTATAACAATCGTAGTGCCTGTTGCTTTCTGTAATTCTTGAATTACTTTTCCTCCAGGGCCAATAAGCGCTCCTATAAATTCTCCCGGAATAGTTCTGGTAACCATTTTTGGAGCGTGTGCTTTTACATCTGCATTAGGTGCAGCAATGGTATCTGTTAATTTTTCAAGGATATGTAAACGTCCATCACGAGCTTGCTTTAATGCATTTACTAAAATCTCGTAGCTCAATCCCTTTACTTTAATATCCATCTGACAAGCAGTTATTCCCTCAGAAGTTCCGGTTACTTTAAAGTCCATATCTCCTAAATGATCTTCATCACCTAAAATATCAGATAATACTGCATATTTTCCAGAATCAGCATCAGAAATCAATCCCATTGCAATACCAGAAACTGGTTTTTTCATTTGTACTCCGGCATCCATTAATGCCATAGTTCCAGAACAAACAGTCGCCATAGAAGAAGAACCATTAGATTCTAATACTTCAGAAACTATACGAACGGTATACGGACAGTCTTCTGGGATCATTCCTTTAAGTGCACGCTGGGCTAAGTTACCGTGTCCAACTTCTCTACGAGAAGTACCTCTAATTGGGCGTGCTTCTCCTGTACAGAAAGGAGGGAAGTTATAATGAAGATAGAATGTTTCTTCACCTTCATATGATGGCATATCTATCTGATTGGCTTCTCTGGATGTTCCTAAAGTTACTGTAGC
This sequence comes from Aquimarina ulvae, assembly GCF_053613295.3. Lineage (NCBI taxonomy): Bacteria > Pseudomonadati > Bacteroidota > Flavobacteriia > Flavobacteriales > Flavobacteriaceae > Aquimarina > Aquimarina ulvae. The sequence continues at coordinate 53,980 of NZ_JBSIBP030000015.1, forward strand.
TAATGCCTGCGTTTCTCCTCTTGTAAAAATTGAGGATCCATGTGTAGAAGGTAAATAATCTACTTCACACCAGATAGGTCTAATATCCGTAGTTTTTCTGCCATCAAGACGCAACCCTTCATTTAGTGTAAGATCACGAACAGCAGCTTTCTCCGCTTTTGAGTAATATTTCGATATAAGGTCTCCAATATCTTCTAGTTCTTCTTCTGAAAACGTAGCTTTTATTTCTTCTTTTATCTCAGAAAAGGCAGCACCTCTTTCATGTTTAGAAGAACCTTGTTTAGCGACAGCATATACTTTGTCATATGCCATATCATAAATTTTCTGAGCTAATTCTTCATCTTCTCTTTCTGGCTCATATTCACGTACTTCTTTCCTTCCAAATGCTTCTGCTAATCTTTCCTGGGCAGCACACTGAACTTTGATAGCTTCGTGTGCGAATTTGATAGCTTCCGTCATTTCTTCTTCAGAAATTTCATCCATCTCCCCTTCAACCATCATCACCGAATCGGCAGAGGCACCAATCATCATATCGATATCAGATTCTTCTAATTGAGCTCTTGTTGGGTTGATGACAAATTTACCGTCTACACGTCCGACTCTTGCTTCGGAGATAGCACATTCAAAAGGGAAATCTGATAACTGAATAGCCGCAGAAGCTGCTAATCCAGCCATAGCATCCGGCATTACCTCATCGTCGTGAGACATTAATTGTATCATTACCTGAGTTTCTGAATGATAGTCTTTTGGGAACAAAGGTCGCAATACACGATCTACCAACCTCATTGTTAATACTTCACCATCACTTGGTCTTGCTTCTCTCTTAAAAAAGCCACCAGGATAACGACCTGCAGCAGCAAACTTCTCTCTATAATCAACAGTTAATGGTAGAAAATCTACATCACTTTGCTTATAATTAGACACCACTGTACATAATAGCATACACTTGCCTGATTGTACAACAACAGAACCATGTGCCTGCTTTGCTAATTTTCCGGTCTCTAAAGTGATTTCTCTTCCATCACCCAGGTCTATGACCTCTCTATAAACTTTTGGAATCATATTTTTTTTGATTCTAACCTTTTTAAATAATTCGGATCTATATAACTCGAATTACCAAAGGTTTAATTAAACATTGGTTTCCGTCTTACTCGGACGGACAAGGTTGTGTTGTTGTAGTTGTTGTGCGACCAATGAAAAACTAAGGCATTCATTCTGACCATCATTGGATCAAAATGTTTTTATTTTAATTTTCTAACATTAAGAAGTGATTATAATTAAAAAGAGAGGCATACAGCCTCTCTTTTTTGATTATTTTCTTAATCCTAATTCTTTTACTATTGCACGATATCTCATAATATCTTTTTTGATAAGATAATCTAAAAGATCTCTACGTTTACCTACAAGCTTTACTAATGAACGCTCTGTATTATAATCTTTACGATTATTTTTTAAATGTTCAGTTAAGTGCGTAATTCTTTGAGTAAACAATGCGATTTGTCCTTCTGCAGAACCGGTGTCATTTTTGCCTTTTCCGTGTTTTGCGAAGATTTCTTCTTTAGCTTCTTTTGTTAAATACATTCCAATATTATTTAAATGATTTTTATGTATAGATAGCATTCTACTACCAGCGTGCAAATATAATACTTTTTAGATTAGAAATGCTTTTTGGTAAAAAAACATTTGTATTAAACCTTTTCTAAACAAACAAGTCTTAGAATAGTAACATTAAAAATTAATACAATGAAGAATAACATTTTAAAATTTGGTCTAGTCGTATGCTTATCTACAGTTTTAGTGGGATGTAATAATGAAGAAGTATCAGAACAGTTATCGTCAAATAGTATGGATAGTCAAGAAGCAGTACTTACAGCAAGTGTTAATGATGGGTTAGAGGTATTCAGCGATCTTACTTTACAGGGTTTTGAAGATGAAGAGCGTATAGCTAAAAATGGGAACATTAGATTTTTGCCTGATTGTGCTGCCGTAACAACAGTATTAACCGGTACTATTAAAAATGTAACTATAGATTTTGGAACGGAAGGTTGTGAAATAAGAAGTGGGCATCTGGTAAAAGGAAAGATCTTTATGTCGTACGAACTAAATGTAGAAGCTATGTCTTTAGTAATTAATTATGGCGTAGAGGATTTCTTTATTGATGATATACAATTTGCTGGTTCCCGAACTTTAACAAGACTTAAGTCAAATGATAACGGTAACCCAGAGTATTCAATGAATCTGGATTTTACAGTAACATTTGCTGATGGTAAACAAGCGTCAAGAACAGGTTCTAAAACCCGTGAATGGATTGAAGGTGTTTTTAATGGTAATTGGGGTGATAATGTTTTCTTAATAACAGGTTCATGGCAAACTAATTATGCTAATGGAAATACAAATAGTGCTACTATTACAACACCTTTACGTCGCGAAGCTAGCTGTAGATTTTTGGTAAGTGGAGTAGTGGGGTTAGTACGAACAAATTTTACTGGTTCATTAGATTATGGAGATGGGACTTGTGATAACAATGCGATATTTACAAACGCCGATGGTGAGGAAAGAGCATTGTTTTTATAGCATTCAGATTGGTTTAAAAAGCATCTTTTACATGATGCTTTTCTAATGCTTCTACATATTTTATAGATGTATTTGATGTGAAGTAGATAATCATTTTATAAATATGTGCTTTTTAAAAACGAAACCCGGTTTATACCGGGTTTACATTATTGTTTTTTTAATTTTATTTTGATCTAATTAGTAGGTAAAGGTCGATTCATAATTAGATTTAGATATAAGTTTATTTTTTCTTTTAGATTTTGCCTGGGTGTTATAAAATCAAGGAAACCGTGTTCTTTAAGAAATTCTGCTGTTTGGAAACCTTCAGGAAGTTCTTTTCCCGTGGTATCCCTTACGACACGAGGCCCGGCAAAGCCTATTAATGCTCCTGGTTCTGCAATATTAATGTCGCCAAGCATAGCAAATGATGCTGTTGTACCTCCTGTAGTTGGGTCCGTACATAAGGAGATATATGGAATACCGGCATCAGCCAATTGAGCGAGTTTTGCAGAGGTTTTTGCAAGTTGCATTAATGATAAAGCTGCCTCCATCATACGAGCTCCTCCGGATTTTGAGATAATCATAAAAGGCATCTTGTTCTTAAGAGCATAATCAGCTGCTCTTGCAATTTTTTCTCCTACAACGCTTCCCATAGAACCTCCAATAAATGAAAAGTCCATACAGGCAATTACCAAGTCATTGCCATTGGATTTACCAACAGCAGTTCTTACCGCGTCTTTTAGATTTGTTTTTTCCTGAGCATCTTTAAGACGGTCCGTGTATTTTTTTTTGTCTTCGAATTTAAGAGGATCTTTAGAAGTTAAGTTTTTGTCTAATTCTTTGAACTTGTTATCATCAAAAAGAATTTCAAAATATTCTTTACTACCGATTCTTACGTGATATCCGTCTTCAGGACTCACATAAAAGTTTTTTTCTAATTGTTCTGCGTCAACTATTTTACCTGTCGGGGATTTGTACCAAAGTCCTTTAGGGACATCTTTCTTGTCCTCAGTAGCAGTTTGTATACCTTTTTGAGTTCTCTTAAACCAAGCCATAAATTATCTGTATTAAAAAAGCTGAAACTCTATATTGTTTTGAGTTTCAGCTTGGTTTTCTATCTGGTTATAATGTATTTACATTATTTAAATCTTCAAAAGCCTTTTTGAGACGGTTCTTAAAAGTAATTTCTCCTTCTCTTAACCATTTTCTCGGATCGTAATATTTTTTATTAGGCTCTTCTGATCCATCAGGATTTCCAATTTGTGTTTTCAGGTATTCTACTTTGCCAGTCATATAATCCCTAATACCTTCACAAAATGCAAATTGAAGATCTGTATCAATATTCATTTTAATAACCCCGTATCCTATTGCTTCTCTAATTTCTTCTAATGTAGAACCACTTCCTCCGTGAAACACGAAGTCAATGTGGTTATGTTCTACGCCATATTTTTCTGAAATAAATTCTTGAGAATTTTTAAGGATTTTTGGAGTTAATTTCACATTACCAGGTTTGTAAACACCATGAACGTTACCAAAAGCTGCTGCTACTGTAAATTTATCACTTACCTTGCTCAGCTCCTCATAAGCATAGGCTACTTCTTCTGGTTGTGTATATAATTTAGAATCATCTACATCACTATTATCTACACCATCTTCTTCACCTCCGGTAATTCCAAGTTCAATTTCTAAAGTCATACCCATTTTACTCATTCTTGAAAGGTATTCTTTACAAATTTCTATATTTTCTTCTATTGGCTCTTCAGACAGGTCAATCATATGAGAACTGTAAAGAGGTTTTCCAGTTTCTTTGTAGAAAGCTTCTCCTGCATCTAAGAGTCCGTCTATCCAAGGCAGTAATTTTTTCGCACAGTGGTCAGTATGCAAAATTACAGGCACTCCATACGCTTCAGCCATTAAATGTACATGTCTGGCTCCTGCTGTAGCCCCTGCGATCGCTGCTTTTTGGTCTTCGTTAGAAAGGCCTTTTCCGGCATTAAATTGTGCTCCTCCATTAGAGAATTGGATGATTACGGGTGAGTTTAATTCTGCCGCAGTTTCCAATACTGCGTTAATCGAATTGGATCCAATTACATTTACCGCTGGTAGTGCAAAAGCTTTTTCTTTAGCGTACTTAAAGATTTCCTGCACTTCGTCTCCTGTAGCAACTCCTGGTTTGATGTTGTGACTCATAATTTACTTTTAGTTAATAAGCCTACAAAAATAATAAAATAATACGGAATCGATTTTATATTTGAAGATGAAAAGTAACAATGCTTTCAGAAAGGATAATTAATTCCTACATTATAAACTGCTTCTGAGAAGTTATAACCTTTAAACCATCGTTGATCCTCAATGTTAGCAGGATTAAATGTTTTAAATCCAATATCAAGTCTCACTACAAAGAAGTCAAAATCATACCGGAGGCCTAAACCACTACCTACGGCTATTTCCTGAAGGTCATCCCATCTCGAAAAAACGGCATCTTCTTCTTCTACACTGTCCAGCACGTTCCAGATATTACCTGCGTCAATAAAGAAAGCACCATTTAGAGCACCCAAAATGTTATACCGGTATTCTGCATTTAAAGCTAACTTCATGTTAGCTTCGTTAAACTCATTTCTCCCACCGCTACTTCCTGGACCCAGATCATACGGTAACCATGCGCGATTATCATTAGGTCCTCCTCCGAAAAAGCTTCGTGCAAATGGAATACTGTTAGCATTTCCGTATGGCAGTGCAATACCTCCAAACACTCTAAAGGCTAAAACACTTTTTCTGCCAAGCTCCCAATGTTTAATATAATCTAATTCCGTTTTGGCGTATTGCGAAAACTCAACACCAAATACTTCTAAACGATTGTTAGCGTTCTCTTTTAGTCCCAGAATGTTAGACGCTGTCTTCAATACGTTTCCAGCAAATTCTATTTTTACTCTAAATCTAGAGAAATTTTCGTCATAAAGATTCTCCCGATTATTTTTTAGATAGGTATAGCTAGATGCAAAAATCAGGTTGTCTTCTGTCAGTCTTTCTTTTCTTTCGTTAATATTTCTAATTTCCTGTAGTTGATCTGCAGTTAGATCATTATTTGGAGTTTCTCCCAGAGATTGTGTAATAAAACTATTAGCTCCAGTTGGTATCGTTAATACACTTTGATTTGTGTTTTCGACGTCAAAAAACGGTGAATTGGGAGCTAATACTTCTGTAGCGATATTGTTTAGCCTGCTAAATGAGTTGGAGTATACATTAAAATAATTACCAGTATTTAGGTTGCGTACATATTGTACATTTACCAAGTCAACCTGATGCGTAAGTTTTGTGCTTGGTTTCCACTGATAATTAAAAATTCCTGAGGCATTTTGTTTGTCAAGCCCTATGTTTTGTTGTGTGTTGATACCAAAAATAAGATTGGTCGTTGGGGACATATATTTAGGAATGATTTTCCTAGTTTGAAAAGGGAATATTATTTTAGGAAATGATAATTTAAGATCCACACCAATTTCCGAAATATCAAAAAACTGTCCATCCGGATCTACCGGATCTTTTGATGAACCAACACTTCCTCTGGCCGATATTTCAAAAATTTCTGCACCGCCAAAAACATTTCGAATCAAAAAGGACCCGCTAAAACCAATTCCAAATACTTGTATATTAGAGGTAGATACATCAAATTCTACATTAGTGCTGTATTTTTTTCTGGGCGTCAATAGCACATTAGCAATAAGGTCAGTTCCTTTTGGGTTATTGGGGTCTATACTGTATCGTATATTAGGATATTTAAATGTTTTTAGATTACTAATTTGGTTATAGGTAAGGGTTCTGTCCCTGTCTCTAAAAATTTCTCCAGGTGTTATCAGAATAGAATTAGCAATTGCTTTGCGGGTATACCTAAGTTTATCATAGCTGTAAATATTATATCCGTTGTAAGACGCGCTATCTTTTGGTTTTTGGTTTCTGTTTTTGTATGAATAATCTGTAAAAACATTTACCTTACTGATTTTGTGAACCCTAAATGGAATTTTTATCGTCTGTTCTTCTTCAGTAATCCGTCTGTTATTGATCAGTAAGTTAAGTTTAATTTTTTTATTGGTATTGATAGTATCTGCATCGAATTTTATAAATTCCTTTTCGAAATGATACAAACCAGAATTTCTGTACAAACGGGTTAATCGTTCTCTTTCTGCTTCTATATCCAATGTTCTGTATTGTTTTCCAGATATTATGGTTGATTTGTTTTGGTTTAGTTTATAGATAGAGTCTGCAGCTTTGGATTCTATCTTTGTATACAAGGAGTCAATGAAATATGGTTTATGAGGTTTGACGAAATAGGATATTGATGCCCTTTGGTTCTTTTCATAATTTATTTTGTAATCAGCCTCTATGTTAAACCAGCCGTTGTTCCAGTAGTAAGATTCTAATCGCTTTACAGAACGTTTTGCTTTTGATTCATCAACGATAACTGGGGCTTCACCAGTTTTTTTAAGCCAATTATTGATGCCAGCATACCCAACTCCTAATCGATTTACCTGTTTCTTTGATAAAAAATTAACTAATCTCTTCTCTCTATTTGGATTTTTATGAAGCCAGCTTTGATAGGAAGAATCAGGGTTTACCTTAGCGAAATTATAAATATGCAATCTAAATGGAGTCCAGGCAAGCTTTGTGTTGGGCTTCTGGTATAGCTGATTGTATAACTTAGTGTTATTGGTTTTAACACTATCAACAAAAATTTCATTTTTAGTTAATAGGTGTTCTTCTTCTTTCACTCTTTTAATTGCATTACATGAAATTAAAAAAGTTGTAGTTACTACAACAAACACTATTTTTGTGAGCAGGTGTTTCAATCGAAATTCATTATTGTGTCAAAAATACATTATTTGTATGGTTAGCAAAAACCAAAAGAAATTAATAAATAGTTTACATCAAAAAAAATACCGAAAACAACACGGATTGTTTGTTGCAGAAGGTAAAAAGGTAATTAAAGAGTTTTTAGAAGCGGGTCTTAAACTTCATTCTTTATTTACTTTAGATTCCACATATTTTGAAACTTTTTCTAATGACACCTATATCGTGACTGAAGCCGAGCTAAAAGGCATTAGCTTTCTGACAACGCCTCAAGTGGCTTTAGCCGTGTTTCACGTGCCGAATGCAAGATCCATTGATCCTCAAGGATTAATTTTGGCACTGGATGATGTGCGGGATCCAGGCAATTTGGGGACTATTATTAGGCTATGTGATTGGTTTGGTATTACCGATTTGGTCTGTTCTGAACAAACTGTTGATTGTTATAATCCTAAAGTCATTCAGGCTACAATGGGTTCAGTTACTAGGGTGAATATTGTATATACCGATTTGTATAGTTTTTTGAATGATCAAAAAAAAGTGACGCCTATTTATGGGACTTTTATGGATGGTCATACCATTTATCAGAAGCAATTACCCCAAAATGGAATTGTTGTTATGGGTAATGAAGCTAATGGCATATCAATGAAAATTGAGCAATTAATATCTCAAAAAGTTACTATACCCAGATTTGGAAAGACTCAAAAAACAGAAAGCCTTAATGTAGCAACTGCCACTGCGATCATTCTAAACGAGTTTAGGCGCGCCTAGGTGGTATCTTCCTATTGAAAAGTAAAGTTGATAAAAATCCCTCGGGATGACATTTTATCTATCGCGGATGTATAAGGACTATCTGGGTCTGCATCAGCGACTAATTCGTCAGACATAGCAAAAACGCCTCGTATAGAAGGAGTGAATTTAAAATAGAACAAATAAAAATCTATTCCAAAACCAAGCTCAAAATAATTAGTGTTCGTTTTGGTTCTGAACTGCCCCACGCTATTATCATCTGGATTATCCTCATTACTAGATAAATTAAGAGAAGTAGACACTCCTCCTACAATAAAAGGTTTAAAATTGTTAAGTCTTTTTGTAGAAATTTTTAGTAATAAAGGGATATGAACATAGGTCGATGTTACTTCCCTCTGAGATTGATTTTCATCGATGTCAGGTGAATTAAAAGTAAGATCTCTTCTCACAAAAGATACCTGAGGCTCTAATCTAAGGTCCAGGTAATCGTTAATTCTCATATTGCCCAATAATCCTACATTAAATCCTACAGATTTAGCAACCAATATATCTCCATCTAATATTGGATCCTCTCCTTCTGGAGTGGCTTTGTAATCAAAATTAAAGTCGTAGCTGTTAAAACCAAGAATATATCCCCAACTTAATCGAGGTTTGTCATAGTTCTGAAGGTTTCTAACCCTTTCTTTAGAAAATAATTGTGCACTCACATTCTGAGTACATACAATAACAGCTATTGCTATAAAAAGTTTTTTCATATTATTTTGTGGCTGTATAAATAGTGGCAACACCAAAAGTTTGCGGATTATCCTCGACTTCTATAAACCCAATTTTTCTCAAAATATTGTTGAAAGCGTCTCCATAAGGAAAAGCTGCTGCACTTTCGCTAAGGTATGAATAAGCAGATCGGTCTTTAGAAAACATCTTTCCAATTAAAGGAAGAATTGTAGAAGAATATAGTCTGTACCCTTGTTTATAAGGAGTCTTGGTAGGGATGGAGGTTTCTAAAACAACGAAAATACCTTCAGGTTTTAATACTCTGTATATTTCAGAAAGTCCTTGTTCCAAGTCTTCAAAATTTCTTACACCAAAAGCTACGGTGATAGCGTCAAAATAATTTTCTTCGTACGGTAAGCTTTCTCCATCCCCTTTGACCATGGAGATGATTTGATCCAGATTTTTCTCTTTTATCTTGTCTTTTCCTACAGCTAGCATCCCTGCCGAGATATCCAAACCAATAATTTCTAAAGCACCGGTTTTGGCTAGATTAATAGCCAGATCACCTGTTCCTGTAGCAACATCCAAAATTCTATTAGGTTTAGAATTTGTAACAATTTTCACGACCTTCTTTCGCCATTTTACATCAATCCCAAAAGAAATCACTCGGTTAAGACCATCGTAATTGCCTGAAATAGTATCAAACATTTTGGTAACCTGCTCTTTCTTGGTCGCGTTTTTGTCTTTATATGGAGTTATCTTTTCTGACATTCAAAAAAAATTTAGGCAAATATACATTTTTGATATGGATCGTAGGAAAAGATTGTCATTTTGTTGTGATAAGCTTATTGTTTTGCTTGCACTTTTACTACGCTATTATGTAAATCAATAAACGAGATAAAATAAAAATGCATCTAAGTCGCTATTTATTAATTATTTTCACCAGTTTCTGAAATTCCACTATCTTTGTACGCTTTTATTTTTTCAGCTATTCATTTTCATTTTTATGATGGTGTGCTTGACTGAAGTTTAATTTTATCTTTTAATGATAAATAATAAATAAATACGGATGAAAATTATTATTGCCGGAGCTGGTGAGGTCGGATTTCATTTGGCAAAACTACTTTCATTTGAGTCTCAGGATATTACGCTTATTGATCCTGATAAAGAATGCTTGAATTATGCAGATAGTCATCTAGATATTAGAGTAATTAAAGGAGATGCTACATCTATAAGTATTCTGAAAGATGCCAGAGTGCAGAATGTAGATATGGTGATTAGTGTTACTTCTAGTGAAACTACCAATATTACTGTTTGTGTATTAGCAAAACAATTGGGTGCAAAACGAACTATTGCACGAATTTCTAACACGGAGTTTATTGAAAACAAGGAAGAAGTTGGTTTTATTAAATTTGGAATTGACGAATTGATTTCGCCAGAAGCCTTAGCAGCAAGTGAAATAGAATTGCTGCTCAATCAATCTGCTTTTAGTGATAGTTATGAGTTTGAAGAAGGTGCGCTTACTATGGTAGGTACCACCTTGTCTGAGAGCGCTCTGTTTGTAGATAAAACTGTTAGGGAAGCTGCAGAGATATTCCCTGAATTACATTTTATGCCAATCGCAATTCAGCGATCAGGAACGCAATATACAATCATTCCTAGAGGAGATACTAAGTTTAAAGAAGGGGATCAGGTATATTTTGTTACCTCAAAAGGCGGCGTAGAAGAGCTCTATAAATTAACCGGAAAGGTAAAAGAGCAGATCAAAAAAGTGATGATTTTGGGAGGTAGTAAAATTGGATATAAGACCACCTGCGACCTGTGTGATCATAAATTCAGGGTGAAACTTATTGAAAGTGATAAAGATAAAGCATTTGATCTAGCAGACGACCTTCCTAATGCGCTAATCATAAATGGAGATGGTCGTAATGTAGAACTTCTGGAAGAAGAGAATATAGACGATATGGATGCCTTTATTGCAGTAACAGGTAATTCTGAAACAAATATCATGTCGTGTTTAGTGGCGAAGTCAAAAGGAGTTCGTAAAACCATTGCTTTGGTAGAAAATATGGATTACTTTCAGCTTTCACATTCTATCGGAATCGATACCTTAATTAATAAAAAATTATTGGCGGCTAATAATATCTTTAGATTTATTAGAAAAGGAGAGGTGGTGGCCATGACCAAGCTAAATAATATGAATGCCGAGTTGCTGGAGTTTGTCGTAAAGCCGACTTCTGAAGTAAGTGATAATTTGATTAGAGATCTTGATTTTCCTCGTTCTGCTATTATTGCGGGAGTGATTAGAGATGGTGTTGGGATGATCCCACTTGGTGGTTTTTATATCAAAGCAGGGGATAGGGTAGTGGTTTGTTGTTTACCCAAATCCATTAAGAAAATAGAAAACCTCTTCTTGTAAAATGTCTAAGCTAAATTTTAAGATTATTACTCATATTATGGGGCTTTTATTGCTCTGTAATGGAGGATTTATGCTGTTAGCAACTATTGTAAGTTTTATTTACAAAGATGGTGTGACTATGCAAATTATGCTGTCGGCATTGTCTACAATGTTTATAGGAATAATTTTGATGTTTCTTACCAGAGAACATGAGAAATCCATCAATAAAAGAGAAGGGTATATCGTTGTTACCTTTGGTTGGATATTTATGTCCCTTAGCGGAACTTTACCTTATTTATTTTCTGAAGCAATTCCGTCGTTTACAAATGCATTTTTTGAGACAATGTCGGGATATACCACTACAGGAGCTTCTATACTAAACGAAATAGAAATTGTTCCTAAAGGAGTTTTGTTTTGGCGTAGTCTTACCCATTGGATTGGTGGTATGGGAATTATAGTACTCGCTGTTGCCATTTTACCATTATTAGGAATAGGTGGGATGCAGTTATTTGCTGCAGAAGCTCCCGGTCCCAGTGCTGATAAATTACATCCGAGAATTACAGACACTGCCAAAAGACTATGGCTCATCTATTTTGGATATACAGTGGCAGAAACCATTTTACTAAAACTAGCTGGGATGGATTTCTTTGATGCTATTAATCATGCCTTGAGTACGCTGTCTACAGGAGGTTTTTCTACAAAGAACGCTAGTGTAGCGTATTGGAACGATCAACCACTGATTCAATATATTATTATATTGTTTATGTTTTTGGCTGGGATGAATTTTATATTGAGCTATTTTGGTTTCAAAGGAAAATTCAGAAAGTTTTCAAAAGATGAAGAATTTAAATGGTATGCCATTTTTTTAGTGGCTTTTACCTTGGTATCAGCTTTGATTATTTATCTAAAAGCAGATCCGGCAAATTCTGTCATAGATCATCCAATGGTTTTAGGGGAGGCAGAGAGTGCTTTTCGTCATGCATTGTTTCAGGTGTTGGCGGTTGTTACTACCACTGGATTTGTGTCTGCTGATTTTACCGTTTGGACTCCTTTTTTGAAAATCGTTTTCTTTGGGTTAATGTTTCTAGGAGGATCAGCTGGATCCACAGCGGGAGGAATGAAGATAGTAAGACACCTTATTACTATTAAGAACGGTATTTTAGAGTTTAAACGAACGTTACATCCCAGAGCGGTTTTACCAGTGCGATATAATCAAAGAGCCGTTTCAAAAGAAATCGTATTCAATGTGTTGGCATTTTTTATTTTATACATGTTGTCATTCATTATTGGATCATTGGTTCTTGGGATGCTCGGATTGGATTTTGAAACCGCTATTGGTGGGGCAGCTTCATCACTAGGAAACGTAGGACCAGCATTTGGTAAATTGAGTCCCGTAAATAACTTTGATGTACTGCCAGCCTTCGGTAAATGGTGGTGTTCTTTTTTAATGCTAATCGGAAGATTAGAACTTTTTACGGTACTAATATTGCTTACTCCATTTTTTTGGAGAAATAGATGATTAAAAAGATTCTTCCCACGGACCAAAAACGTATGGATTAATACTCCAGAGTTCAGCTACTTTTTTGATGGTGTCTTGTACGTTGCCTTTTATGCTTTGTAAATATTTTGGTTCAATATAAAAGATATCAAGTATAGATTCATAATAAGAGGTAGCTGTGTCTTCTATTTCTGAAGGAGTATAGTTTAAGATTTCATCTTCAGAGTGAGGTGCTTTAAAATTTTCTTTGAAAATTTGAAGCACATTTTTTTGAACAATACGTTCTTTTTCAAGAATGTCCATAAATACAAATACAGGTTTTAAGATTGTTATTTATGTTCAAACTACAATTATAGTCTCTGACTTAAGTGTTTCCCCCAAAACAATTAAAATACTAAGATTAGTATAACTCTAAAAACAGTTATTTATTTTGAAAAAAAATAAAAACCGATGATTTTTATGGAATCATCGGTTTTTTTATTAAAATTATATAAGGTTATGGGACTTAAGTCAAAGATTTTTTAATTCTATTTACCGCTTCAGTGATTTGTTCAGTACTGGCTGCATAAGAAATTCTAATACAATTCCCGTTTCCGAATGCGTCCCCTGTAACTGTTGCAACGTTTGCATTTTCTAATAAAAACATAGAGAAGTCCGAAGCATTTTTAATAACTGTTTCATTAATCGTTTTCCCAAAGTAATAAGAAACGTCAGGAAAAACATAGAAAGCACCTTCTGGTTCATTACAATCAAATCCTGGAATATCTGTTAATAAATTTAAGATCAATTTTCTGCGATTTTTAAATTCATCTACCATATACTGAATCTTGCTAACGGGTGCTTCTAAAGCAGTAATTACAGCTCGTTGTGCAATACAATTCGCACCACTGGTTACTTGTCCTTGCATTTTGTTACAAGCTCTAGCAATTTCTGTAGGAGCTCCGATATAACCGATTCTCCATCCTGTCATAGCAAAAGCTTTTGCAACACCGTTTACTGTTACTGTTCTATTATACATATCATCAAATTGAGCCATCGAAGCATGATCACCTACATAGTTTATATGCTCGTAGATTTCATCACTTACTACAATGATATTTGGATATTTTTGTAATACATCTGCCAACGCCCTCAACTCTTCTTTACTGTATATAGAACCACTTGGGTTACAAGGAGAACTATACCAGATCATTTTGGTTTTAGGAGTAATTGCTTTTTCTAACTGCGCCGCAGTCATTTTAAAATCATTTTCTATAGACGTTTTTACTTCTACAGGAACTCCTTCTGCCAGTTTTACTATATCGCTATAACTTACCCAATAAGGACAAGGTAATATTACTTCATCTCCCGGATTTAGATATACCTGAGCTACGTTGTATAACGATTGTTTTGCACCTGTGGATACAACGATCTGGGAACGATCATATGTAAGATTATTGTCTCTTTTAAACTTGGTAATTATAGCATCTTTTAATTCTACATACCCATCTACAGGAGTATAAGAATTATAATTGTCGTTGACTGCTTGAATCGCAGCATCTTTAATGAAGTCGGGTGTGTTAAAATCTGGCTCCCCTAAGCTTAGCCCTATAATATCTTTTCCTTCTGCTCTTAGTTCTCTTGCTTTGGCAGCCATTGCTAATGTAGCAGAGGCTTTCAATTGGTTAATCTTGTCTGATAATTGAATACTCATTTCTGATACTTGTGTGCTCATTTTGGTATTTGGTAAATAAAAGTTATGGTTGCATCGCGGGTTTCATTCCCATTTCTTTTAAATGTCTGAAATGGGCAATAATTGCTTTGCGGGTGGTTTTATATTCATTATATGGTAGATTAAATTCCTGAGCGGTCTGCTTCACTATTTTAGAAATTTTAGTGTAATGAACATGGCTGATGTTTGGAAAAATGTGGTGTTCCACTTGATGGTTTAATCCTCCTGTAAACCAGTTGATTAGTCTATTTTTGGTCGAGAAATTAACAGTCGTAAACAACTGATGTATTGCCCAAGTGTTTTTCATGGTACCTGTAGTATCGGGTAATGGCATTTGTGCCTCTTCTACCATATGCGCTAGTTGAAATACGATGCTAAGGATAAGACCTGCAACATAATGCATGATAAAAAAACCAATTAATATTTTCCACCAAGCTATAGATAAGATGAGCATAGGAATTACAATCCAGATCATAACATAGATTGTTTTAGTTACTACTACAGTACTCCATTGCTTCAAAGGACTCGGTAATTTTCCATAAGAAAGTTTACGCTTTAGGTAGTTTCTGGTTTGTTTAAAATCAGTAGTTATTGCCCAATTAAAAGTTAATAAACCATAAAGGAATACGGAATAGTAATGCTGAAATTTATGAAAACGTTTCCATTCTGCGTGTTTTGTAAAACGAATAATTCTTCCAGCATCCATATCTTCATCGTGACCGTGGATATTTGTATAGGTGTGATGCAGTACATTATGTTGTACCTGCCAATTGTATACATTGCCTGCTAGAATATAAAGGCTGCTCCCCATTAAATTATTGATCCATTTTTTTGAAGAATAGGATCCGTGGTTTCCATCATGCATAACATTCATTCCAACTCCGGCCATTCCAACACCCATAACAAGGGTCAGTAACAACATCCACCATTGAGAGATGTCCAGCGTAAGTATTAGAAAATAAGGTGTTAAGAACATAGAAAACATTACAATCGTTTTTAGATGTAATTTCCAGTTTCCGGTTCGCTTAATATTATTTTCTTTGAAATACTGATTCACGCGCTTGTTCAGGGTTCTGAAAAATTTTGCGGAATCCGCTCTGCTAAATTTTACGTTGGGTGTAGTCATTGGCTTTGTATTTATGACTTAACGTTGCTCGTCATAATTTATTCGGTAAAGTTAGGTATTTATATTTTTTTAACTTCTTAAAAAGTAGTAAAATATATCAAGTTTACATGTATTTTTGCGCTTTAAAAAGAACTTCATGGATATTTTACTTAAATATTTCTCCGATTTAACAGAAGACCAAATACATAAGTTCGAACAACTTGGTGATTTATATAAAGATTGGAATGCAAAGATCAACGTGATTTCCAGAAAAGATATTGACTTGTTATACGAAAGGCACATATTACATTCTTTAGGTATTGCCAAGGTCCAAAGATTTAATGAAGGAACTAAAATATTGGATGTAGGAACAGGTGGTGGGTTTCCTGGAATACCATTAGCTATTATGTTTCCTGAAACTGAGTTTTACTTGGTGGATGTAATTGCAAAAAAAATACGTGTGGTAAACGAAGTGGCTAGTGTTTTAGGATTAACAAATGTAAAAGCTGCACAACAACGAGCAGGTACTTTTGATGATCGTTTTGATTTTATAGTCAGTAGAGCGGTTACTAATATGCCAGATTTTGTAAAGTGGGTTCGCAAAAATGTAACGAAAAAATCAAATCACACGTTGCCAAATGGAATTTTGTATCTTAAAGGAGGTGATTTAACCGAAGAGTTAGCGCTTTTTCCAAAAGCTACTCAATATGATTTACAGGATTTTTTTGAAGAAGATTTTTTCGAAACAAAAAAAGTAGTGCATGTTCCGCTAAAGTATAAATTATAATAAATCGCTTGCGGGTCTATTAGCACAGGCAGGCGATTTTTATGGTTATTTTACCCGACTCATAATAAGTTTATCAAAAACCCTATCGCCAAAATATTTACGAATAAATAGCATAGGTTTTGCATACTTACCGGCTACATAACGGGTTTTTGGTCTTTTTGCTTTAATAGCTTTCGAAATAAGATTTGATATTACCGAGCTAGGAGACCCTCCTCCTGTTTTATTGTAGGTCTCTATTGTTGACCTTTCAATGGCGTTTGCAAGTTCACTATAAGCGGTAGTTCCGGATCTTTCCATCATTGGTTTTGTCATGACATCACCAAACTCTGTCTGTATAGCTCCTGGTTCGATAATCACTACATCAATCCCAAATTGTGCTATTTCTAGTCTTAGACAATCAGACCAGCCTTCTAGGGCGTGTTTGGTTGCATGATACCAGGAACCTAGAGGAGTATACATTTTTCCTCCCATCGAGGAAATGTTAATGATTTTCCCACTTTGTTGCTTGCGCATATGTGGTAATACGAGTTGTGTTAATCTACCCAATCCAAAAATATTCACTTCAAATTGTCTTCTGGCATCCTCGATAGAGGTGTCTTCTACAGCTCCATAAATGGCGTAGCCAGCATTGTTTACCAATACATCGATTTTTTGGTGTTTCTCAATAACAGTATGGACTGCGTTTAGAATATCGGCATCTTTAGTGATATCCATTTTTAGAGTAAACCCTCCTGTAGAAGCCAGATCTTCCAACTTGTTAATGCGTCTTGCGGCGGTATACACAATATGACCTTCGTTGCTGAGCTGCTTGGCAGTTTCTTTTCCGATTCCTGAGGAAGCACCTGTTATTAAGATTACTTTTTCTTTCATACTATTTTAATTAGTGAGTACTTACTTATTTTTAATTTAAAATTTTTTAAAGCTGATATTTTTTAATTAAAAATTCTTTAAAATTCAGTTTGTCTGACATATTATCTTTTATAATTGCTGTCGAAATTCCTTCCAAAAATACAATAATGAATTCTGCTTCGAGTTCTGGTGTTTTGTAGCCTAATTTTTGAAAAGCTACAGTCAGGGCTTGTTGTAACGGTTCCATCTTTTCTGGATTGTTATATTCTAATTCCCACTTTAGTTTAAATTGAAGTTTCCAGAATTCAAATTCATTTTCAGTCACTGAAAAAGGCATTTCTAATGTTAATCGAATCACTTCTTTTGGATCTTCTGAAGTTAGAATAGGAATAAACATTTCTTTAATCCGCTCTTCGCCTTGTAGTAAAATAGCGTTTAGTAATCCTTCTTTATTTTTAAAATGACGAAAAATCAATCCTTCAGAAGCTCCGGCAAGTTTAGCTACTTTATTGGTAGAAGTGGCAGTATAGCCTTCTTTAGCAAAAAGGGTAAGCGCAGCATTAATAATCTTTTCTTGTTTCTCTGTCATTTAAATAGTGAGTAATCACTTATAAAAGTATGTGTTATTTTGAAACTAACAATTTTTTAGATTTTAAATTTTGTTTTTGGAAAGGGAAGAGGTGTTTTAATAAAAATAACAATCTCTAATATTTAAAAATAAATTACCCTGTATATTCATCCATCTCTAGAAAATATGGAAAAAAATTATGATCAATAATCATTTCTGTAAATTCATCTGATACCACCAAAACATCTAATAGATGCTTAAGTCTAAAAATGGTTAAATTGGCAGGCAAATCTGTCTTTCTAACTAACAAATAAGCACCATCTATATTTTTAACGTTGTCTCTCCAGAGTAAATCAGAGGCATCTTTATCTATAAAGTCAATAATTTTTAAAGGATTCACATGAAAATAATCAATTCCACAGGGTTCTCCATTATGATTTAAAACATTAACAGGTAAAAATTCTGTACTTTCAGGATTATAGTTTCTTTATTGCTTCAACTACCGGAAGAGTGACTAAAAGCCAACCACATCCTGTCTCCATGTGATCTAATAACAAGGTATTCTTCGGGTAGTTGTGACTCATTTGAAAAGTTGCATTCCCTGAATTTTTTTCTGCATATGACTTAGCATTCAAAGTCCAATGAAGGTTATACAGATTATCGATGGGGTCTAAAGGACTAACCCCATCTTTTCCTTCGGCTAGTCATATTTTGTATCCCATGTTTGTTTGTTTTGATAGTTTTAAAATTTTGTTTTTTAAAAGTAAAAAATAAGATTTTAACATACGGACATTACTTTATTAAGTTCATTTCTAGGCACAACAATTTCTTATCCGTTTGGAATGAACTCGTTACTATTATTCCTTGTTATTTCCGACTTTTCCATAGGTTGTTAATTTTCTTTTGCAGAGTCATTGTAAGAAATCAATAAGATTGAAATTAGAAACAATTTTAATTTGTTCATTGCTTTTGGTAAATATTACTGCTAATGGATCGATCATTTAAAGAGCGCTAAATACACCTCTGGAGTTCGTTCAAGTATTTCAATTAATTTATTTAGTTCAAAATTTGTGGTTTATTCTGTTATCGTTGGTGATGTTTCGTGCAAAATCGCACAGGAGCGTGATTCTAGGTAAAGAGTATAAGATAAAAAATGAGAGTGAAATTCCATCAAGGAATTTTGCCGCTACAAACTCAAAGTGATAGTTAGCAACAGTTTTTTTAAATAAAATAATACAGAATCGAGTTGAGCAATTTGTGGCATTTGTCAAAAAGTCAGACTGATTTTTTCTTATTGTATAATTTATAATAAAACCAAGCTGCAACACCACCTATACAAGAAAACAAGGCTAGCATCCAGAAAACATGTTGGTGTCCGGTAATGCCTCGAGCATTGTCTAAAAGATATCCCATAGCTGGCCCGGCAAAAATATCGGGTGTATACCCAATAAGTGAAATAAGTCCAACTGCTGTTCCGGTGAGAGCTAATGGGATCTGACCCCGCTGCATAACAGCAAAGTACAAAGAACGAGCCGCATACACTCCGGTTGCTACTACCAATATGGATATGAAGAATATATAGGTTGCCGATGATGTGATAATACCAATAGCAAACAAAATTGCTCCAAAGAAGGATATGACAAAACTAACCACTAACCAAAAAGTAGTTTTGGTACGATCGGCCAATACACCTATGAGTACGCCAATAACAGGACGTATGAATAATAAAAAAGTACCAATTTGGGCAGATTTTACTTGATTATATAACATTACATCTTGCGCATAGAGCGAAAATACATCGGTAATTTTGTAACCTACATATGCACAAAGAATAATTATCATCAGTAACCATACAGAAGGTAATCGTAGTACCGCTGCAATTTGAGAGATTGTTATTTTCTCTAGGATGATCTTTTGTTCGGTTTCGCGATCTAGTTTCATAAAAAACCACACTAAAATTCCAACCAAACTAACTATGGCAGTAGATACGAGTATTACTTGTTTAAAAGCAGTTCTGCTTTCAGCAACTGTTGCCTCTACAATGTCGGGAGTAATAAATAATGAAAAAATAAAAACGCCCATAGCTCCAAATAATGCACCTACCAATCCACGGCCACCATCTAAGAATCCAAATGCCTTCCCTTGCGATGCAGCTCCACCCCAAACACGGGTAGCTTTGATCATCGGAGCCCAGAATATAAAAATAGTTGTAAAACCCCAGTATCCGTATACTATTTTCAAGGTAGTGTAATCTGGAAATGTAGCATAGACTAAACCACCTAATGCTGTCATCCATAATGCCACTGCAATCAGTTTTCTTGGTGGGAATTTATCAGCTATGGGTCCTCCAAAAAGATAGGATAGCAAGGCTACGATGCCGTATATAGAAAAGCAAAGCCCTAATTGCAGGTTGTCCAACCCAAAGGCTTCGAGTACCGTGGGTCTAAAGACCCGAGCAAGTACAAAAGGAAGAATAAATACTGATTCTCCAGCCAAAATAAGTAGTAATAGAAAGTACCAGGGCGCTGTTTTTTGATCCATTGCGTCAGAAGGTTGTTTTTATAAAAGTATAAATATACATGCCTAAAGATAGCGTTTGTAATTGTTTTTAGTGATCCATGTGTTATATTGGTTTCAGATGTGTATCAGTAGGACGAAGTTTCTCGGTTTTTTATTTTTTGCATTTCGGTAAAGTTGGAAAAAGGATGTTTTTAACGCAAACTATCACTGACCCTTCTTTAAGTTAATTCGCATTCGTACCAGATATTTTTCAAAACCTGCTTTTTGATAAGCTTTAATTGCTCTTTGATTTTGATCATACACATCAAGCTGAATTTCTTCCATATCTTTTGTTTCAAACCAGTTTGATAAATAGTTGATGATTTGTTGACTGATTCCTTTTCCCCTATATGCTTCTTTAACATACATAAAACCGATATACCCCATTTTGTTTTGCTTAAAAAAATCGTTGCGATCTCTAATCTGGCCATAACCACTACCTACAATTTCGCCATTGATTTCTGCAACGACAACCTCTGTATGATCAGATTTTATATATTCAGAAAGATTATAATAATTAATTTTCCTTGAAGTGACCAATGTAGGATCCATCGGAATTTCTGTCTCTATGATTTTCTGTTCAAAATCAAGTAGTATAGGTAAATCTTCAGTTTTTGCAGAACGTAGCATCATTTTATTCAATTTTAACAACCTATATAATACTGTTTTTCCTTTCTGAAGACACTAATAATTATGTCTAAGATAAATAATGGTTGAATAATCAGTAGAATAAACAAGACAATAGATTGAATGATTAGTAGATTTTCATTTATTTCCCAAATACTTTGTGAATCCAAAGTAAATTGATAAAACCAATCAGATCGAGAGATAGATAGCACAGACATAACTATAAATAAACAGGTTATTGTTCCAAATATGTGGATTTGAGTACGTACTGGAATAAGTCTTTTGTTTAATTTAAGAATTATAAAATAGAGTAGGCCGTATCCAAACGATAGTATAGAAAGAATCTGAAAAATGAACACTATGGATACAAGAAAATAGGTGTCATGAACATTAATATCGAATGTTTCTTCACCAAAAGAAAAACCGTATATCAACAAAATTGGAACCAAACTCCAAAAAATGATATACGGTTTATGTATCAAATGTTTCACAGAAAATTACTCTCCTAAGAAAGGATATCTATAATCTACTGGAGTTACAAACGTTTCTTTGATTGTACGAGGAGACACCCAACGTAATAAGTTTAGATAGGATCCGGCTTTATCGTTAGTACCTGATGCTCTTGCTCCCCCAAAAGGTTGTTGTCCTACAACAGCACCTGTAGGTTTATCGTTGATATAGAAATTACCTGCAGCATTTTCCAGTACTTTTGTAGCTTCTGCTGCAGCATACCTGTCTGCAGAAAAAATCGCTCCTGTTAATGCATATTCACTTGTTTGATCAACTAAAGCTAATGTTTCTTCCCATTTGTCATCATCGTATACATAAATTGTAATAACGGGTCCAAAAAGTTCTGTACACATGGTAGTGTATTTAGGATTTTCGGTAAAAATAACCGTTGGTTCGATAAAATACCCTTTGGATTTGTCGTGTCCACCACCAGCAATGATAGTTGCATCTGTATCTTCTTTTGCCTGATCAATATATTTAGCAAGCTTATCAAAAGAACCTTCATGAATTACTGCAGTAATAAAATTACTCATATCTTCGGGAGATCCCATTTTAAAAGATTTGATATCCGCTTTCACAAATTTCTCTACATCAGTCCATAAACTTTTAGGAATATAAGCTCTGGAGGCAGCACTACATTTTTGTCCTTGGAATTCGAATGCTCCACGAGAAATTCCTGTAGCTACTTGTTTTGCATTGGCACTAGGATGTGCGATGATAAAATCTTTTCCACCAGTTTCTCCAACAATTCTTGGATATGTTTTATAATTATGAATATTAGTTCCGATTTTAGCCCAAATATCTTTAAAAACGTGTGTACTTCCTGTAAAATGAATACCAGCAAAATCAGGACTTGCTAATATCGTATCTGTGATCATTACCGGATCTCCATACACTACGTTGATCACGCCGTCAGGAACTCCTGCTTCTCTAAAGATATCTACGATTACTTTTGCAGAATAAATTTGACTATCACTTGGTTTCCATATTACTGTATTTCCCATCAATGCAGCACTTGCTGGTAAGTTTCCTGCAATAGCAGTAAAGTTAAACGGTGTGATCGCATAGATAAAACCTTCTAATGGTCTATATTCCAATCGATTCCAAGCCCCCGATGTAGAATCTGGTTGGTCTTCATAGATCTGAGCCATAAATTCTACATTGAAACGTAGAAAATCTATTAGTTCACAAGCAGAGTCAATTTCTGCCTGAAAAATATTTTTAGATTGTGCTAACATGGTAGCCGCGTTGATTGTAGCTCTGTAAGGACCAGCAATTAGTTCAGCAGCTTTTAAGAAAATTGCTGCACGTTGTTCCCAAGCTAAATCTGCCCATTTTTTACGAGCTTCTATAGCCGTATCAATAGCTTTTTGAATATGATGCTTTTCTGCTTTATGATAGGTTCCTAATGTGTGTTTATGGTCGTGTGGAGGTGACATCGTACCTGTATCACCTGTTTTGATTTCTTCTCCGTTAATGTATAGTGGAACATCAACTGATGAATTATACATAGATTTATATGTTGCTAGAACTTCTTCTCTTTCAGGTGTACCTGGAGCGTATGATTTTATGGGTTCATTTATTGCTGTTGGAACTTGAAAAAAACCTTTTCCCATGATCTTGTGTATTAGTTTTAATTAGTAAGATGTGTTAGAATACTTTAAGCGGCAAAGATATAAAATTATGTAGGGTTCTGTTGATTTTAACCTTTTATAAACATATAGAGTATGTATTTTTTTTTGTAAGTTGTGAAAAAATTATCCGACCCAAAAAATCTATGTGTACAGTAACGTTGATCCCTACCCAAGAAAATGGTTTTATATTAACCTCTAATCGAGACGAGGCAGTAAATCGAAAAACTTTAGTTCCAGAATTTTATCAGGTTCATAAAACCAGAATGTTATTTCCAAAAGATGCAGTTGCTGGAGGAACCTGGATTGGACTTAGTGATAAAAACACGATGATTTGCTTACTTAATGGAGGTTTTGAGATACACGAAAGGCTTGTTTCTTACAGACAGAGCAGAGGAGTGGTAGTAAAGGATTTATTGGGGGCAGATAATTTAGAAGAAGCAATGATTGCATACGATTATAAAGGAATTGAACCTTTTACTATAGTTGCTGCCAACTGGCAATCCGAATTGGTGTTCTTTGAGTTGGTTTGGGATGGAAAAGAAAAGCATTTCAGAACTCTCGAAAAAGAAACGCATATTTGGTCATCTTCTACATTGTATACTCAGGCAATGAAAAAAACCAGAGAGGATTGGTTTAATGAATTTGAACAAAAAAATATATTATCACCAGATGCACTGCTGGATTTTCATAAGAATGCAGGAATCGGAGATAAGGATGTAGATCTTCAGATCGATAGAGGATTTCTAAAAACAAGAAGTATTACTCAGATTATTAATAAAAATGAGGAGGAGCTTAGCATGCGTTATGAAGATCTTCAGAATAAACAAGTAAATGTTGTAACCTTTGATGGTATCACCGTTTAGTTGAAACTGTTACCAATCTTTCTTTTGAAAACAAGTCTAATTAAAATTTTAGACGTGTGATGAATTACACAGGTAAAATAATATCCCTAGCTTTTCCAGACACTTTTGTTCGATTTTCTGACGAAAAGAAGGCTACGGGTTTATTACAGTTTTTTGGTTTGGGAAAAAACGGAATTATCAAAGCAGGGCACGCAGCGCTTGTGCTCATTGAAAATAAAACCGGTATTGCAGAGTACTACGATTTTGGCAGATATATAACTCCTTCAGGAAAAGGAAGAGTAAGAAGTGCAGTAACCGATGTAGAGTTAGAAATACCCTTTAAAGCTGCATTTACATCAGAAGGAAAACTTGCTAATATTGACCAATTTCTTTTATGGTTGGAAGCAAATCCAGAAAAAACTCATGGAAATGGACGATTAGTGGCATCGGTATGTGATTATATATGCTACGATAGTGCTAAAACCTATATTCTAGAAATGCAGCAAAAAGGAAGCATTCCTTATTCAACCTTTAGGAAAGAAGGAAGTAATTGCTCTCGAATCGTTACAGACACAATTCTCAAAAGCACTGATAAATTAAGGATTAGGACACCTTTGTTGCGTAATAAGTTATTTACCCCGAGTCCCTTAGGTAATGTAGAAAAGGGTTCTCTGGAAAACAAAATGTTTCAAGTAGAGAAGGGTATTTTAATAGAATATCCAAATTCTGTCTTTGTAGAGAACCTTACCAATTATTTTGATAAAAGAGTGCCAAATTTGGAAGATAATAAGGAGGTGGTAATACCGAGTTTTTTAAAAGAGGCTCATTTCCTTTCGGGAATTGGGAGTGGAGCGTACTTTATTCTAAAAAGATCTTCTCAAGAGAGTTTGTTTGAAATCACGAGGTTCACAGAGTTCGGTAATGAAGACTTTAAAGGTCTGTTTGAAACCGAATCAAATTTTATAGAGACTAAAAAATATCGGTTTGTATATGATTCTCATTGCAAATATTGCCACGTGGAACAAGATGATAAAGTAATAAGATTTGATCTAGTAAAGAGGCTCAATTGAGAGCAAATGGTGCGCTAAGCTTAAAGCTTGGAATCATTACCTCAAACTTTTT
The DNA here is from genome assembly GCF_053613295.3 of Aquimarina ulvae. Classification (NCBI taxonomy): domain Bacteria; kingdom Pseudomonadati; phylum Bacteroidota; class Flavobacteriia; order Flavobacteriales; family Flavobacteriaceae; genus Aquimarina; species Aquimarina ulvae. Next base: position 79,046 of record NZ_JBSIBP030000015.1, read on the forward strand.
TGTAGATGTAAAATTAACCATATTGTAATGTCCTTTCATAGCTCCAAAAGGAGAACTTAGTAAACACCCACTATTGTACGTGTGTGATTCTCCGGGTTTTAAAACTGGTTTTTTTCCTATGACGCCTTCACCTTCTACAATTTCAGTATTACTTAATGCGTCCTTGATTTCCCAAAAACGAGAAGTGAGTTGTACAGAATCTTTACTCTGATTTTCTATAGTAACCCGATAACCAAAGGCAAAATGAATCTTATAGTTCTTAAAGAACGTACCTTCAAAGGTGGTATCCACCGAAATTTTTATGCCGCTGGTTATTTGCTCAACCATATTAAAAAATAAACATGGATCCTATGATTGTTATAAGAGACCCTACACCTGCTAATATAAAAAATAATATGTTCACTAACAGAAATTTAACAATAGTTTTGGCTCTTCCTTGCTGATAAAATTTACGCATAGCCTTGTATAAATAGAAGAGAAAAACAAACATCGCGATACTAGATGCTAGTTCACTTTTGGTGATTTGATCAATTAATATTGTGATGCCTAACAAGATAAAAAACATGGTTTGAGTATGAAAAACAAATACCAGGTGTTCCATATAATTAAAAGATTTTCTAATATATATTAACCACATTACCAGCGCAAAAACAGGCAGAAAGAAGAATATAATAAATGGCAATTTGTTAAACACAAATACCAGCAATTCCATAGGATTGTCACTAAGGTTTTTTGTTTTAATACTTCTGGTGTACAAATATTTAGTGTAAGCATTATTTTTATGCCCTAAACTATCCAAAGCCGTCGTGGGGATCAACTCCCCGGTTTTTTTGTAATAAGATTTATAGGTTTTCCAACGTTTATTAATTGCTTTAAACAACCTCATGGTGTCTAATTGGGCTTCTGTAAAGTATATTTCTTTAGGAGATTTTTTAGCTAAATTGGCTTTAGTCTTAGATTTTTTCTTAGTTTCTACAGTTTCAACCTCAGAAACTTTTGCCTTCTCTTTTTCTTGTTTTGGACCATTGTTAAACTGAAAGGCTACTTGATCAAAATCAATAAATAGGCCATTGATAATAAAAAAAAGGATGGAAACGCTTAAGTAGAATCTAAAAGGATTGGCATATTTTATCCTTTTCCCTTCAACATAATCTTTAGAAATTTTTCCGGGTCTGAATAATAAGCCGACTATTGTATGTCTTAACCTAGAATCATAAGAGAATATACTGGCAAAAAACTCATTAAAAAAATCTTTAAAAGATAGTTTTTTTGTAGAGTTTATCTGGCCGCAATTGTGACAATAACGGTCAACTACATCAAGTGGAACATTGCAATTTAAACATTTGTTTCCTCGGTACTTTTTAAGAAATCTCCCCTTTTCTTTCATTTTTAGCTGATGATTTGCCTAATAGGACTAAAGTAAGAGTATTTCGTTACAAATCACAAAATTAAAGTTTAAGGTTGGGAGAAGATTGATAAGAGTAGGCAGTAATACAAACTCAAACGATATAATAACAATGTAGGAAAAAAGATTTATAACGTTTTAGGGCTCTTTAGGTTATGTTTTTAGACAAATCTATTGAGTTCTTTATCGAAAAAAATAATTTAACCTTTATCGTTAGAGATGTGTTTAAGTTATTGATTTTAAGTTTTTTATAATTTTTTTAGGAGATAGGGTTACTAGTTTTTCGAATTGATGATGTTTATTTTTACGTATACAATTTACGGTTTAACAATAAGCTTCTATCAATATTTACTAAACCTGTCAACATGAAAACAACGATAATAAGCATACAGACAATGTTCCTATTTTTATTTGTCTTTTTTGAAATTACCTTGGTCAATGCTCAATACAAAACGGATGCACCGTGGATGTCTGAAGTTGAATTAAATAAAGAATCTGATAAAGTAAGTGCTCCTAAGTTTGACGAGATTGTAAATGCTTTTAATAATTACTGGGAAAAAAGGGATTTTTCTGCAAAAGGAAGCGGTCATAAACCTTTTAAGAGATGGCAGGAGTTCAATAAAAATGCGCTGATGCCAGACGGAACTTTACCTACTCCGGGTTTTTATTGGAATATTTGGAAACAAAAAAAATCAATAAAAATACCTGAGCAAGAAAGCGCAAACACTTGGTCGCCAATGGGACCATTTGATCATGATCCTACTAATTCTTGGTCACCAGGTCAGGGTAGGATAAATGTTAGTATTGTGGATCCCAATCAGCCAAATGTTATGTATGTTGGTGCACCAGCGGGAGGTATCTGGAAATCGATTGATAGCGGCGAACATTGGGAGCCGTTGTCCGATTATCTACCACAGATTGGAGTTTCAGGAATCGCAATAGATTATAACAATTCTAATATCATTTATATTTCTACAGGAGATGATGATGCTAGTGATGCATTTGGTATTGGTGTTTTGAAATCTGTAGATGGTGGTTATACGTGGAATAAAACGGGTCTTGACGCTTCTGATCAATATGAAATAGGAAATGATATTTATATAGACCCTAATAATTCTAATAGATTATGGGTGGCAACAAGCAGGGGTGTTTATAAAACAGTAGATGCTGGAGGAACATGGATAAAAACTTTATCTGGTAATATTAAAGATATTAAGATAAAACCTGGTGACACCAACGTAGTCTATGCAGCGACTACAAATACATTTTATAAATCCATAAATGGTGGGGATAGCTTTTTTGTTGTTCGAAATGGATTGCCAGTTAACGCTTCCAGATTGGTTATTGATGTAACTCCTGCTAATCCCAATTATGTATATGTGCTGAGCGCATCTACAAATTATTCTTTTCAGGGGTTGTATAAATCTACAGATGCAGGTGCTAATTTTAGCAAAACACAGGAAACAGAGAATATATTAGAAAGCACACAGTCTTGGTATGATTTGGCGATGGCAGTTTCTGATCAGGATCCTGATCTTGTTTTTGTTGGATGTCTAAACGTTTGGAAATCCACAAACGGTGGAGATAACTTTATTCGAATCAACCGATGGAGTACTCCTACTCAAGCTACATATACACACGCAGATATTCATTTTTTGCGTTATTATAATGGAAGGTTATTATGCGGAAGTGATGGAGGGATTTATGAATCCGATAATGACGGTATTTCATTTACAGATTTAACAAAAGGACTTCAGATAGGACAGTTTTATAAAATATCGGTAGCAGAAAACAGTAGTGCCGACCACCTGGTGGGAGGTTTACAGGATAATGGCGGATATGCTTTAGATGGGTCGCAATGGAATGTATATCATGGAGCAGATGGTATGGATTGTGCTGTACAAGGAAATAATTCAGATACATATTATGGTTTTATACAATATGGTAGTAGTTTGTACAAAACAGAAGACAGAGGTAAAACTAGGAGCTATGCAGCAGGTGGTCCTGAAAGAGGAAATTGGGTGACTCCATTAGTGTCTGATCGAAATGGTAATGTGTATGCTGGTTTTAATAGTTTTTATAAACTCGAAAATACATCTTTTGAGAAAATGACAGAATTTAATTTCGGTGGTGGTAATATTGATCATATCGAGTTAGACCCATCTGATGCTAAGATTATGTATATTGCTAATAATCAAAACCTATATAAGAGTATAGACAAGGGTGTCAATTGGTCCAAAGTATATACTTTCTCTAATTCAATAACTTCGATAGAGGTTCATAATGATAATCATCAAATTATGTATGTTTCCACAGCAGGTTCCATCACAGGAAAAGTGCTTAAATCAGATGATCAAGGTAATAGTTTTGTTAATATCACAGGAAATCTTCCAGAAGAAGGAAAGTTTGTAGTACGGCATCATAAGGGGACTGAATCGATATATTTGGGGACTTATTTGGGAGTGTACATTAAAGATGGAGATCAGCCTTGGCAAAATTATTCTACGAATCTTCCTAATGTAGCAGTAAGGGATTTAGAAATCAATTTGAAAGATAAAGTTTTATTAGCTGCTACGTATGGTAGAGGTGTGTGGAAAGCACCGTTAAAAGTCGAATTAGCTGTAGATGATATTGCTCCATCCACTCCTACAGATCTTGTAGTATCCAACATAAATCAATCTTCGGTAACCTTAAGTTGGAATCCCTCAACTGATAATATTGCGGTTACGGGTTATGATATATATGAGGGGGCAGAATTTGTCAAGTTTGTGAATACTTCTTCTGCTACTATCAATGGATTGTCATTTGATACCAGTTATGAGTTCAGAGTTGTAGCAAAAGATCGAAAAGGTAATCAATCAGCTTTTAGCGAAGTGAGTTTGGTAACTACAGAAGGAGCAATTGAGATTACATATAATTTTCACAAACCATTAGGTTGGGATTCTATAGTAAATGTTTACTTTTTTAGTTCAGCATCCGATTCAACATTATTAACTACAAATGTATGGCCAGGTCAACAAATGAATAATTATCATGATACGAATTGGTATAGTTATACATTGATATTGCCTGAAGGAGTTAACCCTGATGAGGTAAGAATGGTTTTCAATGGAGCTAATAGTCAGACCAATGATTTGTCTAGAAATACCAGTGGATGGTATCAGGACGGCGTTTGGAGTACTGAGTGTTTGAGTGATTGTAATGGGCTAAATACAACTGTAGTCGATATTTATTTTAAAACACCAACATATAACTGGGATGGGTCATCGTATATCTACATATTTGATAGAGCACGAAATGTTACACTAGAAAATACTGCAGGATGGCCCGGTCAGGTAATGACAGTTACAGGTGGCTCTGCTTGGGGTCGATGGTCTTTTGCAGTTCCTGATGGAGTTTTGTCTAATGATATTGGCATTGTATTTAATGATGGTCAAGGAACACAAACTATAGATTTGGCAAGGGGTACAACAGGGTGGTTTACCAGAACATATTCAAACGCAGATGGAAAATTTAATGGTTTTTGGACTGATTTGTGTCCTTCATCTTGTGATATAACACCTATTAAAGAACAAGATGATTATACTTTGGGAGAAATAGGAAAGCCAGTTATTACTCCGAATCCAATTAGTGAGCAATCAGTGCTAAAATTTCAGACTAGAACGAATGGAATATTGGAAATAGCGGCTATTAATTTTTTCGGACAAAAAAAGGTGCTTTACAAAAAAATGATAACATCTGGTGAACAAGCGATACTTTTAAACCGAAATCAGGTGAATGCTAAAGGGATATATTTTTATGTGATTTCTTTAAATAGGATCAACTTAGGGACTATAAAGGTAGTTGTCCAATAAAATGTCGTCATATATCCAGTTGTCATTGAAAATAAAGGTCTAGAAACTATACGAGGGCACATCTTTTAGGCTTCACTTAATTTGTAATGTTTCTGGAATTTCCGATACCTTTGCCAATAGCTCTATCATATCTAGCTGCCGGCGCCCTGTAATAAGGTATCACGACATACTCGTTTTCGGTTTCATCAAAATTACCACTGATAAAACCAGGATCCAATGTTCCATCAGGTCTTACTAATACATACTTGTAGTTATAAAATCCTTGTTTAAATAATCTTTTTGCTTTATATATCGCATTTTCCTTGTCATATGTTAATCGAGTAGATGCGTCTATAATGTAATTGTTAAAATTACCGTAAATATGAATTTCACCACCATCAAGAGGCTCGTAGCATTCCAGAGAAAAGTGCATCAAAACGTAGTCTGCTTCTGTATTGCTATTGCTGGCTCTTAAATTTCTTACAACAAAATTACCGTTGATGTCGGGATTGTAGGTGTAAATTCTGTTAGCTCGAACAATGTCAGTATATAAATAATTGTTATAGATGTCTTCTAGGTCAATGCGTCTGATATTAGCAGTAGGAGATCTAACTTCTTTATTATCAAAGAAAAGATATTCGTTTCCAGCCCAAAAACTAGCTTCGATATCGTATTTATACATCAAATCGTTTGCAATGGTAAATTGCGGGATAAGATCCGTAATCGCGTTCTTGAGATCATTATTTTGTATAACCAATGTTTTTACTGTACGTTTCGGGTTCTTCAAAATTTCGTTGGATGAACTGATTTCGAATTGAACGACTTGTCGAGTATTGATATATTTTAAATCTCTGGATCTTTTTGTGTACACTTTTACATTAGCAAGGTTTTCATACACAATGAATTTTCTTGAAAAAACAATTTCATCGTCATCATTATAAATTTCAATCATATAATTACCGCTAACTTTTAAACTTCGGGTATCTTCATTAGGAATTCTTAGTGTATAATGGCTATATAATTGTAACGAGTTGAACGAATTTTCGTAATTAATAATTCTGATATCATCGAAGCCGTTGAGGTATTCATTCTTATACAACACGGATGGTTTCCAGTCAAAATCGTAGTGTGTTATTTTATAGTAATAATCCGCTTCATCCCCGTTAATATCATCAAACCGGATTGTGAGTGGTTCCCCAAGTTTTAAAATAGGAGTTCCAGAGAATTCATCGCTTCCGAATAATTGTATTGTTTTTATATAATCAGGAGGATTGACTTCTTCTACACTTTCCTGTGCCTCAATAAAAGATTGAAAGCCACTAAATACTACTAAAATTAATAAGATTTGTTTAAGTTTTTTTAACATTTTTCCTTAGTTAACTGTGTAAAGATAAACAAAATGTATGCCTGATTAAGCTGGTCACTTTTTTGAGTTAAAAAAAACATTATTTAGAAACATTATAAATAAAATCTTATAACAAAAGCTGCTTTCACTTACGTGTTTTAATTAGTAAATTTGCACGATTTTTTTAGTTAATTAACATAGACTACAAATATGTCAAAAGACATTCGTATCAGAAAAGGCTTAGACATTAAGCTTGTTGGCGAGGCAGAAAAAGTTACTGTAGAAGCTACCAAAAGTAATGTATACGCAATTAAGCCTGACGATTTTCACGGTATCGTACCCAAAGTTATTGCTAAACAAGGTACAGAAGTTAAAGCCGGCGAACCACTTTTCCACTCAAAGACAAATGAAAAAATGTTATTTCCTTCGCCCGTTAGTGGTGAGGTTGTGGAAATTATACGTGGTGCCAAAAGAAAAATTTTAGCATTCAAGATTTTAGCGGATAAAGAACAGCAATTTGCAAATTTTGGGACAAAGGATGTAAATAAGATGAATGGTGAAGATGTCAAAGCTCACTTATTATCCGCAGGATGCTGGCCCTTTATCAAACAACGTCCGTATGATGTTATTGCGAATCCTAAAGCTGCGCCCAAAGCAATTTTTATATCTGCGTACGCAACAGCACCATTAGCTGCTGACCTAGAACACGTGCTGGCAGGGAAAGATAAAGAACTTCAGACTGCAATTACTGCTTTGAGTAAGTTAACCGAAGGAGATGTCCACGTGTCTATTGGTAAAAAAGGGAAGTCACTTTTTTCTGGATTAGATCATATTACATTGCACAATGTAAGCGGTCCGCACCCTGCTGGAAATGTTGGAGTACAAATCGCTAAAATAGACCCTATCAACAAAGGAGAGGTTGCATGGGTTGTAAATCCACAAGACTTAGTGATTATAGGAGAGTTGTTGCTAACAGGGAAGTTCAATTCAGAACGTATCGTAGCATTAACCGGATCTGCAGCTAAAAATCCAAAATATTTCAAAACCAGAATAGGTGCAGAGGTATCTTCGGTAGTTTATGATTCAGGAGTGAAAGATGGAAATATCAGAGTCATTAGTGGTGATGTGCTTACGGGAGATAATGTAAAGCCTGACGGAAACTTAGGATTTTATCATACAAGTATCACAGTAATTCCAGAAGGTAATGACTATGAACTTTTTGGTTGGAACAAGCCTATTTTTAATAAAATTTCACCATCCAGAGCGCTTACTTTTTCTTGGTTATTTCCTAATAAAAAGTACGAGTTGGATACGAATACGAATGGTGAGCACAGAGCATTTGTAGTAACAGGTAATTATGAGGAAGTTTTTCCTATGGATATTTACCCGCTACAAATCCTAAAAGCCTGTGTCGTTAATGATCTGGATGCTATGGAACAGTTAGGCATGTATGAAGTAGCTCCTGAAGATTTTGCGCTGACTGAATTTGTATGTGTTTCTAAACAACCGCATCAGCAGATCATTAGAGAAGGACTAGATTTAATGTTAAAAGAAATAGGATAAAGTCATGGGTTTAAAAAGTAAATTACATAACTTAAAACTGAAGTATAAAGATAAAAAGATGGCGCCTGCATTTAATGCGCTTCATACTTTTTTATACTTGCCAAATGAAACTACACATTCTGGAGCACACGTTCGTGCAGCAGATGACCTTAAACGTACCATGAACACGGTAATAATGGCATTGGTGCCTTGTTTGATATTTGGTATGTTTAATGCCGGGTATCAACACTATTTGGCTTTAGGTGAAATAGAGGCGGTTTCTAATGGCTTCTTTAGTGCTTCCTTTTGGTCTCTAGATAACTTAGTCATAGGTTTATGGCAAGTTTTACCGTTGGTTGTTGTATCGTACGGAGTAGGATTGGCAGTAGAATTTTTGTTCGCAGTGATCAAAGGACATGAGGTTGAAGAGGGATATTTGGTAACCGGAATGTTAGTGCCATTGATTGTTCCTGTAGATACTCCATTATGGATGTTAGCAGTTGCCGTCATATTTGGTGTGGTGATAGGAAAAGAGGTATTCGGTGGAACAGGTATGAATATTTTGAATCCCGCTTTAACTATTAGAGCATTTCTATTCTTTGCATATCCTACTTGGATGTCTGGTGATAAAGTATGGGTACATGGGGCTGTAGAAAGAGCTAATAAGATTGCTGATGGAGCAGAATTAGATGCGATCTCTGGAGAAACAATACTTGGTGGATTAGCACAGGGGAAAAATATTTTAGGTTCTGGTGAAGCTACATATTCTTTGGCAGATGCCTTTTATGGTTTTATACCAGGATCAGTAGGAGAAACATCTGCATTATTAATATTAGTCGGAGCAGCTTTCTTAATTTTCACGAAAATAGGAAGCTGGAGAATTATGGTAAGTGCTGTATTAGGTACTTTATTGATGGGATTAATATTTAATGGCGTGACAAATGCAGGATGGATAGCAGAGTCCAGTAAATTTTATGCATTGATGAATCTGGAGTTCTGGAAACACTTAATTGTAGGAGGAATAGCATTTGGTATTGTTTTTATGGCTACGGATCCCGTAACAGCCTCACAAACCAATAAAGGGAAATGGATTTATGGATTCTTGATCGGATTTATTTCCGTTTTAATTCGTGTGTTTAACCCAGCATATCCAGAAGGAGTATTTTTAGCAATTTTATTGATGAATGTATTTGCTCCTACTATTGATCATTATGTGGTTCAAGGAAATGTTAAGAAAAGAATGAAACGTCTAAAATTAAAAACAGCTTAGTAATGGCGATTAATACAGATAAAAATTCATATACAATCATTTTTGCTGTGGCGATGGTGGTTGTGGTAGGTACGCTGTTAGCAGGTATTTCTTCAGTTTTGAAACCTAATATTGCAGCCAATAAAATAACAGAAAAACAGCAGAATATTTTATTTGCGATGGGTGTTACGGATACAGAAGATCCTAATGAGTTTGTACCTGCAGAGAAAGCGCAAGAGTTGTTTGATCAATATGTGGGAGATGAACAATATATCATTGTTGGAGATTCTGCAAAGAAAACAACGGAAGCGTTCAGCATAGAAGTTAAAAAGGAAAATGATAAGATAAAGCAAGATCCCGATTATCAGCGAAAAATGCCTTTATTTATTGGTAAAAAAGATGGGCAAGAATATTATGTTGTTCCTATGAGAGGAAATGGTTTATGGGATGCCATCTGGGGGTATGTCTCTTTAGATAGGGAATTCAAGACTGTAAAAGGAGCATTTTTTGATCATAAAGGAGAAACTCCAGGTTTAGGAGCTAATATTAAGGAGGCTTATTTTAGAGATGACTTTATTGGAGAAAGTATTTTAGATGCATCTGGAAATTATGCAGGAATTACTGTAAAGAAAGGTAATGCAGACCCTAAAAATGTAGATAAAAATGATAACGCCGTAGATGCTATGGCTGGTGCTACGATCACAGGAGATGGTGTGACAGCAATGGTAAAAAAAGGAATCAAAATGTATCAACCTTATTTCGAAACTTTAAAAAAATAACAAATGGCTGAAGTAACAGAAGAAAACGTTGAAGTAAAAGTAAAAGAGCCTAAAGAGCCATTGTTTTCTAAGAAAAACAAAAAATTACTAGTAGATCCGCTAGCTGATAATAACCCTATCACGATACAGGTATTAGGTATTTGTTCTGCATTAGCAATTACAGCACAATTGAAACCCTCTATCGTTATGGCGATTTCGGTTATTTTTGTGATGGCAATAGGAAACGTAGTGATTTCCTTAATGCGAAACATTATACCTTCCAAAATCAGGATTATTGTTCAGTTGGTAGTGGTAGCTGCTTTGGTAATAATCGTTGATCAGGTATTAAAAGCATTTGCTTATACATTAAGTAAGGAACTATCTGTGTTCATTGGTCTGATAATTACTAATTGTATTATAATGGGACGTTTCGAAGCATTTGCCCTTGGTAATGGTGTGTGGAAATCATTCCTAGATGGAATTGGTAATGCTGCCGGTTATGGATTGTTGTTGATAGTTGTTGCTTTTTTTAGAGAATTGCTAGGCTCCGGAACATTGTTTGGTGTGGAAATTTTGGGTAATCCTATCGATAAAACAGGTGTATATGCCTTTGGATATGAAAACAATGGTTTTATGGTATTGGCGCCGATGGCTCTGATTACTGTAGGAATTATCATTTGGATTCAGAGAAGTAGAAATAAAGCATTAATTGAAGATCATTAAAATAAAGAAACATGGACTATTTAGAATTATTTTTAAAATCGATCTTTATTGACAATATGGTATTCGCATTCTTTTTAGGGATGTGTTCATACCTTGCTGTATCTAAGAAGGTTTCTACGGCTGTAGGGCTTGGTGCTGCGGTTATATTTGTTTTAGCGATAACAGTGCCTTTAAACTTTTTGTTAGATAAATATATTCTCAGAGAAGGTGCGTTAACGTGGTTAGGACCAGAATATGCAGATTATGATCTAAGTTTCTTAACCTTTATTTTATTTATTGCCACCATTGCAACAATGGTACAATTGGTAGAAATAATCGTAGAAAAGTTTTCACCTTCATTATACAACTCTTTAGGTATTTTCTTACCGTTAATTGCTGTAAACTGTGCGATCTTGGGTGGGTCGTTATTTATGCAACAGAAAGAATTTGCTACGATTTCTCATGCTGCAGTGTACGGTGTTGGATCAGGAATCGGATGGTTCTTGGCAATTCTTGCGATTGCCGCGATTAGAGAAAAAATTAGATACTCTAATGTACCAGCGCCATTAAGAGGATTAGGGATTACTTTCATTCTCACCGGACTTATGGCGATCGGCTTTATGAGTTTCGGAGGAATGCTAACTGGAGGAGATGAAGAGGAAGCAAAGAAAGAGAAAACTGTTCAGGTAGAAGAAAAAACTACCAAAGAAGTAGCAGAAAATACTAACGTTTCAATACTTAAATAATATGATATTTTTAGCGTCAACAATTGGAACAATTACAATCACCATCATCTCATTTTTGGTGCTTACATTGGTTTTGGTAGGGATTTTATTATTTGCAAAAGACAAACTATTACCATCAGGGCCAGTTAAAATTACCATTAATGGTGAAAAAGAGATAGAGGTTGCTTCAGGAGGTACTTTATTATCGACCTTAGGTAGTGAAAAAATATTTTTACCTTCTGCTTGTGGAGGTGGTGGAACATGTATACAGTGCGAATGTCACGTTCTTGAAGGAGGAGGAGAAGCACTGCCCACAGAAACACCACACTTTTCTCGTAAAGAATTACAACACGGTGCTCGCTTAGCCTGTCAGGTAAAAGTAAAGCAAGATATGAACATTGAGATTCCTGAAGAAGTATTCGGAATTAAAAAATGGGAAGCAACAGTTGTTCGTAATTACAATGTGGCTTCTTTCATTAAAGAATTTGTAGTCGAGATTCCTGAGGATATGGGATATAAGGCAGGCGGATATATCCAGATTGAGATTCCACCTTGTGAAATCAAATATTCGGATATAGACATTACTGCACACCCAGAAGAGCACGATACACCTGATAAATTTCAAGCAGAATGGGATAAATTTGGTTTATGGCCTTTAGTGATGAAAAACAATGAAACTGTAGAACGTGCCTATTCTATGGCTTCTTACCCAGCAGAAGGAAGAGAAATCATGCTTAATGTGCGTATTGCTACTCCACCTTGGGATCGAAGTAAAAATGGATGGATGGATGTCAATCCAGGTGTTGCATCTTCTTATATTTTTGCACAGAAACCTGGAGATAAAGTAACAATCTCTGGACCTTATGGAGAATTCTTCATTAATGAATCTGAATCAGAAATGCTATATGTAGGTGGAGGAGCTGGAATGGCACCAATGCGTTCTCACTTATATCACTTATTCAAGACTTTACAAACAGGGCGTATCGTTACCTATTGGTATGGAGGTCGTTCTAAAAGAGAATTATTCTATTTAGATCACTTTAAACAATTAGAAGATAAATTTCCGAACTTCAAGTTTTACTTAGCATTATCCGAACCATTAGAAGAGGATAATTGGAAAGTAAAAAAGGATATCAATGACGAAGAAGGAGATGGTTTTGTAGGATTTATTCATAATTGTGTAATTGATAATTACCTGAATCATCATGAAGCTCCAGAGGATATAGAATTATATTTTTGTGGACCGCCATTAATGAATAAAGCAGTTCAAAAAATGGGAGAAGATTTTGGTATTCCTGATGAGCATATCAGATTTGATGACTTTGGAGGATAGATACAAGATATCTTTCATAATATAAACTAAAAAAACTGATGCACTGTATCGGTTTTTTTAGTTTATATACGTAAAATAATACTATAGATGAAAAAGATTGTTTTGGTTATCACTGTAATAATTATTGCAATATTCATTTTTGGAAAAAGCTCTAAAGGAAAACATTTTACGAATCACGTGAAATGAATTATAAATAACATAATTTCAGTTCCTAATTATATTAATGAAGATGGTAATACAATTTTAAGCAGAGTAAAAGTCCCAAATGGATATAAAAGGAAAGCATATCCAAAGGGTTCTTTTCAGGAATATCTTCGTAAGTATCCTTTAAAGAAATATGGATCACCAATCATTAACTACGATGACACCAAATATTTTGCGCAACATTGGCACGATGCAATTCTAATTCTAGAAGTTCCTGTTCCTTCAAATGGATTACAGCAATGTGCGGACGCCTTAATGAGAATTAGAGCAGAGTATCTGTGGGATCAAAATAGAAAAAATGAAATCGGTTTTAATTTTACTTCTGGACATTACTGTTCTTGGAAAAAATACGCAGCAGGATATTGCCCTAGAATTAAAGGTAATAAAGTAACTTTTCATAAAACAGCTAGACCTAATTCTTCTAAATCAAATTTTTATAAGTACTTAAGTTTAATTTATACATATGCCGGAACCTTGTCATTACATACAGAATTGCCAAAAGTGAAAATAAAAGATTTAGCTATTGGCGATATGTTGGTAAATCCAGAAACGCCGGGTCATATAGAGATTATTGTAGATGAGATCATCAATCTTGAAGGTGATAAGATGTTTTTATTGGCTCAGGGAAATACTCCTGCGCAGAATGTGTGTCTACTTAAAAACTTTGAAGATACCAGTATATCACCTTGGTATAGGTTTGAAGAAGGTAAACCGGTATATACTCCTAGTTATTATTTTGAAGAATCCGTATATATTAGGTTTAAATGATGTAGTGTTTACTCAATCAAAAGATGACTTCACTCATTTTGAGTTTTATGAATGGTTAATATTGATGAGTTTTACTCTAAATAGAAAATAAGCCAATCATGAAAAAATCTTTACTACTATTTACATTTCTCATCTCTTTAACAGCGCTGTTTAGCCAAGAAGCTCCGGTCATTCAATTAAAAGACTCCACTCAGTTGAAACTCTCTGTTTTGAAGGTAGATGTAAAAATTGTAGGAAATTTTGCTACAACCACATATGATATGAAGTTCTATAATGAACACGAAAGGACTTTAGAGGGTGAATTGATGTTTCCTTTGGGTCAGGGACAATCCGTTTCTGGATTTGCTATGGATGTTAATGATAAAATGAGAGAAGCAGTTATTGTAGAAAAAGAACTGGCACGAGTTGCTTATGAAAGTACAATAAGACAAAATATCGATCCAGGTCTTTTAGAAAAAACACAAGGAAATAATTACAAAGCTAGAATCTATCCGATTTTACCCAAGGGTTATAAGAATATTGTTATTACGTACGAGCAGGAATTGTTCAACAAGAATAGTTCTAAGCTTTACGAATTACCTTTTAATTTTACGAATAATCTGGATGAATTTTTGGTTGATATAACTGTTTATGGAGATAAAAAACCACAAACCAATAATGACGATTTAATTTTTCGTCAAGAAGGAAATAAATACAAAGCATTAGTACATAAAAAGCATTATATAGCTTCTTCTTCTATAATTATTGATATTCCAAAAAGTTTAGGCTCGAGACAAGTGATCACCTACAATGATTTTTTCTATATTAATCAACAGTTAGAGCCCAATTCAAGACTAAAGAAAAAACCAAACAGTATTACGATTTTATGGGATTCTTCATTTTCCAATAACCATAGAAAAATTCAAAAAGAACTAGAGCTATTGGATTTGCACTTTAACTATTTACAAAATGTCAAAGTTCAATTTATAGCATTTAGCAACTCCATACATAACAATAAAGAGTTTAGAGTTACTAATGGAAATTGGTCGATTTTAAAAGAACAAATAGAAAAGCTAGCATATGACGGAGGTACTTCTTTAGGTTTCTTAGATAGTATGAAAATAAAATCCGATGAGATTTTGCTTTTTACGGATGGATTAATCAATCTGGGTAGTTTTACCAAGACAATTAATAGAAGTATCTATACTATTAATTCTTCTGTTTCCGGAGATCATGAATATATGAATAAAATAGCCACGACTTCTGGAGGGAATTATATAAATCTTACTAGATTTTCTACCGGGAATGCTTTAGAAATTTTAAAACATGAAACCTACCAGTTTTTGGGAATAAGGGAAAATGATACAGTAGAAGAAGTGTATCCTACTCAAAATACGAATGTTCTATCCGATTTTTCTTTATCCGGTAAGTTTAAAGAAAATACTACAATCAAATTACTCTTTGGATATAGGAATAAAGTAACAGAAGAAATTAAAATTTCCATTACTCCGGAAACAGAAGATAAAACTATAAAAAGACTTTGGGCAAAGCAAAAACTTGCATTTTTAAATAAGGATAAAAAAGAGAATAAGAAAAAAATTATCTCTTTGGCGAAACAGTATAAGCTAATCACAGAATACACTTCTATGTTGATTTTAGATAGAATAGAAGATTATGTTAAATACCGTATAGAACCTCCACAAGAGTTAAAAGCTGCCTATAAAGAGCGAATTGCGAATATTGAGGAAGAAGAACGCTATAAAAGAGAAGAAATAGAAGAGAGAAGAGCAGATTTGTTTAAAGGTTATGAGAATTTATTAGCGTGGTATGCTACAAGTTTTCCTAAAAAAGTAACAAAACAAGGAAGTCGAATTAATTCTAATAGTGAAAACAGCAATTCCCCTTCTCAAAATAGTACTATAAATACGACTACAGCGCAAAACGAAGCTAACACCAATATAACCACACCCACAACACCTGCGCAATCCGTGACCAATCCTATAGATCCTTCAAAAAGAATTATATCCGGAACAGTTACCGATAATAACGGTCTTCCGTTACCAGGTGTAAATATTGTGATTAAGGGAACTACAAATGGTACTCAAACTGATTTTGATGGTAATTTTAGTATGAATGCAGAATCCCAACAAGCGTTAGAAATCTCCTATATAGGTTTTGCTTCTAAAGAAATTACTATTGAAAATTCTAATATTCTACAAATTAAATTGGCAGAAGATGCATCACTTTTAGAAGAAGTAGTGGTAACTGGTTATGGGACTCATAAACGAAAATCGATGACAACATCAGTCGCAACTGTAACAACCCAGTCACTTGCTGGAGCTGTTGCTGGAGTTCGTGTAGAAAGACCCCAGCCAAGAGCAAATTCATCTGTGGTAGTTAGGGGTGTTTCGTCCATTACTTCAAATGCTGAACCTCTTTATATTGTTGATGGCATACCTGTTCAGGGAAATCCAACAGATAAATTACTACCGGGTGATATAGAATCTATACAGGTGTTAAAAGAAGAAAGTGGAGTAGCTTTATATGGTTCTGCCGGGAACAATGGTATAATTGTCATTATCACTAAAGAAGGGAAAGAGAACAACTCAGAAAAAATTGAAGAATTAAATCAAAAAATTTCAGAAAAAATAGAATTAAAGTCTTGGAATCCAGAAGTTCCATATCTGAAGATTTTGTCAAAGGAAAAGACTGTTGATTTAGCATATGACAAATATTTAGACATCAGAAGTCAATACACGAATACTCCTTCATTTTATCTTGATGTGGCAGACTTTTTTGATAGCAAAGAAGCTCCTACACTAGCAATCAAAATAGTAACTAATCTGATTGAAAAAGACTTGGATAACCCTGAATTAATGAGAGCATTGGCGTATAAGTTAGAATATTTTGGTCGATACGATCTTGCGGTGGTAGTATATGAAAAAGTACTAGAACTAAGAACTGAAGAACCTCAATCTTATAGAGATTTAGCATTAGCTTATGAGGTTGTAGGAGCGTTTCAAAAGAGTTTTGATTTACTGTATAAAATATACAGAGGAGACTTGTTAGAAAAAGATGAAGACGAACGATTTTCAGGAATTGAACAATTGGCTTATGTAGAACTCAATAGATTGGTATATAAGTATAAAAAGAAACTTAAATTACCAAAATCTGCAGAGAAGATCTTTAAAGAAATTCCCGTAGATGTAAGAGTGGTAATTGATTGGAATCATAATGATACAGATATAGACTTATGGGTAATAGATCCGAATGAGGAAAAAGGGTATTATAGTAATTCGGAAACAGAAATAGGAGGTAGACTATCTGAAGATATGACTGAAGGGTATGGCCCTGAGGAGTTTATGCTTAAAGATGCTGTAAAAGGGAATTATAAAGTTATGATTGATTATTTTGCAGATAATGTTCAAAAAATATCTGGTCCAACGATCCTGAAAGTAACAATGTTTACAAACTATGGAAAGAAAAATGAATCAAAAAAAGTAAGTATTGTAAGGTTAGGTGAACAAGAGGAGGAAATTGAGATTGGAAGTTTAAAATTTTAAGAAAAATAGCTTCAATAAGATTCAAAATAGTTAGTTCTACTTTTTGTGATTTTTGCAAAACTAAAAACTTGTTTTCTTATTTATTACAAGTTAGAGGTGGGCTTAGATGCTATATTTACACCGGTTTTAATAAATATAGAATATGAAAAAGTTTGTTTTAAATAGTTTAGTTATTATTATAATTCAATTATTAATCTCTTGTGACACTGATGATGGTCAAGCCTCAGTAGTAACCACTATTAAAGGACGTGTATATGATGTAGAGCGAAACGTTAATGTGGAGGATTTTAGAATAGTTCTAGGAACTGTAGAATGTAAATTCGTAAATTTTGCTTACGGTTGTCCTTCCAGCCCGATTGATTCCGTTTGGACAGATACTAATGGTAATTATTCTATAACTTATAACCATGTCCTTGGGAAAGATCACGCCCTTTTGAAGCAGTATTATGGCACTCCTTATTATACCGAAGTAATTCAGAAGGATAGTATTATTCCAGGTCAGGAAAATATAAAAGATATCGATGCCTGGTATCCCGTTATTTTAGAATTAGATTTAAAAATACGAAATAATGACTATGAACCTTTAACGATAGCTAATGGTGTTATTGAGAATGATAATATTTCGTATCTTTTTGGTTCGCAAAATGTATTTGAACAGGAAAAGGATACTTTGATTTATTTAAGAACAAAACCTAATTCAGATATTGAGGTAAGATTTACATATGCTACAGGTTATTCTAATGAAGATTTTCATAATTATAGAGAAGTTATCCAAACTGGAGTAGAGGATACCTTGAGAAAATCATATCTTATAGATTGTTCAAGTTTTTAATTAATATATTCGGTTTTTTGATGATAGTATTATCTTTGTATCGCTATGACAAGAGTACTTACCAAACAAGAGCTTCATAATCTGGCAATGAATATTGTTGGAAAAGAATTAGAAAAAAAGGGGTTTGAATTTATTGCTATTAATAGCAAATTAGGTAAACATCCGCAGTTCGTTTGTATTGATAAATCAAATCAAAGATATTTTGTGATCGTAAAAGCGATTGCTTATCCTGATAATCCACATAACTATGATATGGTTTGGATGGAAGCTTTTAAAAAGCACGCCAGAGAACAAGAGGCAAAGGTATTTTATGCAGGTGTAGGATTACAAAATTCTGAAAACCCCGCTAAACCTGTTTTTTTGAATGAAGAATATGTTCTGGAATATGCAGGGTTACAAACCATAGAAACACATCTTAATTGAATAATATGATTCGCAACCTACTTCTAATATGTTTTCTTGCTACATTTTCTTGTAAAAAAACACCAAATCAATATCTTAATTATTCAAGCGGAAATGCATTTGGTACGACATTTTCAGTTCAGTTTATAGATAAAGAAGAGATTGATCTAACACAATCTTATGATAGCATCGTATCGGTTATAAACGCTTCAATGTCTACGTATCAAGATGATTCTGATATCTCTAAAATTAATCAGGGAGACTCAACTATCGTGATTGATAACCACTTCAAAAATGTGTTTAACACATCAAAAAGAATCTATAAAGAAACAGAAGGTATTTTTGATCCTACGATTGGAGTTTTGGTAAATGCCTGGGATTTTGGACCCGAAGGTAACCTTGTTGCATTAGATAGTCTTAAAATTGATAGCTTGCTTACGACAGTTGGATTGGATAAAGTTAGCTTGCAAAAAAACAAGGTTCTAAAACAGCATCATAATACATTTATTGATTTTAATGCATTAGCGAAAGGCTATGCGGTAGATGTGTTTGCTGAATTTCTAGCGTCAAAAGGCTTTAAAAATTACTTAGTAGAAATAGGAGGTGAGATCAGAGGAAAAGGAAGAAATTTAATTAAAGAAAAAGCTTGGAAAATTGGAGTAGAAGATCCTAATTTTGATCAAACTCAATCGTATAGTAAGGTTATTTCTTTAGATAATGAAGCAATGGCAACTTCAGGAAGTTATCGCAAATTTAAGCTGGATGAACAAGGTAACAGGTATGCGCATATTATTGATACAAAAACAGGATACCCCAATAAATCCAATCTCCTAAGCGTTTCTGTAATAACGAATACCTGTATGGAGGCTGATGCATATGCCACAGCGTTGATGTCGATGGGATTAGAGAACTCTAAACAGTTTTTAAAACAATATCCAGAATTGAAAGTATACTTTATTTATGAGGATGAACAAAAAGAACTCAAAACACTTAGCATAAATAATTTTCCTAATAATTAACAGAGATGAATACTAGCGATTGAGCCATTCTTTAAAATCAGTGGTTTTTTGTCTACTCACAATAAATTCTTGACCTTTTGGATTTACAATAGAAAGTTTAATTCTATGATTAAAATAAGTATCTATTTTTTGAATTGAATTTTTAGAAATTATTTGTCCGCGGTTGATTCTAAAGAATTGGTTAGGATCAATAGAATCAAATAGTTGATCCATAGTTTCATTAATAATATATCTTTTGGCAGAAGTGACCCCAAAAGTAATACTATCCTCAGAGTAAATGTACAAAAGATCACGGATTTTGATTTGAACAAATCCGCTCCCTTCTCTTACCAATATGCCTTCACGACTATTGTTTGTAATCTGCATGCTGGTAAGAAGTTTTTTTAGAATCAATGGATCAATTGAAGGTGGTTTGTTTGACTTGGTAAATTTTGTTAATGCACGATTTAGTTCATCCTGCTGAATTGGTTTTAACAAGTAATCTATACTATTCACTTTAAACGCCTCAATGGCATATTGATCAAAAGCTGTAGTAAAAATTATAGGAACATCAATTTCAGTTTTCTGGAAAATTTCAAAACTCAGCCCATCTGCCAGTTGGATATCCATGAACACTAAATCCGGGAACACGTTTGTTTTAAACCAAAATATCGCATTTTCAACCGTATCAATGATATCTAATAACTGATATTTAAAATTACAAGCCGTAAGCTTACTCTGTAGTTGATTTGCCGCTCTTGGTTCATCTTCAATGATCAATACCTTCATAATTACTTTTTTTATCAGATAGTTTTAATAATGGAAGGGAAACAGTAAATTGATTTTTATCATTTGTAATCTCGACGGGTTTGCTGGAAATTAATGCATAACGCTTTTTAATATTTTTTAGCCCAACTTTTGTAGAAGGGATTTTAGTTGATTTAGGCTGAATTTTATTTGTTACAATTAGTAAATCATGTTGAACTCTTACTCCTATGGTTAGTGGTTTAGATTTCGAAATTACATTATGCTTAATGGCATTTTCTAATAAAAGTTGTAAACTCATTGGTATGATCTTGGCAGATAATGAGATTTCTGGAATATCCCAATCTATATATAAGTTATTTCCAAACCTTTCGGATTGTATATGAATATATGATTTTGAAAATTTCAATTCTTCACCCAATGAAATAAGATTAGCATTTCCTGACTCTAATATAAAACGATATACTGCTGAAAGTTTATCTACAAAATCTGTAGCTTCTTCTTTAGAATTTTGATCAATAATATCACGTAAGGTATTCAGTGTGTTAAAGAAAAAATGAGGTTGTGCTTGATTCCTTAGCGTATCTAATTGCGCCTGTACGATCATTTGCTTTGATTGTTCTTCTTCTCGTATTGATTTTTTTAACCGTACATAAAAATAAATAGCTTCATAAATAGCCATGGTCATAGTGCTGATTAAAATAATAGGTACTAATATTTTTGCTTTGGAAGCAGGGTTGTAGTTGATATTCCAAATAAATGACAACAAGATGCCACCAACAAAATCTACTACGATAACAGTACTAACTATAGCTAAGAAGAATAGAATAATACGCTTTCGGTTATCTTTAAAATAAGGAAATCTCTTTCTTAAAAGTATCATGATTTCACGGATGATAAACCAATCACAGGTAGAGAAGAATAACGAGATACCCCATCTAGTAATTGCTTCGGTCAGCGAATATCTTCCAAATGAATTATTAAAAAGGAAGTACGTAACAAAACTAAGGATTAGAATACCGATGATAATAAACCAAAAGTCATTAAACCCTAGATGTTTGATACGTTTCTTCTTGTTGACCAACATTTATTTTTCTATTATAGTTTAAGTAATGGAATACCTTGTTTTGCCTGATAAAAAGTGAAACCAATCCAAGAGGCATACAGTATTCCAAAAAATAATACAATAATCACCTGGTTTCTACTAGAAACTTTCCATTTTTTTGATACCCATAATGCGAATAACGGAATTATTTGTATCCCGTGCAATCCGAAAAAATGTGCTACTCTCAAATCTCCACTTATCGTACTCCAATTAATCAGAGGTAAACCTTCTGATCCATTTACGGGACCAACATTATGAGACATTTGAGAGATCATTTGACCTCCTATCCAACTACCAAAAAATACAATGAGCCAACCCAGTAGTATAGCATATTGAATTGATTTTGTTGTGTTTAATTTTAATCGGATAGTATCTAAAATAAATAATACCATGATCAATACGTTGATCCCGATTAATACACCCATAGCCATAAAAAGAATACCATCAAATAGAGTCGATTCATTATAATGTGAAGGTACACCTCTTGATGCTTGATAAAAAATAATACTCAATTCTAGTAATAATGACCAAGAAACTACATTATTTATAATATTCTTCTTTCTATTGGAGTACGGATATATAGTTGTTAAATATCCTACAGTTAGTGTGTAAATGGCTATAGATATTGAGAATTTGAGAGGTTTTATCCATACACTAACTCCATATAAAGTTCGGTCGTCTACAAAGAATGCAGATAAACATAGTAAGGCAATTATGCAATTTATCCAGACAGCCCAATAAATTATAAGGCTTTCTTTTTTTACGGTACTCAATACTTGGCGTAGATAGATCATGACTTTTCTTTTTTAACTGTTTTAAGAATCATAAAAAGTAAAAAACCAACAGGCCCAAACATGAATGTGGCGAAAAGACAAGGAGCTATTAACAATTGATGAATTCCCAATCTTTTGTTGTGATCTAGTATCCACATTCCTACGATGAGATCAAAGGCTAAATAATGTACCCAACCTGCCATTACGGCGTTTTCTTCTGTAAATAACTGCATTACAGAAGCCAGACTTCCAAAATCCATTCCTCCGCCAATTTTTATGGCCTGAAAAATGTAAATAACATATGCAAAAGATAAGAGAAGCGGGATTACTTTAAAGTCGATAAGCAATCTTGTTCCTTTCCATTTAGGTAGCAGTATCATAAGAATCCACATAGGCATAGCCGTCATATTGGCAAAAGAAAAAACATCAGCAGGAGTCATATTTGTTTAAGTTTAATTAATGATTTGATTCAATATTGACGCTAATATCTGGATGCAATGAAGAAAATAAAACACTTATATCTTTCAACCGTCGTTATTTTATGTTGAAATGTAACAGCCGTGTGTTTATCTTTAGTTACGGTAGAAGAAATGCAGTTAACCCTTTGATATGTGAATCATTATATTTTGAAATATTCCTATTGAAAAGCATCAAATTCGTAAGAAAATTTAAGCTTTATAACACACAGGAAGTATCTCTCCAGGAGCAAGACAGTATTTGAGTACTTCTTGTTTAGGTAGTTTATTGGTGTAGTCAACTTCGTGTACCTGAAAACCGATAGACCGCAATTTATTGAAATAGTCTTGCCCATATACTCGTACATGATCATACTGACCAAAAATCTGAGCACGTTTTTTAGGATCTGTGATTGTATTATCTTCAAAAGTTGTAGTTCTGCTTAAATCCTGTGGAATTTGTAAAATTGCCATTCCTCCAGGTTTTAGAACCCTGAATAGTTCGTGCATTGCTTTAGTATCATCAGGAATATGTTCTAAAACGTGGTTACAAAATATAACATCATATGCATCGTCTGGAAATGGAAGGTCACAAATATCGGCTTTTATATCAGCTAATGGTGAGTTAAGATCTGTAGTAGTGTATGCTAGATTTTCTAAATTTTTAAATCTCTTATAAAAAGCTTGCTCTGGTGCAAAGTGTAAAACTTTGGCCTTAGCTGTAAAAAAATTAGTTTCGTTTTGCAGGTATAACCAAAGTAGTCGATGACGTTCTAATGAAAGTGTGGAAGGGGAGAGTACATTTTCTCTTTGTGTACCATATCCATAAGGTAAAAACTTAGAGAAACTTCTTCCGTCGATTGGATCCGTATATTTATTTCCGCTAAGAAAAAAAGAAATGACTGGTCTTGCCAAATAACTCAAGCGAATTAAAAGCGGTCTTGGGATCGTATTTAATATAAATTTGAATAGTTTTTTCATTGCAAGAAAAAACTTAAACAGCTAACAGTTCTTGTCTAAAAGCATCTTCTTCGTCCGATTCGATACCTAATGCCTGGTAGATATATTTAAACGTAGAAAGAATTTCGGGTTTACCATCTATAATGGCAACATCGTGCTCAAAATGTGCACTTGGTTTACCATCCGCAGTAAGAATAGTCCAACCATCCCTTAGTTGTTTGATACGATGTGTACCCATATTTGTCATGGGTTCGATTGCTACTACCATTCCTTCTATAAACTTTTTACCTCTACCGCGTCTTCCATAATTAGGCATTTCTGGATCTTCATGCATTTTACGTCCTAATCCATGCCCTACAAGTTCTCTGACTACTCCGTAACCGGCTTCTTCCGTATATTTCTGAATAGCATATCCTACATCGCCAACTCTTTTGCCAACTTTAAGTTCAGCAATACCAACATATAAAGATTCTTTAGTGATTTTTAATAAACGGGCTACTTCAGGAGAGACATTTCCGACAGGAAATGTGTAAGCGTGATCACCGTAGAATTCATTCTTGATAGCTCCACAATCAACAGAGATAATATCTCCTTCTTCTAATGGAGTATTGTTAGGGATGCCATGAACGACTTGCTGATTTGGGCTCATACATAGTGTGTTAGGAAAATCATATAATCCTAAAAATCCTGGAATAGCACCATGATCTCGTATAAATTCTTCTGCTAACTTATCTAATTGCAAGGTAGTTACTCCGGGTTTTATTTCGGAAGCAAGCATACCTAATGTTTTAGAAACTATCAATGCACTTTCGCGCATTAATTCAATTTCTTCACGTGTTTTGGTAATGATCATAATATTCTTATTACGGAAGGCAAATTTACAAAGAATATTAAGATTGGGTTGAAGGATCTAATTTTAATCTTTAGAAGAATGTCGATATATTATTCTAATGGTAAATTTCTTTTTTAATGCATAATGGCTTAAATTAATACAATAAATTGAAATTTTTGACATAAAAAAGCGGCTATGTATAAAACATAGCTGCTTATAATTTCAATAGTTTCTGGTTACTTAACCAGAAGAGATCTTTGAGTCATTGCAGCGGGTTGATCTACTCCAATAAGTTCTAGAATAGTTGGTGCAATGTCACCTAATACACCATCTTTAATTTGTATTTGCTCCTCGTCGATTAAAATGAAAGGGACAGGATTAGTTGTATGCGCAGTGTGCGGTGATCCATCGGGATTGACCATAGTTTCACAATTACCGTGATCTGCAATCAGTAATGTGCTATATCCATTATCTAACCCTGTGGTTACCACATCTTTTACACATTCGTCTACCGCTTCGCAGGCCTTGATAGCAGCTTCCATGACTCCAGTATGACCGACCATATCACCATTGGCAAAATTAAGACAAACAAAGTCAATTTCTCCTTTTTGTAATTCAGGCACCAGCGCATCTCTTAACTCATATGCACTCATTTCTGGCTTTAAATCATAGGTAGCAACTTTTGGTGAATTCCGCAGGATTCTAGATTCTCCTTTAAAAGGTTCTTCCTGCCCGCCCGAGAAGAAAAAGGTAACGTGCGGATACTTTTCGGTTTCTGCGATTCGGATTTGCTTCTTACCTGCTTGGGATAATACTTCTCCTATAGTTTCGGTAATGTTATCTTTATTATAAATCACATGAATACCTTGAAAATTCTCATCATAATTTGTCATCGTAACATAATACAATCTTAATTTATGAGTATTATATTCGTGCATATCCGATTGTGACAACATTTCTGTAAGTTCACGGCCACGATCTGTTCTAAAATTAAAAAATATGACTACATCATCATCTTTGATTGTGGCAACAGGAGATCCATTCTCTTCTAGCAATATTGGTTTTATAAACTCATCCGTGATATCATTATCATAGTTTTTCTGTATACTCTTAATAGCATCCGTACTGGATTCTCCTTTACCATTAACTATAAGATCATAGGCTAGTTTAACCCGTTCCCATCTTTTATCTCGGTCCATGGCGTAATAGCGTCCCACAATAGAAGCCAGTTTACCGGTAGATTGCGTCATATGCTTTTGAATGTCCGTAATATGATTTATTCCAGATTTTGGATCCACATCGCGTCCATCAGTAAAAGCGTGTAAAAAAACATTATCTAATCCATAAGTACTAGCCACATCTAATAACCCTTTGATATGTGATATATGAGAGTGCACTCCACCATCACTAACCAATCCTAATAGGTGGATGTTTTTATTATTTTCTTTAGCATAATTTAGGGCATCAACCAATGTTTTTTCATTTTTCAATGTATCATTTTGAATGGCTAAGTTAATTTTGGCTAAGTCCTGATATACAATTCTTCCTGCTCCCAAATTCATGTGGCCTACTTCACTATTTCCCATTTGCCCGTCAGGAAGTCCCACGTGTAAACCATCAGTTCTTAAAGCGGCGTTGGGATATTTGGTATATAAACCGTCGATAAATGCAGTTTTGGCATGGTCAATGGCAGAAACGTTAGGATCTGGAGATGTACCCCATCCATCCAGAATCATTAAGATTACTTTTTTGTTCATTTTGGTTATGTAAATTAGATGATTTTCAATTGTAATTCAAAACAATTGCAAATTATATCGTAAAGCTAAATTACAATATAGAACCCTTGTGGACAAAAATCAATATATATAGGTTCAAAATTTTTAAATGTTTTCAGTGCTGATTTTATGTGTTTTTTAAAAAACTGTTAAATGATTCTAATAAAAAAGCAATAAAATATAAAATTCTTATAATTAACTGCGTTTTGGTGACTGTTTTTGAATTCTTTTTGAAATTACAAAACAACTTTAATTTAGAAGTATTAGAACTTATACCAGTAAGGCTGATCTTGATCTCAACACAAAATATGATAGAGTGAAGGCAGATTAATTTTTGTCTAAAGGCCTAACCATGCCAAATTTGTAGATATATTGACATCCTCTAAAGGTGAACAGGCTAATTTGACGTTGTTTCAATTTGAGAACAAGATACCCTTTAGGTAGCCCAAGAACTGTTTCTAAATGTAAAATTCTTAAAATTCAGTGTTTGTTAGGTGAGGTAGTTTAGAGCTAACTCTTTTATATTAGTAGAAATTTCAATCTTTACGATAGTTATCAAATATATTTTTAAAATGTTAAATTTTTAAAATATTATTAAAATTTTAAGCTATTTATTGATTAATGTTATGTAATTTAATGGTTGATAATTAGCGAGTTGTTTCTTAAAGAATTTTTTGAGGAGAACAAGCCTTTTTACTAATCCGAATAATCCACAATATTATGAAAAAAACAATTGTAACCGCATTGATGATTTTGTTTATTACTTCTGTTGGCTTTGCCTCATCAGAAGTAGAGAACAATCAAAATAATAATCACGAACTAGCTTTGAGTAAGGCTGATCCTTTTATTATGGCTATTATTAAAGGCGATTTTGATGCTGTAGTAAAAATGATAGAAGAGGGAGCCAATGTAAATCTAAGATCAGAAGGAAAAACACCTTTAATGTATGCTGCCCGCTATAATAGGGTTGATATTATTAGGTTGTTAGTAGGAAAAGGCGCATATGTTCAGGCCAAAGATAAAAATGGAAATACTGCTATGAAATTTGCACAACTGTCCAATGCCAAAGAGGCAGCGGCAGTGCTTGAAGAATTATCATAAACGTTCAAAACTTAAATCCCTGCTTGATGAAGTTTTCAAGCGGGGCTTTCATTGTTTACTATATTCTTCTATGGCCTCTTGGATTTTTTCGATACGATTATCCGGATCGGGATGAGTGCTTTGGAATTCTGGAGTACGGTTGGGACCTGCTGCTGCTTTTAGAATTTTCATAACACCTATCATCTCTTGAGGGTTATAGCCAGAATTAATCATAAATAAAATTCCTAGTTTATCACTTTCTAGTTCATCTTCTCTGCCATTTCCTAATAATACATTTTGTCCGATTCCACTAACAATACCTCCTGCATCAGCACCAACAGAAGCGCCCGTGGAAATGGTTTTCCAAAATTCATGTTCTGCTATTCGTTCTGCAGAATGTCTGCCCAAAACATGACCAATTTCGTGTCCCAAAACACCTGCTAGTTGATCTTCATTTTGTAATTTTGAATAGAGTGCGTACGTTATAAAAATTTGACCGCCAGGTAAAGCAAAAGCATTAATGGTATTTGGGTCAGCTAAAAGATGAAATTCATACTGATAAGGCGACTCTTTTGCCATCGTGTTATTAATAAGTTTATTTCCAATATTATCGACATAGTCTTGTAACTTTTGATCTGGATAGAGTCCTCCATGTTTTCTGGTTATTTCAGGTTCACTCTGCAATCCAATAGCGATTTCCTGATCTGTCGTCATATTAATGTTTTGCACCCTATCAGTATATTCATTTAGCGTTTTATTATTACATTTCTTAAAGAAGGCAAAAGCTACAATGGCAAGTCCTATAAATATTCTTATTTTTAATCCACTACGTCTCATGGAAGCATTTTTTAGTTAGCGAAATCTAATTTTTAGGCTTTTAAAGTTACTAAATATAAAAGTTGCTTACCAATAAATATAATATATCATTTATGGTAAGCAACTACTAGAGGTTTTGTGTTCGGGCTATTGAATACGAATAGTGCTAATTAGCATAGTTGACGCGTGGTTAGCGGTAAAAAAGTTGTGTATAGTAGTATTTACCATCCCGGTCTTTTATTGCAGAAATACCTGTATACATATAATTACCTTCTATATTTTGTCGATGATCCGCACTGTTAAGCCAGCCGTTTACAACATTCTGTGCGTCTGGATAAAATCTTGCTACATTTTCTGCTGTTGCTGTGGCATTTTCCTGATCAATCAAAGTGTTTCCTCGCTGATTAAAGTCATTGTGATTGATTTGATTTACGGAGATCATATATTTTGTATGATTAATAGCTAATTGTTCTGCTGTTCCATTTTTAGATAGAGAAGATAATCCAAGATCCTGTCGATGTTGATTTACAAGCGATAATATGGTGTTAGAAATATCAACTTCATTTATAAGTTCGGTTGTTTCTTCATCAATAATTGTAGTATCATCTTCTGATGAGCATGATGTTATTATAATGAACATGAGTGATATATAAACAGACTTCAGAACTCTCTTCATAAAATATTGTATTTGTTTTATATAACTGAAAGAAATTAATTTTAGTATATATTAAAGCAATTTAGGATTTACGTCTAATATATTTTCGTTCATATATTGTTGGATAAATGCTGAAGTAAAATTCGCGCTTCCCATTAAAACCGTCTTTTGTAATTCACTTTTTATATCAAGTTTTTTGAATTCTTTTAGCATAGGTATAGAAGAGGGAGCATAGGAGTAATGCCAAGGCTCGTATTTGAAACCTTTTCTTCCTTTTTTATTGGTATATACAAGATAGAAACCAAAGTCATTGGCATTATGATCCATCCATATTTTGAATCTGGTAAAAGGCCCTTCATTATGAAAATGTTTTGCTAAAAGTACATCTTTAGGCTGCTTAACACTACCATCAACAATGTCCAGATCTGTACCCCAATGGTGACGAGAAGTCCCGGGAATTGTAGAGTACTCAATGATCTTATTTATTGCTTTCATAGGGGATAGTCCGCTTGCTGTATATCTTTCGTATTTACGTTCCCAAATACGATTTTGATGTGCATAATCTCTATAGCTAGAAACAACTTTAAGTTCAATACCTTGTTTTAAAGCAGCACTTTTCATTTTTAAATAGGCTTGACTTGCCTTTTTTCGTAGTTTATATCCTTCGCCAACGATTCTTGGACTTCCTTTTCCCATAAGATCGTCTTTGGAGATTTTTGATTGAAAATCGACAAATGATACAGAAGACAATCCCACAAGTCCTAGAGCACTAACCTGAATGAATTTTTTTCTTTGCATTATAGGTTAAAATTATCTTCTTTTAACAAAAAGAGTGATACTTGAAAGTTAATAAATGTATTTGTAATGTAAGAAAATAAAATGATATGCCGCAACGATAATCCAAAGATATTGTAGCGGCATGCCTTATTTTTAAAAGTTAATAGCTCAAGCTATTAACTGTTTTATGCCTACGGAACTATCCCATCAACAATACCATATTCTATAGACTCTTGAGCGTCCATCCAGTAATCACGGTTAAAATCTTTTAGTACTTTTTCAATTTCTTGACCGCAATTATCAGCTAGTATTTGAGCACTTAACTCTTTGGTTTTTAAAATTTCGGTAGCCTGAATCTCTATATTAGAAGCCTGACCTCTTGCTCCTCCGCTAGGTTGATGTATCATTACCTTCGCGTGTGGTTGGATAAATCTGCGTCCTTTCTCTCCTACACTTAACAGAATCGACCCCATCGATGCGGCTAGCCCTGTGCAAATCGTTGAAACCGGGCTTTTTAAGGATATGATTGTATCATATATGGCAAACCCTGAAGTTACATACCCACCAGGGCTATTGATAAAAAGTTTAATTTCATCATTGCTAACCATATCCAGGTACATTAATCTGTCGATTACATGTTTAGCAGATTTGTCATCAACTTGTCCCCATAGAAAAACACTACGCTCTTCTAAGAATTTCTTATCGATTATATCCTGAGTTTTTCCTGATTTTTCTTTCATGTTTTTTTATACTTATTTTCATGTTGTAGTTAAAAGTATAATTATTTTCGGAAAGTACCACGAAATAAAGAATAACAAATTGGATACTTGTTTGAAAGCATCTAATTTTTAACAAGATTTTAAAATCTGAACATACCGAAGTATTGATTTATTTAACTGTTAAAATGAAAAGAGTCGTTATATATTGATATGAATGATACAATGTACTTTGGTAATGTCATATTTGCCAAAATCATTTTGTAGAAACAGAAGTAAAACTTAGCGATTGATATACAAGTATCCAGATCGGTCTTTTCCTCCCTCTATATTTAAAACATAATAATAGGTACCCACAGGCAATTCAGTTTCCTTTGAAACAGTTGCACGACCCTCAGAAACTCCAGCAAAGTTTTGGTTTTCGTGATATGCTTTTTTGTTAAAAACTAAAACACCCCAGCGATTGTAGATAAAAAGTTCATTCTCTGGAAATCTAGCTAATCCTTGGATAGTAAAAGTATCATTAAATCCATCTCCATTAGGAGAAACAGCTGTAAAAATCTCCAAATCACCGTCTAGGATTCTACTAGAAGAACCAAAGGTGAGAATTTCATAATCATCAGGAAGAATAAAATCTGAAGTGATTTCACCATTATTTAAATCTCCGGAAACATTAGTATTTCCTAGATTAACCCATTTTTTAAGAACCTTATGCC
Organism: Aquimarina ulvae; assembly: GCF_053613295.3. Taxonomy (NCBI): domain Bacteria; kingdom Pseudomonadati; phylum Bacteroidota; class Flavobacteriia; order Flavobacteriales; family Flavobacteriaceae; genus Aquimarina; species Aquimarina ulvae. The sequence goes on from NZ_JBSIBP030000015.1 coordinate 110,109, forward strand.
AACCAACAACTCTTAAATCTGCTGGGTCACTTGCAAGTGTGGGGATATTGCTGTTATCATCCCAAGTTAGTGTCACTCTAGTTCCTTCATTACCATCTAAATCCCAAAATTCAAAGATGCTTATTCCAAATAATAACTCCTCAAAATTGTTAGTGTCAAAACTTTCAGAAAAAAAGTTTGGAAAATTAGGATTTTCAAAATAATAAGCTGCTTTTGCTGTATCATTAGCCGCTTGACTTTCTATACGAATAGGTCTATGACGAAAATCATCGCCAATAGGAAATGTAAAATCTAATTGCCCGGTTATAGTGACATAACCATCCACGTGTCTTTCATCGCTTTGTCCTAAATATGGAGCATCATTTAGATAATCTAAAGAAATATTTTTTTGGTCTCTTGGAGTTATGACTCTTCCACTAATAAATTCTTGAAAATTGCGAACTCCAACCGGGACTTCTAAAAATAAATCATTTATTACATCAATTTCTGTATCGTGAAATATAGGGCGATTACTTCCTGATATTCTTAAGCTGTTTTGACTATAAAAACCAGTTAATCCAATATTTTGATCAAAAGCTCCGTCGTTAATTACATCAATATGAAATCCTACTTGACCTTGATCATGTATCTGCACGTTACCAAAATTATGAAAGGCTAGCTGAGAGAACATAATAAAAGGTATGATCAATAAACCAGTGAGGATTAGGTTCGTAAGGGAATTATTTTGGGGCTTCATTAAATTACGGTTTTCGAGTAGTTTTGTTACGCGAATATAAGCAAAATAGTTGTTTGTCTTGTTTTAATTCGTTGTTAATTAAGGAATAGTCGACGTAATGCGTTTTTGTATCGATGAATAGCTTTTTATTCAATTTTAAATGCAGTACTAATTTTTTTAAATAGGGAAAATTTATTCTCTTGTTGTGGTTTTTTGTTTTACAAAAGATGATTATTACTAAAACAGGTAAAAGGTTATTTGAGGGCAAGGATGTTTACGTTGGAATTTTTTCATAATAATAATAATATTTGAAATATAATTGTTTCTTAAAATATTTAACGTCTTAATTACATATAAATTTATGAAAAGAAGTCGTTATATGAATTAGTCGTTACTATGTAGGTAAACTTTCTTAGAAAATACGGTTTAATTTGGTCTTACTCTATAGGTTATTCTCCGGTTAGTAATAACTTGACCAACTCCTACAACAAACCCATTTGCAAACTCAGAAGTAGCATTAGACAAAGTTGCAGTAGCTGTAATAATACTTCCTGGTGGTATTGTTGATCCTAATGTTATGCTGATATTAAACTTATTCGTATTATCTGTATTTCCATCTGCATCGGTATATGCTGAGGTGGTATTATCCGTATCAGTACCACTTCCTTCTATGGCGGTCCCCAAGTATATTTGACCTTCACCGTAATCTTGGGTCAAGCCTAATTGATTATCATTAGCAATGGCTGTTCCTTGATTAATATCAGTTAGGAAAACTTCAATAGTAGCATCGGGACGAGCCCAACCAACTATTTTTAGGGTATTTCCTGAAATTGTTGCAGATTCGAAAACGGGGAAGTTAAGACGTCCGTTAGGTCCCGGATCACTATCACCGGAGTCATTTATTGTTACTCCATCGTTAGCAATGTCTATTCCTAAAGCATCTACCACTGTACCATTTGCATATATAGAATTTTGTGATATTAAATTTCCCGAAGTAGTTCCTCCGGTCAGTGCTATACCAGATCCTGCATTTGTATTGATAACATTATTAATTATTGACGAGTTATTTTGTGCTAAATTGATACCACTTAGTTGTGAACATCCATTATCACTACCTGACGTAGTTATGGTATTTTCACTTATCGTAACATTGCCTTGATTATCAAAAATTCCTGTGGATGCCGAACCATTAATAAGGTTGTTTTGTATGGTAACTCCACTTCCGTTATTAATTATAATATTGAATTCACAATTTCTAAATCCGTTATTCGTAATATGATTATTTTGGATAAGAGTAGAAGTTCCTCCATTAATAGAAATTCCAAAATCAGTGTTGGAAGCGATATAATTACCATCAATGGTAACTGTTCCACCACTAATTTCAAAACCGTCATCTACATAGCTTCCTACGCCAACAGAACCAACTACTCCCAGAGCATTTACGCCTAGTAGATTTTCAGTAATTAGATTTCCAGCACCTGAATCCTGACGTATGGCTCTTCGATTTCCTCCATAAACAGCAAGATTTCTAATCACAGTATTTGAAGCTTGTAAATGTATAACATCACCATCATCACTTCGTACTTGTATTTCAGGTAAATCATAATTTGGTAATGTATTAGTCGAGATTCCAACAGCAGTTCCACCAGAGCCAATAGTTCCCGTATTTGTATCTCCGGAATATGCTGTTTGCGTTCGACCATCAATATGTGTGGCATCATCTGTAATTACATCAAGAGGGGTGCTATTCGGTAAATCAATATCAAAAAATCCAGTAGCAAAGTTAATATCAGCTGTTCTACCTAATGGATCTCCGGTAGGAGGGATCATAAAGATAGAAGTGTCTTCTCCAGCAGCTGGATCAAAAATACCATTTGCTTCAATATTTAAACCAGTTTCATCTAAGTTATTACTGTTAATGATAAACTGGCCTAAAGATCCTTGTCCATCTCCATTGGTATTAACAATCGTATTAAAATTGAAACCAAAATCGAGTCCTGCAACACCTTCACTTGCTATAGATACAGTAGAGACGCTTTGAGCCCCTGTCAATACGTTAGATGCGGAATCTTGATTAGAAGGATTAGCTCCCCCCACTTCATTGACTACATCGATAAGTGTACTTGAAATATAATTTCTTCTAAAAGTTTGCACGGCGTAACAAGAAGAGCATCCGCTACCACCACCTCTTGCAGAACGTATGCTTTCATTAACTACCCGTATACTGTAATCTCCGTCCGCCATTCCTCCAAAGGAATAAACTCCAGACGCATCTGTTGTAGTAGTCTCTATAAGGTTGTCCGAATCATCGTATAATTCTACAGTTACGTTAATTAATCCCGTACCTAATGCTACTGTTTGATTTCTTCCACTGCCTCCAGGATAGTTAATATCTTCAAAAACAGTCCCTGTTATCAAATTACTAGGAACTTTTAGCAATACCGCATTAAGCAATACAAAATCATCTCCTACATTAACAGATGTTGTTACAGAGGATTCACCTTGAGCGATATAAGAAGAAATATCATAAGTATCAAGATCCAAACCTAAAGTTTGGTTATTTACAATGGGTATAGCAGTATTATCATAAATGGTGGAATTAAAAGGGTTGTCAATGGTGGTACCATCATTATTACCATCTCCAACCAATTCTATATCGCTTGCTGTACCCAAACCATTTGATATTGTTAATGACTCGTTATTTGCCAAATCTACATCTCCTTCCCAAGATAGTATTGTAGTTTTAGATCCGTTAGAACCAATAGCATAAAAGCCGTCTAACGTATAATCTGTAGAAGTATTCTGTTCACCATCAAATCCTCTGTAGAAGTTAATACCTACCGCAGGTAATGTCGGTTCTGTATAAAATATCATTAAAGACCATCCTCCGAAAACGACGGTTCTGTCACAATAAGGAGAACCATTATCTATTTTAAGGTCTGATACATCATATTGATTATTAGAAGGATCAGAAATTGAATTGATTATGGAGGTAATATCAGAAATCATCCCATAAGAGTTAAAATTGGTACCAAAACTGTTTGATTTATTGACAATATCAGCAACTACTACTTGTCCCTCAAACGTTATGACATCATCGGCAGCAGGTCCGGAATGAGCCCACAATAAGTATGCTTTGGTGATCGTGGCAGTATTTGGAATAGGTGTTGTCAAACCAGTAACAGAAGAACTGTTCACTATAGAACATTGATCATTAACATTGTCCCTAAAAGTACCTCCCACAAGAGCGTAATCAAAATAGCCGTTGAACTCATCAAAAAGAGTTAGAGGAGCATCTACAGGTACAGGGTTATCAGCAGCATCATCAATAATCGTAGCGATTCCATTTCCCAGATTAATTGTAGGGTCACTAATATTTCTTAGATTTAGGAAAAAAGTTTCATCATCTTCTGCAAAAGGATTATCAATTAACGGAATAGTTATATTTTGGGGCACCCCAGGAAGAGCTTTAGAAAATGTTAGTGTTCCTGAAGTATCAGTATAGTCTGATGTAGCGTAGGCAGTGTTGTCAACAGTAAAGTAGTCAACGGTAAAATTACCAACACCCACAGGACCATTGTAAGTAGCTTGAAACGTCGCTGTACCATCTGATTCGTTCACTACAATGTCATTTATTAACACTATGGTTTCAATACAACTAATAGTGGCTTCCCAACCCGGCGCAACTTCAGTAAAATCAGAATCAAAAACAATTGTTAAGCAGCCAGAAGCATTAGTTGCAAATATGATTCCTGGTGGGTTCCCGTCATCATAAACATCAATCACTGGAGCAGTATCATCATCTCCGTTGTGGATGGTCATAGTATCGTAAATTTGACCAAAAAATCCTCTATCCTCTATGTCGAAAAATGTAAAATCTAGTTGGGCAAATGAGTTAGGACTATCAGGGCAAATAGTATATGTGATTTCTTCATTATTGGAATAATTTCCTGCAGGTCCGCCAGAATCGAAAAAGGTACCGCTACACGTATTTACTGTGGTGTTATCTGTGATAATAAAACCGTCATTATCTGTGATTATTCCTTGTCCCTGTCCGTCTGTAATTAACACAGAAGGATTGCTAGCATTACTAAGATTAAGAAAAAAACTTTCGTTTCCTTCAAAAACGCTGTCATCGATTAGAGGAACAGTAATACTTCTAGTAGTTCCGCTAACACCTGTAAATGTAAGAGGTGGAGGAGAACTTGTTAACGTATAGTCACTACCCGAAAGAGCGGTATTGTTAGTTGTAGTGTAGTCAATTGTGAAGGGGCCTGATACATTAGCTCCAGAATGAGTTACTGTAAAAGTTGCTGTTCCATCTCCTTCGTTGACTGTAACATCGTCGATTGATATTTCTCCAGGAGTAGAGATAATAGTCAAGTCATCTATACCACCTTCTACAATATCACCATTACCAACACCATCAGAAACGGTAATTCTTAATCTCAAGTTAGATCCAGCAGGTATATTATTTAGTGTGGCCTCACGCCAAATAGCGGTTGTTCGTACATCTCCTATTAGAATTAGATTAGTGTACGTTGTTCCTCCATTAAGTGAATAATCAATTCTGAAAAAATCACCATTATCATCTCCAGTATCTCTCTGTCCGTGAAAATACCATAAAGATAAGTTGGATACACTAGTGATGTTGTAAATAGGAGAGGTCGTTCTTGCAAAGCCTCCATCAACATCTTGATTACCCGCATTAACGTTAGTTGCTGTAAAATATGCATTTACTCCAGGAGATGTTGTATGATCATCTTCAGGCTGAGTTATGATTGTGCTGACTTCTTGAGAGGGGTTCGAAACCACAAATGTCCCGGTAGAAGCTGTTCCTGATGTTACCCATCCAGTAGCAGTACCAGTCTCAAAGTCTTCTATAATTTGAGCAATACTTTGATGGTTCCCTATAAAGGTAAATACAAAAAATATTATGGTAATAATTTTAAAATTGTATTTCATATCACTTTACAACAAATACTACATTAATTAAAGTGTTATAATCAGCTGGTTGTCCAATAATGGTATAAGTCAACACCCCATCTGCAGTTATCGTCATTGCACCTGGCGTAGTATCGAATACAGTAGAATCGGCAAAAGTTACATAATAATATAGATCCGTGGCAGCATATAATGGTACTGTCGTTGGAGCACCAGCACTCACAGCAGTTGGACTACCAAATTGTGCGGTGTACATTGTATATAAATTAACAGAGAATGTACCGTTTACTGAAGCATCAATTTCTATTGATGGCGGATAAAATACTCTCGCGGCCCTAGAGGTAATAGGGGCAATGGACTGTATTACTTCTTCTACTGTGGTTTCAAGTGTTGGACTAGATACTGCTCCTTCATCTACATCAACATTCGTTACCAAAGGAACTTCAGATGCATTTTGATCATCTGTATTGTCCAAATAAGGCGCTAAATCAATGGTTGGTGTTGGTGTTGGGTCTCCGGTCAAACTCAATATATTACCGCTTAAAGACAGGTCTTGATCATCTGTCGCAGGATCTCCTTGAGGTCCTGTAGCTCCTGTAACACCATTCGTCTGAATAACCAAACCTATCACAATATCATCTCCTCCTGATCCGGAATTTGTTCTGAATGATATTCTATCGGTTTCAACAAGAGGTAAAGGAGTAATAGGGACTATACTTGAAGTTGCTGAACTAACAGAAATTGTTCTACCTGTAGCAACACCATTCACATATAACTCTATTGTTCCCGTTGCAGCAGTACGACTCGAAAAAGATAGTTTGGTCGCTAAAGACTCATATCCTACAACTACTCCCGATTCACTAGTTGAACCATTCCCAAAAGAAAACTGGAAACCTGAATTTGTACTTGGGTTTAAAGCTGCATTTTCTTCAGCCCAGATAACATCTAAACCACCACCATCAGGAACATCACCCATTGGGCCAGTAGCACCTGTTGCGCCAGTTGGTCCCTGGACACCTTGTATTCCAGCTGGTCCTTGTGGTCCTGTATTTCCTGTAGGTCCTTGTGCTCCAGTTGCACCTGTGTTTCCTGTAGGTCCTTGTGCTCCAGTAGCTCCCGTTGCACCTGTATTTCCTGTCGGTCCTTGTGCTCCAGTTGCTCCCGTAGCTCCGGTTTGTCCTGTCGGTCCTTGTGCTCCAGTTGCTCCCGTAGCTCCAGTTAGTCCTGTCGGTCCTTGTGCTCCGGTTGCTCCAGTTGCTCCCGTAGCTCCAGTTTGTCCTGTTGGTCCTT
>NZ_JBSIBP030000016.1:0-112587 GCF_053613295.3 Aquimarina ulvae
GTAGGTCCTTGTGCTCCAGTAGCTCCCGTTGCACCTGTGTTTCCTGTAGGTCCTTGTGCTCCGGTTGCTCCAGTTGCACCAGTTTGTCCTGTCGGACCTTGTGCTCCGGTTGCTCCCGTAGCTCCCGTTTGTCCTGTCGGTCCTTGTGCTCCGGTTGCTCCCGTAGCTCCTGTTGGTCCTTGTGCTCCGGTTGCTCCAGTTGCTCCCGTAGCTCCAGTTTGTCCTGTTGGTCCTTGTGCTCCAGTTGCTCCCGTTTGTCCTGTCGGCCCTTGTGCTCCGGTTGTTCCCGTAGCTCCCGTTTGTCCTGTCGGTCCTTGTGCTCCGGTTGCTCCGGTTGGTCCTTGTGGTCCAACTGCTCCTATTATGGTTGATGAACCATCTTCCGCGGTATAAGTGAAGGTACCATTTCCATTATCAAGCAATGTAGATATTGTTTCAGTAACACTTCCTCCTCCGTTGGACAGAGTTATTGTATTTCCAGTTTGACTTAATATTTGTATTTCGTTGGTTGGATCAGGATCAGGATCATCAATTAAAGAAGTTAAATCAACTTGACCTCCATCTTGAAGGGTAAGAATATTTGTAGTTGTATCAAAGCTTAATTGTTGATTATCATTTCCAGTACATAAGCTAATCCAATTATTATTACTGTATTGAAAAACACAATTATTATCTAAATTATATACCAATGCTCCATTAAGTGGAATGATAGCATTCATTTGAGAAGTCGTTACTCTTGTAAGTACAAAAGCTTTATCGATACTTTCTAATTCCAGTATAGAGGAACTATTTATCTGATTAGGATTATCTCCAACCTTAACCTGAGCTTGCAGTGAGGTTGCTGATATAAGTATGAATATAATTGAAAGTAATTTTATCTTCATATTAAGTAGGGAATTTCTTTTAATAATGTTTTACCTTAAAACAAATATGGTTTTTCTGTAAAAGATTATTTTTCAATATTAGGGCACTATTAATTATCACAATTAAATTATTTGCTAAGATATTAATATAATGTTAACAACAAAAATATGTATTTTATTCGACAAAACACATTTTTGTTCGATAAAAAACATATTTTAAGTGTTTTTAAGGCATTTTAATTTGGATTGGAAGCATTTTTTTTATTCTTAGATGTGATGGTTTTGTCGGCATAGTAAAAATAATTTTGTTTAATTCTTTTATTTATTTGAAAAAACAGATAATTTTATCCCATAAATTAGCGGGAGTAGCTCAGTTGGTAGAGCGTCAGCCTTCCAAGCTGAATGTCGCCGGTTCGAACCCGGTCTCCCGCTCAAAAGCTTTGTCATAATTGATAAGGCTTTTCGATTCAATCAATAAGCATGTGGTTCCCCAGTTTTTTTACACATCATTGACTATTCAGTTCTAGCGAATGAATAAGCTGTTCTAGTTAATCTTTAAAAACAATTAATTTTGAAGCTATTATTCTAAGCGGCATTAAGACAATTACCGTTAGAGCGGTAGAAATCAAATAGTTTATCTCCAGTTTTAACCCAATATTGTACATAATATTTGCTAATAGGTAGAAGAATAGTATGAAACCAATAAAACGAATCAATTTATACTTATTATGATTCGTCTTGAACAGATATTTTAGTTGGACAACATAAAGGAATATGTAATTAACACCATAAACTATTATGAATGATTTGGTTTTGTTTATTTTAAAAAAATCTACTAAAAGTATTAAACCTGAAAAAACAAAACCATAACTTACTATACTTATAATGATATATCGTATGATTAATTTTCTATTTTCTTTATTTAATATTTTCTCAATCTTAAACATCTAGATGCATAATTCTGAAATATTTTTTGTTAGTTAGATTTTTCTACTAAAACGATGGTCCAGGGTATTGGAGATTCAACAGCGATGACTTTTCCAAATTCCTTTTCGACTAATTTGACAATAGATTTTTTTGACCAATGATTCAAATGTCCCGGAGTGTTTCCGAAATCTTTCAAATATTTAAATCTACACATATTTAAAAAACGCCATAGAGGTTCTCTAGGGACTCCCAGAATCAAATATTTTTTAGATATTCTTTTTATTTCTTCAATCGCAGTTTCAGGATAATCTAAATGTTCTAAGACCTCTAATAAAAAAACCAAATCAATACTAGCCGTATCATATTTTAGTTCATAGACACTTTCTTGAAATATATTTAGATTAGGATTATTACTTTTTGCTTTGACAACCAAACCTTCTACATACTCTGATGCTGTAAGGTTTGAAATCATTTTACTTAATCTTACTGTTGATCTACCTTCTCCACAACCAATCTCGTGGGCAGAATTAACATTGTTAATCTTACCTAGAAGTTTTTGAACTGATTTGAAATAACTATCTACTAAATATTTAGATATGAAATTTTCGTCTTTATATTTACCAGAAAAATCTTCAGTTTCTGGTGTAGCTTTTAACTTTGAATGATCGATCTGTTTCAATTGTTTTCTTTTATGAGAATGCGGTTGTTATTTAGATAAACGTTCATTATCTTGAATATCCATCCACATCGCAAATAAAAATGATTGGAATCCAGATATTGTAAGAAAAATAAAAATAATCAAATAATCAGTTGGTGTTTTTGAGTTTGGGACAAAGAAGTTAAGTAATAAATGATAGAGGAAATAAGAATTAATTATTCCTATAATAATTGCAATCCAATACAATAAAAATAGTGGATGAAAACTTCTATACAAATATTTTATAGTTAGTCTTTTAAAGAAACATCTTATCAGTAAAAATAGAATAGGGAAAGTAACTTTTATCACACTAAGTTTTGATTGTTCGCCTACTCCGTATACTGGTTTTATTTTAACCTCCCTTATAGTGCAAAAAGCTATATTAAGTTTAACCAAGACGTCATTCGGCATTCCGTATCTTTTGTATATTTTGTAAAGTGGAATCGAGTTCAAAGCATTGTTCGACATAGCAGTATATCCACTTTGTGTGTCCGAGATGCCCCAATATCCAGAAACAATTTTAGTAAGTATACTTAGAATTGAATTTCCAAAAAAGCGTATTCTAGGAATAATTACCCAGGCGCTTTTATGAATTAGTCTGTTTCCTTTTACATAATCAATTTCTTCATTAATCACAGGGTTGCAGATAGATTGAAGTTCATTCGGATCCATTTGGCCATCCCCATTCATGACAACAGCACAATCAATATCGTGATCTTTACACCATTTATACCCTGTAGCTACAGATGCCCCAACACCCCCGTTTCTTTTGTGTTTTATTAGGATAATTTTTTCTTCATCGGGATTTTTGTTTAAAATTTCAATTGGAGTGAATTTTTTTACCTCTTCAATATTTTTTTGATGTACTTCTATATCAGCTTGATTATAGATTGTTGGGGTGATATTCTTTTTTAAGTTTGATGTCAATTTTAGCAAAGAAGTATTATCTTTTTTTAAATATTCTAAAACAACATCAACCGTATTATCTTTAGAAACATCATCAATGACTATTATTCGATCTACAAAATCGGGCATACTATCAATTACCATTGATATTTGTGTACCTTCATTATAGCAGGGAATTACTACTGCAATGGTTTTGTTATTTAGCATTTTTCATTCATTTTCTATTGGTTAGTTAATATTATCCAAGGACCACTTTAAATTATTTTTAGCTAATTGATAATTAGGTTTTATTTCTAAAGCTTTTTTACAAGCTTCTGCACCAAGCTTCCATTGTTTTAATTGATTGTATGAAGAGCAAATGTTATTATAAGCTAGGGCATTATTTGGATCTATCTTGAGCAGCTCTTTGCAGGTGTTAATAACTAGAGCATACTTTTGTTGTTCATAATATTTTAAACTTAAATTTAAATAATTTTCTGGGTTTGGGTTTGTTTTTATTCTTTCTGTCAATATTTTTATTTCTTCCTCTGGATTAATCATCTTACCAGAAATTTTTTCAAGCAATTGTTTGGATAATATATGATTTGGACTTTTTGCTAAAGCCTTTCTTAAAAATCTTTCTGATTCTTTGTATTTTCTTTGTCCCGAAAGATAGCGAGCATAGTAATATTCGGGAGATGGAGAGGAAGATTTCAGGGCTATTGCAGATTCAAAATATTGTTTTGCTTTAATATGGTCATTTAGAGCACCATAAAGGATACCAAAATTTATATGTAAAACGACATAATTTGGAACCAACTTAAATGCTTTCTTGAAATATTCTTCAGCAACATTATAATTTCCTTTTGACATTTGAGTTTCCCCGTAATTCATTAACCCTCTTCCGTTTTTAGGACTCTTAATAGTTACGTCTTTCCATAGTGACTCTTTAGAACCCCATACTTCAATGCGTTGATACGTTCCGAAAGCATGTGCGATTAGTAGCATAAGAACTGATAGAGTCACTATATAATGATAATTTTTAATTCTTTTATTTAACCGAAGTCGACTAGAAAGTATGGTAAATGTCCAAGGTACAGCTATAAATAATCCAATAAACGGAAAAAATACTCTGTGATCATTTGCAATCTGAAACAAAGGATTCAAAGTTGTAGGTAATAACGCAATAAAAAACCACGCAATCCCAAAAGAAATAGGCCTTAACTCTTTCTTAAAAGAAGTTTTAACCATGATAAAAACCATAAGAACGATCACCATAAAACCTGTAATAATTCGAATATCATACCAGGGTTTTATAATGCTTATGTCTGGATCGGCACTTAGGTTTATTGGTAAAATAAAATTCCCTAAATAATGCATTATCACAAAGAATTGTGTGCTAATATATTCAAATCTGGTGATGGTGTAGTTTGTAGAAACCGTTGCTTCGGGTGTAAGATAATATTGATTGAAAAGAAATAGGGACACTACAATAATAGCCGTTGGAGCAATTTTTCTAGAAAATCGGAATATTTTTTCTTTGGTGTTGGTTCTAAAATTATCTAGTATTGAATACTCTTCAAAAAGCAAGATATATATAAACAAAATGGGCAAAAACATGACTCCTGTTTGTTTTGTCCAAATACCAATAATTGCAGTAATTAAATACAGATAGAATTTTTTTCCAATAGGATTTCTATATAAAAGTAGTGACCCTACTATACAGAGAGTTGAAAAAGAATCAGATCTCGCACATATATAGTTTATAGTTTCTGCGTTTGCAGTATGAAGAGCAAACCAAACTGCAGAAAATAATGCGATAATAGTAATATAAGAATTTGTTGGTTGGGATAATTGATATAATCGTTTTGAGAGTATAAAGACTAAAACGATTAGTAGTAGGAACCAGAAAAATATATGGTAGTGAAAGATCTTAGCATCTAAACCCCCACCAATTTTGTAATCTATCGCATTCTTTAATGTAACCATAGGTCTATACGATCGATTAGCAGGGAGGGAACTAAAAGTGTCTGCATCGGTAAAAAAAGTAGTCCAATTATCTAAACTTCTAATAGATTCGTTATTGGAAATGGTATGAGTGTCATCAAAAAAAAACGGATTGTCAAAATGATTAAGGTACACCAGTACTGTCAAGACTAGAATTAGTGGTACTCCTAAATATTTTAGTATATAGTTTGTATTTTTTTTTACCATAGTTACTATTGTAGAGACTGAATAATGTTATTCTTTTAGGATTTTTATTATAAATATCAATGATCCAAATATAGTTTTTTTGAATCAAAAATCTTTTTTGTAACTAAAAAACGATGCTCCTGAAAACTGTCAAAATATCGAAAACCCTGTTAATGTAGTCAGACGTTCTAATGCATACATCCCCAACTCCGAATTTCCTTTTGGATTCAGCGGTGGGCTCCATACAGTTACCGCATAATATTCCGGATGAATTGCAGCTATTCCTCCGCCCACGCCACTTTTGCCGGGTAAGCCTACTCTAAAACTAAATTCTCCAGCTTCATCATAAAATCCACAAGTTTGCATAATAGCATTAATACGTTTTGTTTTTCTTGAGGAAATTATTTGAATATTATCGGACAGTGTTTTTCCGGAGTTAGCATATATCATAAAGGCAGTAGCAAGTTCTTGGCAAGACATTTCTATAGAACATTGATAAATGTATACGTCCAATACTTTCTCAATATCATTTTTTATATTACCAAAAGATTTCATCAGATTTAATAAAGAAGCGTTCCTATAGCTTGATTTTTTTTCAGATTCATAAACCTTGGGGTTCATAGCGATGGTAGTGCTACCAGTAATTTTATGTATAAATTCCAAAAGTTTTTGTTTAGGATTTTCCAAAATTGAAACTAATATATCAGCGATCACTAGGGCACCAGCATTTATAAAAGGATTTCTAGGAATTCCATTTTCATATTCTAACTGAATTAAAGAGTTGAAAGGATCTCCTGATGGTTCCACATCCACCCGTTTGAATAATTCTTCGTCCAATAATGACATAGCTAAGGATAAGGAGAAGACTTTAGAAATACTTTGTATTGAAAAGCGTTCTTGTGCATTGCCAAAACCATAATGACCTGAGTTAATACAATATAAGTGCATGCCAAATTTAGTAGGATCAATCTTTGCTAATTCAGGAATATACGTAGCAACTTTTCCGGTACCTGGCCTGTTTAATGTTTCGGCCTTAATGGTATTAAGGATTTTCTGGTAATCCATATATTGTTTATTTTAAGTAAGATAGAGAACTACCTGGTGTTGTTTCATATGGATTTTTGTTTTGTTCAAAAACCCTTGCAGATAAATTGCCCTTTAATATAACACTATTGTGTAGTATTCTTAGCCAACTTCCTTCTCTAAGACCAATTACAGGTTGCGGGTTTAAGGTGTGAAACTCCTTGATACGTGTTTCTCTGGTTTCACCTTTATGTGTAGAATTTGGATCGGGATCGAGGTAATGTGCATTAATGTTAAAAGGAATGATACCTAATGTTTTATAGCTAGGTGGATGGACAATAGGCATATCATTAGTAGTTTGCATAGTAAGTCCACATATATTACTTCCGGCACTGGTTCCCAAATATGGTACTCCAGAGTCTATAGCAGTTTTAAGAGGATTAAGAACCTTGTTTCGGTATAGTTGATCTACCAATAGGAACGTGTTTCCTCCTCCAGTGAAAATTCCTTCAGTATTTTTCAATGCTTCTGTTATATCTGAAAACATATGAATGCCAAGGATCTTTTTATTGATTTTTTTAAATATATTATTAATTCCAATAGTATATGCATCTAAAGAAATTCCTCCTGGGCGGGCGTACGGAATAAATAGTATTTCATTAGCGTCATTATAAAGCTCAATCAATGCGTCAAATAAATATTCTAAAGGATTACTACCATAAATGGTGGAAGTGCTAGCGATTATACAGTTTTGCATGTAAAGTTGTTTTTTTTAGTAAAGGTAGTTTAACGTTTTCTTATAAAGAAATCTTCTTAGCATATTGAAAAAATGTAGTATCTTCAATAAAATCAAATTTAATCGAGCTTGCTATGAAAATAAAATTATCCTTTCTCTTTATATGCTTTATTATTAGTTTTTCTTTCGCGCAGATTACTTCAAGGGTGATGATTGATGGACGTATCAGTGCACCGATTGGTGATGATGTCGAGGGAGTGGTGGTGTATAATCTTACCACTAAAAAAGGAACGATTACAGATAATAAAGGCACTTTTAGAATTAGCGTAGGGATCAATGATAAGCTCGAGGTGATTGCAATGCAATATCAAAAATTTATAGTGTTAATTGATAAAGGAGTGTTGGATAATAAAAGGCTGAATATCTTTTTGAATGAATCTGTCAACCTATTGGAGGAGGTTATCGTTACTCCATATGATTTATTAGGAAATGTCTCTATTGATGTCAAAAAAATTGATGTTTCCAAAAGTGGTATTGATGAAGTAGCACGGCTAACATCAGACAGAATTAATGATACAGATTATGACTGGACACCAGATGAACTTTCTGAGTTAGAAAACAAAGTGTTTTTGGAAGATAGGATGATTTATGGTCTCAATTTTGTCAATCTTTTTAAAGTCGTATTCCAAAATAAAGATGTAAGTAAAAGCAAAACTCCCACTGATATTGATGTAAAGGTGAGAAAAATGTATAATGACGAGTTTTTTAAAACAAATCTAGCGCTGGATATGGATCAAATTAACGATTTCATCTTTTTTGCAGAAGAGAATGGACTTAATAAATCGTATCTAGAAGAGGGAAACGAGTTAAATTTGATAGAATTTCTAGTGATACAAAGTAAAGCCTATAAAAAGCGACAATAATACATCAGTAAAATTTCTTCGCAACACTTTTGGTCAACTTTCGTCTTTTTTCTTGAAACGATATGACAAAGTTGAAGGATATTGTATTACAACGCTAATAAGTTCATTCCTTTTGGTCATAGTCGTAAAACCAATTTAAAATATGGCTAAAGGTTTACCTTTTATATTTTTTCTTTTCGTTTTTGCCAATGGCTTTAGTCAATCTCAAAGATTAAAAGGAAAGATCATCGCTGATTCTTTAGAAGGTTTTGCGATTAATATTGTAAATTATACAAAGAAAATCGGAACCACCAATGATCAAAAAGGTTATTTTGAAATCCCTGCCGCAATTAATGATTCGATCATTTTTTCTTCTGTTCAGTATGAGATAGTTTCCCTAATAGTTTTTGAAGCTGATATTGAAAATAAAAATTTTCAAATTAAATTAACTCCGATCGTTCGAAAATTAGATCAAGTCCGTGTTAGTGATATCAACCTTTCTGGGAATATAGATAAAGATAGTAAGGATATTGAAATTAAACCTTTTGTAAACAATAAAAGTCTAGGACTTCCATTCAGAGACATAAAACAACCTACCCAAATCGAAAGAAAAATTTACACAGCAAAATCCGGAATTATAGATCGGCCTATTAATTACTTGAATGGCACTCTAAAAAAACTAAAGCGAATAAAGGCTATTCAGGACCTTAATACATTAATCCAAAAAGGAGAAAATTCGTTTGATACAATATTTTTTACAAATCATTTAGGATTGCCAGAGAATCTAATTTCTGATTTTATGTACTATTGCGCAGAAGATGACTATTTCGAAAATTTGTTAGAGAACACAAAAAAACTTTCATTATTAGAGTTTTTTCAAGTAAAAGCAAAGTTGTATAAAGCAATTAAAGAAATTGATTAATGATTCTATTTTTATTTAATAAGATACTTTTGGCATAGTTTTTATATCAAAATAGTAAATTTACCATCTTATAAATAATCTACACATTGAAAAAATTACTTATCATTTTATCAGGAGTCTTGATGTTCCTAAGTTCGTTTACAGTACTACATAAATTTTATGTTAGTGTTACCCAAATAGAGTATGTTGAAGAACAGAATTCATTACAGATTATCTCCAGAATATTCATTGACGATATAGAGAAGGTATTGCGACAACGGTATGATCAAAATATAGAGTTGGTTTCAGAAAAAAATGAAGCCAAAATAGATAAGTATTTGCATACGTATTTAAACCAGAAATTAACGATCAAGGTTAATGGAAAACAGGTAGTTTTTAATTTTATTGGTAAGGAATACGATAACGACCTTGTATTGTGTTATCTTGAAGTAGAAAATGTAGGTTCATTAAGTACAATAACCGTTGCTAATCAGACTTTGATGGATTTCTTTGAAGAACAGCAAAATATTATACACGTAAAAAAAGGGAAAAAACGTAAAAGTTTAATTCTAGAAAAAGAAAACGATATGGGCATGTTAAAGTTTAGTGAATAAATCATTAAAATTTTAAAAAACAACTATTTTGCAAATTATTACTTAACACAATTACACTCTAATGAAAAAAACATTTTTTATCCTTTCAATTACTTTTTTTGTTTCTGGGTTGCATGCACAAAACGAAAACCAAAACGAAGAAACTCGTGAGTTAGGGCATACAAATCAAAACAAGTTTAAGCAGATGTACGATGAGTTTGCAACTCCTAATATGTACAGAACTGCTTCTGGAGCTCCAGGAGCTGCCTATTATCAGCAACAGGCAGATTATAAAATGGATATAGAACTTGATGATAAAAACAAAAAGCTTACAGGAAAAGAAACTATTACATATACAAATAACTCTCCTGATAACTTAGAGTTTCTCTGGGTACAATTAGACCAGAATGTGCGCTCCAAAACGTCCAAAACTCCATTGATCCAGCCAACAGGAGTCGATGCAGCAGATCCCCCAAACACATTTGTTGGAAAATATCTTGGAGAACCTTTTGATGGTGGATTTAATATTATGGCAGTAAAAGACGCTGTGGGTAAACCATTACAATACACAATCAATGGAACTATGATGCGTGTGGAAATGCCAAAGCATTTAGCATCTGGAGGGAAATTTGAATTCTCGATAGATTGGTGGTACAATATTAATAATCACGTTAACGGTAGAGGAAGATCTGGTTATGAAGAGTTTGAAGATGGTAACAGAGCCTATGTAATTGCTCAGTTTTACCCAAGAATGGCAGTTTATAATGATGTAGAAGGTTGGCAGAATCATCAATTTTGGGGCCGAGGAGAATTTGCGTTACCTTTTGGAAATTTTGATGTTAATATCACCGTACCAGCAGATCATATTTTGGATGGAACCGGAGTGTTAACGAATAGGAAAGAGGTATTTAGCAAAGAAATGATGAATCGTTATGAAAAGGCTAAAAAATCATATGATACACCAGTCGTTATAGTTACCCAAAAAGAAGCTGAAGCAAAAGAAAAATCATTTTCGGATAGCAAAAAAACCTGGAAATTAAGTGCAAAAAATGTACGAGATTTTGGATTTGCAACTTCAAGAAGGTTTATCTGGGATATGATGGCTGTTAAAATAGGAGGAAAAGACGTAATGGCGGTTTCTATGTATCCAAAAGAAGGAAACCCGTTGTGGGAAGATTGGTCAACTAAAGTTGTGGCAAGTACACTTAAATCCTACAGTAGAATGACTTTTGATTATCCTTATCACAAGGCAATTTCGGTTCATGCAAAAAATCAAGGTATGGAATATCCTATGATTTGTTGGAATTATGGGAGACCAGACAAAAAAGGAAAGTTTAGTGACCGCACAAAATTTGGAATGATGAGTGTTATCATACACGAGGTAGGTCATAACTTTTTTCCTATGATTGTGAATAGTGATGAGCGTCAATGGACTTGGATGGATGAAGGACTTAATACATTTGTTCAATATGTAGCAGAGCAAGATTTTGGAGAATGGTATCCAGATGCTGTTGCTCCATTAAAGGCATATCCTTCCAGAAGAGGACCAGCTGCTAAGATCGTACCCTATATGAGCGGGGATCAAAGTTTTATTTCTCCAATTATGTCACAATCTAATAATATTTATCAGTTTGGCTCTAATGCATATTCCAAACCAGCAACCGGATTAAATATCCTTAGAGAAACTGTTATGGGGAGAGAGCTGTTTGATTATTCGTTTAGAACATATTCTCAACGTTGGATGTTCAAACATCCAACACCTGAAGATTTTTTTAGAACTATGGAGGATGCCTCTGCTTTTGATTTAGATTGGTTTTGGAGAGGATGGTTCTACACTACGGATTATACAGATATCGGTGTAAAGGACGTAAAGAAGTTTGTAGTTTCTAAAGAACCAAATCAAAGAGCTAAAGATTTTGCAGCTGCAAGAGGAGCAAAGGTTGAAGATTTTGGTCCGTTGGTTTTTATGGTAGAAGAAGGTAGTGAGGAGTATGAAACGATTAAGAAGAATGGCAATATAATTGAAGATGCAAAAACTCTGAAAGAATATCTATTGGATAATTTTTCGGTTGAAGAAAGAAGTGTTTTAAAAGAGCCAAAGTATTTCTATGAAGTAACTTTCGAAAAACCCGGAGGACTAGTAATGCCATTGATAGTAGAGTATACCTATGAAGATGGAACTTCAGAAACCGTAACGTATCCCGCAGAGATTTGGAGAAAAAATGATGATGTAGTAAAAAGAGCGATAGCATCAGAAAAAGCAATTACTAAAATTGTAGTGGACCCTAATCAGGAGACAGCGGATATAGATACATCAAATAATAGTTGGCCTCAGAATAACAAACTTGGTAAGTTTGATAAATTTAAAAACAAAGTGAAGGGCCAATAAGTTAAAAAACACCTTAAATTATAAGTTAAAGCCGTTCCTACGTATGAACGGCTTTTTTGTGTACATTATTGTAGTTATATTTGCATCGTTATGACAGCATTACCATTATTCATTAGCGGAACTGAAATTGCCTTTATAGTATTTATACTGGTTATGGTTTTTGGTGCGGATAAAATACCTGAAATCGCAAGAGGATTAGGTAAAGGGATGCGAATCGTAAAGGATGCTACGAATGATATCAAATCAGAAATCACAAAAAGTGCAGAAAAACACGGTATTGATACTGATATACCTTCTTCTATTTCCACAGATATTAAAAAAGAAATAGATCAGGTAAAAGATGATATCGAAGAAATCACCGGTCCTGTAAAACGCAAACTCTAATATACTTTCCATTAATTTTGTGATTTTAACAGAATAAATTTAATTTTTTACTTATTTGTCAAAAAAGCATTCTTTTTTTTGAACTAATTATACTCTGTATTCCTTTTCTGTAAAACCCTTGTAAACATTAGTATTTACGAAGGTTTTTTGCTAAAATTTCAATGTTATGCAAGCATAGCAATGCTATTTTTTTTATGTTTTCCTCAGTTTAATATGCTAATATTTAGATTTTATTTAATAAATTAGTAGAGAAATTATGTAAATGATAATTATTTGATATTTTAAGAAATAGTATTTCTTAAAAATCAAAAACACACAAACTCATTAATCTTATACTAAAATGAAAAAAATTATTCTCTTTTTTTTAGGACTATTTCTTGTCCTTTCCTGTTCTCAAGAAGATCCAACCGAAATTGTCGACGACAGTTCAGTATCCCAAAAAATTCTATCCATAGAAGAAATTAATTCTTTTATAGAAACACAACTAAAGCAAAAAGGAGATTTGGATTGGACTAATGATGCTTCTGCACAGATGTTATACAGTGCTGTGATGCACGGAGGTGAATTATTAACTATCGGTTTTGGTGAAAAAGGAGAAAGTTTTATTGAAGGAACCCAGCGATCGTCGAGATTAAACAACATCATAGAAAGTATATATAGTACAATTCAGAATAGTGAAGGAGTTACACGTTCTAGTGTTCAGGTAGTTGAAGATGAACTTTTAAACGTTTTGGATGTTCGGGTGACGAATATGGAGACTATTATGGAGCTAAAGGCAATGGAAAATATTCGTTATCTAGAACCAAATGGTTATGGGTTTTATTTGCAAGAAAAGGTACAACAAAAATCCGCTGGATGCAGTCAAAGTGGTCAATCTATAAATAGTGGTGATTTTAGTGTGATCTCACCTAATGCGAGATTACCATGGAACTTCAAAAAACATAATATTGATGATGCGTGGAGTCTTAGTACAGGAGCAGGAATTACGGTTGGACTAATTGATACAGGATTATCGGCAAATCAAAATCTTCTAGGAAATGGATTTAATGATGGGGCCTCTAATGGAAGATCTGTACAACGTTACGGCACTTATATCGATTCTCCCTGGTGGTGGTCTAATAACGTAGATGGACCTAATGACAGATGTGGTCACGGTACACAGATGGCATCTGCTATAGCATCACCCCGTAATAATGATTTTATGCCAGTTGGTGTTGCATATAATTCTAATTTAGTTGCGTATAGAGGAACAGCAGATGTGGTATTAAACGATTATCACGAACGTAAGGGAGTAAGTAATGCATTAAAAGCACTAGGAAATAGAAGTGATGTTAAAATCATTTCAATGTCGGTAGGATATCCTTGGTCCATTGGAAATGTAAAGGATGCGGTAAAGTACGCATATGGTAAAGGTAAAATGATTATGGCAGCAGGTGGAACCTCTACTACCTTTACAAATTGGTACGGTGTTATATTTCCGGCAAGTATGAGTGAAACAGTTGCAGTAACTGGGTTGAAAGATAATGGATACAATCGTTGTGATATTTGCCACGATGGTAATAAAATTGATTTTACTATTATTATGCAGCGAGCTAGTAACACCAGTAGAACAGTACCGGTATTAGGATTTAATAATGGTGCACAATCTTATGTTGGTGGATCTTCTGTAGCAACTGCTATGACAGCAGGTATCGCTGCTTTAGTATGGTCGCGTAACCCAAATATGTCTAGAGCTCAAGTATTAGATAAGTTAAAAAGAGCTGGAGAATTTTATCCGAATCGCAACAGCAAGTTTGGTTATGGGAATATCGATGCGCTCAAAGCTGTACAATAATAAATGAATTAGCAATTGTAGTTACTAATACATGTAAGAAGTGGAATCGATTAAGATTCCACTTTTTTTATAAAACTCTGCTAATAGTTAATCCATCTCTAATCGGTAATAAAACGGTTTCAACCCGACTGTCTTCTACTAGTAGTTTATTATAGGTTAGCAGTGCTTTAGTAGAAAGATCATCTTCAGTAACTTCTTCAATCACTTTTCCGCTCCAGAGAACGTTATCAGATAAAATCACACCTCCAGAATTCATTTTATCAACTACAAGTGTAAAATATCGTGAATAATTTGGCTTGTCCGCATCAATAAAAACCAAATCAAATTTTATCTCCAAATCAGGAATGATTTCAGTAGCATTCCCAATATGCTGGTATATTTGATTACCATAAGTAGAAAGATCAAAATATTTCCGTTGAAAATCTTCTAGTTCCTCATTGATATCTATGGTGTGCAAGACACCATCTTTTTGCATTCCTTCTGCCAGACATAAAGCTGAATATCCAGTATACGTACCTATTTCCAAAATGTTTTTAGGATTGATTAATTTAGACAACATGCTTAAAACGCGACCCTGATAAGGCCCGCTTAGCATACGTGGTTGCAATATCTTTTGATAGGTTTCTCTAGTTAGTCGCTGTAGCAACTCCGGTTCTTTTTCGGTATGATTTACTACGTAGGTATCTAATGCTTCTGGTATGAAGTGCATGGTTTTTTCTTTTTAACAAAGCTACTAGTTTTATTCTTTTTAAGTTAAAAAAGCATCCTTCATCTTTAAAGATAAGGATGCTGTATCATAGAGTATCTGTAACTTTATGTCCAAAAACCTTTAAAATCTAGATTATATCATTACAAGAAATCTATTCTAACAGTCAGTTACGGAAGTATGTATTATTAAGGTAGCATTTTTTAAAAATGTTTTTGAAATATATTTATAAATTTTGAGTAACAGAAAAATAGAAAACTACCTACTAGACAAATCAAATATGACTTTAAAACAATTTATGAAAATCTCTAGATTCCTATTTTTAAATTTACAACTTAACTAGCTTTTTTAAAAATTAGGAGTATTTATTGACAGGTTTGTTGGTTTTTAAAAAATAATAGATTTTTTTGGGTAAAAAAATGATGATTGTTGTCACAGAACAGTGATCATTATTAAATAAAGCGAGAATTACGTGGCATGTTTTATTAAAATAAAACGAAATATCTGTGTCTCGAGTTGCTTTTTTGACCAAAATAGACTCACAAAATTATTTATAAATAGAATTTCATAATAAAAGAGGTAACCGAAAAGCTTATTAAAATATAGTAGGAAATTAAAAAATAAGAGTAAAATGAAGAACAAAACCAAAATTAACCTATCCTTTAAGAAAGATGTAATATCAAAATTAGAGAGCAGTACTATTGATGGAGGGAGCGCACAGTTTTGTTCAGAGGAGGTCACATGCGACAATCGATGCCAAAAGCACTATAAGAGTTGTGTTAATTATATTCATAGGTAATATGAATTTATCTTGGATTGCTCATAAGTAAAAGAGTAATTCTCTGTAGATAGTTAAAATGAATTTGTATACCATTTGTTCATAAAAGAAGGTTCTAAATAAACGGTTTCTATAAGCAATCATTTCATGGAAATAAAAAGATATGGGAATCGAAAATTAGCCGAAACCCTTATCTTTTTTTGATAAAACACTTTAAAAAAGGTATCTATTTCACATATGTAATCAGGATGTTCATTAAGAATATATCTCCAATATTCTATACCTGTGTTCTTAGGGTCAGTGGCATTGCTATTTTCAAAACAAAAGAAAAATTCTCCCCTTTTACCAGCATCAGATCTGAAAACGTAGAATACAAAGAGTTTTTAATTACGCCCTCTGATTCTTATTTACTTTTTCCAAGTAAAAAATAAAATTATATAATACTTCTACCAAGTAAGGGATACGATAGTCGTACAGGAATAGTAGCTGTTCAAATGAACCAAACTCGCAATATCACTTTGCGAATGGTAAACAATTTAACCTGCAAAAAAATGTATTTTTATGTGCATGAGAAAAGTAATAGTATAGGTATGCTTTTGTTCCATATTGAAGGATAGAATTCTATTACCAAAGACCTCTTTTTTATAATAGATTAATCAATAGATCAAGAATCTGAAAAGCATAAAGATGCAGACCCAGAGGATATAATACAAGAAAAATTTATGGTAACGATCTAAATTATTATTTATCAGAATTAGAGAAAGTGCGAAATCGAACGTTAGAAAATCTTAAGAACTATAATGATGATTGGATATTTATGAGAAATCAGCATATACCGTTACTTAACAACTACGATAAAATAAAACATTTTGTAGATGATGAGATTAATCATCAAAGGCACATAAAATGAATTATGAAAAGATTTCTGATATGATCTAAGCTGTAGACGTACTTTTTTTTATAATAATTATAATCGATTATTTTATTTTTAGGCTATCGACAGATCAATTAGCTAACGTATACACTTATTTCTAAAGTTTTTATTATATAATGTAGTTTTATGGGTATATCAAAATTTGTAATTCTATAATTTACAAGATGAAAGCTAAATTTTCTTTAATATATGGATAAGTATTGTACTAATCTGTATTTTTGAATCAAAACTCAAAAATGCAATTCGAAAATAGTAGAGAATTTGCTAAGAAATTAGACGAACAAGACCCTTTAAAATCGTATAGAGATCATTTTATTTTTCCGAAGGTTAACGAGAAGCAGGTCATTTATTTTACAGGAAATTCCTTAGGACTTCAACCCAAAAACACAAAGAAATATGTAGATGACGTAATGAAAGATTGGGCAGAACTTGCTGTAGAAGGACATTTTTATGCTGATAAACCCTGGTGGGATTATCACGAACGGATGGCTAACCCGTTAAGTAAAATAGTGGGTGCTAAGCCTTCAGAAATTACGGTAATGAATACACTAACGGTAAATCTTCACTTGTTAATGATTTCATTCTACAGGCCACAAGGAAAACGATATAAAATAATTTGCGAAGACAAAGCTTTTCCTAGTGATCAATATATGTTACAAAGCCAGGCTAGGTTTCACGGATATGATCCTGCAGATGCTATTGTAGAAGTCAAAAAACGAAAAGGAGAACACAATTTCAGAATAGAAGACATCCTGTCTACGATCCAATCAGTAGGAGAGGAGTGTGCACTAGTTTTAATAGGAGGTGTTAATTATTATACCGGGCAGGTTTTTGATATGAAAACAATCACCAAAGCAGGCCATGATATAGGTGCTTTTGTAGGTTGGGATCTGGCACACGGAGCAGGTAATATTGAATTAAAGCTGCACGATTGGGGTGTAGATTTTGCTTCTTGGTGTAGTTATAAATATATGAATAGCGGTCCAGGAAATGCCTCAGGGTGTTTTGTTCATGAACGATTCCATGACAAAACAGATATTCCTCGTTTCGAAGGATGGTGGGGAACAAAAAAAGCATCTAGATTTTTGATGAAACCAGAGTTCGAGCCCATGCCGAACGCTGATGCCTGGCAATTGAGTAATGCTCCTATTTTATCTTTGGCTCCCTATCTAGCTTCGTTAGAGTTGTTTGATGAGGTAGGAATGGAAGCGTTGATAAAAAAACGAAATCTGATTGTCGCATACCTAGAGTTTGTATTAGAAGAGATTGATGCTGAGGTGGAAAGCACTTTTGAGATTATTACACCATCAAATCAGGCAGAACGCGGAACGCAATTGTCAGTTTTTCTTCATGGAGAAGGAAGAAAACTATTTGATTATTTGATGAAAAACGGAGTGATTACGGATTGGAGAGAACCTAACGTAATTAGATTAGCACCTGCTCCTTTTTATTGTTCTTATCAGGATATGTACGAATTTGGTCAGATTCTAAAAAAAGGAATTTTGGAAAAGAGTACGAACTGATATACTATCTTAATTGCCGTATGTATGTTGATGGTGAAACACCCGTATGTTTTTTAAACTGACGACAAAAATAGGATGGATCGTTAAACCCACATTGGTATAAAACTTCTGATATAGAGTTGTTTTTATTTTCGAAATGCTCCTGAGCTTTTTTAATTCTGAATTCATTTAAAAAGCTAATAAAATTTCTGTTAGTAGAGGATTTAAATATCCTACAAAATGAATTGGTTGTCAACCCTAATCGTTTAGCAATCGTTTTTGATTCAATTTTTTTTGAATAATTCCTGTTTACATAATCAAAAACTTTAGATATTCTTGGCAAAGAGGTTTTATCAATTTCCAGATCCAAGTTTGGTTTTACAATTGGTCTCTTATCCTTCGACAGCGAAAGATGGTGTAGGATATGTATAAAATTTAATAATTTTTCTGTATTATCTTGGTTAGAAAATTTTAGAAAAGAATTGGATAATTTATCCATGGTTATTTTGGAAAATATGCAACCTCTAGAAAACTTTTGAATGAATTCCAGAATAAGCAAAAATTCTGGAAAATGTGTTAGTTTTTCGGTAATAAAATGTTCGTTAAATTGAATAACAACCTCTACATTATCCCGCATATCTTTGTTTCCAAAGGGCATATGTGGCATATTTGGTCCTAAAAAAATGAGGAGGCCATTTTGGTAGTTCTCAATACTTGATTCTACGTGAATGGTGCCATTACCGTTTCTTATGAATACGATCTCATACTCGGGATGTAGATGCCAATTTATTTCATGACACAAAGAATCTTTCGTGTAACTCTCTATTTTTAGTGATTTGGACCGCTCCAAGTAAATATTCTCATAAGATATTTTCATAAAACAAAATATTCATAAATATGAAAGATAATGGATCTGAATGAATAGATTGTTTTATAATTGGAATATTTTGTTTTATTATTAATCTTGTTTTGTAGTTAATTTTGATGTGTACTTAATTGATAAAAAAACACGAATTGAATTCATTATACTTAATTGTTACAAGATTGCGATACTTCGGTCCAGCCTGGGTCTTTGCTTCACTGAATATAATGACGGGTACTTGGGTACTTTATATTCCAAACGTAAAGGAAAGATTGTCAATTGATGATGCGCAATTAGGGATTGCACTTTTTTGTTTTGCATTGGGTACATTAGTCATGATCGCTTTATCTTCTTTGATCATTAGAAGATTTGGAGTAGGAAAGGTAACCATTATTGGTATTACATTATTTTCTTTATTATTTCTTATGCCTATTGTTGCTGCTAGTTATCTGTTGCTTTGTCTGACCCTGTTTATGGTTGGTTTATTAGCTTGTTTAACTGATATAGCGATGAATGCATTGGTATCAGAAATTGAGCAAGACGATGATGTTCATATCATGTCTGCTTCTCATGGTTTTTTTAGTTTAGGAGGTGTTATTGGAGCAGGTATTGGAAGTCTTTTGATTACATATTTTCAGGTACCATTTACACATATGGCATGTGCTACTATATTTGTAATTATCACAAACCTACTAGTTTGTAAGGAATATATTTCTATAAAAGCTAACGAAGAGGAACGTTCTGGTAATTCATTAGATTTGTCACTTATAAAACCACTTTTAGGACTTACTGTTATTGCATTTTTGGTGATGGGAAGCGAGGGTGCTATAGAACACTGGAGTAAACTCTATTTGCAGGATATCGTAAACATAGCTTCAGAAAAGATTTCAGGTTTTGGTTTTGTTACTTTTTCGGTTATGATGACGTTGGGTCGTTTTTTTGGTGATAGTGTGAGCAAATATTTTGGGTCCTTGGTAATAATTATTGGTGGATGTATTGTAAGTGCTTTTGGTTTTTTTGCGGTATTAGGTGCTACATTAATAGTAAGCATAATTGGATTTGGTTTCGTTGGTTTGGGGTTTTCCGTAATTATCCCCGAGTTATTTAGATTGGCGGGAAAAACCAAAGGTGTTTCTTCTGCAGAAGGAATATCATTCGTAGCCGGGTTTGGTTATCTTGGTTTTTTAATAAGCCCTCCAGTTCTGGGGTTGTTGTCCAAAATAGATAGTTTAAAGCTTAGTTTTACGGCTCTATTAGTGGCCACATTAATCGCATTAATAGTTGCTTTCTTGATTTCGAAAAGAACCCCTAAATGATGTTGTGTTTTGGGAGTAAACTATTCGGTACTAACCTCAATATTTGTAAAATAGAGTTTCCAGTTCCCTTCTTTACGTTTATGGGTTTTAGCAATCGTCAACCCATTGAAGTTTTCATAATCTTCCCACGAAGTAATTAAAGAAGGTTCTTTCTTGTTTTTTTCTCTAAAAACCCATTCTTTAATCTTAAAATCACCTTCAAAATAAAAATCGTAGGCATCACCAGGAGTATAACCACCTTCGTTTTTATATACGATAGTTAATTTTTGCATTTCTTTTTCGCTTATTGGGGCAACTGCTATAGCCTGATGTTCGGATGTAAAACTGTCTTCGTCCCATACAAGGTTAAATGGTGCTAATAACCAATACTTGTCATTGACAAACCCTTGATCAGTTTTTAACGAAGTACTGTCTATTTTGGTCCTATCATAAGAAATGGTATCCTCTGCGGTAAGCAGAGTAACTTGTTTTTTTTGGGGTTTCCAAGTCCAGGAACGCTCATAATGACTGCTGTCTCGATCCACATTAAAAGTAAATTTAAGTTCTTTTACGTTTTTCCAATGCTCAAAACCATTGGCATTTGCAATAGCTTCAGCGGTCTTTGGAATTTCACTGTTAGTTTCTTCAATGTCTTTCACTTCTTCTGTATCATCGTCATACTTATATTCTTTTTTTGACTCTTGTTTACAAGCTATGATGAACAAAGAAAATATGGATAGTAGCAGGATGTTTTTCATTTCGAGTTAGTTTTTAGCTAAAATATGGAAAACAAAAACCTTGCTAAATTGAATTAACAAGGTTTTAGGCTTTGATGCTATCTACGTTATATATTACTACAAAAAAGGTTTATCATATCGGGAACCTTATTAGAAAGTACTTAGATATAATTACTCTACAATTAATTTATATTGCGGAGTTTTATTTAATGGACAAAAATAATTATACTCACCTTTTTGTAATGTTACAGTTTTAGAGCTTTCTGTTTTTCCTTCTGCCACAACTTTAGTTACATATGCTTCCTGAATATGATTTTTAGGATTCGAAGCATCTTTTCCTACTGGCACTAATACAAAACCTACATCTGTTCCTGAATTGTTGTTAGATATATTAAAAACATAACTTCCTTCTGATAGAGTTACTTGTTTTTGGGTAAATTCTCCTTTGGTTTGCTCCAAAGAAACGGTTTTAACTTCTTGAGCTGAGGAGCTTAATGTAATTGCAAAAATAAAAGTGAATACTGTGATTAATTTTTTCATGATTTTGATAATTATAATTGTTATTGAAATGATTATTTAAAGTTACATGAGAAGAAAGGTTTATTGATTGTGAATACTTTCTCCTAAGAAATTGTAAATAGTTATTTAGTTTATACCGGTGTAGTTTCTAGTGGTTGTACTAATGGAAAATCAACAGGAATCTGTGTCGTACTATGGATATAATTTGAAATAGTTTTATCTCCTACCAGTACTATAGTATCGATTAAGTTTCCTTTGTCATATCCGGCAGCAAAGAAATTTTCGACTACATCCTGATCCGCATGACCTCTATTTTCTGTGATATGCTTAGCGACTTTAGCCAATGCATCTAGTTTACCATCAAAAGAAGCGTATCC
The DNA here is from genome assembly GCF_053613295.3 of Aquimarina ulvae. Taxonomy (NCBI): domain Bacteria; kingdom Pseudomonadati; phylum Bacteroidota; class Flavobacteriia; order Flavobacteriales; family Flavobacteriaceae; genus Aquimarina; species Aquimarina ulvae. The sequence continues at coordinate 22,038 of NZ_JBSIBP030000016.1, forward strand.
AGCTCTTAATTCTAGGATTTGTTCATCAGTAAAACCATTCATTTTTGCTATAGCAGTGTGTGCTGATAGACAGTAAGTACAGTTATTTACTTGACTAACGGCTAAGTTTACGACTTCTTTTTCTTTAGCTCTTAAAGAAGTTTTGGCATTCGATAAGTTAAGATAGTTTTCCAATGCAGTTTCACTATGAGCATAGGTTGCAAATAAATTAGGCACAAAACCTAGTGCATTGGTAAGGTTATCAAAAATTGCTTGATTTGTAGCATTTACTTCTTCTTTTGTTGGCACGTTAAATGTTGTCATGATTTCTGTATGTGTTATATCCTAAATTTGTTTTAAGGATGGGTTTATATGTTATTTTATTTGTCTTTTAATTTGATAAGGCAAAGATGCGATGGGAATCTTTGTCTTAAAATGTTACTTTTTCCCAAGTGCTTGTCAATTTTTCCCTTTCTTTATTTTTGAGTATTTATGAAGGGCCTTTCTGCATCACAATAAAAATCATGATGACTTCTTTGATCACAGTGTGCTTTTGCATTCAGGTTACGTACGATTTGTCTCTTTCCCTGACTGAAAATTTCTATTAAATTGAATATTGATTTATTATGTAGTGTCATTTTTATATCGTTTTAGATGAACAGTACAAAGATGATTCAATGGTATGATTCTTGGAATGTGTGTTCTTCCCGAAGACTTGTCGATTTTTCCCGGCACATAAAAAAACCTCCATAATAGGAGGTTTTAGCGATTCAGTTTTTGTTTTTCTAGTTAGAAAAACTTGATTTCTTTTCTTTTTAGCCATAATATGATAGCACTTAGTACAAAAGTTACTGAAGCTGTAATAAACAGAATCCCTCCATCATTATTAACTTCGATCCCTAATTTTGTAAGATGCATAAAAATAGCACCACCAATAACTCCGAGAGTTAATGTGGCTCCTATCCAAACTGTTTTAGGAATGAGTAACAAAATACCTGCAATAAGTTCTACTATCCCAACCGCTATTCTTCCATATGGCTCAAGACCAACTGTAGAAAAAATATAAACACTATCGGGATGTGCGGTAAATTTAAATCTGAGGGTTTGTATTAAGATAATGGACACAGCAATTCTTAATACAAGAGATAAGGAATTCTTCATTTTAGTTTGTTAAGCATTATAGAATACTGGGTAAAGCGTCTATTTTACCATTAAAAGTATCTTTTCTAGAAATATAATACAATTCATCAAGATTGTTATCTGTAGAGAACAGAAGACTTAATTGCGGTAAATTGTTTGTTAAAAAAGCCTGAAAATCTTCTGGGTTTCTGCTCCTGTTTGCTGCTTTTCTTATAATTTTTAGATAAGAAGCTGCAATTAATTTTATACTATTCTTATTAGAAACAAATAGTAAAGTGTTGTTTGCTTTATTTAAACTTTTTATTTCTTTTTTGAAATTAATTTTTTTTAAAGCAATCAAGTTGGTGTTGTAATCGCTAAAAGTATTTTTATAAACTACATCAATAGTGTTTTTAAGGTATACTGGTTCCAATTGAGTTTTGTAAAGATTCTTTTGCGTATAACCATTAAAAGCAGAAGCCATCAATACTACTAATAGTATTGTTCTGATGTTGTTGCGTAAAGTTCTCATGCCTATATGTTTTTCGAAAATTTTTTCGTGTTTATAATGATTTTAATTCTACAAAGTGGGGCTAAAATTGCTAGAAAAAAAGTCTGTTTTCCTACTTTATTGTCCATAATTCCTTTCCTCCCAAAATGTAATACACGTTACATACGTAATCAGGAAAAAAATATTTGTACAGTAATATTGTTTAAGTCGTAATGAGTTCTCAGAACTTACTAATAGGAGTTTATTAAAAAGGAGGAAAAGATATATTAGGTGTGTTTATATCTTCTTTATTCTTAAATAAAAACGCTATAAATTAGTGGTTAGTTATTTCAAAGTGTGTTATATAAAATCATTCATTGAATATAACTTTATTTACACATTAAGAAAAGGGCGTAGCATTAATTTATGTGTTTTCGTGTGTTATAAAAGATCTATGTTCGTAACACCACACCCAGTTTCCATTGGGTTCTGCGGATGTTATTACTGGATGTTTGTAATCTGTAAAATGCTTACTCGCGTGTTGATTTGGAGAAGAATCACAGCATAATTTGATTCCACATTCCTGGCACGTTCTAAGATGAACCCAACTATCTCCTGTTTGTATACCTGGTGAGCATTCATAACCATTGCTCTTTTTGATACTTGATATATCAAAATTCTTAAGATGCTCGCGGGATTTGGTTTTAAATTTCATATCAGTTTTCTGCTAAATACTCATGTACAAATTTGATAGCCATAGCACCTTCGCCTACTGCAGAGGCTACTCTATTCATTGCTCCAGCTCTAACATCGCCAGATGCAAAGATACCAGGACTACAGGTTTCTAATAAAAAGGGTTCACGATCTTTTTTCCAAATCTTTTTAAAATTCTCATGTCGATTCAGATCCCTGCCGGTTTCAATAAAGCCTCTTTCGTTTTTAATAATGTCTAGGGCTATCCAATCTGTATATGGTTTTGCACCTATAAAAATAAATAGAGCATCAGCATCCACCTGTTTAATACCTGAAGTATTACTGTCAGTAAGTTCTAAAGAAGTAAGCCTTTCATTTTCCCCAATAGCTTTTGTTACATTAGTGTAGCCTAATAGTGTAATGTTTTTAATGGCATCAATTTGATCAATAAGGTAACTAGACATGCTACTGGTCAGATCTTTTTTACGAACTGTGATATACACGTTTTTTGCAAACTTAGAGAGATAAACTGCGGATTGCCCGGCAGAATTCCCTCCACCTACAATATATACTTCTTTGTTTGCACACGCTTGTGCTTCGGTCATCGAAGAACCATAATAAATACCTGCTCCTGTATAATTTTCTATACCTTCTGCCTCTAATTTTCTGTAGTTTACACCAGTAGTAATGACTACACTTTTTGCACTAATACATTCACCATTGCCGAGTGAAATACTCTTATATCCATCTTTTTCAGTTATAGAGGTAACTTCTTGTGGCGATAAGAACTCTATTCCAAATCGTTTGGCTTGGGTAATCGCTCTATGGGTTAATTCCTGACCGCTTAACCCGTTCGGGAATCCAAGGTAATTCTCTATTCTGGAACTAGTTCCTGCCTGACCGCCGGGAGCGTGTTTTTCAATCAATAAAGTTTTTAGACCCTCAGAGCCCCCATACACAGCAGCAGCTAGTCCTGTTGGACCAGCTCCGATAATGACCACGTCGTATAAATTGTCTTGCGGATGTGCATTTAAACCAAGTGCCGTTGCCAACTCGATAATATCAGGATTTTTAAAACAACTGCCGTCTTGGAACGAAATTACTGGTAGATCAGTAGGTGTTAGCGCATGAAGCGCAATAATCTCTTTAGCTTTTTCGCTGGTTTCAGCATCAAGCCATTGGAATGGGAATAAATTGCCAGATAAAAAATCTTTAATATCGTGCGATTTTGGAGAATATTGATAGCCTATTACTCGAATACCGTCAAATTCTGGCTGGTAAGTTATTTGCCAGGTGCCTAACAAATCATTCAACGTAGGATACAGTTTTTCTTCTGGTGGATTCCAAGGTTTTGTAAGGTAATAATCGAGCTGTACATCATTAATTGCTTTGATTGCTGCATCTGTGTCTGAGTATGCAGTGAGTAAAACTTTTTTTGCTTCAGGAAAAAAAGTGACTGCTTTTTTAAGAAATTCTACCCCCAACATCTCTGGCATTCTCTGATCCACTAAGAATAAAGCGATAATTTCATTTTTCTTTTTTAGATCTTCTAAGGCTTCTAGGGCATCTTTTGCAGATTCTGTGCTCATGATCCGATACTCTTTTTGATACTCGGATTTCAAATCCCGAGTTACAGCACGTAATACCTGTGTGTCATCATCTAGAGCAAATATGATAGGTTTTTTCATTTTAATGTAATACTAACTAAAAATTAAAATTATCAGGATCTGGTCCTGTTCTCTCATTTTTGTCTAGAGTATCTATATAATTGACGTCTTCTTTAGATAACTCAAAGTCAAATAAATCTGAATTGGCAATAATTCTATGTTGTTTTGATGATTTTGGTATGGTGACTACACCTTTTTGTAAATTCCATCTCAACACTATCTGTGCTACTGTCTTATTATACTTTTTTGCTAAATCATCCAGAATGGATAGCTCAAAAATCTTTCCTTGCATCATTGGAGACCAAGCCTCATATTGGATGCTATTCGCAGTGCAGAAATCGATTAAATCTTGTTGAACCAAAAACGGGTGAAACTCCATTTGATTAACCATCGGTTTTATTTCCGAATTATTCATAAGATTTTCCAGATGGTGTTTCATAAAATTGCTAACCCCAATCGCTCTTATTTTTTTTTCTCGATACAGTTTTTCCAGAGCCTTCCAGGTTTCGATATACGTGTCTTTTACAGGCCAATGGATAAGATATAAATCCAAATAATCCATTTGTAATCTTTGAAGACTCTCGTCAAAGGCTTTTAGTGTGGATTCATATCCCTGATCAGAATTCCACACTTTACTAACTACAAAAATATCTTCTCTGGGTATGCTGCTATGATGGATAGCCTTACCGACACCCTCTTCGTTTTTATATATGCTAGCGGTGTCTATATGGCGATATCCTGCATCCAGTGCCCATTGGATAGCATCAACCACCTCTCGACCATTTTTGGATAAGTATACTCCCAATCCAAAATATGGCATTTCCACACCATTATGTAATGTAAATGTTCCTTTTATATCAGTAATTTTTTTCATTGATTTATGATGTTGTAGGTAAATATACGGTGAATATTGTTTCTCCTTTTTTAGACTTTACTGTAATTTTACCAGTATGTTGATTAATAATTCTTTGAACCACCTCTAATCCCATACCAGTTCCTTCTCCAATTGCTTTTGTAGTAAAAAAGGGATCAAAAATAGCATCAATTTGTTCTTCTGGAATCCCTTCTCCATTATCAATGATTGCTACTTTTATGAATTTTTGATCCGCGGAAGTCTTTATTTTCAAAATTCCAGAATGACTCATAGCATCAATTGCATTATCAATCAGGTTGGTCCATACCTGATTAATTTCACTTACAAAAACGTAAGCCTTAGGAAGCTGCTTTTCAAAATCCTTTTCCAAGGATATATTCTTCTTTTTTAATTTATGAGCAAGCATGGTAAGTGTGCTTTTTAAACCTACATGGATATTGGTAGCGGTTTTTTCGGGAGCACGATCCATGTGTGTATAACTTTTAATGGAGCTTACCAAGTTGGATATTCTGTCTGATGCTTCACTGATTTCATCAACCATTTTCTCTGTTGTCAAAACGTTTTCGATCCATTCGATAGCATGAGGAAAATTTTTCTGACCCGTTGCTTCTCGAATTTCTTCCATTGCAGGGATACCCATACAAAAATCTAGCAACGTTTCGGTAAATTCATATGCGTTATCCACATTGTGCTCTTCTAACCACGCTTCTAATTCATCTTCTTTCTCGTTACGCTCTGTTAACTTCATGGTGTTTTCTGGTGGGTTATTTAACTTATCAAATAGAATGTTATTAATTACATCTATTTCCTGATCTGTAGCCCGAATAGAAACTACTCTTTTAAATTTTTCTGGAACATTGGCTAAGTGTTTTTTTAGTGCTTTGGCACTACGAACTATTGCCGAAGCCGGATTGTTTAATTCGTGAGCTAATCCAGCAGATAATTTTCCTAGAGACATCATCTTTTCTGCCTGTACGTTATCCTTCGTAAATTCTCTTACTCTAGTGGTCATTTTATGAACCAGGCTTTCGGTAAGTTCATAATGATTAGAAATCATTTCTTTAAAATAAGATTTTTCGAGTATTAAAATTTTACTAGGTTCTATTACCTCGCCGAAACCAAGTGCGGAACTCGCTCTGGAAAACGGAAGCAGTCCACCAATTTGATTTGTATCTAAAAGAGCCACATGTTTGTAACTTCCATTTTGTTCGATCTTGATTTCAATTTTTCCTTCCAGAATAATAAAAAGTTGATCTATCGGATCACCTTTCTGGAAAAGATATTCTCCTTGTTTTAAAACTTTTATAGTAGACTCATCAAGTAGCCATTGTAGTTGGTCATTTGGAACTTGAATAAAATCTGGAATTTTCTGAAGGTTTTGTGTGATCCATTTCATTAGCTTAAAATTAGGTAATATAAAACCTCTTTCCAATACGTGTGAAGCACTAAAGTCTTAAGGTTTTGATAAAATTTAGTCTAAATAGATATGAACTTTTTTCAAAATGAGGGTATTCTTGCGTTTGATTCATATATTTTGATTTATAATGTTTTATTATATTTAAGCACTATAAAATAGTATAGATGAGGTCTAGTAAATTTCAAAAATATTTTCAAACAAACGCTGAGACGTGGGATCAGAAAGTTGAGGTTCACGCATCAAGTAATTTCTATGATTTAGAATCTTTTAAAAAAGGACAAAATTCTTTAAAAAAGTTTGAGATGGAAGCTTTAGGGGATGTGGCAGGAAAATCTTTATTACACCTACAGTGTCACTTTGGTCAGGACACATTAAGTTGGAGTAGGATGGGAGCTAAATGTACGGGTGTAGACCTTTCTGAAAAAGGAATTAATCTAGCCGCACAACTAAATAGAGAACTGCAGTTAGATGCAACCTTTGTATGCTGCAATGTTTTGGATACTTCGAATTATATAAAAGACCAATTTGATATTGTATTCACTAGCTATGGTGTAATTGGATGGTTACCTGATTTGAAACCTTGGGGTAAAATGATTGCAGAAAGGTTAAAAACCGGAGGAACTTTTTATATAGTAGAGTTTCACCCGATCGTTTGGATGTTTGATTATCTTAAAGGGACTCCTACAATTACATACGGGTACCATCAGAAAGATGTAATTTATGAAGAATACAAGGGTACTTATGCTGATGTGAATTCTACAATGATGAGCAAAGAATATGGTTGGAATCATGGATTAGGTGAAGTAATTTCGTCACTATCTGAAGCAGGATTAACTATTGAATATCTGCGAGAATATAATGAATCTCCGTATGATATTTTCCCGAATTTGATAAAAAATAAAAACGAAATGTACGAGAGTTCTGATAAATTATTTCCCTTACTATTCGCTATTAAAGCTTTTAAGTAACAATTCTTTGATAATTTTTTTACATTTGTTAAAGGTTTTAATGTTTGTGTAAGCTCTTATATATAGAGCTGGTTTGTCTAGGACATTAAGACTCGGATCTTACAAATAAGTTCCTTTTCGCACTTTGACAAACCAGAATCACAATAAACATATGCAATCAAAAAACATAGCTATTGTAGGGAGTGGCTTAGCAGGTTCACTACTAGCAATCTATCTAAAAAAACGAGGTCATCATATTACCGTTTTCGATAGAAGACCCGATATTAGAAAAGTAGAGTTTAGTGGACGTTCTATTAATCTTGCCATGTCTGTTCGTGGATGGAAAGCTTTAGATAGGATAGGGATTGGCGATGAAATCAGAACACTTGCAATACCTATGGATAAAAGAGCGATGCATGTAAACGGTCAACCCGAGTATTATCAATATTATGGTAAAGAAGGAGAAGCGATTTATTCGATATCAAGAGGTGTATTAAATCGTAAAATGATTACCCTCGCAGAAGTATCTGGGGCTGTGTTTAGATTTAATGAGAAGGTATGGGATGTCAATTTACCAGAAGCTAAAATATATACCGGAGAAACGGAAAAAGGAGAATGGAAAGAATATCAATACGATATGATTTTTGGGTGTGACGGTGCTTTCTCTAGAGTCCGACATAAAATGCAAAGAAGGAGTAGGTTTGATTATTCTCAGGATTTTCTGGATGCTGGATATAAGGAACTTAGTATTCCTGCTAATGATGATGGTACGCACAAATTAGATAAGAATTCACTTCATATATGGCCAAGAGGTAAGTTTATGTTGATTGCGCTACCAAATCTGGACGGAAGTTTTACCTGTACTTTGTTTATGCCACATGAAGGTGAAAATTCTTTTAAAAGCTTAGCTAAAGAAAATGAGTTGTTAGGTTTTTGGAAGAAACATTTTAAGGATACTATAGCACTGATGCCTACACTGCTCAGAGATTTTGAAAACAATCCTACCAGCGCATTGGTGACTATGAAATGTTATCCCTGGACGTATTGGGATAAAGTAGCGTTGGTTGGAGATTCTGCTCACGCAATTGTACCGTTTTATGGACAAGGCATTAACGCCGGTTTTGAAGATATATCAATACTTGATGACATTATCGAAGAATATAAAGGCGAGAACTGGCAAGAAATTTTTGAAAAGTATCAGGAAACAAGAAAGCCTAGTACAGATGCGATAGCAGAGCTTTCGTATCGTAATTTTGTAGAAATGAGCAGTAAAACGGCTAATCCGAATTTTCTATTAAGAAAGAAAATTGAAAAAAGATTCTCTGAAAAATATCCTGATAAATGGATTCCTCTATATACGCGAGTAACATTTACTCATAGGCCTTATGCCGAAGCTCTGAAAATTGGTGATCAGCAAGCAAAAATTATGAGTGAAATAATGCAGATAGAGAATATTGAAGAAAAATGGGATAGTGATGAGGTGGAAAAGCATATGATGCATCTTTTAGAAGCGCATCAGATCACTACCAAAAGTAGCATCCCATAAGTCTTTTCAACCATTTTAATTTTGACTTTGTATATGGAGAATACTTAAGATTAAGTTCTATCCAAAACGTTTTTTGAAGGACACTTTTGTAATGAGAAAAGGTATCAAAACCAGCTTTGCCATGATAATTGCCAATACCACTATCACCCACACCACCAAAAGGTAGATTCTGTTCCATAAAATGCATGATAGCATCATTTATTGCCCCGCCACCAAATGATATTTCACGAAGAATTTTATTTTTTATGGTTTTATTTTTTGTGAAAACATAACACGATAAGGGTTTTGACAATGTTTTAATAGCTGCAATAGCCTGGTCAATATCATCAAAAGATAGAACAGGCAGAATGGGACCAAAGATTTCTTCTTGCATTACTGTATCATCAAAAGAAACTTTGGTCATTACTGTAGGAGATATCATTCTTTTATCTGGATCGCAATTGCCTCCTAGGTGTACTTTGTCTTTTTCGATAAGACTTTGTAACCTTTCGAAGTTTTTTTGATTGATAATTTGAGTATAATTCTGATTTTCTATTTTATAATCTGCTTTTTCAATATGCTTTTTGATAGCGGATAGAAAATCTTCCTGTATCGTAGATGCAACCATAACATAATCTGGTGCTATACATGTTTGACCTGCATTTAGAAATTTTGCCCAGACCAGGCGTTTTGCGGTCATGTCAATATTGACATCCTCGGTAACGATGGCAGGACTCTTGCCTCCCAATTCTAAGGTAACCGGAGTTAAGTGTTTTGCAGCAGCTTGATAGACAATTTTACCTACGGGTATACTTCCTGTAAAGAATATTTTATCAAATTTTACTTTTAATAACTCTGTAGTTTCTTCTACGCCACCTTCAATCACCCTAAAAAACTCCTCACTGAAATTTTCATTGATAATTTTGGCCATGATTACCGAAGAGTTCGAGGGGATCTCACTAGGTTTAACGATTACGGTGCATCCGGCTACAATTGCAGCAATTGCTGGAACAATTGATAGTTGGTAAGGGTAATTCCAAGCACCGATGACTAAAACAGTTCCCAAGGGTTCTGGAACGCTGTAGCTCTTGCCAGGAAGATTTGCTAACCCAGTAGATACGCGTTTTCTTTTATCCCACTTTTTTATTTTTCTCAAAGCAGTATCAATCTCGTGATAGATTACGGCTAATTCTGTAGTGTATGTTTCGTAGTTGGATTTTTTAAAATCACTATAAATAGCTTTATAAAGTAGCTCCTCGTTTTCTTTTATTACGTCTTTTAGGCGTTTGAGCTCTTTCGTTCTAAACGAAATATCTTTAGTCGCATTCGTGTCAAAAAAAGCTTTTTGCTTATGGATAATTTCCTGATAATTCATATCAAGAAATATAAATATAAAAAACGAATTACGCCTGTGCGCTCATACGTTTTTTCAATTCAAGTTCTTTTTGCATTTGTTTTACAGTCAGGGTACTGCCATCGTGGCTCCATCCCGGAGGTCCGAAAATATACATAAATTTATGATACCAGTTTTTTGATTTTTTGGTATCGTTCCAGATATCTTTATACTCATGAGTAAGAATAACCCAAGGGTTATAAGAATCAGGCGCATGTGTTACACCGTATTGTACTTCAATTTCTTCGTCAAGCTCTTTCCAGGTCCCGAATATCTTATCAAAGATGTTTAAGAATCCTCCGTGGTTTTTGTCCATATACTCAACATTCTTAGCATGATGAACCTGATGCATCGTATGTGTATTGAAAATCTTTTCTATAAAACCCATTTTAGGAATGTATTGCGAATGTAATTGAAATTGCCATAAGGCTTCAATTCCTAAACAAACAATCACCATATTAGGATCAAATCCAATAGCTGGCAACCACATATAAAAAAATGGCTTATATAAAAGGGTAAACCATCCATTACGAACGGCTGTTCCTAAATTGAAATTGTCAGAAGAATGGTGTACGATATGTGCGGCCCATAATGCCCTAACCATATGATTCTGTCTATGAAACCAATAATAGGTAAAATCATCTCCGAGTTGGCATAATATCCATACATACCAAGCGAAACCAAAAGATTCCCAACCCATAATATTAGTTCTGACACCATCTATTTCAGGGTTAAAAAGATTATAAACAAAATGGAAAAGAATAATAGAAAAAATCGTTTTAATCAGAGGTCCTAAGATCGCTGATCCTACTCCCATCGTGAGACTTGCTCTTAAGTCTTTCCAATTGTATAAATCCTTGTGATCGTGAGTCTTGCTGTAGGTTAATTCAACTAAAATTAATGCTAAAAAACACGGTACACCATATTTTAGGGGCTCAATAAAATCCATTCCTTTTTTGTTGTAGTCTAATTGGGGCAGAATATAATAAGAATTTGTAGTATAACTTTAACATTTCATCTATTTAAATCAAAAAAAGGGTGTTTTTAACGATTGTTTATTTAAATCAGATCTAATTTTGAAAAGTAATAGCTTTTGATAAAGTTTATTTAGCAAATATCTGAGTAGGATCTTTAAAAGCTTTAAATTCAAGAGCATTACCGCAAGGATCATAAAAGAACATAGTAGCCTGTTCTCCTACTTCCCCTTCAAATCTAATATATGGCTCAATTACAAATTGAATCTTTTTTTCGGAGAGCATATCTGCAAATTTCTGCCAGATATCCCATTCCAAAATGATACCAAAATGTGGTACAGGAACTTCTTTTCCGTCTACACTATTGTGGTGGCTGGCATGTGTTTCAGATGTTGGTTTATGATGAATTACTAGTTGATGTCCAAAAAAATTAAAATCTACCCAATGGTCACTGCTGCGACCTTCTTCTAATGCTAATGTATTATTGTAAAAATCTCTGGCCAGATCCAAATTATCAACCGGGATTGCCAAATGAAATGGGGATAGTGTGTTCATAATTTGGTGTTATATTTTTATTGAATTAAAGGTTAAGTAAGAGTAAATATTATCGCTTTCGGTCGCTTCGTTTTCTTTTTCTCGACGGAGAAGTTTTTTTATGTTTGGAATCTCGCTTGACTTGATTTTTAGAATAAGAACGTTTAGTGGTATTCTCTTGGTTTTTGGATGTATGTTCAATTATGGAAGCTTCTTCAGTTTTGCTCGAATCTCCTACATCAGAATTAATAATTTGCAATTCTTTTTCTGTTAAATAACGCCATTCACCCACAGGCGTATCCAAATCAACATTCATAATACGAATTCGTTTTAACCGTATTACTTCATATCCCAGAAATTCACACATTCTTCGGATTTGTCTGTTTAAACCTTGGGTAAGTACAATCCTAAAATCATATTTATTAATCTGTTCTACTTGGCATTTACGGGTTACGGTGTCCAAAATAGGTATACCATTGCTCATTCTCTTTATAAACTGAGAGCTAATAAGTTTGTTAACCGTAACTATATATTCTTTTTCGTGATTATTTCGTGCTCTAAGTATTTTATTAACGATATCACCATCGCTGGTTAGTAGTATCAGGCCTTCACTGGGTTTATCCAATCGGCCAATAGGGAAAATACGTTTTGGGTAATTGATAAAATCAATGATATTGTCTTTTTCGTTTTGTGCGGTAGTACAGACAACTCCTACTGGTTTGTGAAAAGCAAGGTATACGTGTTTCTCTTTTGGCTTGCTAATTACTTCGCCATCAACACGTACTTCATCTCCAGGGGCTACTTTTGTACCCATTTCAGGTACTTTGCTATTTAAAGTTACCCGACCTTGGTCAATTAATTTATCTGCTTCACGGCGAGAGCAGTATCCTACTTCGCTAAGGAATTTATTGAGTCTTGTAAGATTAGATTTTTCCACAATACAAAGGTGATCATAAAATTTATTCTTTCAAAAAATGAATGATCATATCATCGACTTCATCAAAAAATAAGGAATGTCCAAAATTTTCAGTGGCTATAAATTTAGCCTTAGACCAGTTTTTATGAATTTTCTCAGCTCCCGAAAAGGGAGCGATATCATCATACTTATCATGAATTAATAGCCCCTGATGTGTTAGATTTTTTGCGAATTCGGCTACAGAAAATTCTTCAAAATGAAAACCAAATGTGTCCTTAAAGTATTGGCTTAAGGCGCTCATGAATTTATTAGATAGTTTTAGGGTATTTTGGTAATCCTTCATAATTACTGATAATTCGGTAGGTGGTGCAAGGACGACTAATTTTTGTATTTCGGGGTTGGGAAACTTAAATTGATGAAATATAGTTGTCATACCGCCTACAGAATGACCTACAATGTAATTGGGTCTGTAGAGTTCTACCATTTTTTGAAGACATTCTGTATACAAAGGTACGTTAAATGTTTTTCCGGATGAATTACCATGAGCAGGGGCGTCAAATGCAATGACATTATAATTTTGTTGATGTAATTTCTCTATAAATGTTTTCCATCGATGACTATTACTTTCCCATCCATGAACCATCAAAACCGTTTCTCCCATATTAGCCCAGCGATATGTTTGCAGATAGCTTTCATTTACAGTCACTACTTCATCTTCTGCCTCTTCCAGAAAATATTCCTGATCCAGAAGCACACGCCCTTTGAGTGGTGTAGAGAACAAGATAAAAGCTTTATGTAATGCCTTTTTTTTATGAAAAAAAAACAGCAACGTAAGTCGTTTTCCGATAAGTATTGGAAGGTACTTTGTTAAAGTCTCTTTCATAGTTCTTCTCTGTGTACAGTATCGATCGAAAAAGCAGGAAGGCATATGGCTAAGTACTCGCATTCTTCTTCAAAGGGGTTAGCATACTGTATTCTTGTGTGTTTTTCGATTTTAATAGATTGCCCTGATTCTAAAACTACTTTTTCTTCATCGATAATAAATTGTTTTTTTCCTCTGATTATAAAGGTATATTCATCAAATTCTGGGGTTTGAAAGGGCTCACTCCAACCTGGTGGTGCGATCATATGGGCGATACTAATTGCAGTATTACCATTTGTAGCTTTTCCGAAATGTTCTTTTATTAATTTTCCGTCTGTTGTGGGTACCACAAAGGGTGATTTCTGAATTTGATATTTTTTACGCATAAGACTACATTCACAATTTAATTATCATTCCAGTTAATTATCAAATATTTAATTTTTGCGGAATCAGGTATTTGTGAAGCTTCAATTTTTTTATCCGTATTAAATTTTAGTTCACTTGGCAACTCTTTTTTGTCAATTGTTATAGAGGCCTGTATGCTGTCCACAAATATTACGGCAGTGCTTAACATATTATTAATTTTGGAGATAGAGTAGTTGTCTTTAACATCTTTGAAAACCCCATCAACTGATAATCCGGAGAGGGTTTTAAATCTGGGGTCTATGATCTGAACGCTTTCGATCAGAGATGTTGGATTATTTTCCTCTTTAGGCTCTAGCGTTAATAATTTCGAACCACCTTTTTCATAGATTTCAATAGCATTAGAGACATTTACGAATTGATCTGTTTTAGAAAGTTTTACAATCGAATCATTTGCATAAATTGAGTCTAATTGGTTTACTTTTGTTGTATTGGTCAAGTTTCCTATTCTGTTGTAAGAAATTTCGAAGGGGTCTTGTTTTTTATCTTTTTGACAACTTACTATACTCAAGCAAACAATTAAAATAGAGCTAATTTTTTTAAACATAATTGGTTAATTATCCAAAGGTTAAACAAATATTTATTTTGTGTTTAGCGCAATAATTTATTCAGCACTCCTAATGCACCCCTGATAAAAGTAGCGCTTGTGAGTACCTTTACAATAGCTTTTTCTGTAGTGCTGGATTTTCTACTTCCGGAACGGGAACTTGAAGATTTTCGATTCAATCGTTCTCGTTCCTTTTTTGCAGCTGCTTTGGCTTCTTGAGCCTCAGCTTTTTCAATTTTTTCGTTTAGGATTTCATAGGCACTTTCTCTGTCAATATCTTCATTATACTTTTTTGAAAGTGTAGATTTCTTTAACAAATTATTTAATTCATTATCCGAAAGAATATCCATTCTGCTCATTGGTGCTCTTAACATGGTTGCTGCTAGTGGGGTAGGTCTACCTTTTTCGTCGAGAGCAGATACTAAAGCTTCTCCAATTCCTAACGATGTTAATACTTCTTTAGTATCATAGTACTCAGAAATTGGATAATTTTCTGCTGTAAGTTTTATTGCTTTTCGATCTTTTGCAGTAAAAGCACGGAGTGCGTGTTGAACTTTTAAGCCTAATTGGCCAAGTACACCATCAGGTACATCAGTAGGGTTTTGAGTTACAAAATACAATCCAACACCTTTAGAACGTATAAGTTTTACAATACTTTCTATTTGATCCATTAGTGCATTGGATGCTTGTTTAAAGATCAAATGAGCTTCGTCTAAGAAAATAATCAATTCGGGCCTCCCACTATCTCCTTGCTCAGGAAATGTACTATAAACCTCCGCAAGTAGACTAAGCATAAAGGTAGAAAATAATTTTGGTTTGTCCTGAATATCCGTTAATCGTATGATGTTTATAAATCCTCTTCCATCATCATCTACTCTGCATAAATCCTGAACATCAAACGATCTTTCTCCAAAAAATAAATCAGCATCTTGCTGTTCCAGCGCTACTATTTTGCGTAGAATAGCACCTGTAGAAGCGGTAGAAATCCTACCATAATCCTTCTCTAATTCTTCTTTCCCTTCTCGAGTGGCAAACTGTAATACCTTTTTGAGATCTTTTAAGTCTAATAAAGGAAGTTTATTGTCATCACAGTATTTGAAAATAATAGCAATGATACCGGCTTGTGTCTCTGTTACATCTAGTATTCTGGAAAATAAAACCGGGCCAAACTCACTTACAGTTGCTTTAAGCCGAACTCCATCCTGTTCTGATAAAGAAAGAATTTCTACAGGAAACTCTTTCGCCTCAAAAGGGATGCCTATTTTCTCATGTCTTTCATCAATCTTAGGATGACCTGGACTTGCAGCTGCTAAGCCACTAAGATCTCCTTTAATATCCATAAGAAGTACTGGTATTCCTTGATCGCTTAGGTTTTCTGCCAGAATTTGCAGTGTTTTGGTTTTACCTGTTCCAGTGGCACCAGCGATAAGACCGTGTCTATTTAATGTTTTTAATGGAATCTTTACGTGTGCATTTGTAACTGTTTCTCCATTATGCATTGCCGCCCCCAAGGTAAGAAAATCACCCTTGGTCGTATATCCTTTATGTATATGATCAAAGAATTCCTGATTACTACTCATAGTTCATGTAAATTTTGATAAAAATAGCAATCTTACCTATTCTATCGAAATGAATGTGATTTTGTTTTATGGTAAATTTATAATTTTTAAGTCAATAAGATGATCTACAAAATATAGTTTACTTTTATAAATCAAACATCGTAATTCTTTATTATAATGAAATTTTTTTTATTTATTCTAGTAACCTTTTTATTACTGGGCTGTTCGAACACCTCCGAATCAAGTACGTCGGTTATTTTTCACAAAACTCATGAGCTTAAAAAGGCAAATGCTCCATTTTCTGATATGGTTCAGGTAGGGGATTTATATTTTCTTTCTGGTCAGATTGGAATGGACCATAAGAGTCGTACTTTGATGACTGGTGGAATAAAAAAAGAGACAGCGCAGGCAATAGAGAATATTAAGGCGGTATTGCAACAGCACGATATGGATCTGAATAATGTGGTAAAATGCACCGTTATATTAGCAGATATTAATGAGTTTTCTTCGTTTAACGAAGTGTATAAGACTTACTTTCCTCAAAAGCCAGCAAGAACTACCTTTGCAGCCAAAGGTTTAGCAGTAGGAGCAAAAATTGAAATAGAGTGTGTCGCTGTAAAATCTGAATAAGATGTAATTGAGATTTTGCCAAAAAGAAAATTGTTTAGAGAAACTTCAGAGCGATTCATCATACCTTAAGATTTGTATTTCGTAATGTATCATTCGTAATTAATTATCTACCTTTGCAGCCTTATGCAAGAAAGTACAGAAAGATTAGTGAATGAAGGTAAGTTGCTTCCGCTTATGGAGGAGTTTTATACCATACAAGGAGAAGGGTATCACAAAGGTACTGCGGCTTATTTTATTAGAATCGGGGGATGTGATGTAGGGTGTCACTGGTGTGATGTTAAAGAAAGCTGGAATGCAGATATACACCCGCCAACAGCCACAGATATTATTATTAAAAATGCCATAAAGTATAGTGATGTTGTCGTTGTGACAGGAGGAGAACCACTAACCTGGGATATGACAGCACTTACCGAAGGATTAAAAAGTCAGGGTGCTAAAACTCATATAGAGACTTCTGGAGCTTATCCGCTTACAGGGCAATGGGATTGGATTTGCCTTTCACCCAAAAAAATAAAACTTCCGAAGAAAGAAATTTATAGTAAAGCCCACGAATTAAAATGTATTGTCTATAACAAAAGTGATTTCGATTTTGCAGAGCAACAGGCCGCTCAGGTTTCAAAAAATTGTGTACTATATTTACAACCAGAGTGGAGTGTGAGAGATAAAGTAGTTCCTCTAATAGTAGACTACGTAATGGAGAACCCTAAGTGGAAAGTGTCATTACAAACACATAAGTACCTGAATATTCCATAAATAACATATCTGAGTTACGGTTTTTGACGTTTTTTGGAAGATTAAGATATTTTGATATATAAATTTGAGGTTTACCCGTAAATATATAAGAATATTCCCCTTTGTGAAAATGTAATTTCGTAAGAAAAAACTTTCTATTCTCAAAATATAATCGCCTTAACTCATGTTTTTTGACTTATAAAATAATAATTTTAACTAATAATTAGATGATAGTTTGTTGTTTTTTTGATTTTACTGATAGTAGTTGTTAATTTTATATAAGTAATTTAAAAACAATATTTTATGAAAAACTTATACTCTATTTTTGGTCTTAATTTTAAAGTTTTGATGAACTTTATGAAAGATCTTCCTGGTGCATCGCGATACGCAATGCGTAGATAACATAACATCTCACATTTTTGATTTAAATTATAAGTAAAAGATTACATCTGTCTGTAGTCTTTTACTTATTTAAGACGCTTTTGTTATTTAAAAGATAACAACTATAGATAGTTTATGTCAGTGTACTAGACGAAACCGGTACATACTTTTTACAAATTACTTAGAGTTAATAAAACAGCTACATGTATCGAAATTGAAAATTGTAAGTAGTTGGTTTTTATAATATTATAGTTTATTAGGAAATTTTTAAACGGAAAAATCGATTCATTGACCTCCATCAAATGGTCAAGAGTTTACGCATCCACAAAATAAGGGGGATAAGCCCCTGAAAAACAGTTTTTTTTTGTAAGTTAATTCTTGGGTGTTGTAATGTTAATGAAGTTTTTTTGATCTTTTAACGGTAGTAAATGGTTTTATGTCTAAAATTTAATTTTCTTCATGTTAAAATTTTTACATAATACAGTTTGAGGTTTATATTTGCATAACAAATTAAAAATCAAACTATTATGAAGTTTTTTTACGGTATAATTACAATTGACATAAAAGGATTGAAAAGTTTTCTAAGAACATTGCCTTCTGCTTGTAGTAATGCAATCCATAGGTAATACAATTTTACATTGGGTAATAAATGCGACTATTTATAACTGTAGGAAATGGATTAATAATCTGATACATTTTCTTTGTAATTCAATAGGATATGTAGGAATGTATTTTACTAGTATAAATTAAATTCAAGTAGTTGATCGATAAATTTTACTTTATATCTAAAAGTTCTTACATTTTTTGTTAAAACTGTTGATTAGTAGACTTTTAGGTATTATCTTAGGAATAAATAAATTGGAAATATTATGGGGCTATTTTACACTAAATTCAGATTAACTTTTAGGATTGTCATGGACTTTCTTAAAGAACTTCCGGGAGCGTCAAGTCACGCTATCCATAGATAGTAATTGTTTCAGTGAGATAATTACTTATACCTTTCGGTTAAAAGGTAAATTTGAAGAAAATAAAATAAAAAGCGATGTTATTTAAATAACATCGCTTTTTATTTTATGACATTCCCTTCTACATATAAAAAGGGACTTCTACTCTGGTAGTCTCCCATCCTAATACCATATGATAGCCTTTGTCTACTTTTTTGAAAGCAATAGAGAATGCTTCTAATTCATCTCCTTTTTCTGCTGGTACTTTTATTTTTGCTACATCATTTTTTTCATTATACGAATAAGCTCCCCAAACATCAAGATCAGAACTTAGTATTATAGTCCATTCTTTTTCACCAGGTATTGTAAATAAAGAGTATGTTCCAGCTTTTACACTTTGATCACCTAATTTCATGTCCTTAAAAAGTTTAATTTCTGTAGCTTCATCGGCTCCAGTTCTCCAAACTTTACCATAAGCTACTTTATCTCCAAGCATCGTTCTTCCTTTTTTCTGTGGTCTGCTATAGATTACCTTAATATCCGGTTTTGCGTTTCTATCTGTTCTTGCATAAGAAATATCGGTTGGACTTTTTTGTAGTCCTGCAAATTTTTGAGCATTAATAGTGCTGATTGTTCCTAAAAACATAACAACAGCAAAGAAGAGTGATTTTTTCATAATTCGTGATTTTATTTTTTTAATTGTCGTAAAGATATGTAGGAACATACATGGGAAATGTTAATCCTCTCATTAAATTCTGTTAAAAGGCTTATATGACAACTTGATACTTTCATGTAATTTTTTAATATAAAAAATTTAATTCAGTAAGAAAATATGTGGTTATTGTTTTTTATTGTAATCAATAATAGGTTTAATGTTTAAATAATGTAATCATAATACCATCTTTGACTTCTCAATTAATAGAAAAAGAAGAATATGTGTGGAATAGTTTGCGCTTTTGAATTAAAAGAAAAAGCAGAGGTCTTAAGACCACAGTTACTAGAAATGTCAAAAAAACTTAGACATAGAGGTCCGGATTGGAGTGGGATTTATTCAGATGAAAAAGCAATTTTAGCTCACGAACGATTAGCTATTGTGGATCCCGTATCAGGAAAACAGCCTTTGTTAAGCGAAGATAAAAAATTGGTGTTAGCTGCTAATGGCGAAATTTATAACCATGCTGAAATCCGTAAACAGTTTGAAGGTACTTATAATTTTCAAACAGAATCGGATTGTGAAGTTATCTTGGCTTTATATCAGGAAAGAGGAGCAGATTTTTTAGATGATCTTAATGGAATTTTTGCTTTTGCGTTATATGATGTGGAAAAAGATGTATATCTAATTGCAAGAGATCATATGGGGATTATTCCTTTATATATGGGTTGGGATCAGAATGGAACCTTTTATGTGGCTTCAGAATTAAAGGCCTTAGAAGGTGTTTGTTCTAAAATAGAATTGTTTCCCCCAGGACATTATTTAGATAGTAAGAAAGGTGAGTTAACACGATGGTACGTTAGAGATTGGTCAGATTTTGATGCAGTAAAAAACAATCAAACAAGTATTGATGAAGTGCGTCAGGCATTAGAAGATGCGGTACACAGACAACTAATGTCTGATGTTCCGTACGGTGTATTACTGTCTGGGGGTTTAGATTCATCAGTGACTTCTGCGATAGCAAAAAAATACTCAGAGAAAAGAATAGAATCCGGAGATACAAAAGAAGCTTGGTGGCCTCAATTACATTCCTTTTCTGTCGGTTTAGAAGGTTCGCCTGATTTAGCTGCAGCACAAAAAGTAGCAGACCACATAGGTACAATACATCATGAGATTAAGTTTACTATACAAGAAGGTTTGGATGCGATAAAAGATGTTGTATACAATTTAGAGACATATGATATAACTACCATTAGGGCTTCCACACCTATGTATTTAATGGCAAGAGTTATTAAATCTATGGGAGTAAAAATGGTGCTTTCTGGAGAAGGAGCAGATGAGATATTTGGAGGATACCTGTATTTCCATAAAGCACCAAATGCGCAAGAGTTTCATGAAGAAACAGTACGTAAGTTAGATAAGTTACATATGTATGATTGTCTTCGGGCTAACAAGTCATTAGCAGCTTGGGGAATTGAAGGAAGAGTGCCTTTTCTTGATAAAGAGTTTATGGATGTAGCAATGCGTATCAACCCACAGGATAAGATGATAAATGGAGAGAGAATGGAGAAGTGGGTAATTCGAAAAGCTTTTGAGTCTTACTTGCCAGAAAGTGTAGTTTGGAGGCAAAAAGAACAGTTTTCAGATGGTGTTGGGTATAGCTGGATAGACACACTTAAAAGAGTTGTAGAGACAGAGGTGACGGATGACCAAATGGCAAATGCACATTTTAGATTCCCAATACAAACACCACAAAACAAAGAAGAGTTTTATTACAGATCTATATTCGAAGGACATTTCCCTAGTGATGCTGCTGCTTTAAGTGTGCCACAAGAGCCTTCGGTGGCTTGTAGTACAAAAATAGCATTAGAATGGGACGAGGCTTTCAAAAACATGAACGATCCAAGTGGACGGGCAGTTGCCAATGTCCATGATGATGCATATTTACTAAATGAAATAGTACAATAGAATATCAAAGAATTTAAAAGTTTCAGCTTGAGTCGCTGAAAGTTGAGTTAATTGAGATGTAAAACCCCGGGAATTTGATTCCCGGGGTTTTTGTTTTAGCGGTATTGAGATGATATGGGTTTGGTTAGTTATCTTGGCATCTTCCTTGATTAGACCATCCACCGCTTGTTAATTTTTTATATAAATAACCATTGTAAGTTACCAGATCTCCTGTACTATAGTTTCTATTTCCGCTGTAGGCTTCTACACCATCACAAATATCTGAGGCTTGAGTATCACCACATTCTCCTAATCGATTCCATCGGTAATAGTCTCTTTCATATAAAGAGCCCTGATAGGTAACTCTATCTCCTACACGATACTGGATGTTTCCGGACCACTCGTCTACTCCATCACATATGTCGTTTCCGTCACCGTCACCGTCACCATCACCATCACCATCACCAGCTGGATAGGTCTGATTTGTTCCTGCAATATCGCCAGCAGATAATTCTGGCCTTCTTCTTGGGTGAGTAGTTCCATCTAATTGGACTATTGTAGGTTGTCCATTCTTACTGAAGGTGTAAGCTCCATACATCATGGTAGATTTGATATCAAATTCCCCAATATTTACTGAATTATCATTTTTCCTAAACTGACTTGCAGCACCATCTTGTATGTTGTCGAAAAGAATCCTTACATGGTTATCTCGGTCAGAACGAGTCTGCTCGTGGATATAACCAAGTGTATGGCCTATCTCGTGAATCATAACCACCTCACTGGTTTTAACTCCCATATTAATTCGACCGCGAGTACCATTAACACCTAAATTAGCACTTGCGCAATTACAATTGTTTCCGTTATTTGTTATGGTAACATAATAATTCTCATTCGTTCTTTCTTTGAACTTAATATTCGTTTTGGTAGTCCATTCCTGCATAGAATTTAACGAGACTTGTATTTGGTTGTTACTAAGGTTGTTATCAAATACGTAAATAATCGTGTTATTTGGCCATTTTTGAACACCTCTGTAAAAACCTAATCTTTCATCAAGTTCTTCATTTGGTTCCGGATTAGCATTATATCCGATTCTTTGATCAGTTAACTGTCTCGACTCATAGATAATATCACCTCCTAAATAAGTGCCATCTCCTAAGTCTTTTACAAGTACGATGTCATCGTTAAAGAATTTTTTAATTAATTCAGTTTCTTGATTTCCAGTTGCTTCTTCAAAACTTTCATTTGTACAAGAACTCGCTAAAATTCCTAAGCAGATAACGGCTGCCTTACCAAGATTCATTAAATTGTTAGTTTTCATTTGAAAATAAATTAGTTGATTGTGTGATTTTTTTTCAGCATTGAATGCTTTGCTTTTTAACGCAAAGAATCTGTATTATTATAATTGAAGCACTAAAATTAACTGGCTTCTATTATTCGTAAGCGTTGATTGAGAAAACGTATGTGCTAAACAGTGGATTTATACATTTTATAGGTAGTTGAGTTTTTTATTCATAAAGTTGTTAAAGGTATTTGAATGAAAATCCTCAATTTTAGGTAAAGTACTTTTGTTTTAATACGTTTATTCACAAAATGTTAAGGGAGCTTCTCTCGAATAGAGCAATTATTAAAATAGTCTTAAATTAGATTTAAGACTATTTTTATCGCTTTTAAGAGCTTTTTTTCTTTTTCTGGTGTTATTCTTAACTAATTGTTGATAACTCTTTAAATCATATCTTATAAAACACTTTGAACACTTCACTCTTTTTTTATCTTTGTTTGTTGACCAAAAATTGTAATTAATTAAAGCTGATTTATGAGCGAAGAAGCAAAGAAAAATAATTATTCTGCCGATAGTATTCAGGCATTAGAGGGAATGGAGCATGTGCGCATGCGTCCATCAATGTATATTGGAGATGTAGGAACTAGAGGTTTGCATCATTTGGTATATGAAGTTGTGGATAATTCTATCGATGAAGCACTTGCTGGTCATTGTGATGCTATCGATGTTACAATAAACGAAGATAATTCTATCACTACCAGAGATAATGGTCGTGGTATTCCTGTTGGGATTCACAAGAAAGAGGGAGTTTCGGCGCTAGAAGTCGTAATGACCAAAATTGGAGCTGGAGGTAAATTCGATAAAGATTCTTATAAAGTATCAGGTGGTTTGCACGGTGTAGGGGTTTCTTGTGTAAACGCACTTTCTGATCACTTACATGCTATTGTGCATAAGGATGGAAAAGTTTGGGAGCAGGAATATGAAAAAGGAAAACCATTGTACCCTGTAAAATCAACTGGTGATACTGATTTTAATGGTACAGTTGTTACTTTTAGACCAGATCCTACCATTTTTCAGCAGACATTAGAATATAACTATGATACGTTGGCAAGCCGTATGCGTGAGTTATCCTACCTTAATAAAGGTATCACAATTATCTTAACTGATAAGCGTCATACGGATGATGAAGGTAATTTTGTAGCAGAAACATTTCATTCTGAAGAAGGACTAAAAGAATTTATAAAATTCTTGGACACTAGTCGTAATGCAATTATTGGAGATGTAATTTCTATGGAAGGAGAGAAAAATGATATCCCTGTAGAAGTTGCTATGATTTATAATGATTCATACGCAGAGAATTTACATTCTTATGTAAATAACATTAATACACATGAAGGAGGAACACATCTTTCTGGATTTAGAAGAGGGCTTACATCAACATTAAAGAAGTATGCAGATGCTTCAGGAATGTTGGATAAGTTGAAGTTTGAAGTAGCAGGTGATGATTTTAGAGAAGGATTAACTGCTATTGTTTCGGTTAAAGTGGCAGAACCTCAATTTGAAGGACAGACAAAAACTAAATTAGGAAACAGAGAAGTAACATCTGCAGTTTCTCAGGCAGTTTCAGAAATGTTGGAAAACTATCTTGAAGAAAATCCTAATGACGCCAAAATCATAGTGCAGAAAGTGATTCTTGCTGCACAAGCACGACACGCGGCCAAGAAAGCCCGTGAAATGGTGCAACGTAAAACCGTAATGAGCATCGGAGGACTTCCTGGTAAATTATCAGATTGCTCTGAGCAAGACCCAGCTTTATGTGAAGTGTTTCTGGTAGAGGGTGACTCTGCAGGAGGAACAGCTAAACAAGGTCGTGATCGAATGTTTCAGGCTATTTTACCATTACGAGGTAAAATTCTGAATGTTGAAAAAGCAATGCACCACAAGGTTTTTGAGAACGAAGAAATCAAAAATATTTTTACAGCTCTTGGAGTTACTATTGGTACAGAAGAAGATAGTAAAGCTTTAAACCTTTCTAAATTGCGTTACCATAAAATAGTAATTATGTGTGATGCAGATGTGGATGGTAGCCATATTTCTACCTTAATCCTAACGTTCTTCTTCCGTTATATGAAAGAGTTGATAGAAGCAGGTCATATTTATATCGCTGCTCCACCATTATACTTAGTTAAAAAAGGAGCAAAGAAACGATATGCCTGGAATGATGATCAACGGGATATAATCGTTAAGGAATTTGGAGAAAACTCGAAAATACAACGATATAAGGGTCTTGGAGAGATGAATGCTGAACAATTGTGGGATACCACAATGAACCCAGAATTCAGGACGATGCGTCAGGTAACTATTGATAATTTAACAGAAGCTGATAGAATTTTCTCAATGCTGATGGGAGATGAGGTGCCACCTCGTAGAGAGTTTATTGAGAAAAATGCTGTATATGCAAATATTGATGTTTAATATCAGCATTGCTAAATAATTTAGAATGAAATCCGTTGTACGATGTATAACGGATTTTTTTATATATTGTTCCGCCTTTAAATCCTGAATCTCATGGAATACGCGTGTAAAGAATTTTGAAGCCTTATTAATATTTAAGAACGCGAATTCCTTTAATCTGCCAATAATGGCAGGTTTGATTATTGAAAAATGAAGCATACAGATGAAAAAAAATATCCTACTTATAATGATACTATTATTTAAAGTGTCATATGCTCAAACCAATGTAGATCAATTGTTAGAATTAGGTATAGAAAATGCAGAGCGTTTTAGTACTGATTATTTTGCTCCTGCGGGAGAAGCATTGGTAAATAGCATGTCTAATGGTTGGTATAAAACTGCTTCAGTAAAAAAAACGTGGCGGTTTGAAGTTGGTTTTGTTGGAAACTTATCCTTTGTAAGAGAAGAAAAACAATCATTTATTTTGAATACAGCAGAGTATGATGGTGTTGAATTTAGAGAAGGGCCATCAAGTCAACTTGTGGCTAATGCATTTGGTGGAGATAGAGGGGATATTGTGGTGGTGTTAAACCAAGGTCAACTGGCTCAGGTGGAAGTTACGTTGCCTGATGGGATAGGCAATAAGGAAGTAAATATTGCACCCACCGGATTTCTTCAGGGATCTATGGGGATATCCAGAAGCACAGAAATTAAAGCAAGGTTTTTACCAAAAATAGCCATCAGAGAAAATACAGAAGTTTTCCTATACGGATTGGCATTACAACACGAACTAACGGATTGGATTTTTTCCTGGAAAAGGCTTCCTTTTAGAGTTTCTGGATTAATAGGATATACTAATGTACAAGGATTTTATGATTTTACCGCAGATAGTGAGATCGATGGAGCAGATCAGGAAATCCGGTTAAAATCAAATTCCTGGTTGGTTAGTGGTATTATTTCTACAAAGCTTTCAAAGCTCAATTTTTATGGAGGATTAGGTTATTATGCCGGGAATAGTACAGCAGATGTATTAGGTACCTATGAAGTAGAAAATGGTCCATTAGCTTCACAAACGGTAGAAGACCCGATTTCAGTAGATAATAAAACCTCAGGTCTCAAATCAACTATTGGAGCCAATGTTACATTAGGATTCTTTAGAGCGAATATAGATTATACACTTCAGAACTATCAAAATCTATCTATTGGATTAAATTTTGGTTGGTAATTTAACTAAGAATTCACAGACAAAATCGTTAAAGAATTTGTATTTTCGCGCTATTATTGAAGATATTCAATAAGTCAAGATAATATTAATCAAAATTAGATATAGATAATGAAAGTTACAGTAGTAGGTGCTGGTGCAGTAGGTGCGAGTTGCGCCGAATACATCGCCATAAAGGATTTTGCTTCAGAAGTAGTATTGTTAGATATCAAAGAGGGATATGCAGAAGGGAAAGCAATGGACTTGATGCAAACAGCTTCTTTAAACGCGTTTGATACTAAAATAACAGGAACAACTAATGATTACTCTAAAACTGCAGGAAGTGATATTGCTGTAATTACATCAGGTATTCCTCGTAAACCAGGAATGACTCGTGAAGAATTGATAGGTATCAACGCAGGGATTGTAAAAACAGTTTCTTCTAATTTGATTAAACATTCTCCAAATGCCATTATTATAGTGGTTAGTAATCCTATGGATACGATGACATATCTTGTCCATAAAACAACGGATCTTCCTAAAAATAGAATCATCGGTATGGGCGGTGCATTGGATAGTGCACGTTTTAAATACAGACTTGCTGAAGCGTTAGAAGCTCCGATTTCTGATGTGGATGGTATGGTGATTGGAGGACACAGTGATAAAGGAATGGTGCCATTAACTAGATTGGCAACCAGAAATAGTGTGCCGGTCTCAGAATTTATTTCTGAGGAACGTTTAGAACAGGTTGCTGCTGATACTAAAGTAGGTGGAGCTACACTTACTGGTCTGTTAGGGACTTCTGCTTGGTATGCACCAGGAGCTGCAGTTTCTGGATTGGTTCAGGCGATTGCTTGCGATCAGAAAAAGATATTTCCGTGTTCTACATTACTAGAGGGAGAGTACGGCTTAAATGATCTATGTATTGGAGCACCTGTTGTACTGGGTAGAAATGGTATTGAAAAGATTGTAGAAATTGAGCTTAGTGATGCTGAAAAATCAAAATTGGCCGAAAGCGCAGAAGGTGTTAAGAAAACAAATGGACTATTAGAATTGTAATTCATTCTAATTAATTAGAATATATCAAAAGAGCTGCCTTTTAAAAGGCAGCTCTTTGTTTTTAAGGAACTTTCAATAGTTAAAATAAAATAAAAATTAAACTGCTGAGTTTATCAGTATGTCTAAAAAGATATTTATTTGAAGACTTTAGAAATGAAGTTTTAATTTTTCTATATTTGCGGCATGAAGAAAGAATGGTACTTCAAGATTCTAATTAGTGTTTTTGCATTGCTCATAATAATGCAGCAGCAAACTGTGGTGCCTAATCAAGAAATAGTTCTGGAGTTTACAGATGTCAGTGTAACTCCTTTAGAGGCCCAAAATGCAATCACCGTTGTAAAAAAACAACTGGAGTCCATTGGGGTTAAGAATACTCGGATATCAAAAGAACTCTATAATGGCAAACTAACAATAGCTTATTATAGTGACGCCGATATAGAGAGTATAAAGAAAATACTTTCTGTAGAGCATCAAATAGTGCTAGATCACGTTTTATTTGATCAGCAGGATACAGATAAAAAATCACCTCTTGATAGCGATTCTTCGCATTACAATGTAGACGTTTATAAAATCCAGAAACATACTGATACAGATGCTGACTTTAATGGAATTTATGTTTTAGAAATAAAACAAAAGCAGGATAGAGCTTCAGGTTTTTATGGATATAGTTCTATAACAGTTAATACTAATCATTTAGATAGCTTAACGAAGCTATCCCAAAAAGTTAATGGAGCAATAGCAATTGCCATTGACAATACTTCCTATAAAATTCCAGAGGTGAGAGCTGGACCAATTAGCTAACAGCAGGAATTAATTTTTTAAATTCCTCCGATGACCGATACCTTCTTAAAAGTTAAAAAACAAGTAGTGATAATAAACTATTTGGATAGCTTTGGCTTTTAGATAAATTTTATGTCAAAATTAAGGCATAATTATCCAATTTACAGAATATTATAAACTAATAATTGTTGAATCTTATATGATTTTAAAAATCGTTTATAGGTAAGATTTGACCAAAATAAATAACAATGCAAAATAAAGGACTTGTTAGAGTATTTGCGATTTTATTTGGACTGGTATGTATTTACCAATTGTCGTTTACGTACTTAACATACACAAAAGAAAAAGAAGCTGAAGCTTATGCTGAGAATAAATTTCCTGAAACTGTAGAAAATTATTCTAAGAAAAGAGAAACAGCAGAACGTGATTATCTGGATTCAATAGGTAAAGATCCAATCTTCGCAAATTTTAGCTATAATGATGCTAAAGCTAAAGAACTTAATAAAGGACTCGACCTTAAAGGAGGAATCAATGTGATACTTCAGAT
This sequence comes from Aquimarina ulvae, assembly GCF_053613295.3. NCBI lineage: Bacteria > Pseudomonadati > Bacteroidota > Flavobacteriia > Flavobacteriales > Flavobacteriaceae > Aquimarina > Aquimarina ulvae. The sequence continues at coordinate 50,563 of NZ_JBSIBP030000016.1, forward strand.
TTCGGTTAGGGACATATTAGAAGGATTAGCTAATAACTCTAAAAATCCTGCTTTCGTACAAGCATTAGATGCAGCAGATCAAACACAGAAAAATAGTCAGAACACCTATGTTGAAGACTTTTTTATAGAATTCGAAAAAATACCGGATGCACAGTTAGCATCTCCGGATATTTTTGCAAATAAGAACTTAAGTGATGATATCACTTTTGATATGTCGAATGATGTAGTTAAACCTGTTCTTAAAAGAAAAATCGATGAATCTGTAGTTTCTGCTTTTGAAGTATTGCGTAAGCGTATTGACAAGTTTGGGGTTACACAACCAAATATCCAACGTTTAGGAGAATCAGGACGTATTTTGGTAGAATTACCAGGTGCAAAAGATGTAGATCGTGTAAAGAAGCTTTTACAAAGTACAGCACAGTTAGAGTTTTGGGATGTTGAAAATTCTCAGGAGCTTGGACTTTTCATAAGTAGAATGAATGAAAAGCTTAAAAAAGAATTAGAAGCTAAAGAAGGTAAAGATGTAAAAGAAGAAGTTACTGAAGAAGTTGAAACTTCAGAAAAAGTACAAGATACTGCACAGGTTGATACAACAAAAACCGATGCGGATGCAGAAATCGAAAAGTTATTGGCGGATTCAGAGGATTCCACTGATGCTGAAGCACAGGTAAATCCTATCAATGATTTAATAGGTGCTCCTTCGGTTTCTGGAGCTTTAGTATCTGTGGCACTTAAAGATGTTGAACAGTTTGATGAATACCTAAACAGAAAAGATATTCGTGCATTGTTGCCACAGTCTTTACGGTACACGAAATTTGCCTGGAGCAAGCCGGAGAAAGAAGGAACGAGAGTAGATTTATATGCATTAAAAGGTAACCGAGATAATACACCAGAACTAAGTGGAGGTGTAATTACAGATGCAGCTCAGTCATATGACCAGATTAATAATGTGGTGGTTACTATGCAGATGGACGGGAAAGGTGCTAAGAAATGGGCTGAAATGACTGGTAGAGCTTCTCAAACCAGAGGTCAGATAGCCATTGTTTTAGATAATATAGTGTATTCTGCACCCGGGGTTTCTAAAGGGGCTATTACAGGAGGTAGAAGTGAAATTTCTGGAGATTTTACCGTAGAAGAAGGACAGGATTTAGCAAATGTTTTAAGAGCTGGTAAATTACCTGCTTCTGCTGATATTATTCAGAGTGAGGTAGTAGGACCATCTTTAGGACAAGAAGCAATCGATAGCGGTGTTATGTCTTTTGGGATTGCCTTAGTGTTGATTCTAATCTGGATGATTTTTTACTACGGTAAAGCAGGAGCATTTGCTGATGTTGCATTGGTAGTAAACATTTTGTTTATTTTTGGAGTGTTGGCCGGATTAAAAGCGGTACTAACTTTACCTGGTATCGCCGGTATTGTATTAACTATTGGTATGTCGGTAGATGCGAATGTACTGATCTTTGAAAGAATTAAAGAAGAATTGGCTAAAGGGAAATCTCAGGTAGATGCTATAAAAGACGGTTTCAAAAATGCATTATCATCTATATTAGATGCAAATATTACAACAGGGCTAACAGGTTTGATTCTTTTATTCTTTGGTACTGGTCCAATTAAAGGATTTGCAACTACCTTATTAATTGGTATTCTTACCTCTTTATTTACAGCAATTTTTATCACTAGATTGTTTATCGATGGATATGGTAAGAATGGTAAAGAACTAGCGTTCTCTACAGCTGCAACCAAAAACTTGTTTAAGAACGTAAATATCGATTTCTTAAGAAAAAGAAAGATTGCTTATGGTATTTCTGCAGCCATTGTATTGGCAGGTTTAGCGTCTTTATTTACACAAGGTCTAGATCAAGGTGTAGATTTTGTAGGAGGTAGAACCTATACGGTTCGTTTTGCAAAAGATGTTGTACCATCAAATGTAGAAAAGGATTTGGTAGCGGTATTTGGTAGTGCGCAAGCAAAGACTTTGGGAGCTGATAATCAATTAAAGATTACGACAAAGTATAAGGTTGATGAAACAGGAGAAGAGGTTGATTCTGAAATCTCGAATTCTTTATTTACAGCATTAAAACCTTACCTAACGGATGGAATGACGTATGAAGAATTCTCTAATGGAGATGAAGATAAGCAAGTAGGAATTATGTCTTCTATGAAAGTTGGGCCAACAATAGCAGATGATATTCAACAAGCAGCTTATATATCTGTAATCGGGTCGTTGATCGTGGTATTCTTGTATATCTTATTCCGATTTAGAAGATGGCAGTTTAGTTTAGGTGCGGTAGCGGCAGTGTTCCATGATGTATTGGTGGTATTAGGTGTATTCTCATTAACATGGAAGTTTATGCCGTTTAATATGGAAATAGATCAGGCCTTTATTGCAGCTATATTAACAGTTATCGGTTACTCACTGAATGATACAGTGGTTGTATTTGATAGAATCCGTGAGTATTTTGCAGAACATACTACCTGGCCGTTAGATAAGAATATTAACGGAGCTTTAAATAGTACCTTAAGTCGTACGTTAAATACCTCATTAACTACATTATTAGTATTGATCGCAATCTTTATTTTTGCGGAACCATTAAGAGGGTTTATGTTTTCTCTAATAATTGGTGTACTAGTGGGTACATATTCTTCATTGTTCATTGCAACTCCTGTAATGTATGATACTGTGAAGAAAGTAGGTTTAAAAGAAAAGAAAAAAATTGAAGAGTAGTATATTCTTCAAGCTTTGACAGCAAAAAACCCGTACACTTTTTAGTGTACGGGTTTTTTATTTTTCACATTCGGTTGCTTCAGTCATCAAAAGACCTATATTTTGCCATTGCAAACATATAAATACCATAACAGATAAGTCCTAAAGCAATCAGACCAAAGATCCACGGTCCGGATGTGTTCTGTTGTATAAAAGAAAATGCCTCGCTAGTTCCTTTCATTTCCTCAGAAGAAGACGAAGCATTTATTCCTCCTTTGATGAAAAAATACGCAATAATTCCAACAACGATTCCACGAGAAATTAAGCCTGCGTAGCCAATCCGTTTTAAAAACTTTTTTCTCGCTACGTTTGATATTTCAGAAATCTTAAATTTCTTAAGAAAATCACCTTTAATAGCTTTTATAAATTGATATATACTTTTGATAGCTAATGCAATCCCAATTGTTATAAAAACAAACGTAGCGAAACCCCCTAAGCTTGAAGAATTACCTCCATTACTAGATTCCTTAAAAATTTCAATAATCGAATAAATTCCCAGAGCTAAGTATACCGCACCGCTTATAAAAAAGCTAATTCTTTTTACAATTCCTTTGCCGTCAGATCCAATTCCTTCTGGATCAGAAATACTTTGCATACATCTCCAGATTGCATAGCAAATAAGACCAATCCCCAAAATTGCTAGAATTATCTTGCCAAAAGATTGCTCTTCTAAAAATTGAATTACCTGTAATTTTCCTGCTTTTTGACCTCCAAGGTTAAATGCGGTCATAAAGGCTAATATTCCGGTTATTGCATAGACTACTCCTTTTGCACCATAACCCACTCGTGCAACAGTTTTTATTTTTTGATCCATAGTATAATTTGATGTTCGGTATTCAGAAAGTTATACTTGGAAAATTAGCGATATTTTGATTATAATCTGTGCTGTAAACAAATCAAGGTTACCGCATTCGGTTTGGAAAATGTCTAAAAGATATTAGTTATGGTTTTTATTATAATATTTTAAATCATATCGCTTCTTAAAATGTCTACACTTTGGGATTTTAATTAGGCACTATTTATAAGCGGTCAAAAACCTGCAGGTTTTAAATATAGAATTTTATATTTTTTTAAAAGAAATAGAATCACCAACTTTTAGATTCCATTCATCAGACAGCCCAGCGTTTATTTCTAATATATATTTTGAAGGTTTTCCCGAGGGAAGGGAGGTCTCATCTAATGGTTTTGCATTTTTCTGAAAACTCACGATTTTAAATTGATCGTCTATGTAAATAATATCGAGTGGTATCAACGTATTTTTCATGTAAAAACTTTGAGGTCTAAAGTTTTCCTGGACGAATAACATGCCTCTTTTTTCTTCCATAGCTTTGCGGTACATCAAACCAGTCTCTCTTTCATAGTCGTTATCCGCAATTTCGATATCCAGATCAATAACGTGGCTGGGAATAGAATCTTGTAGGTTGAAAACAGAAAGTTCTCCTTCTTTAGTAAATTTTATTTCTTCGGTTACTATTTTCTTATCGGTTGCTTCTTTACAAGAGAAGATAGATATGACAGAAACAGCTATAAGGGTTGTAAAAATATTCTTTTTCATGGATATTTTTTCTATTTGTTATTTCAGTATTAATTTAAATGTATTTAGAATCGAAAAGTAGTGGTTTTATTTTTGAAACACAATAAGTAAAACTTGTAAATCATAAATTTAAAAAAGCCGTGCATCTTATTTTTGACACACGACTTTTCTTAACTAAACAGCCAAAGCTTGTTTTAATTACGATTTTGGATTACTTGATAAGCGGATTCACTATTGCAATTAAATAGGAAACTGCTCTGTAGAGTAGATATTTAATAAACGTTTATAGAAAATACCTTCTCGACCTCGCTCAAGGAGATAGAAAAAGATAATAATTCTAACTCACATCTCAATACTCATCACTCACAAACCTTAGTCATTTCCCCAGTCAATCTTTCTGGATACCATCATAACAGTACCTAGAATTATGAACAATCCGATACTTCCAACCAATAATGCATAATTCTCTAATTGTATGATAACAAAAATGAAGGTGTATAATGCGATAAGTGATGCCGCAACTAATCCCATAAATTTAAAACTTTTCAGGATTGCTTTAGAGTAAATAGAAATTAATAAGACTACGGCAATTCCTGCTACTCCATATGCGTAAAGAAAGCTAGAATGTTCGGAAATAGAAATTAGTAGCGTATAAAACATAGTAAGCGCTAATCCTATCATTAAATATTGAAACGGATGAATCTGTACCTTACTCACTGTTTGGATCAGGAAAAAAACTAAAAATGTCAGTGCTATTACTAAATATCCATACTTAGTTGCACGTTCACTTTTTTGATATTCGTCCACCGGTATTAGTAACTTTACTCCAAAAGCAGAAGAATTAATATGAGGCAGTTCTCCAAAAAATTCCTGCTCAAATTCTCTATTAATTTGTAATACCTTCCAGTTAGCTTTAAAACCACTCTCTGTAATTTCTTTTGTTTTCGTATCAGGGAGGTAGTTACCGTTAAAACTTGGAGAAGCCCAATTAGAACTCATAGCTACACTGGTTTCTCTTCCTACGGGTATAAAACGTAATTGCTCACTGCCATTTACTTTTACTTCCATTTCAAAATCAACTTGATTATCTTTAGGCAATGATATTTCCTTTAGAAATTTGGTTTCAAATCTATTTGTATTAGAGTTTTGAGTATATCTGGATTGTAATGGATAATTTTCGGTACCTATCTTTAATTCAAGGTTACTTCGGATTCCTTTAGAATTAGTGGAGTTTAAAATCACAGTTGCTTTATCCCATAAAATATCCTCGGGTTTGATGTCCTGAATTTCAAAATTCGGAGTGGTAAACGAGCCTTTGATTTTCATATCCGCAGTATATACAACGGATTCATAAATACTTCTCCCTAAGTTTTCAGACTCTACATTAGTATTGATGTCTAAAGTATTCGGAAAGAAAAAAGCTTGATGAACAGCAATTATATCCTCCTGAAGATAGGATTTGGTTTTTTCGTCCCATACTTTTTTAAGTATATGCGTTTGGTATGGAATTTTAAGGATAGGACCGTATAACAATACTTCATTTCCCCATTTTTGGTTGATCTCTCTAACGACTTCTTCCTGTCTGTAAGCACGCTCCTGAATGAGGTTTTTAATATAAGATAGTGGAATTAATAACACCAGTATGAGTATTCCAACCATAAGCATACGAACGGTAACGGACGTTTTTATCCATTGAGCAAAGGATTTTTTTTGTTTTTGATTTTCCATAGTTTCTGAAATTTATATTGATTTTTTTTATGTATTTTCTTTTTGATAGTACCGAATCAGGTGGTAGTTAATAATTAAAAATCCACCAAAACCTATGGTAAAAGCCCAGGTATTTATGTGTGCTGTGGGGGAAATGATCCGTTGAAATATATCTTCAAGAATATTCATTGGGTTTTGAAGAAGATCCCAGCTATTCCAACGTAGTATCCTTCCCAGATAAATTCCAAATCCACACGACAATAGGGTCAAGTGTATTATGAAATGGGTAATACTTTGGGAAAAATACTTTCTAAGAAGTTCTTGCATCGTTTGCAAAGAGGCAAACCCTATAATCAATCCATTAATTGCGAAAGATAGAATCAGTAGTACGTCAAACCATACAGCATGTGAATTGCTTAAACGAATGTGTTGTAAATCAGTAAGGATATAAGGAGCATTAGGCAGAAAAGCTAACCAGCAAATGCACCCCAATCCAAAAAGGAATTGATTCTGATGTATTTTCTTTACACTTAATAAAGTTGTGATTCCATATGGAATACAGGCTAAAAAAAGGTTCCAAACTAAAAACAGGAAGAAGCTGGATTCTAGCTTCATAATCCTTATACATAATAGTAGTATGCTAAATGCAACAGCGAGACTAAAACCTTTGATAAAAGGGAGTTGTTTATAAAGTAAATTCATCGTAGAATAGTATTTTGAAATGGGTTATTTATAACGATAAAAAAGTATCCGATAGCAATCGGGATATTGAGTAAGAATATTGAAACAGTGGTAAGGTTTTCTTTATTGTGATGAAGGTTTATGACCGTGTTGACCAGCAATCCAATAAATGTAATACTATTAAGAACGATCGCTATCAAAACATAAAAAAGACCTACAATTATTAGGGTGTCCCAGGCAATGATAAGATGAAGTAATAACAGTAAGGTGCCTAATAAAAAGCTACATGTAGCTATCATAAGGGCGCTTCTATTAACTCTTTGTGTTATTTGCATGTTGTAGAAATTAGAAATGTTGTTTGTATGGTATTTAAGGGTTGATCTAATAATTTTTTGAAATCCAATTGATAAAATGGATACGCCCTACGGCCTTTTTTAAAAGCAGCTCTGAACCTGTTGAACTTATCTGGGTAGAGTAACGTACCTATCATAATGACGGTATAGAGATATAAGCTCGTTTTTCCATTACCCAGAAGATAGTATTGCATTGAGATTTCGTGAGGTACCGTAATTCCTGTTTTGGTTAAGACATGGAATACGTCATGATTTTCGAGTTTGGGCTGTGGTGTAAAATTATGTTGTAATAAGAAACTACCCAGATGAAACCCTAGACTATCTTGGGGATACATCAATAGTTGTGATATAGATAAGTCCCAAGGAGTTTCTTTTTTAAACCATTTTTGATATGGAATCTTACTCCATTCATATAAAATTTCTAATAAAACAGATCTCATCTTGCTTATTTAAAAGTACTTTGAAATTCAAAGTTAATTAGTAAAAAAAATGTTACATAACATTCAGTCTTTCTACATGAATACGGAACATTTAGTTAATATGTTACTGTTTGAGTAACTTTTCAATAGCTTCTACGTGTTTTTTGAATGCTTCCCGACCTTTTTTTGTGGTACTATACCGTGTGTTAGGTTTTCTTCCAATAAAAGATTTTTCGACTAAAATATACGCTTCTTTTTCCAAAGCTTTGGTATGACTTGCCAAGTTGCCATCTGTAGCTCCAAGCAATTCTTTTAGCATTTTAAAATCGGCAAACTCATTAACCATTAGTACAGACATAATACCTAATCGTATCCGATGATCAAATGCTTTGTTTATGTTATCGATTATGTTTTTCATTATATTTCTGCTCCACAGAAATTAGTTAAATCTTTAAATGAATGCTCTTTATCTTCAATTTGATTTAATACAAACTTTTGTTAAACTTACTAATGATAGTGTCATTTTGAATTGTTAAAATTATACCATCATCAGAGGCTTTGCCATTCGAATAGTATCCATATTTTCTAGATTCTTTAACTCCATTGTTTCTAGTTAATTCTAAGGTATAAGATCCATCTTGATTGTTGCTTTTCATAGACAAAAAACCTGTAACACTCTTGTTTGCTTCGATTTTTTCAAACTCCTTTATGTATAAGTGTTCAGATGTGGATATTTTGATATTTTCGATAGTAAAGTCCGAGTTATTTTTTATTATAAATTGAATTCCTTTGGGTTTAAAAATAAAATATGCTATTACTACTAGTAAGACAATAAGCGTTGTTATTTTTAATTTACTCATGTCCTATCGTGTTTAAAATAAATCAAACTACCATATATAATATGCATTACTCCAAATCCCAGTACCCAAAACCAAAATCCAAACCCTGGATATATGGCACAGATCAAACCTAAGACAATTTCGACATATCCCAAATATTTTACATTACCAATCGTGTATTTTGAAGCATTGACCAATGCTAGGCCATAAAAAATAAGCATTAATGAGCCTGTTAACCCATAGTGGTTGCTAAAGATTTTGATTACAATATAAATTCCACCAGTAACAAGCGGAACCAGAAAAGCAGTGAGTAATCGTTTAGAGGCGCCATTCCACAAGGTTTCATTATTCTTTTTCGCTTTTCTACTGCTTAGTAAAGCTGCAGTGACGATGCTTAAAAATGCAATAGCAGCTAGATCAACTAAGATGTAATTAAAAATTTTTCCATCCAGTATTAAATATTCTCTGCCACTAATACTGACAAGGTAGTAAGCAACTGCTGCACCAATAATTGCGTAAATTCCTGCCAGTATTCCAGACAATCCACTGAGAGAAAAAAACCGCGATGATTTATTCATCATATCTTTGATCTCGGTGATATCTTTTAAATAATCTTCTGTGCTCATATTAAAAGTACTTTGAAACACAAAGTAAAATTAAAATATTGAATTGTGCAAATGATTTTTTAGATTTAATAAAAAACTATAGTAGCCTTAGCTCATGAAACCTGCAGAACAGTATATCCTAAGTCAATCAGAACCGTATAGATCCATGTTACTTCAGCTACAGGTAATTATCAAAGCTACATTGCCAGATGTGGAGTTGTTGTTTAAATGGAAAGTGCCTTTCTATTATGTTGGTAAAAGTCCAATCTGTTACCTAAACGTAACCAAAGGATATGTAGATGTTGGTTTTTGGTCTGCCCAATATTTTACAGATTATCTAGATAAGCTGGAGACGGATAATAGAAAGTATGTCAAGTCCTTACGCTACTATAAACAAGAAGAAATTGAAGAACAAGTACTTACGGTTCTTCTTCAACAAGCGTATACGCACAAAAATGAAAAATTTATAACGAATTAACCGTTTGTCTGATGGCTACCAAATTACTCAATAACTTTTCTAAATATTGAAGGTCTAGCATATTGGCTCCGTCACTTTTTGCATTTGCAGGATCAAAATGTGTCTCTATAAATAATCCATCTACTCCAGTAACCACACCTGCTCGTGCAATGGTTTCTATCATATCGGGCCTGCCGCCAGTTACGCCGCTGGATTGATTAGGCTGTTGCAAGGAATGAGTTACATCCAGCACCGTTGTCGCATACTGTTTCATTGTAGGTATTCCTCTAAAATCTACAATCATATCCTGATATCCAAACATAGTACCCCTGTCAGTAATCATAGCCAGATCACTACCACTATCTTTTACTTTTTGTACAGCATGCTGCATGGCTTCCGGACTCATAAATTGTCCTTTTTTAAGGTTTACCGTTTTTCCGGTTTTTGCAGCCGCCACAACCAAATCTGTCTGGCGGACTAAAAATGCAGGGATCTGTAAGACATCTACATATGCTGCAGCTATTGCTGCATCCTCATTTTCGTGGATATCGGTTACCGTTGGAATTTCAAAAGTCTCTCCAACTTTTCTTAAAATTCGTAAAGCTTTTTCATTGCCAATACCGGTAAAACTATCAATACGGCTACGATTCGCTTTCTTAAAAGAGCCTTTAAAAACATATGGAATTTTAAGTTTGGAAGTGATTTCAACCACTTTTTCAGCAATTCTCAAAGCCATTTCTTCTCCTTCAATAGCACAAGGTCCTGCAAGAAGGAAAAAGTTGTTGGTATCAAGGTTTTTTAGATTTTTGATCTTAGAAAGTTCCATATCGATATTTTAAGAAAGCAAAGATATGTGTTTTACTAATTGAATGAAAAGATTATTTATAAGATCGAGATCAGTTTTTTGAGTTGAATTATTAGCACACCATCTTTCAGATACTTCATTACTACGCTAAATATAAACTAGTTCAAAAAAAAGTTTTAAGTATCTGGTTTTGAGGCTTTTTTAATATTAGTGATTTAACATACAACATATTGAAATATAACGTACATTTGCAGCCTTAAATTCAGGCGTATATGACTGCTATAAAAAACATTGCTATAATTGCTCACGTTGATCACGGTAAAACTACCTTGGTAGACAAGATTATGTATCACTGTCAATTGTTTCGTGAAAATGAAAATACAGGAGACTTAATTTTGGACAACAACGACCTAGAGCGCGAAAGAGGGATTACAATTACTTCTAAGAATGTTTCTGTTACCTATAAGGGAACAAAAATAAACATTATTGATACACCAGGTCACGCCGATTTCGGTGGAGAAGTGGAGCGTGTATTAAATATGGCTGATGGAGTATTATTGTTGGTAGATGCTTTTGAAGGGCCAATGCCACAAACACGTTTTGTGTTACAAAAAGCGATTGACCTTGGATTAAAACCCTGTGTGGTTATTAATAAGGTTGACAAAGAAAATTGTACTCCTGATGAAGTACACGAAAAAGTATTCGATCTGATGTTCGAATTAGGGGCAGAAGAATGGCAGCTGGATTTCCCTACAGTGTATGGTTCTGCTAAGAATAATTGGATGAGTGAAGATTGGCAGAAAGAAACAGATAATATCGAACCATTATTAGATATGGTTATGGAACATATTCCTTCTCCTAAAGTTGAAGAGGGAACCGTACAAATGTTAATAACATCATTGGATTTTTCATCATTTACAGGGCGTATTGCTATTGGACGTCTGCAGAGAGGAACATTGACCGAAGGAATGCAGGTTTCTCTAGTAAAACGTGATGGAACTATAAAGAAATCTAAAATAAAAGAGCTTCATACTTTTGAAGGTTTAGGAAGAATGAAAGTTGATAAAGTAGCAGCTGGAGATATATGTGCATTAGTAGGTTTAGAAGGATTCGAAATTGGTGATACTGTTGCTGATATTGAAAACCCAGAAGGGTTAAAGACAATCGCCATTGATGAACCTACAATGAGTATGCTGTTTACAATAAATGATTCTCCGTTTTTTGGTAAAGATGGAAAGTTTGTTACTTCCAGACACATAAAAGAAAGATTAGAAAAAGAATTAGAGAAAAATCTGGCACTTAGAGTGAATGAGACGGATAGTGCGGATAAATTCTTAGTGTTTGGTAGAGGTGTACTCCATTTATCTGTATTGATAGAGACCATGCGTCGTGAAGGATACGAATTACAGATTGGACAACCACAGGTAATTATTAAAGAGATTGATGGTGTTAAGTGTGAACCGATTGAAGAATTAAAAATCGACTTGCCAGAAACTGTTTCGGGTAAAGCGGTAGAGATGGTAACGATGCGTAAAGGAGAAATGCTAAGCATGGAAGCCAAAGGCGAACGTATGGTGTGTGAATTTTTAATCCCATCAAGGGGGATTATTGGATTGCGTAACCAATTACTTACCGCAACTGCCGGTGAAGCTATTATGGCACACCGATTCAAGGAATACCAGCCTCTTAAAGGTGATATTCCGGGTCGTATTAACGGATCGTTGGTTTCTATGGAGAAAGGTTCTGCTATTCCTTACTCAATAGATAAATTACAGGATAGAGGAAAGTTTTTTGTAGATCCTGGAGAAGATATCTATGAAGGACAGGTAATTGGAGAGAATTCTCGAGGTGATGATATGTCTGTAAATATTACTAAAACCAAGAAATTAAGTAATGTACGTTCTTCTGGTGCAGATGACAAGGCTAAGATTGTTCCTGCAATTAAGTTTTCTTTAGAAGAAGCATTAGAATATATTCAGAAAGATGAATATGTAGAAGTAACACCTAATCATTTAAGATTAAGAAAAGTATTTCTAACAGAAGTAGAACGTAAAAGGAATAAGATCGTATAGGTACATTTTTTGATGTATATATAAATGAAAAATCCCGAGGAAACTCGGGATTTTTTGTCAAAATTTTGGGGTAATTATGGTTTTGGGGTCAATTCGTTTTTTGAGAGAAAAAAATCTCGTTTTATATCATTTTTACGTTGGTAAAGATAATTTATTCAACCAACCATTAACTTGTAAAAACTATTAAAATAAAGGTAAAATACATTTTTTATCGATAAAACACATATTTTTATGTTTTTAGACCAAAATCTCATCGTAGAATTAGTTGGATATTTCGCATCGTTTATGGTGCTCATATCCTTCCTAATGCGCGACATTAAAAAACTTCGTTTAATAAATATTGTGGGGTGTGTGGCTTTTGTAATTTATGGGGTACTACTCAATTGGTCGTTACCAATAATAATTACTAACACGGCAATTGCAGGTATAAATTTTTATTACCTTTTTTTCAGAAAACAAGAGTAACCTATAACTGAAAAATAAAAGTAAGATTTATATTCCGTATACTCAAACAAATTAACTATTTTCACTTCTATAAATAATTATTTTGTTGCAATATAGAATTAAGAAATATCAAAAAACAGATTGTCTTTTATGGAATAGTTTTATAGATAATTCTAAGAATGGTACGTTTCTTTTCCACAGAGATTTTATGGAATATCATTCAGATAGATTTCTTGATTTTTCGTTATTGATCTACGATCAGTCCAAATTAATTGCTGTTTTTCCTGCAAACATTAAAGATACGAAGGTATACTCTCATCAAGGATTAACCTATGGAGGTTTGATATTAAATAAGAGTATAGGTGGAGAGAAAATAAGAAATATACTTTCTGAGATGATAGTGTTTCTTCGTTCACATAGCATCAGCGATCTATATATTAAGTCTATACCTGCTTTTTATCATCAAAAGCCATCGAATGAACTTATGTTTTTCTTATTTGAATTTGGTGCAACACTTTATCGTAGGGATCTTAATTTGGCAATAGACTATAGTTTACCAGCTAGTATTCATAAAAATAAAGTAAAGCACTACAAAAAAAGAGAAAATATAGGTCTTGCAGTAGAAGAAGTAGATGATTTCTCTGAATTTTGGAATAAGGTATTACTTCCAAGATTAAGAGAAAAGCATCACACAAAACCAGTTCATACACTAGAAGAGATCCGTATGCTTAAAAAAAACTTTCCTGAAAACATAAAGCAATTCGTTATAAGGATTGATAGTGAAATCTTAGGAGGAGTTACTATTTTTAAGACCAAAGAGGTAGTAAAATCGCAGTATGGAGCCATTACCGATAGAGGAGAAAAATACAGAGCACTTGATTTTCTTTTTATCTTCTTAATCAACCAATATAGAAAAGAGGGGTATAAATTCTTTGATATGGGTACAGTAACGGACAACAATTTTGGATTGTTAAAGCAAAAAGAAGAATTGGGTTGTGAGATTTATACACAGGATTTTTATTCATTACATTTAACTTAAATACCCTTATGGAAGTTCCATTTTTAGACCTTAAAAGAGTTAATCAGTCATACCAAAAGGCTTTTAAGAAATCTTTCTCTGATGTTTTGAATTCTGGACAATACATATTAGGTAACAATTTAGAGATTTTCGAAAAACAATTTGCTGAATATTGTGGAGTTCAGTATGGTGTGGGTGTGGGTAATGGGCTAGATGCCTTGACTTTACTGTTGAGAGGATACATTAGCTTAGGTAAGTTGAATAAGGGCGATAATATAGTTGTGGCATCGAATACTTTTATTGCGACCATTTTGTCTATTATATATGCAGGATTAGAACCAATATTGGTAGAACCTGAAGAACATACTTATAACTTAAACCCAAAGAAGATTACAGCGGCAATAACCAAAGATACTAGAGCAATCGTGGTAACCCACCTTTACGGTAAAATTGCTGATATGGAAGCCATAAGTAGTATAGTTAATAAATATAATTTACTTTTTATTGACGATGCTGCTCAAGCGCACGGTGCTCAAGATGGTAATGGAAAGAGAACTGGAAATCTTTGTGACGCTACAGCATTTAGTTTTTATCCAACAAAAAATCTGGGTGCTCTAGGCGATGGAGGAGCTATTACGACTAACGATTTTGATTTAGCTTGTATTACTCAACGATTAAGAAATTATGGAAAAGTAAATAGCTATGAATTTGATGCACTAGGATATAATTCGAGATTAGATGAACTACAAGCAGGATTTTTAAGTCAAAAATTACCATTTTTAGATCAGGATAATGAATTACGCAGAAAAATAGCAAGAAGGTATATAGAAAGTATTAAAAACCCAGAAATTGTACTTCCCCATTGGGATGGTTCAAATTCTCATGTTTTTCACTTATTTGTAGTAAGAGTGAAGGAAAGAGATCAATTTTGTGAATATCTCCAGAAACATCATATTGGATATCATTTACATTATCCAATTCCGCCTCATTTACAAAAAGTTGATATTGTTAAGTACGATAAGCATTTTTTGCTTACAGAAATTATTCATAATGAAGTTGTCTCATTACCATTATTCCCAGGGATGACAGATAGAGAAATTGATTATGTAATTGAAAAAGTTAATCAATGGAAATATTAATTAAATCCTTTAATCGGCCATATTATTTAGATAGATGTATCTACAGTATTAAAAAATATAGTACTACAAAAAAATACACTATAAAAATTTTAGATGATGGTACACCCAAAAAATATCTGGATCTTATCCAAAAAAAATATCATGATATTAGTATTGCATACTCTCCAGGTTATAATGAAAAAGCGCTTTTTTGTGAACATAAAAATCCAATATCAGATTGGAAAATTCCAATAAATTTTTGGCAGACAGAAGCGGCAAAAACTTCTGACTATTTCTTGCTTTTAGAAGATGATAATTGGTTCGTTGAATCTTTTAATATTGAAGCTATAGAGACTACCATACGAACGGAGAACACAATTTTTTTAAAGCTTCTATGGCTTGGTAATCCAAAGTTAATTGCTGCCGATTATTATAAAAAAGATCCAAGTATGCATATTTACCAACCTAATTTACTAATTAAAAATCCTAAGCTCTACAAATTAATTTTTCAAAGATTCAATAGAAAGGTTTTTAAAATACTTTTTAACCTTATAGGTATCGATAGGTTTGCATATCACCTAAAATATTATACAATATACACTGTAGCTGGTGCTGTTTTTAACAGAGATTATTTTTGTGCTTTATGGGAAAATCATAACCAAATGGTAAATGAGAGGTTACAAATATATAATGCATTACAATATTTAAAGAAAGAAAAACAGGATCGTAAAATAACTTTTGGGAATACATCTGCGGAGATTCTTAAGACTGGTTTTGTTTCTTCAGCAACAAATGAATTTGAAAAACACACCAAATCTGACATGGACATGTTTTCTTTCAACAAAATTATTAATGAGGCTTGGTATCATGGAAGGTTAGATACAACTAATGATCTTTCAAAAGATATAAGCTCCTCTGAAATAAAACGTATTTTAGCATCCTCTGACGTTTCTTTTGAGACCTGGCAGCAATGGACTCAAGATTTTAAAAATCACTATGCCTCATTTGGGTGTCAAATAGCATAAATAAAGGTTATGTCTAAAAAAGGTATAGATACCTCTCATCAAACTATTTTAAAGGCTATCTCTATTTTTGGTAGTACACACGTAATTAGAATTTTGATCAATCTAGTTGCTAATAAATTTATTACCATTTTTTTGGGACCATCGGGATTAGGAATTTTAAGTTTGATAAAAAGTACCGTAGAGATTATAAAGTCTATATCCGATTTTGGACTAAACTTGGTCGCGGTCAGAGAAGTCTCCTTGATTGATCAGGATAAAGACATTGAAAAAGCAGAGACCTTTTTTATTTTAAAAAGAATAGCAATTTATACCGGTGTATTTGGAGGAGTTCTTATGATTTTGTTTAGTGGTATACTAAGTAATTGGACTTTTGGCACATCCGATAAATTTCATTGGTATATTGGTCTTTCAGGTTATTTTATCATTAGTAATTTGGTGACCTACAAGGAATCTATCTTGCAAGGGTTTAGACTTTTAAAAAAAATAGCTTTGGTAAGTTTATTTTCTGCTTTATTTACAGCCATTATCGCAGTTGTTCTTTATTATTTTTTTGGTAGTAATGGTATTGTTCCAGTACTATTATTAGGAAGCCTTGTGAAGTTATTAGTGATCACTTTTTATACAAAATCGTATCGATATCCTTCTTTTAAGCTTGATTTTAAAGCATTATTGAAAAAATTAAAGCCATTGTTATCTTTGGGATTTTTACTATCCATCAATGTTATCTTTGGTAAAGTCTGTGTATATTTAATAAAAATGTACTTGAATCATACGGATCCTAATTCTGAAAACCTAGGATATTATGAAGCCGCAATGATCATTCTTGTTTCATATTTAGGAATGATTTTTTCAGCAATGGTAATCGATTTTTATCCCAGATTAACTGCCATTCAAAATGATAACGTTGCAGTAAGGAAGTTCGTTAACAATCAAATTGAAATTGCTATACTGATTATTACTCCTTCTATATTAATTTTTTATTCGTTAGATGAATGGATTATAAAGATGTTGTATAATGAAGGCTTTATACCTACAGTCGAGATATTGACGATTGGGTTACTTTCATTGATGGTAAGAGCTGTGATCTGGCCACTTGGTTTTGTATTACTTGCAAAAGGAGATAAAAGACCTTATTTTTTTACAGAAATAGTAGGTGATTTTTTACAGGTCGTGCTAACTATCGTATTATATAATTATTTTGGTCTGATAGGGATCGGAGCAGGAATTTTAATAAGTTTTATAATCTATGGAATTATTGTAGGGGTTTTTATCAAAGTTAAATATAATTTTAATCTCGCTGCTTCATTAAAAACACTCATAGTTTGCTTTGTATTTGGTGTTTTAGGTTGTGTTTTTAAAACAGTTCTTGACTTTTCGTTTATAGGTTTGATAACTGTTTGTTTGCTTTCTGTTATGTATTCTTTATACCTATTAAATAAAAAAATTGGTTTTCTAAGTATATTTAAATAGTACAGCTATGGGATAACTGAATCCTAATTGAAATCAGTAATATTTGAAA
Source organism: Aquimarina ulvae (assembly GCF_053613295.3). Taxonomy (NCBI): domain Bacteria; kingdom Pseudomonadati; phylum Bacteroidota; class Flavobacteriia; order Flavobacteriales; family Flavobacteriaceae; genus Aquimarina; species Aquimarina ulvae. Next base: position 67,923 of record NZ_JBSIBP030000016.1, read on the forward strand.
ACTCTTCGAGATGTAATTTTGAAAAATAGTGAGATATATTTCAAGGAGAGTATGAAGTCACCATTTTTCAGAGCAAGTTTTAATTCATAGGTACACCTTACCCATAATGCTTTGTCTTCTACATTACTTATGTTAAGCCTGTAGGCTTTATGGCATATTTTATAGGTAGAACTAGCCATACGTTTTTGTAGTTTCCCTCCTCTTTTAAAATAAGTACTTAATGATGTTTTTAAGACTCTTTTTTTGGCTAAGACATTATCCTGATATATATAATTGTAAAGTCTTGATGATCTTATCCAAAAATCAACATCTTCATAGGTGAGATTTTCATCATAGCCAGAAAGTTTTGTCAGCACCTCTCTCTTAATAAAAATTCCAATAGGATTTAGATAATAAGAATGTAGTAATTCCTTGTAGATATCACCCTCTTTTGGTTTATATAAAGTGTTACCATTTTTGTCAATATCAAAATGATTTTTGATAAATTTTCCATCTTCGTCAACCAACGCTACATTACAATAGGATACACCAGGATTAAATATTTCTGTAGTTTCAAAATTCTGTAAATGTTTTTCTATAAAATCGGGACACAGCATATCATCTGTAGCAAAATCAACTATATAAGCTCCCTTTGAGAGATTGAATCCTTTATTAAAAGATTTGGTATTTCCCAGATTAACCGGGTTAGAGATAAATTCACCTATATTGTTTCTCTTTACCCACTCTTTGATTATTTTTGACGAATTATCCGTGCTTTTATCATCAATGATAATAATCTCAATATTCTTATAACTTTGATTCAATAGAGAATCTAAGGATTCTTCTACATGTGATTCGTGATTATAACAAAGACAAATGATAGAGACTAATGGGTTGTTTTTCATCTTTACTAGGATAAAGATGCAAATTAAATAGATTAATTTTAATCCATATTAAAAAAGATAAAAAGTTATAAATCACTTTATGTATTCTTCAGCTATTAAAATTAATAACAGCAAAGTAGATTTAGAAATTCTCATTGCTACTACGTTTAAAAGTGATTTAGCTTTTTTAAACACTCTTTTTCATAAAGATGATGGATTTGAGAATTATCATTTATTGATAGTTAATCAAACGGATGATAAAAATTTATTGTCATCAGATAGTCCTAATGTTAGAATTATCAATTCTTTTGATAGCGGAACAACGCGCAGTAGAAACGTAGCGATTCAAAATGCTATAGGAAAAGTATGTTTAATATGCGATGATGATACGAAATATGTAAAAGGGTTAAAGGCAATAGTCTTAAGTGCTCATAATAAACATAGAGAAGCAGACCTTGTAACTTTCAGAGCAGTTGATGATAAGGATAATCTTTATACTACTTATCCAAAAGCAGGTAGGCATTCGCTACAGTCATTACGCTCTATTTACTCGTGGGTAATAAGTTTTAAAAGAGAAAGACTACAACAGAATGGGTTATATTTTGATGAAAATTTTGGGATTAATAGTCTCTTTCATCCAGGAGAAGAGTATGTTTTTCTGAGAGATTGTTTTAAAAAAAGAATTAAAATGTATCACCAACCTGAAGTTATTGTGATGCACCCATTTAAAACATCAGGTAAGGAACAAGATAAAGATCATGTTGTTTTTTCCAGAGCAGCGATACAATATAAGTACAACGGCTCATTTGCGTACCTTTGGCTTTTTAAGTACGTGGTGTTTTTATGGAAGAATGATTATATATCATATAATAAAATTATAAGTAAAATAAGCCATGGTTTAAGAGGTATTAAGGCGTATCAAAAAGTTGGTGTAGAGCATGATAAATAAGATTGAATTACTAGAAGTTTCTAAAATTAAAGACCCAAGAGGAAATTTGGGTATCATCGAAGAAGACAATATTCCATTTAACATTAGACGGGTTTATTACCTATATGATGTCCCTTCTGATTCTAAACGTGGAGGACATGCACATAAAAAATTATATCAGCTAATGATTGCACTAAGTGGTAGTTTTGATGTGATTTTACACGACGGGGAAGAACAACAAAAAGTGACATTGAATAAACCAGATAAAGGGCTTTTTATCAAGCCGGGAGTTTGGAGAGAATTAGAAAACTTTTCATCTGGAGCAGTTTGTCTAGTACTGGCTTCAGAAATTTATCAAGAAGATGATTATATAAGGGACTTTGATCAATTTGTCCTATTTAAAACTAGATAAATGGATTCCAAAAAATTTAATTATAGCTATTTGAATCTTTTTTAAGATCCGTAAAGTGATTTTTGATTGTTTAATAAGGAGCCGATGTTTCCAATGAAGGTTTTTGTAATTAATGGCGCTTGTGTATTTTTTAGCAGAGCGATAATTTCCGGAAGCTCTATATTGTAACGCAATTGAATATCGGTTAGAGTCAAGATATTTTTTTAAGGATGGATTGGTTAATTCTTCTTTCTCAAACTTAGAAAAGTTTAAAAATTTTTTTTTCGTAATATTTATTTGTTTTGATCTATTACTAGCATTAAGGTTATGTGTAGCGGTAATGTAGGTGGCAAAAGCAACTTTATATTGTAGCGCAATACGAATCCACAAATCAGTATCTTCTCCGTGTGTAATTGCAGGATCAAACCCGTTCAATATAGTAAGAATATCCTTGGGTACAGCTGCGACAGAAGAAGAGGCTATAGAATCAATACTACTAGATTCAAAAAAATCATCAAGATTCATAAACGTTTTATTGGTAACTTTAATTTCCTTAAAAGTAGCAGGAACAACAGAGCTAGAGTTGAATCTTTTTTCATAAGCAGTGCTGTACAATCCGGCATCCGGAAATTTAGTATACAGTCGAAATAGTATATCAAGATGATTAGGGTACCAATAATCATCTGCATCCAGAAAAGCTATTAACTTTCCATTTGCTTTTTCTATTCCCAGGTTTCGTGCATTAGAAACACCACGGTTCTCAGTATAAAAATGTTGTATCCTTTTATCAGTATACCGGTTTACAATTTCTTCACTGCCATCGGTTGATCCGTCATTGATTATTATTAATTCATAATCAATATAGTTCTGATCGAGTACGGACCGTATAGTGTTGCCGATATGCTTTTCTTTATTGTATAGTGGTATTACGATGGAAAAGAAGGGCATAAAACTACTTTTGAATTTTAATAAAATAGTATAACCGATATAAATCAAACAGAAATATTTTAGGTTTACCGGATTTTATATTTTTAACGATAGCGTTTTCAAATTTTTTTATTAATAAAAAAAACAGACCAGCGGTATGGGTTTTTTTAAGAATTAGGTAAGCTCTCTGTATTGGGCGATAGTTTTTAGGAATTTTCGATTGTTTTTCCAGATATAATGTGGTTTCTGTAGAAAGCATTGATTTTTTTAAAAAAGAAGAGTTTTTTTCAAGTCCAAGATGCACCGTGGGGTTATCAATGTGTAAAACCCGAGCTCTCTTTTGTTCTAGTTGATAAGAAAAATAAATATCTAAACCATATCTGTTTAAATCAATTGCTTCTAAGACTTCTAAGCAAATTCTTTTTTGAATAAGAAAGTTTTGAGAAATAATAGAAGTATATGTGTTTTTATTTCTTGTACGTACACTTTTCATTTCTTTTTTTCTACCATACAACCATCTAAGTATGATGTTAGTATTGGGCACATTGGTTTGATAATCCACACCTCCAAAAATAATATCAATATTGCGATGAATACTTTTAAGGATAGTGCTTATGAAGTCTTTTCGCTTTGGCATAATATCAGCATCTAAGAATAGTAACCAATTATAAGCAGCCATTTTTGCTAAATTCAGTCTGGTAGCTGTTCTCCCAAGGTTGTTTGATTGAATAATGTAGGAACAGTTAGAAATCTCATTTAGTATTTTACTATTAACCAATCCGGGTTTTGTAGAACAATCATCAAGAATAATGATTTCATAGATGCAATCTAGTGTATTTAGTTGATTGGTGAGTTCATCAACTAGTGGAACTACATCGTAATTATAAACCGGAATTAAAATTGATAACATTTATAGGTGCTTTACTAGAGGTTTATAATTATTTCTAAAACAATTTTATAAGTAGTTAGATACGCCATTTAGGCAGCTATAAAACCTCTTTTCTTTTTTTTTAAAACTCAAAGATAGCGAAGAAGTTTTAAAGGAACCCTTAACCATACATAAGTAACTATCAGTTTTGTGGAATGTCGCTATCTACATCAGTAGATAAACTTCTTCAAAAGTTTGATATTGGCAAAAATAAAATTGTGAGTATATACACCGCTACCCTAAAAAAAAAATAGTATTTCCGGGTTTTATTAAAATTCTTCAGATTTTCTTTCTTTATTAGGAATCAATCATAAATTAGGAAAAGCTTGATTATTTTGACCATTAAAAAATGATCTTAGTTGGTTTGATATAACTTAAGCCAGGTTTGGATACAATAAATTACAACCCACGTTGTCTAACCTTGGTAAACATTTCGATGATATCATCAAGAGTTATTAAACGCCATGGTATTATTTCTTTGAGAATTATCCTTTTCGTTGTACTACTTCAAAAACCTTATTTCCTTCGCATTTTAATGTTTTAGAAGGATATTTCAAGAGTAATGCATAATCGTGGGTAGCCATTAAAATGGTGTTACCATTCTTGTTAATATCCTGTAATACTTCCATCACTTCTACAGAAGTTTGCGGATCCAGATTTCCGGTAGGCTCGTCGGCAAGAATCAATTCTGGATCATTCAACAATGCTCTGGCAATGGCTATCCTTTGTTGCTCTCCACCTGATAATTGATACGGAAATTTAAAATCTTTAGTTTTCATACCAACTTTATCCAGTACATTTTCAATCTTACTGTCCATTGCTTTTTGATCTGTCCAACCAGTTGCTTTTAGAACAAATGATAGATTGTCTTTTACAGTTCTGTCATTTAACAATTTAAAATCCTGAAATACAATTCCTAATTTTCTTCTTAGAAAAGGAATTTGATTTTCTTTTAATATAGCCAGATCAAAATCCACAATACTACCTTCTCCTTCTATCAAAGGAATGTCGCCATAAAGTGTTTTCATAAAACTACTTTTTCCAGTTCCGGTTTTTCCTATGAGATATACAAAATCTCCTTTATTAACTTCTACATTAACATCCGACAGAATTAAATTTTCACGTTGGTAAATTGACGCATTTTTAAGACTTAGAACCGTTTCCGACATAGTATGATATTCTGAGTTTATTAATTTTAGTAAAAGTAAAAAGATTAAGGAACAATGTATTTATTAAAAATGTTTTTTTATCCACGTTGATTTTAAGTATTTTTCGACAGAATTCATAGTACCATACATCTTGCAATTTAATACTGTTGATTTTGCGTTATTTTTTCCAATCATCTTTGTGTTGTATTGGTTTGTATTTAATTATTCTATAAAAGTTCAAAATGTTTTTCTTCTCATCGTTAGTTATTTATTCTACTCTTTTTGGGATTGGCGTTTTTTATCATTAATTTTTTTGAGTTCATGTGTTGATTTTTTGGTAGCCAGACAATTAAAGTACTCTTTGGGTGTTACTAGAAAATTACTTTTAGGGGTAAGTTTGTTCTTTAATTTGGGGCTGCTATTTCTTTTTAAATATTTCAATTTTTTTATTGAAACGTTTACAGAGGTCTTTTTGTTATTTGGAAAGCCAATAACTTATAATTCAGTTCAACTCATCCTTCCTGTAGGTATAAGTTTTTACACCTTTCAGACATTAAGTTACACTATTGACGTTTATCGAAAAAGAATACATCCCACAAATGATATGATTTCATTTTTTGCATTTGTTTCGTTTTTTCCTCAATTGGTTGCAGGACCAATAGAAAGAGCTTCAAATCTTTTACCACAGTTTCAGAAAAGTAGAACTTTTAATTACACCAAAAGCGCAGATGGATTGCGATTGATTCTAGGAGGTTTATTTAAAAAAATGGTAATTGCAGATAATTGTGCTTTGATTGTCAATAATCTTTTTGAAAATTATACGGAGTATTCTGGTAGTACCCTATTTTGTGGAGCTATATTTTTTGGTTTTCAGATTTATGGTGATTTTTCTGGTTACTCTGATATTGCTATTGGTTCTGCAAGATTATTAGGTTTTGATCTGATGAAGAATTTTAATTTTCCTTACTTATCTGTAAATTTAATTGAATTTTGGAGGCGTTGGCATATCTCTCTTTCTACGTGGTTTAGAGATTATGTCTATATTCCTTTGGGTGGAAACCAAGTATCTAATCCCAGATGGCTTTTTAATATTTTGCTAGTTTTCTTACTAAGTGGTTTATGGCATGGAGCCAATTTAACGTTCTTATTTTGGGGGCTAATGCATGCTATGGGTTTGATATGTACAGTCTTTATTGGTAAATATACAAGGTGGGATTTAATTTTTGAAAATCGAAAATCAATCATTATTGATTTGCTAAGAATTGGATTTACATTTTTTATTGTCACCATCGCTTGGGTGTTTTTTAGGGCGGAGACAATTTCTAATGCTTTTGATTATTATAGTATTGTTTTCAGTGATTCTTTATTTACAATACCGTTAGGAAACAAAAAATTTTTATTGTTTCTGGTTTTATACATGTTTATCGAGTGGATTCAAATAGATAGAAATCATCTTTTGGATATATCATATATAAAATTCAAACCAATAAAATATTTTATTTATTATCTTACTGTATTTATCATTTTTAGTTTTGGAGCAGAGCTACAAACATTTATTTATTTTCAATTTTGATGCAAAAGTTTTTAAAAAAAATAGTATTGTTTTTGATGCCAGTACTGTTTGTTTGGGGTGCACTAGAATATTTTTATCGACACGTGGAGTCTAACTATACTTATAAGCATAGAATGGTTACCACGCATTATGATACAATAGAAACGCTGGTACTAGGGGACTCTCACGCTTTCTTTGGTATTAATCCAGAATTTATAACTTCAGAAACCTTTAATTTATCCCTCGTAAGTCAATCTTTACATTTTGATGAATTACTTTTTAATAAACATCAGGACAGCATAAAAAATCTCAAAAATGTGATTCTAACTGTTGGATATTACACATTGAGTCAACCAGAAAATGTGAAAGGTGATATTTGGCGGAAATATTTTTATTATAACCAAATGGATATACACACTCCCATTGTCTCTGACTTTGATGTCAGAAAATACAGCTTGGCGCTTTCCAAAAGATTTAGTTGGTCTACAAATCTAATACGAAAATATATCCAAGATGGGACTCTTGTTAGTTGTGATGAAAATGGATGGGGTACTTATTATATTGATAAGGGAAAGATTGTTTTACAAAAGCATGCTTTTCAAAGAGCAAAAAATCATGAGGACGGTTCTATGGACTTCAGCCAAAATATCATAAAACTTCAATCTATTATTGACCGATGTAAAGCAATAGGATGCAGAGTTTATTTGGTTGAAATGCCCGCGCATAAGGATTATGTTACCGCTTTGAATCCCGAAAAATGGAATAAAATCGAATCGGTCTGTAAGACCTTAAAATCTAATAACTGGAATACAACTTACATTAATTTAAGAGACGACGACAGATTAGAAGATTCAGATTTGTTTGATGCGGATCATCTGAACCATAAAGGAGCAAAAAAATACACTCAAATTATAAATAGAATTATATCTGATCCAAAAAATGGGTTCTAATGTAATTATCTTTAAAATATTTCGTTATTAAGATGAAGATTAGGGTATCTTTAACACAAAAATTATTCACGGGAAACGATATTTACTTAACGAAAAATTGGTCAAGGGCTCAATCCTTGAAATTTCTATTAAACAAGTGTCTGGTATGATCCAGATTCTAAACTTTGAAAGAAATATTTACATGAACAAATACATCACTTTGATGCTTTTTGTAGCGATCCTATCCTCAACGATTTCTGCGCAACAATCTGCAATTTATACCAATGAGCTAGTACTTTATAATCAGGCACTGGAACTTTATAACAATAAACAGTTTCTGGCAGCTCAGAACTTGTTTGATAAAGTAAGAGACGCAGTAGATGATGAAAATATAGATGCAGAATGTACATATTACATCGCCAATTGTGCGGTATGGCTTAATCAAAAAGGTGCAGACGCGCTCATGGAAGCGTTTGTAGTAGAATATCCTACTAGCATTAAACGAAACGCTGCGTACCTGGATGTAGCTAATTATTATTTCGATAACGGAAAATATGCATATGCCCGCAAGTGGTATGATAAAGTAGATGAAGTGAATATGAGCCGCTCTGAAAAGGAAAAATTTAATTTTAATAATGGGTATGCATATTTTAAAATTCAGCGATTTAATGAAGCTAAAAAATTCTTAACTAAGGTAGAAGAGACAGATGAGTATGGAGCTCAGGCAAAGTATTATCTAGGTTTTATAGCATACGAAGGCGATAATTATCAAGAAGCAGATAAGCTTTTTGATGAGGTAAAAGATCTGGATCAGTATAATAAGAACTTGTCTTATTTCCAGAGTGATATGAATTTTAAATCAGGAAAATTTCAGGAGGCTATTAATGATGGATTAGGGCAACTTCCTACTTCAAAACCTTCAGAAAAATCTGAGTTGAATAAAATTATAGGGGAGAGTTATTTTAACCTTGGGCAATATGATAAAGCAATTCCTCACCTGAAAGCATATAGAGGCCGAAAAGGGAAATGGAACAATACAGATTATTATCAATTAGGATATGCTTATTATAAAGGAGGAGATTACATTAGTGCTATTTCGGAATTTAATAAAATAGTAGGGGGTCGCAATGCCACAGCTCAGAATGCATATTATCACCTAGCAGAATCCTATCTAAAAACAGATCAAAAACAGCAAGCACTCAACGCATTTAAGAATGCTTCAGAAATGGATTTTGAAGCAAAGATCAAAGAAGATGCGTTGTATAATTATGCAAAGCTAAGCTACGAAATAGGGAATTCATATGAGAGCACGCCTAAAGTATTGTTATCGTATGCAGAAGCCTATCCTAATTCTGAATTTAAAGATGAAATACAAGAGTTATTGATCAGTTCATATATCACTTCTAAGAATTATAAAGAAGCTATGGACCTTCTAGAAGGAAGTCGTAATTTTAATGATAAGGTAGTATACCAAAAGGTAGCATATTTTCGGGGAGTAGAATTATATAATGAAGCAAATTATAAGGAGGCGGAAGCATATTTTGACAAATCTCTGGCGCAACAAACAGATCTAAAGTATGCGGCAAAAGCGATCTATTGGAAATCAGAATGTGATTATTTACAAAGTCATTTTGAAGAAGCATTAATTGGTTTTAAACAATTTAAAGGAAGCCAAGAAGCTTCGTCTACAGATGAATACGATGCAATTGATTACAACATAGGTTATGCATACTTTAAGCTAAAACAATATCCACAAGCAGCGGATTTCTTTGAAAAATATTCTAAGAAGGATGGTATAGATGAAACAAGGTTAACAGACACGTATCTTAGGTTAGGCGATAGTCATTTTATTTCTAGTAAGTACTGGCCTGCAATGGAAGCCTACAATAAGGCGATCAAAAAAGATGGAGCAGATGCTGACTATGCGCATTACCAAAAAGCGATTAGTTATGGTTTTGTTAAAAAGAATGATAAAAAAATCAGTGATCTGGAATTGTTCCTGAAAAAATATACGCGTTCAACCTATCGGGATGATGCGATGTTTGCTTTAGGAAATACATATGTAGCTGAAAATAAAACCCAAAGAGGAATCGAAGCATATGATCGTTTAGTCAGAGAAGTTCCAAGTAGTTCATATGTACCTAAAGCATTGCTAAAACAAGGATTGATTTATTATAATAGTGACCAGGGAAATAGTGCTTTGACTAAATTTAAAAGAGTAGTAGCTGATTACCCGGGGTCTGACGAAGCAGTACAAGCGGTGAATACCGCTAGATTAATATATGTCGATTTAGGCAGAACCGATGAATACTCTAGTTGGGTAAAAGGATTAAGTTTTGTAGATGTTACCGATGCAGATCTAGATAACACCTCGTATGAAGCAGCAGAAAAACAATATTTGGAAAATAATAATAATGCTGCTATTGCTGGTTTTCAGAAGTATCTGGATGAATTTCCAAACGGTCTTCATGCCCTAAAGAGTCATTTTTATTTGGCACAATTGTTTTATAAAAATGGCGATAAGCAAGCTACCATTCCGCATTATGAATATGTGCTAGAAAAAGATAGAACAGAGTTTACAGAACAGGCACTGGCACGATTGTCTCAGATCTATCTGGAGAATCGTAAGTATGATAAAGCTATTCCGGTATTAGAACGATTAGAAAAAGCTGCAGATTTTCCACAAAATATCATATTTGCACAGTCTAATTTGATGAAGTCGCATTATCAACTTGTACACTATCAAGAGACCATCTCATATGCAGAAAAAGTATTGAGTAATCCCAAAATTCAGAACGATGTAAAAAGTGATGCGCAGATTTTTATTGCGCGTGCAGCATTGCAAACCGCAGATGATGCCAGAGCCAAAAGAGCGTATGCAGAGGTGAAAAAAATTGCAACAGGAGAATTAGCGGCAGAAGCTTTGTATTATGATTCCTATTTCAAAAATAAAGAAGGTAATTATAAAGCATCTAATGAAACGGTACAGCAACTAGCTAAAAATTATTCGGGTTATAAGTTATATGGAGCCAAAGGGTTAGTATTGATGGCTAAAAATTTCTATGGATTAGAAGATGCGTATCAGGCTACCTATATTTTAGAAAGTGTGATTAAAAACTTTACCGATTATCCGGATGTAGTTGACGAAGCACAATCCGAACTCAAAAAGATCAAAGCCGAGGAGGCAAAAACAAATTCATCCATCCAAACCGAACAATAATAATCAGTTATAAACGTCTAGCGATTTATGTTAAGATATTGTAATAAATTAAGTAGACCTCATAGGTCTCCGAGACCTGTGAGGTCTAAAAAAATTCTGTTTTTCCTTAGTGTTTTAGTGGCGAGTAGCACACTTGCTCAGGAAAAAGAAGAAGGAGAAACCATAGAAACAGAACGTGTGGTTATTGTAAAGGCTTATACCCCAACGATTAGTGATGCGTTTAAGGTAAAATCGACTCCGATAATAAGTGACTCTGTTACCCAGAAAAAAAAACAATTACGATACAGTATTTTTTCAGTACCTGTAGCATCTACATTTACCCCTGCAAAAGGTAGAGCTGCAAATATTGACCGACCCAAAAAAATACCACTGTACGATAATTATGCGACGTTGGGGTTTGGTAATTTTACATCGGTTTTGGCAGAATTTTACAGTAATTTTCAGATCAACCGTACGGATAATATAGGGTTGTATTTACACCATAACTCATCTCAAGGAGGGATTGAAGATATAGCGCTGGATGATAAGTTTTATAATACATTTTTGGATCTTAACTACACCTCGAGAACTAGGGATTTTACATACGGCATAGAGATAGGAGCAGAACATCAATTGTATAATTGGTATGGATTACCAGAGACTCCTGTACTTACACCAGCAGAAATTGATGCAATTGACCCCCAACAGAATTATTTTGGGGCCAAATTAGGGGGCAAATTGCAATTTGATGATTTATATTTTAAGCGGGCCTCATTAAATTATCGTTATTTTGGAGATGCTTTTAGTACAACAGAGCACCACGCGGTTTTTACACCCACTTTCGAGTTTGAAATCGCTGATGAATTAATCACTACCGATTTTATCATTGATTATCTGGGAGGAAGTTTTGATAGGCCTTTAGATTTGGTATTACAAACTCCTAATGATTTTAACATTCTCAACCTTGGAATTCAACCGAGCTTGGTCATATTGAGGGATAATTTGACACTGAATCTGGGTGCTGCCGTTTATTACAGTATTGATAGTCAGAATAAGGACAATGACTTTTTTATTTATCCAAAAGTTACAGCCTCGTATCGGTTACTTGATGAAGCTGTTATTGCTTATGGTGGATTAGAAGGAGGACTAAAACAAAATTCGTATAGAGATGCTGTCCAGGCAAATCCGTATGTGTCACCAACCTTGTTCTTAAAAACTACGCATAATCAGTTTGATGCCTTTGTAGGTTTAAAAGGTAAAATTTCTGATGTTGTAAGTTATAATTTTAGAGGAGGTTATGCTTCAGAAAACGATAAGGCTTTATTTATAAACAACAGACCACAAACGTTACAATTAGAAGGTTATGATTTTGGTAACTCTTTTGCCTATCGATACGATGATATATTAACGCTGAGTGGTTATGGAGAATTAAATTTTAATATCAATAAAAAGTTTAAGCTAGGTGTTTCTGCAGAGTATTTTGAATATGATACTGAAGATGAACAAGAAGCCTGGAATCTACCAGATTTAAAAGCATCAGTATTGTTAGATTATCAAATTACAGATCGATGGTTTGCGGGAGCACAGCTCTTTTATGTAGGCGAACGAAAAGATATTGATACTACAATCGCTTTTTCACCACCAACACCAGAAGCAGCGGTGACATTAGACAGTTATTTTGATGCCAATGTAAATCTTGGTTATCGTTTCAATGATAAATTATCCGTTTTTGTAAAAGGAAATAATCTGGTTGGCGAAAACTACGAACGCTGGGTAAACTTCCCGGTACAGGGAATACAAGTGTTAGGTGGCGTAACGTATAAGTTTAATTATTGATCTGATTTTATGAAGAGATTTAGTTAAATATATTTCTATTAATAAAAAATACATTAAAAAACACTATTTTTCTTTGTAATTGGAAACAAGTTGAATATGAAGAGTTTTGTGTTTTGTGTTTTGGGTATGGTTTCCATATCTATGATTGCCCAAGAGGATTTTAAAGTATTTTATGAACAAACTGATGACGGATATAAAATCTATGCAGATAATGGTGAGTTTTGTCCTGTTTCTGTGGAAATTGATTTTAAAATAGAAAATCTTACCTCAAGTATCGGCGATATCAAAATTATAGAAGTTCCGGAGCAAACTACTAAATTTTATATTGCAGATCTAACCGTAGTTGATAGAAAAAAAGCCATTAGATTAGGGTTTAGCGTGCGCTACAACCACGGTAATCACTTGCAGACTTCTTATGATGCTAATTATGCCTATCATCTGCCTTTTAAAAAAGGAACAGCGTATATGGTAACACAAGGATATAAAGGTAAGATTTCACACCATAATGAATATGCATTAGATTTTAGAATGCCAATTGGGACACCTATTTATGCTGCCAGAGATGGTAAGGTAGTGCTGGTGGAACAGGGTTTTAATAAGACTTGTACAGATCCGGACTGTGCTAAATTTAATAATTATATTTTGGTATACCATTCCGATGGTACGTTTGCAGAATATACGCATATCAAAAAAAACGGATCCAAAGTACAACCAGGCGATATCATAAAGAAAGGGCAGCATATTGGTTTTAGTGGTAATATAGGATGGTCAACAGGACCGCATTTGCATTTTATCGTATTTCTGCAACGATTTAATGATAGAGAAACGTTACGAACAAAATTTCTGGTTGGTAATGGTAAGCAATTAACACAACTGGAAGAAAAGAAAGAGTATTCTAAAAGCTATTAACTAAAATTATAGGATTTAGCACTTTTATTACCATATGAAAATATTAACAGAAGGAACGTACTATGGCAAACAGAATTCAGAAGCCTCCTTTAATGGTATTTTATTATCTCAATATAAATACACAGTAGATAAAACAGCTTGGCACTACCACGAGAACCCCTATTTCATGTTTGTGCTACAAGGTAATATGATTGATTGTAATACTAAAGTAAAGACGTTATGTCCATCAGGAAGCATAATGTTCAATAATTGGCAAGAAGCGCATTACGGCGCTAAGCATTCTGATCAAGCAAGTGGTTTTCATCTGGAATTTAAGGAAAATTGGTTCAAACATAATGGGATTGATATGCAATTATTAGAAGGAAGCCAGCGTATCGAAAATCCTAAACTACATTTTCTCTTTGCAAAACTGTACCACGAGTTTTTGCTGTCCGACGAGTACAGCGAAATCTCTGTAGAATTATTATTGTTACAGATTTGTGAAACATTAGGAGAAATTAAGGTGAACAATACCAAGAATATTCCAGGTTGGGTGTTAGAATTACAAGAATTGTTGTATGAAGATCATACAGATCTTAGTCTGCAACATCTTTCTAACCAATTAGATGTACATCCGGTTCATATATCCAGAGCTGCACCACAATATTTCTCTGCAAGTCTTGGTGAATATATCAGACAACATAAAATCAAAAAAGCAATTCCGCTAATCTTCGATACTACAAAATCATTAACAGAAATAGCGTATCAAACCGGTTTTTCTGATCAGAGTCATTTTAATCGGGTGTTTAAATCTTATTTTGAAATGAATCCCAGTAGGTATAGAAAAAATCTACATAAAAATCTGTAATGTTAATCTGATACAATTTTTTGGAAGAGTAATAAAGTACTTTTGAATTTCATTAAAAAGTATAAACAATGATTAAAAATCTATTACTACCTGTATTTCTTTTTTCATTTCTTTTTATAGGTTGTGCACAACAAAGCGAGTATGAAGGAAACTGGGAAGGAATATTACCAAATGACAATAGCCTGCATTTTACTATTATTCTAAAGGAATCCGAATCTAATATATATCATCTCACAATTAGTAATACCGAAGCTTCGATACGCAAAAAAATGATCCTTTCAAGCAATACCCGTTTGCAAACTAATATCGATAATGATATCAAATTTGATTTTTCTTTTACCAAAGATAAAACAGCAGTTACAGGGTTTATACAATCCGGAATTTTAATGTATCACCTTTCGCTACTCAAATTAGATGATGGTTCATTTAAGGGGGTTTGGAATCCAATCATGGTTGATAGTTTACAATCACCAGAGATGTATCTGAGTGTAGAAAATAATCAAGATATTGGCTTAGCGATATATACCTTTTTTGGTGATCAACGATTTACAGGTACTTGGGTTGGTGATTTTAAAAAAGTAAGCAATATCGTAGGATTCAGGGATTATAAAACCGGATTGAGGTTTAGGGCTATACTTTTAAAAGATACCATTGCCTTAGTAATACTGTTAGGAAAAAAAAAGGTTACTACTGTAAATTTTAAACGCTCTGATATAGATTTATCATCTCTAAAATCAGAAAGTAAAACTAATCAGTATATAGCTAAACCATTAGAGTTAGTCGATGGATGGATAACAGCAACAACTTCAGAAGTTGGAATCACAAATACTTGGTTATCGAAGTTGATTACTGAGGTGAATAAAAAAGTATTACCCGATACCCATAGTATACTTATTGCTAAAGAAGGAAAGTTGGTTTTTGAGGCGTATTTTGAAGGATACAATATGCACATTCCTCATGATCAGCGATCCGCATCTAAAAGTATCTCTTCTGCAATGATTGGGATTGCAATTGATAATAAAATCCTTACAGGCGTAGATGATAAACTCTATGATTTTATCCCGGAAGAATTTCAGTACACCAAAGACTCTTTAAAATCTAAGATCAACTTCCAGGATTTATTAACGATGAGTGCTGGTTTAGATGTAGACGGTACCGCATCAGAAAATAATTATCAGCGTTCGGACTATTGGTTAAAAACGGTGTTAGAGTCAAAAATGACTCACGAACCTGGTACACACGCTAATTATGGTTCTGCAAATCCATTTTTATTGGGAGTAAGCCTTGATCAAAAGTTAGCATCTCCTTTAGAATTATATATGGAAGAAAAACTATTTACTCCACTTGGAATAACTAACTACATTATTCAAACAGAAAATACAGCATCAAGACCATATTTTGGAGGTGGGATGTATCTAACACCAAGAGATATGCTAAAGTTTGGACAATTATATTTGGATAAAGGCAAGTGGAAAGGAGCACAGGTCATATCAGAAAATTGGGTAGATGCCTCCTTTAAAAAATACAGACGATTACAAGATGTAAAAGATAAAAATGAATATGGATACCTGTGGTGGCATCAAACTTATGAAGTAGGAAATAAAAAGGTAGCAGCTATAGAAGCCAGAGGTGCTGGTGGACAATATATTTGTATCATGCCGGAGCTGGAATCTGTCGTTGTAATTACTTCTGGTAATTATAGAAACCGTAAGCGATTGCAACAACCCGAACGTATACTAGAACGCTATATCCTTCCTGCTATGATCAACTAAATTTTGTCTTGATTGTATAGCTAAATTTTTTATAAAAGGACAGGTATCCAAGCACAGTTCTCACACAAACAGGACCCTAAGCATTATAAGACAAAATCAACAAGATACATTTTGCTAATTTTATCGTTTAGGGAAATCTCCGAAAAAAGTGATCTCGAAGTTGGCAAATAGAACAACAGTCCTTGATTTATTATTAATTTTGGTCTGAAATGAAAAATTAAAATAAAAACAGCACATAGCACTGTGTGATGGGTAATACTGCGCTACTAGTAGCACTACCTATGCGTAAGCTGAAAAATCATCTAAATTGATAAAAAGAATTGTTATAGGAATTGTTGCCATAGTTGTCGGAATTGGAATTGCTCTTTTTGCTGATTCTTTTTTTAGAGAACAAATTCAAAACATATTCCGTTGGTCAACTTCTAATAGAATTAGATTTACAGGAAAGAATTTTCATTTATTCAGCACTAATTTTTATTATTTTAGTTTTGGATGTGCATTTCTTGTTTTTGCACTCGGGAATTCTGATAAAAAACGTGTCGAAATAATAAAAAAAGGACTGATAAGTATTTTAATATTTATCATAAGTGTTATTGGAATTTCATCAATTGACGCTAATCTGAGAGTTATAGAATGTACAGCCTGTAATGATGGAATTAGAAATATAAGTTGGAACGGAATAAAATACAGCCTGATTTTAGGAATTAGCATTTTAACTTCTACCATACCAAGCTTGATATCACTAATTAGAAAAAAAAATGGAGTTCCAAATAAATAAAGAGGACATTAAAAATAATGGAAGTGCTAAAAAAGAACCTGAGGGTTTAAGGTAAAATTATACATCCAATATTGGAAAGGTATGAACTTGAAAAAAAAGAGATTTGAGAAGTCTGTCAAATTAGGAAATTTGTTCAGAAAATAGATACAGAAATCTAGATATCTGACAAAACCAAACCACCAAATCCCGATTATATCATTGACTATATTGAACGATTAATCGGACTTGAGCATACTCAAATTTTAACAGAGGACGCTAGTAGATATTTCAAAATAAAAACATTATTGGATTACGCGTAGAAAATACTTGAGATAAAATATCCAAACACAAATGTTCACGCCACTATTTCAATCCAAAATGACGAACTGAACTACAAACAGAGTGAAAAATCAAAATTAGCCGAAAAAATAGCTGATATGGTTTAAAGGACAAGATATGAAATGGAAGTTGAATTACCAGAATACATAACTCGAACAAAAACTACAAGGCATTCTCAAGTTTCATTGAGTTATCAAGAGAAAAACTGGCAAGCTGAATATTTAACCAAAGAAAGATTACTAGAAGAAGTTCAGAAAAAAGAAAACAAAATTTCAGGCTAAGAAAAAAGTGAAAGGGAATTAAGTGAATATTGGCTTGTGCTATTAATTGGATTGCTTTGTTCAGTCTCTTATGAATTAAACGAAAATATAGATTATTCCGAGAAATCTGAATTTGAAAGAGTGTATTTAATGGCGGATTTTGATACAAAAATAATAAGAGTTCCGTAAAAAAGCCAGTGCACAACAATGTATCCTATGAAAACCCCTAGTCTAATTTTTTAACATTACTATTTTAACTTTAATTATCTCATAATGTTGTTTTTCAGGTGTTTACATGTTAGTAAATCTTGTCTTTTATATTGATTGTTTATCAATATTTAAATACCGTATAACTTGCTCAGCATCCTATATGTGATCAACTCTAAAAGACCGTCACCAGCATTTCTTTGATTATGATTGATCTCAAGAGTCAATCTAGAAGTTGTCTAATCATATCGAGTAAAAAAAATCAAAGAACAATAATGAGTTTATTATATTAGATAATTAAATGCAATTATATGAGACCCGAAAGAGAATTTGCCGTGGATGCCTGTAAAGAATTAGAAAGTTCTTTGTCTAAATATGGATTTACCACCTTATCAAAAGGATTGCGATTTAAAAGAAGAATGAACAGTGATATCACTCAAGAAATATTATTTCAAATAACAAGTAATCTAGATATTATTGCCAATATTAACGTACGTTCAAAACAGGTAAATCAATGGAACAAGAAAAAATATAATAGAAACTCGGATTTAATTTTTGGATGTCAACTAGGATATTTAACACCGCTACAGGATTATAAAACTTGGTGTATTATGAAATCAAATACTACAAAAAAACAATTTCAAGATGAAGTGCTTTTTCAAATTGAAGAATATATAATCCCACTGTTTGATAAATTCAACAATACAGACGCATTAATTGATGAATTAACAGTCAATCATGGAGATTGGAGTATTTACAGGAAAAATGAAGGAGAAAGATTACCTATAAAGTTTGTTTTAGTCTATGGAACTAAACTAAAGGCACAAGAATTGTTGGACAGCTATTTAAACAAATATCGATATTACATTTCAAATATAAAAGAAAGCAGATTAACTGAAATGAAAAACTTCGAATACACGGTTTCAGAGTTCTATGGAGCTATTCAATTTAAAATAGCATTGAACAATAGTTTAAATATATCGTAGCTAAAAAGCTGAAAAAAGGTATGTCGTACTGACATTTGCCCAACCCCAGTTGTTTATTTAGAAAAATTTGTAATAACAAATCTCTCCAATCTGCAATTGATCGAATGATGCGTGTCAATGTTTTACCAAACCCTGTTCATAAATATTCTATTTTAAATGGTTTTTGATGTTTAAACGTTTCTTTTAATCAGACCATTTTCTGTTAGAGCTTTTAATTGTAGACTTCTTGTATTTTTGGTTACACTCGACATTGATTTTCTTTAATTCCTTGTGTCTCATTTTTTTATTTGATTAAGTACAAGAAAGCAATATTGATAACGAGAAGCACAAACGACATAGGTAAAATGACAGCGACTAAACCAGCGCAAAACGAACATCAAATACTACGACACGAAAGGAACAGTGATACGTTTCAAAAAACCTTAGGAAACAATAGAATTAATGGTTTTGTTACAGATTTTTCAGACTTCTGTGGGATGCATAAAATGATTTCTAAAGTATTCAACTTTGCAATTATTGTAAGTATATGGGATAAATCAAGTCATCATTAATTTAAAACATATGGCTCCGGACTTGCAGAAGAAATACTAAAAGAAATTAAAGAAGAGATAATCCGAGGTTTTCTCGTCTTAATCAGAAAGAAACAGCTGTGTCAATGTGTATGAATAAAAGCAATTTTAGATACGGTGTATAGATAATTGATTTTTATTTAGGGAAATTTGTGTTTTTTTAGAATTCGGTTATCAAAAGAACCTGTGGACAATAACAGTTATCACATATGTGTAGATACTTGTAAATACTGGTGCCTAGTTACACGGAAAATAAATTACAATAGAAATATGCATATTGTTTTATATATTAATAGGTTGGCAATAAGCTTAACATGCACCCTAATAAATAATTCTGGTTGTATCATTTGAAATTGAATTTTAACAAGCGAGTATGAATGAGGGAAAGAAGGAATCTCTTAAATTTAAATCATCACTTCAGCTCGAGGATTATCGTATCAATTCTAAATAACAACTATCTTCCAGTAGGGTAGGGCGTTCGATAGAATTTCGAATATCGATCCATATGTAAGACTATTAAAAAACCATCCGTCTGTGCTACCCAAAAGTTAAGAATATGATAAAAACGCGATATCATAATTTTTATCTCTATTTTTAACTTTTGTATCATATCTCATCTGGAGTTTACTGAAAATAAATACAATTTCATCCCAGTAAATTTAGATGATTTATAATATGTACACATTTCAAAATCAACAACTCATGAAAAAAGTACTTTTAGGAGCACTAAGTACCCTCCTTTTTATTGCTTGCCAAGAACCTAAAGCAACCGTAGATCTTCTTGTTTTTAATGCGAATGTATATACGGTAGATGAAACACAATCCAGAGCAGAAGCTTTTGTGGTTAACGATGATAAATTTATTGCTGTAGGTAGCTTAGCAGAATTAAGTAAGACATATGCATTTTCAGACTCTTTGGACGCAGAAGGAAAAACCATTATACCTGGTTTGATCGATGCGCATTGTCATTTTTACGGATTGGGATTACAACAGCAAAAGGTAGACTTAACGGGTACTACCAGTTATGATGAGGTATTAGCGCGTATTGTAGATTTTCAGAAAAAGAAAAAGGTGTCTTTTGTCACAGGTCGCGGATGGGATCAAAATGATTGGGAGGTTAAAGAATTTCCAACTAAAGAAAAACTGGATAGCTTGTTTCCCAAGACTCCGGTAGCAGTAACTAGGGTTGATGGTCATGCGATGTTGGCGAATCAGGTAGCGTTAGATCTTGCCAAAATAACAGTAGAAACCAAAGTTTCTGGAGGAGAGATTTTGCAACAAGATGGAAAACTTACCGGAGTGCTGATTGACAATCCGATGGAGTTGGTAGAAGCAATCTTTCCGCAGCCTACTGTTGCAGAACAAGTAGCTGCATTAAAAGATGCGGAAAAAATTAACTTCAGCTATGGATTAACAACTGTAGATGATGCAGGATTAAGTCCGGATGTGATTACAGTAATTGATAGCTTACAAAAAGCAGCAGAACTAAAAATACGTATGTACGCTATGGTAAGTAACGTACCAGCGTATGTAGATCAGTATTTAAAACAAGGTGTCCATAAAACAGATAAGCTTAATGTCTCTTCTTTTAAGGTATACGCAGATGGCGCTTTGGGATCTAGAGGAGCGGTTTTAAAGAAACCATATTCGGATAAAGAAAATCATCACGGAGCGATGGTTATGGGTATAGATGAATTTAAGGAATTGGCAAAAAGATTAGCAGGTTCTTCGTTTCAAATGAATACGCATGCGATTGGTGATTCTGCCAACGCTGTGGTAATGAATACCTATTATAATGTTTTAGAGGATCAGTCAGACAGAAGATGGCGTGTAGAACATGCACAGGTAGTTGCCCCAGAGGAATTTGAAATTTTAAATGATAACCTCATGATGAGTGTACAACCTACACACGCCACCAGCGATATGTACTGGGCTGGTGATCGGTTAGGAGAGGAACGTATCAAAGGAGCCTATGCATATAAACAACTCCTCGAAAAAACAGGTAAAATCGCTCTAGGAACCGATTATCCAGTTGAAAATGTAAGTCCCTTTTATACATTTTATGCTGCCGTAGCCCGCAAAGATCTAAAACAGTATCCTGAAGGAGGTTTTCAAATAGGAGATGCCTTGACCAGAGAAGAAACCTTAAAGGGAATGACATTATGGGCAGCTTACAGCAATTTTGAAGAGTCTGAAAAAGGAAGTATTACGGCTGGTAAATTTGCGGATTTTGTAATCCTGGAAGAAAATATCATGGAAATCGAAGAGGATAAAATTCCTAATATCAAAGTGAATGCTACGTACCTTGGTGGTGAAAAAGTATATTAGTTGAGAGTTTTTGAGTTGTTAAGGGCACTAACTTTAATGAGGTAAGAGTCGGAGGTTTGATAGTTGATACCTTAAGTATTCAGTAACTAATTAATTTTTTTTTTAGATGTATGAAAAGCGCGGTATAAAAAAACGTCAATTCTAGTGATCCACTTGGAATTAGATTGTATCGAGAATAGTTTTTTTTGAAAATTTACTTGTCTCAAGTTTAGCAACACTTAGTTTTAGTAAAATAGGAAGTGTTGATTGCAGGGTAAAGAGTATAATGAATAAAGTACTGAAAAGTGAATGTTGATTCAGGTTTTCTAGTTCACTTTATTAACTTTTGATCTTCATTTCTTAAGACTGACTGATTACTTCCCAATCCTTTTTATCTACCTCCATTCGCTTGTAGATCAGCAATGCATAACGGATCCAATTCTGGTACTCCACTACCAAGTATATCCATCATTCCGTTTCCAAATTCTATCGCAGCTTCCATCAGGCAGTTTTCCACAATACAATGTCCTCTGGAAAGAGTGTTTTCATGTTTAGACTGTAGCGTTGTATCAATGTTTACTAAACCGAGTAAATGAGCAAACTCATGTTGCAATGTAGCCGCTTCTATAGTAGATAACATCGGTGCATTCGGATTATTACTAAGATTACGAAGTGTGCTTTCATAAACAACGATTGAGGTGTTTAAATAAGCCGAACCTAATGTGACCTTGGAACCATCATCTGTGTCGCTCGTTCCATCTGCAAAATAAATATATACGGTTATCTCATCACCTTCAGTAAATGCTGTTCTCGTAGTAGTTTCAATTTGTTTTATTTTTTCAATATTAAATGGAGATAAACCAGAAGAAGAAACGGTACGCTGATTAATGGTAATTCCATCTGGCTTAAAAAGACGTTCTTCCAGGAAAGTCCTAAAGGTATTGATGGCAGTAGCAGTAGGGGAAAACCCCTGTACAGAGACAATTTCTAAAGTTAACCCCCTAAAATTGGTGTCACTTAATAAGTCGTTTGCAGAACTTCCCAACGCTTGCGTATTAGGAGATTGATTTTCTTGTATAAAAGTGTTTTCATCATCATCAGAACATCCAACTAGTAGTAAAGATGTAAATAACAGGATACTCAACAGCTTTGTAAATTGCATACATTTATTTTTTTAGAAGCGTTAGTCGGTCCCTGATCTATCCAAAAAGGAACTTTTTTTATGTATCAAAGATTATACCAACCAAGGTTTATATTAAAACTACTACACTACTGTTTTACTACAGTTGTTAGTTTTGCCAGATAATCATTATTATCTCCCTGATTCACTAATTCACAAATAAAACCGTTCGCATTTGCTGCATATTGTAATGTATTGTAATCGATATATAACCAATCGAACCAATCAGATGCTACTTTTTTATATCTCAGTTTATATTGCATTTCTCCATAATATCCTGCAGAAGCATCTACCCAAAAACTTCCATCTTCCTCTGAAAACAGATAGGAGATATCAGAAGAATCGATCAGAATCTGTCCGTTTGGTTTTAATAGTTTTTTAATTTTAGAAAAAAATCTATCAATTTTGTCCAGTTTTCCTATGATTCCGCTTCCATTCATCAGAAAAAGAAGTGTGTCATACTGTACTTCTTTTAGATAAAAAATATCCTGAACGGTTGCGTTGCTAACACCTCTTTTTTTGCAAATCTCAATTGCTCCTGTAGAAATATCAATAGCATGTACATTCAGTCTTTTTTCTTCCTGAAGAAATAAGCTATGGCTTCCGGCACCACAACCTACATCCAGTACATTTCCATAACATAGATCCAAAGCATTTTGTTCAATTTTTGGCATTTCTTTATACCTTCTAAATAAATAAGGAATTGGTATGATGTCGTCATCAAAATCAGGAGCTTGAACGATAATATCTTCGCTATATTCTTTATTGTAAAAATCTTTAATAGCCTGCCCAAAAATATCTTTGTCGATCATTCTAGTTATCAATTCGAAATTCATACTTCATAATTCGTAATTTTGTGCTATGCAAGAATTCATAGATCAATTACCGAAACTAGCCAAAGATAAGCAGAACGAGAATAAAAAGTATTTTGCGAAGCTCAAAAAGAAACCACCCAAAAATTTGGATACGTTTATGCAGGAGTTGCATACCAAAGAGTTTCAGAACACTGATTGTTTGGAGTGTGCAAATTGTTGTAAAACGACGGGTCCGTTGTTTACAGATATTGATGTAGATCGTATTGCAAAGCACTTAAAAATGAAATCCCACGAGTTCGAAGAACAATATCTAAAAAAGGATACGGATGGTGATTTTGTTTTGCAGGAAACGCCTTGTGCATTTTTAGCTTCGGATAATTATTGCTTGATTTATGACGTACGCCCAAAGGCCTGTAAAGAGTTTCCACATACAAATAGAAAGAAGTTTCAACAAATTTCTAACCTCACTATTCAGAATGTTGCTATCTGTCCGGCGGCTTTTAATATTGTAGAAAAGATGAAGGAGTTGATGCCATTAGCGCATAAAAGCAATAGACGGGCTTAATCGTTTATTTGATCCATAAAGCTTACTCGGTTTTTTGAGTAACTAAAATTTTGATAAATTCATCGTATTCAAATTCTTTAAGTTGGATTTGATAGTTTTTCCAGAATATAAATCTACTATGATTTCTGGTGGTTGTTGTATATTCAAAACCATCATCTCCTTTAACAGTCTTGGTATACTCAAATGAATTTAGTTCTTCTTCTGATTTTTTGTCATCATTACTATATATGGATAAGAACTTCTCGGTTTGTTCATTATCAATAGATAGCAACATATAAACAGATGCTTTTGTTATCCGATCTGTCGAATTCTTATGTGAAAACGATAGTAGTGAGATAGACAATCCGTCTTTAAAAACGACCTTTGATCCGCGTTTAATTTCAATAATAGACCCGTATTTCATGGTTGTAGTTTTAGTGTTAATAGGTGCTTTCTGGCCGTATAGAGCGCTATGGAAGAGAATGATGTTTATCAGTATAGTTTTTGTGTATACCGCGAAAATAGCTTTTGTCATACATTTTTCAATTGTGCAATAATTTCATCTTCTGTGATAGGAGTGTTTAAAATCTCGAAAGCCGGGATCAGAAAGTATTGTGAAAGTTCTGCTAACTTTACCTCCTCTGGTTGAGGGCTTTTGAGATAGAATTTTATCAATTTTGCTTCTTTGAATAATAACTGAATAAAAGCTTGTTTCTTTTCTGAATTGGATAAAAGCTCTGGTATATAGTCTTCTTCTATTAGATATTCAAATTGCTCTGATCCATGCTGTCCGCAAATTGATGTGCATCTGGCAGCTAATAATGATAAAAACTCTGTTGTGTCACCCCATTTTTGAGCCAGAACAGAAATTTGATCTGCTTGATACACCTCGTGATCCATATCGAGATGCATCAACAATTGCTGATATAATTCAAGATATGCTTTATCTACAAAAGCTAGCGAAAAAGTGGCTTGTAAACCAACCGGGTTTTCGTCATTTGACCATAAATAATGTGCATTCCCTTTCTGAATAATCTTTTGGATATATTTTTCTACTATTGGAATTAAATGAGGATGTTTTGTAGTTGCAAGGAAAAACGGCAGTTCACTAGAATGTATTTCCTCCATAGTTTTGTATTCTTCTAGTTCTTTCAGGTTTTCAAAACGTATAAATTGTCCCTCAACCTCCGCTCCAAATTCATAATCAAAAGAATGAAATTTTTTTTCTGAACTAACATTTTCAATATCAGAAATAAGTTTTACTAATGCTTTTTGCAAAGAGGATTCATTCTCCAGATCTATAATTAATATGTTTTTTTTATTTTCCATCATATTTAATATTACTTTCTTATAAATACTGTTAAGTTTTGTAGGTGTTAATCTTGCTAATTATAGGTCTCAGAAAAACAATCAACATCTAGTATATATTCTGCAATGACCCGAAGCAGTACTTGTTCAATACTAAGATTCTGTGCTTCTTCGATTAATACTGCTTCACAATCACCGTGAGATACAAAATATAATGTAGGTTCTCCTAATTGATTCAACTTTCCAGGATGAGCGATTATCCAGTTCTGACCGTAATCGATGATTTCTTCTGTATCGTTAATTGAAAAACCAGCTTCTTTTAAAGAGTTTATAAATTCTTCGTTTTCTTCTTCAGCTTTTTCTAAATAAGAACAATCCCAATTTTGTACTATAGTAGAACCATTTTCCTGTATTCCGGTAAATCCAAAATATCCTCCACCAAGAGATTCCCATGATATTCCGTTGTATACTTTTGCCAGGTTTACCCAGGATGCCGTACCGCTTTCTGCTTTAAAAGGTGGTTGACATTCTAATACCACTTTTTCATCATCAAATTCTGCATGCTGAAAAGTGAGTAGTAGTTGATTATTGTATACCTCAGCATTTAGGAATTGCGCTAAAATAGCATCTATAATTGTACTATCTTCTTCATTTTTAGTAAGAAAACTGAGATGCTTTCTAATTATGTTTTTATTTTCTTTTTCTGAGATAAGGTGTTTCCACATAATTATTAAGTTTTTGTTTTGTGTGTTTTATTAAATATAGAACACAGGGCTAATGATAAAAATTCCAAATTCCATTTTTACGACCTATTATACTTCTAAACCCTATTGGATGCTCGTTTTTATCAGATGAACGAAATAAGGAACTTCCGTCTTCTCGCTGTACTTCAAACAATTTTCCATTTGCAATTGGAACCAACTTGATAGCAATCGAATCAATATCATCAAAAATATAAGGATCCTTAAGCACCATTTTCAAACCTTGTCTCCATTGTTCAACTAGTTTTTCTTTTGTGGTTTCAGATTTGATCTTGAGTTCATCGTTAAGTATCGGATCTGCAGCCGCAATCATTTCTTCGATATTGCTCTGTTCCATAATTTTATAGAACGATTTTGAGAAAGCAATTGCTTCTTCCTTACTTTTTTGATCATTTATGAAATCGGTGTCCATCCAGGACCATCTTTTTTTCTTTGAAAGTTCTATCGTTTTATGAATTGGAGTATCATCATTTTCAATTTCAATTTTTATTAATGTTTCGCCATTATCTTCTCCAGTAAATTCACCTTTTGTGTATTGCGCCAGTCGGATAGTTGCTTTTCCTGTTTTTGATGACGGATTTACGGATAGGGTATTGGTGCCCGGAATAATATGGTACGTGGCGAGTGCGAATGCATTACCATAGCCTTCTTTATTGTTAATTGAGACTTCGCAGACAGGAATATCATTTAGCCGAACTTCCAGATCAATTCCTTCTTTTACATATACTTCTACATATAAAAACTTTTTGGTTTCTTCTTGATGCATCTGTCTGTACTTTTGAATATCATTTTTAGAGAATACTAAGTTGCTAACACAACTTAGTAGTAGGCATAAAAACTGCAAGGTGTTTTTTTTCGGGATCAAGTTTTTGGTTTTCATCTCTTGTAAATCTATAAGCTATTTCTGATAAACGTTATCTCTTGTTTTTGGAAAGGAATCGTTATGAAGGAAGTTTTGTCATGATGTCTAATACTTCGGGATGATCAGGATCTAATTGTAATGCTTTCTGCCCTGTGATTTTGGCATTTTTATAGTTGCCAGCGTCAAAATAAAACCTTGTTAAAATACCATAATTTTGTGCAGAAGGCTCTATGTCTGCACATTCTTTCATCAGTTTAATTGCCTTCTTATAATTACCCTGGCTAGCAGGATAACCGCTATACCCTCTCATTCCATTAGTATATGTTGGATCTACTAGATATGAGAGTTGCGTAAAAAATTCTCCTCGCTCGGGCATTATCTTGGCTACCTGAGTAATCATTCCCAGATTGTTATAGGGATTAGGATTTGTGGGGTCTATACGCATAGCTTCATAGAATTTAGCCGCAGCCGCATCAAAGTTTCCTTGGCCAAATAAACCATTTCCTTCTTGCTTACTATGCTCAGACTGATCTCGATCCCGACTTGTTTTGATGATGTTCAAATCGTGAAAGTTATTGGCAATACGGGTTAACGCGTGCTCTTTTTTTGTGCTCAAAAAGAGGACCTCCATATTCTCATATTGTTTTCCGGTAGTTGTATTAAGAAACAAGACGCCGTCAATTGGATTAAAAGGACCCTGATGTGCTTCCTTACCAATAAAAGCAAACGGTACTAAACCGTTTTGATCCCAAAACCAAAAGGATAACAAATCATCTTTTAAAAACTCATCTTGTCCATCTACCCATGCAATATCGGCAGAAGATATATTGATTTTACATAATTCAGAAATATATGATGTAATATGATACCGAAGAGATTTACTTATAGCGAAAAAATCAAAAATAAATATGGGTTGATGACCAGATAAACCTTGCCAGTTTTCATTACTTGAAATTTCGATAGTATGGGGTCCGATTTGTGATCGGAATGTTTTAGAAATTTTCTTTAGTTTTTTCATTATTATTTACTGTTTTTTTTAGTGCAATATATGCTGTTGTGATTGATGTTTGAAGATGTAATTTGATGTCTACTCTGTATGTTTAATTATTTATTTCTATGAATTTTTCTTGATCTTCTAAATCCTCAGGAAAAATGGGAGCGCGCGCGTAATGACCACTCATGCTCGATAAGACTTCTCCGGTCTCTTTATCGATTTCTACTTTAGAAAACCCACCACCCAAGTATGGATCTCTTGCAGAAAAATCTACTAAATAATGCGCATCTTTTTCATAAATAATTGTTGGAGCATATCGTTTTCCAAGATTAAAAACATCTGGATTCGTACCATTTGGATTTTTAATAAAATGAATGATTTTCAGATGTTCTGACGTTGGTTCATAAAAAGTGGTGCTTTTACTATCGTTACTTACTATACTTTTAGAAACAATATTGGACGGGAACTCTACAACAATACCGGAATAATAGCTGCTGTTTTTTGGTAGATACATAACATTATATCCAAATTCTACCAATAACCTTTTATGACTAGCGTTTACCGTAACAAAATGGAAATCATCTTTATTGATTTTTGAAGTTTCTTGCTCATTTAATTTATCTAAAGCCAGAGCTATAATGCGGTCTCTGCCAAGCTCAATTAACTTTTTAACTGGTTCATTCGGTTTCGTGTTTTGAGAATATGTCATTTGTATACAGACTATAATGAGTAGAAGGCTAGTTTTCATTTTCTGGATCTATTTCGTTTATAATCCCCTCGTTTTGTATAATCTCATCAATCATTTCTGAAGAATGACCTTGTTGTTTTGCTTTATTTACGTAGTTCATTGCTTCTTTTGGGTTCTTTATTTTGTAGTATATTTCAGCAATGTTTGCCAAATACATAGGTTCATTGGTAGCGGTCAATGCAGCATTTTTGAAATAGGAGAGCGCTTCTTCATATTGTTTTTCTTCATCCAATGCGCAACCCGTGAGGTTATAGAGTCTTGCTAAGGCGGCTGCATCGTGTGAAGCTTTTTTAATGAATTCCTCTTTTCGTTCTAAATATGTTGGAATCCCTTCTTTTAACCAAACTAGACGAGCTTGTAGAAAATAAACCTGACCCAGTTGTGGATCGATGTGTATAATCGCATCGCATTTTTGTGAGGCCAGATCCCAATCTTTGTTTTTTAGGTCATTCCATGCAGCTTGAAGCAAAGCATATTTACTTTTTTCCTTGATCTTATATAGATCAATTTCTTCAGCGAATTTTTCTTTGTTTTGTTCTATAGCGACCACTAATTCTTCTGCCAGACTTGCCAGTTCTGGTCTTTTCTGAATATGTTTAAAGGTATAATGGATAAAGTTAAAAGCTAACAACCTATCGTTATCGTACTGTTTGTCTTTGCTTATGTTATCAGATAATTTTTGGATAAAAATACTTCTGAAATCACTGCCATACACCTCTTCTCCTTTTGCCAATAAAAGATCTAATATGTTGTACCACGATTTTTTATAAGGTTCTGGAGCAAGGTTGATATCCCAAATAGGTTTTTCTTCTTCAGATTGAAAGTCTGACAGTATATTTTTTACTTGTATCCTTCTGTATATATTAAGTAGAAAGGATTCTTCGTCGATATAGTCTTCATCTCCAAATAAGCTATCATCGTATTGTTCCTTATTTCTTTTAATAATATGAACTTTATCCAATAGTTTGTCAGGAAATTTTTCGTGCCCTAATTTATATAACATATCATAAATTGGGATGATCATTTCTTTGACCTTTCGATCTATAGCATCATCATCATTCGTTTCAAATTTGTCTAAAATTTCAAAGAATTTGGCTTCAAAAGGCCGGATTGCCTGTACAGGCAATTTAGAAATAATGATATCACCTTCTATATACCGATAGTAATCGAGTACTGCGTAATCGTCTTCAAAAAACTCTTGAATATGGTTATAAATAGATGGATGTGTAAAAAGACGATACTTGTAGGCTAGAGTAGCCTGTAGATTTTCATCTTTTATTTCATTGATGATGTCCAATAAAAAAGGCTTGATTTTAGCATCTTCAGAAAACTCATCCCATAACCCAAACCAGTTTTTGACTAGTACTGCGATATAGCTTTGATTGATTGTTGGCTGATTTGGTGTTTCTTTTAAAACTGGTTTTGGAATTCCATATTTGGCACCGTTAAAAATAATCTCGCGTATAATTTCTCTATCCGGATGTGAAGCTAAAACCTTAAAGGCTTCTTTTTTTAAAGTTTGTATATTTATTTCTTCCTCTTCTTCTTTCTCTTTCTCTTTTTTATTTAAAACGGGGTATTCTATATAAGAAACTTTATTTTCTTGAATAGTTAGAGCGCTAGAAATTGTTTTATTATTAGGTGTTGT
Organism: Aquimarina ulvae; assembly: GCF_053613295.3. Classification (NCBI taxonomy): domain Bacteria; kingdom Pseudomonadati; phylum Bacteroidota; class Flavobacteriia; order Flavobacteriales; family Flavobacteriaceae; genus Aquimarina; species Aquimarina ulvae. The sequence continues at coordinate 98,437 of NZ_JBSIBP030000016.1, forward strand.
GCTATTTTTAATGTGTTTTTGTTTTTCCGGATTCAGATTTAAGATTCGTATCAACTCTTCAGTAATTTCTTTATCAATAATCATTTCCTCAGACATTTTTTTGATAAGGTTATCATTTCCACTCAATAAAATGGCTTCTACAGTTTCTGGATCTTCCGAAGCTGAAGATTCTCTATAGGGAGTCCAAGGACGATCAGGAAAATATAGATATTGTGACTCGTTATTTATTTGAATCGCAACATGTTTAGAAGCGGTTTTACCAAAATTTTGATTTTTAATAAGTTCATCCACAATAGTTTTCAGGTCATATTGCATTTCTATTGTGCGGTTGTCGAAATCAACATCAAATACGTCTTCAAAATAACGATAGATATTAAAAGTACTGTGTATTATCGGCAAGTTGGGTTGATCTAAAACTTGTATATTCAATGCAATACTTGAACATTCCTGAAAAGAAATAGAAATAATACCATACTCTTCTCTGGCTTCTAACACTACCTTTCCGATCCTGAAATCAGGATGTTCTTGTATAAGGTGCTTAAAGCATTCGAAAACCATATTTTTTATAATTGTATGAATATCAAATTGCTTTTTACTATGCTTTGGATTTTTACCTTTTTCCAGGATACAGATATCATATGGCGTAAAACCAATAACAATTTTGTCATTGTACATGGTAGCCAGATTGCTGGTTAATCTTTCATGATGCAGATTTTCTTTATTTATATTTTCTAACCAATTAACTGCTTTAAGATTGTTATTTTTGCTTTTCACAAAGGTTCTAAATAGAAATTCATCCCCTGTACTGTATAATGGAATTTTTGGCTTTTCTGAAAAGTAATATGTTGGTGCAATTTCATCCCAGATTGGACCTGCAAATGTAGGGTGCTTAGGATTGGTGATATCAATAATAGATTGACTAACCATATAGTTATCTATAAACGCTACGTGCATATTACCTGATGTTTTGTATTCTTTAACACAGGATAGATATGTTGGATTTTTCTTATCCTTGCAATCGATCAATAATACCAACCCGCCACCAGCGCCTACTACGAGTAAATCATTATGCGGGTGTAAGCTGTACCCACTGTCAATATAAAGTTCTGAAGAAATCGGATCTGCATCTGGGGTGTTAAGATCAAATATTTCCAGGGACTCATTATTACAAGCAAATAAGTAGTGTTCTGCGATTGCAATACTTACATATTTTGCTATGGTAGCATCATTTTTAATTACTCCTTCCAACGGATGGATAATGTTTTCTTGAACACCATATCGATGAACACCCTCATCATAAGTGGCGATGTAGATGGTGCTATCGTAGTATGAGAATGCGTATTCTTTATCTTTATTCAAATGAATTGTTGAATGCTTTATGATTTCACAGGTATGAGTTATTTCACCTAGAAATAATTCCTTCTCTTTATTTACAGCAATAAATGTATTCTTGGTTATCGGCACAGCCCATTTTAGATCAACATCTTTAATTTTATGAGTTAGAAAATAACAATCTTTATAGAGTACAGTGTCTGTTTCTTTTTTATCTATCTCAGGAATAAAGAGCGTAGGTTTCTCAATCCATAATTTGAAATCCTTTTTTTCTTGTTCTTTTGAAAGGTGTGTCTCATAAACTTCCAGCATAAATGGAACATATTCAAACTCTTTTAAGAATAATGATATTAAATTGTCTGAAGGATGATCAAGCTGAGCAAATAGCAAGGTTGCTTTTTTATGCTCGTTTAGGATACTATAAATCTTCATGAGCGCTAACCGGGCTCTATTGGCAGAGTCATAATTTATTTTACCCTGAAGATATAGTCTTATTTCTTCCTTAAGCTCTAAAATTTTCTGAGAATCATCACTGTGTAGTTTTATACTGAATAGCCAGTTTATTAATAGGGCATCGTTCTTAGCGTTTTTATTTTCTAGTTCATTATAAATATTTTCAAATTCATCCCTTTGATTAAGAAAATATAATAATTCGAGTATGTGGGTTTTTTCGTGATCCGATGGATTTTTTATGGATTTTAGGAGTTCCAGCGATTCTTTATACCTGTTTTGATCATACAGTTTTGATGAAAGATATTTCTTAAAACCTTCAAAACTTTGATGCGTTTCGGGGAGTAATTGGAGCGCCGTTTTATAAGCTTGTTCTCCGTAACTGTAGATTAATTTTTTATGTTCATTATTGATTACCAGGTTGTTATTGATAATGATTTCTAACCATTTCTTAAACTCTAATATATTATTAGTTGGATCAGGGATTGTCTCGGTGTCCAACCTTTTATCTGGGAATTTTTTGAGAAATAGTTCGTATGCATTAAAAAAGGATTCTTCTGATAAGTCGCCTTCTTCTTCTTCAATATGACCACCGCTTAGTTCCCAATCTTCGAATTCATCCTTTAATCTAAAAGCAGCTTTTTCTCTTCTTTTGGATCGTATAAAACCATAATTAAAATCAGTGATATCATAGGCGTATATATTACTTTCATCTTCTGAACCTTCATAAATATTACTTTCTGGGTAAAACAAATGAAAACCGGTCTCATAAAACTTTAAATACGGGTAGGTAAGCTTAAATTTAGGTAAGCTAAGCATCACTTTGTAAAAAGGGCCTCCTCCATTAGGGTGATTAAATGCAATAATTTGATTATCCGCTTCTCCTCCTTGATCAAATATCATATTATGTACTATAAACCCAACTACATGATGAAAGGTATCAGAATCATAAGAAGTTGCTACATAACAGATGGCTTTATTGATCTGTTCTAAGAGTTCTTCTCTAAGACAAATTAAAAAGTTTTTGTACGTTTCTTCCTGTATGTGGTCAAATGATAATACAGGTTTTAATGTGTGGTATTTACCACTATAACTTTTAGCTTTCTCGATATATTCAGAATCTATTTCTTTCCTGTTTTCGAAGGCCTCATCCGCAATATCTAACCAAGAATGGATAGAGATACTGCCTATTTCACTGGCATCATTATATTCAGATTCATAATAGTATTCATCCCATTCATTATTATAAGTAACATTAAGTAGATCGAAGGTTTTATTAGGTGAAATAATGATCATACGTAAACGGTCTGTTTGTATTTTACCAGACGTGATGGCATTATTTATAATAGTTTTAAGTTGTTTTTCTATGGATGATGTTAAGCTTAGTTGCATAATGATGAGGTATTGAATTAAAAAAATAGTAATATACTATTTCTAAAAAGAAGGAATGACCCGATGTAGTCAAGTAGTATCTAATATTATGGGATTTATTGATTACCTTCGGGTCATATTCATATAGAGATCGATAACCCTAGAAATCTATATCATCCCCTGCTGTTGCTGATGCAAATTCAGTATTATACTTTTCCATCAGCTCTCCCATCTTCAACGCCATACGGGTGTCAGTAGCCATTTTTGTGGCCCACTGAGCACCCACAGTACTCCAGTCCGTTACGCTAAGTCCATATTCGTTAAGTATTGAAGCGGCGTCTTTTCCTTGTGTAGCCCCCATATTCTGGTGGCACATAATTTTTATATATAATTCAAAATCCTCAGAAACTTTGTCCAATGCACTTTCACCTTCTGTGGTATTTGGTTCCGTTTTTTGATCTGTTCCTGATGTTGCGAACTTACCAATATCAGAATTCATAAAAGCATCACCATATACTTTTGAAATGGCAAATGTTGTATCCTGAGACATTCTGGCTGTCCAATCTGCAGATACTTTATCCCAAATCGGTTTTTCTGTACCTACTACTTTTAAAACTTCTTCCAGATCCATACCGCCCGCAATTTTTGCATTGGCTGCAGCCCAAGTTTCCATGTCAATTCCGTTTATTGGATCTAATAGGCCTCCTTCTGAAGCAGCTTGGATGTGAGCATCCATTTGTGCATCAAGCGTTGCTTTTTGCTCTTTCAAAAAATCATCTGCAGCGTCAAAAGCTTTTCCCTCTGCTTTTTCTATACGTATGAGAACAGATGCTACATGATCTTCTAATGAAAAGTGCTGATTATTTTTAAATCCGTATTGCTGTGCAACTGTTTCAAAATTTTCACTATTTTTAATTTCATCAAGTAGACTTCTTGCACTATCTGAATTAGTGTTTAAAGCTTTTGGAAATCCTAGTGTTAGTAAACAAGCGTTAAGTTTTCTTTCTTGCCCATTAGCAAACTGATTAAGATCTACCCATCCACCTGTAGTACCGTCGTTTTTTTTGTCATAACATAACCAAGGTTCAACATGTCCAATAAGATCGGGATTGATATCAGGCCAGCTAAAATCTGCAGCCTCTTGTAAGGTATAATCATATTCAACCTCTGATGATGATTGCTTATTTTTTATTCCTAATGCTATAGCTTTTTGACCTTGTTCTGTTTTATCGTGATCTGTGAATTTGTGTACGTTACTCATCTTGTTAAATTTTTATGATTGTTTTTTATTAGAATTGAGATAGGATTTCTTGTTTTTTTTGCTTGTATTCTTGTTCATCTATAAACCCGGCGTCAAACATTTTCTTTAGTTTTTCTAGCTTTTGCATGGGATCATTAGGGTCTGGCTGCGCCGGTGGAGGAGTATTTTGTTGCTGTTTTGGCGTTTGTTGATTATTCTGACCATTCATCATATTACCCATCATTTGCCCCATTCCTAGACCCGCACCCATCTGCATTCCTAGATTGCCGCCACCTTCATTTTTTGCCATGTTTTTAAGGGCTTCTAATTGTTGATAATCCTGATAACTGACACCAAGCTCTTTCATTGCTTGAGCTTCTGCACTCATATCTGTAATTCTTCCGATTCTTGTTTTTGTTTCTTCATCAAAACTGGTTCCTTCTATCCTAAAATCCAGGAGTTCGAATCCTAATTCATGAAAAATATTTTCACAAGATGTTTTGGAAAATTCTGCAATCTCATTACGATGCTTATCGATATCGACATAGCTAAAGGATGCTTTAGCCAGAAAGTCACTGATAGGTTGTGTAATTCTGGATAAAATTACTTTTTGTATTGCTCGTACAGGATAATGATCCTCACCAGCAATTACATTAGTAAAAAAGTCAACTGCTTTAGTAATCCGAAAAGAAAAATTACCAAAAGCTCCCAGACCTACGGGAAAATTGTATACTGGATCTTTATATGTAATAGGAGATGGAGTTCCCCAACGGATATTTTGCATTTCTGCTTTTCGGTAGAAATAGATGCCTACTTTATGAGCAGACTCAAACTTATACATGATATTTTTGATAGTTGTCCAGAAAGGGATGTTACCCGTCTTTAGATCATACATACCTTGTTCTTCAAAAAAGCCTTCTACTTTACCTTCATACACAAAAAGGCATCCTTGTCCTGGTCCTACAATAAGCTTTGATGCATTTTTTATTTCATCGCCATTTTGCGTCCATTTTTCAAATAGGGTATCGGATTTTGGATTTTGCCACTCAATTACGGAACGGAGTTGATTACTAAATGAATTTGACATGTTTTTTCTTTTTGGGTTATGAATAATTAATAATCAATGACATCTTGGATTCAAGATCTTTTTCATATCGATCTTTATAATCAGGAATGATTTCGATCCTTTTTTTGAGAAAAGTCTCTATATACTTTTGGTAATGAGCAATTATTTCTGTTTTGTCAAAAACCTCTCGATCTTGCAGGTAGTTTTGAAATTTGAGTTGCTCATAATGTAAATAATGTTCCAGAGCTGCTTCTTCTCCCAAGGCGTTCATAGCAAAATGCTCTATATTTCGAGCTTTTGTTCCTGGCTCGAACGTATTGACAGTTTGACAATAATCACATGTGCTGTAATAAGACCTAAAAAAATTATCTTTTATAGGAAGTTGTGCTTGGCATTGTGTACAGCAAAACCCTTTTTTTAAAGTATCTTTTGCAGTATGGAGTAATTTTTTTGCAGCCTTTGCAGATATCCGAACTTCATATGATTTTAGTTCCTGACCCAACTCATGTTGAAGCTGGAATCCTTTGTTTCGTTCTCTAATGAATTGAGCAGAATCATTATCTAGGTTCGTGTCTAAAAATGTATTTTCTACCTTGTCGAACCAGGTTGATTCTATCTTGGAAATGAGATCTGATGCCTGCAAGTTTATTCCTTGCCACGCATTCGTAAAAGTTATAATTTCGAGATCGGTAGCTTCGAATAATAGTGGTAATGCTTCTTCTGCTTTATTTAAGACTTCATAAAATCGATCTTTTATTTTGGTAAGAAAAGCCTCCCATCTATATTGGGTTTCAGTAAAAGACATCGCGTTAATTGGTTAGTTTTAATAAAATTGATTTTCGCAGAAATCACAGTATTTAAGATCTGTATCGCTAGGTCTTGCAGCTCCGCAGCTCTTACATTTTTTGGTTTCAAGTCCCGCATTTATCTCTTCATATTTCTTGGTAGAAGCAGCAGCATTACCTAATATATCATCCAGAAGATTCTTCTTTTCTTTCTTACTATTTGGATCGTTATCTTTCATTTGTGGACGGGTGGTTTACTAAAAAAGATTGATTTGGAAAAGAAGGTTATTCCTATATCTTTAAGAACATAGGAATAACCGTTCAAGTTTTGTTTGTTAGGATTGCATTACTTTGCAAGACCAGTTTTTAAATCTTTAATAGTTTTAGCCATTACTACTCCTGGTAATTTTACTGGAGCAGCTACTTCTGCTAAGAACGTACCTTTTACTTCACCTGTTTTATAAGTGGTAAAACCAATACGATATAACCCCACAGTTAAAGCTTTTAAAGGGTCATTAATATCACTCTTATATCTTAGTAACGAGTTATATGAATTACCACTTGGTTGTTTTGACATTTCTCCACTATCATCATTCCTTTCTAAGATAGTCCAGTTTGCACCATCTACAGCATCCTGACTAATATTATCAGTACTCACAATATCCGATCTTTCTAACGTGATATAGGTATCAAAATAGTCAGCAGATTTAGCATTTTTTTTGTATGCTTCTGATTGTATTGCCTTTTTCACCTTAGCTTTACCCACTGGAGACATCATTCTTACACCTAGTTCTGGGGCAACGGCAGGTACCCATACGTATATGTAATAGAATTTTTTTCCATCTTTTACTTCGTCTTCGTTCCCTGGAGAAGCATATCCTAGATAGGATACTACATCTGTATAAGGTACTTTGATTGTTTTTGGACCTATTTTTTTCTCAATTGAACTCCCGAATTTCTTTAGTTTTTGAGCCTGTAGTGTTGTTATAGTTCCAATAAAAATAACGCTTAAAAGAAATAAAATTTTTGTTTTCATAATGATTTGTCTAATTTAAAATTGTTTAATTAGTAAATAATGGTAACACTGCGATCAGTGTAATTAGTAATAATAAAATAATGATACCCGTAAAATGAAACCACGGAATTTTGATTTGATTTTTTTCAAAATATTCGAAACTAGAAATTAGTTTCTCGTTGTTGAATTCTTGTTTTTCAAAAGCGCCCTTACAGTGACTACAAACAGAGTAGACTTTTTTCCACAATGGAAAGAACGGAATCCAGAATACGTGAAAATATTTTCGATATCCCTGAATCCACATCTGATTTTCAGTCTTACAAAAAGGACAACAACCTCCATCAAGTTTTGCAGGATGGATGGTAGAAGAACTTGTTCCGAAGATTATCATGGCACGCGTATAACTTTGATATTTGGTTTTTGAAGTTTAAGTAGGTCAGAATTGAGGAGAGAATGATATCTCTAAACACGATGTTCTCTCCTCATTCTTCAACTAACTAACATTTTATGTAAAGAAAAGGAATGATGCTACGATCATCCATCCACCAACGATTAATCCAAATACTCCTAGTTTCCCTTGCTTAGGAGCCAATTTTGCTCTTAATTCGTTTGCCTTTTCTTTAGCAGCTTCATTTTTGGATAAGAAAAATTTATTGATAAGACCAAATCCTAACATAAATCCTAATACTGCAGAAATGATGTTTCCAGCCAATAAGGTTACCCACCAAATAGGGTATGTAGTAAGCCATCCTAGATTAAGGATCGCTGAAATAATTCCCCAAACACCCCAGAAACAGAAAACAAGTCCTATCCATCCTTGATAAGGTTCGATTTTTTCTAAAAGTTCTTTTGCGTTAGGTTTTTTTGAAAGCAATAATGATGGTACTGCTAAAATACTTAATAAAATTAATGAGATTCCCCAGATCATATCTTTATGGTTTTATAGGGTTAGTAATTAGTTTAATGCTGTGTTTTGATATAATGTTGATCAAAAACTACGGTACAAAGATGAAGGATATATCAACTGAAAGGAACACCTTTTATGGTGAAAATCAGTACCCTGAAAACAGTGAGTGTTAAGAAAAAGAAATTATTAGAGAAGGTTTTTTTGCAGTTTAATTGACTAATTATCAATTTTTTATAAAAAATAATAAAGTGCTTAAAAATTTTTAAGGTTAGTGGTTTTTTGTTGGTTTTCAGCGTTATTTAATCAGAAGAAGTACAATATTAGATGACAGTTACGATGATTTCTTGTTCCTCCATCATGATATGAAGTAAAACCAATATGACAAGGCGACTTTTTCGGAAGTCCTTGAAATTCTTCTTTCTCCACGACAGTTTCAATAATTTCTTTTATAATGAAATAATATACAAAAATAACTTCTTGATAATCATCAATAATCGTTTCTCAAGGATTTTCACCATCTACATCAAAGTAAGTTCTAAAAAACGTGTCGTTATTTATTGCCAAGTCATTCTTTATGCAATCTTGATCAAAAGCTGTTTCAAAATCATTGTCAGGCATAAAGTCAACTTCAATATTGCTTCCATACTTATTCCAACATAGGTATATCACACCAATTTCATCAATGTCTTTGTTTTTGAGTCTTTCTAAGCTCACTTTACTAAAAAACGTTGTCAAGCTAGTTAAACAATTATGAGCTTGTTCTTCCCAATTTATTTTCGCTAGCGTTAATTTATTTGATTCATTTCTCTAACTTTAGATTGGATGAGATTCTTAACAGTATCGAAATCTTCAGAATTTTTTTTAAACTTCTAACTTTTTCAGATATGACTGTTCAGAATTTTTGCTGTGAGAAGTTATCTTCATTTTTTAGTTTTTAAAATTGTTATTTCAATCTTTTTCTGTAGGTAAAGTTGTGATGATCCAATGATTACTGCCTTTGATACTTTCAACGGCTACTTTCTTAAGTTGATAATCCTCCCCAAAGAATAATTTACCATCAAGTTCAGTAAGCATATTGTAATTACCTTTGAAGTTATTTTTTTTTGCATAGGTTTCTAAAAGTGTTTCTAAGCTTTCTAAACTCAATCGTCTATCCTTTTCTGCAATCCATTTTAAAGGAAAACGACCGCTAGTTTTGTATTTTATAATTACACTATTACTCTGCAAAGATTTGTCTTCGTAAGGAAGAGAATTTGTTTTTCTAAAAATACAGGATGCCCCACCTCCATTGAAAATCTCTTGAGTGGTGAATACCGTATCCCTAGTTGCTCCCTTTAAAACCTCCTTTATTCTAAAAGTAAATGTATGAGAATCGTGCCTTTTTCCCGTTGAATGAATATCTATCAGCTCGGCAACTGCGATGACATATTCATCGGATTGCAATTCTTGTCCTAACATAGGGTAATAAAAATTTAATAAAATTATAAATGTTATTTTCTTCATAGACACTTTAAGCTTATCACAGATTACTTATTGGTATATCTCTTATAGTGCACCTTATTTCAATTCTAACAAATTAAATCGAGCACTTTATTTCTTAGCTTCAAAAAAGGAAAAAACTTGATGTTCTTCCTAAAATTCACTGGTAATTATCTATTAATCCAAAACCAACAACGCCTTCCCACTCCCTTGATTTGTATGTTATTCTGGTATTATGAATTAACATTGCTTAATTTCATTAATGCCTTTTTTCAATTAATAAAAGTTGTTGTGTGATGTGTTTTTCTTAACTGTTAGTGGAGTAAACTTGGAATCTGCTTATTCAACCAAACTGTGAATTTCTCTAAAAATCAGATAAGGATATCCTGAGTTTTATGGACATCCTTATCTGGAGTTTACACTAAAGACCGTTTTCTAGTGTTTCAATTAGACCTTCCGTTCTTTCTTCTACTTCTCTTATATTATATGTTGCAGAATGATCTAAGGTTAAGGTTTTATTTTCTGAGTTTGACCAAGAATTACCGTTAGCAATATCAGCTTCATTTTTGATAACAATCTTATTAAGACTTTCATTGATTGCTTCTTTACTCATATCATCTTCACAGATTGTTGTAAGTGCTTCCATCAGTGGAGTAAAATAAATTTTTGTCTACCCGTCCAAATAAAATTGGCTGTAGCCATCTTTAGTAAGGCTATTCCAATCTACTTCATAATCAAAAGATTTACCAGCTATTTCATTAATCTCTTTTGTAAGTTCTGGATAATTCGTCTCTTGAAATTGTTTTGCTATTCTTTTTTCTGCTAGTCCCATTTTCTGGATTTTTTATAATTATCAAATTAAAATTTTGATTCTATTTGTTTTTGAAGCTCGTCTGCTAAATTAGATTTGAACTTTTTGTTTAAATTCATTTGTATTATGAGTTTATTCTCATTTTCTAAAGAAACCATAAGTTCCTTTTCACCATCTTCTATGATTACTTTATCCAAAAGTTGTAATGTTTCAAGACCTATATCATCTTTAGATATTGATGCAAATGTTTGTTTTAAAACGAGTATCAACTGTTGCATTTGATGTTTTATCAAATCGGTAAGCTCTGCTGCTTTTAAAATATTTTGATGAAGTATGAAATCATATGATTTCTTACAACATTCTTCTAATTCTGCCCAGTTTTTCTTTAGCTGAAATGAAGTAGGCATATCTTCTTTTGGTATGGTGAAATAAGCACCATTTGTTAGGATGTCCCATACAAGTTCAGGTTTAGTAACTTGAAGACTTGTTATATGGTGTAATTGACAATATAAAATAGAATTCGAATTAGAAATTAAAACAGAATTCCCATTTTCATCTAATTTTATGGGTTTACCAATAATTTGAAATCCATTAGATTGACTTACGCTCACACTGATCAGCTCAGTATTATCTTGTTCTATAGCTAATTTATTAGATGTAACTATTTTTTTTAAAATTGCAATAGGTTCGGCTACTTCTATCTTTTGTAAAATCGAGTTGAGTTCCATGTTCTTGTGAGTTTTATAATGATAGTATTGAAAAATACCGATATAAAGGTCCTAGTTACAAACCCTTTTGAAAACACCTTTTGTAGTGAAAATAGATACCCTGAAAATGGTGACGTACGAGTTGTTTTAAAAACTTAATTTTGTACAATCGAAAACTACTGTAAAAATATAAATCACACTATGGATATTCGTGAGCAGATTAAAACTGAACTTATAGAAAGCTTTGCGTTATTTTCCGATTCAAAATACACGGGTCATACTCCTTTGCGACCGGTTGCAAAAATAGTTTATGCAGCACAAGGAGAAATCACTTCTCCTCCTGATTTAGATTTTATGGGGTATGGAGGAGGTTCTCAGGGATCATCCTTTAGCGCTTGCGGAGTTTTGGATTTAGCATCATTTTTTCCACTTAATGAAGAAGGGGATTATTACGCAAGTGAAGATGAAGATTATATTGAGAAATGTTTTCTAGATGCTTACACTGCAGTTTTAAGCGGCTTGAAAGTTATTGCTACTAGTGATGCGTTTCAGAAAATACCAAAAGAAGGCTCAGTAGTATTTGGTTTACAGTTAATAGATCAGTTTTCTAAAATTATTTGCCGGATTCATCCGGATGGTGAAGTAGAACTACCTCCTAAAAAAGAGTAAACGTTGAAGTGCATTATTACTGCTTAATTGATACTTGTTGTACAACGAAGAATGATGTTAATCACCCGAATTAAACTCTTATTTGAAAAATCATACCCTGAAAACAGGGGATGTTTGCTATTGAAAAACACTGTTTTTGGTGAAGTCAAATTCACAAAATGCTGTTAATTTTGTCTGGGAAATAAGGAATTTAAAGTCAGTTAAATTATGATGAAAAAGGGGAAGCTTTCGATTATAATAAGTTTTGTGCTCGCTAATTTGTTTTTTATTCCAGTCCATGCACAGCAGTACTATCCGGCGAGTTTTGATATAGCCACTCTTAATGGTACAAACGGATTCAGAATTCCAGGTATTGATCCGGGATCTCAATTTGGTGCTGAGACTAAATTTATTGGTGATATTAACAACGATGGTTTTGAAGATATCGCTTTAGGTGTTAATAATGCTGATATTAACGGACTCGATCTGGCCGGAGCTGCATACATTATATTTGGGTCTAATACTGGATTTCCTGATGTCTTCGATATAACGACTCTAGATGGAACTAATGGTTTTGCTGTTGAAGGTCTTGAAGGGAGCACACGGATGGGAGATTCTGTGGAAGGATTAGGGGATATAAACGGGGATGATATTGATGACTTAGCTATTGGTAGTTCAGGTGATATTATGGTAATTTATGGGAAGATAACTCCATTTAACCCTACCTTCAATATTGATTATGCTGATGGAGTTGACGGTTTCTTAATACAAGGAGCAAATACAGCCAATGAGATAGCCAATCTCGGCGACATTAATGGTGATGATATTGATGACTTTGCAATTGGTAGAGCTTCTTTTTCTGCAGCAGTATGGGTGATTTTTGGAAGATCCCAGAGTTTCCCATCAACTATTAATGCATCTTGGCTAGATGGTAATAATGGTTTTGCGATTGAAAGATATTCTTCTTCTTTAATTCCTGGGTTTCTGGTTGGTGGAGCTGGAGATATTAATTCAGACGGTTATCAGGATATTATTGTTGGTGATTGGTCCATAAACTCTGGAAGTTTCCTTGAAAGAACACATTTATTATATGGAAGAGAGAATTATAGTCCTAGAATAAACCTAGAAACATCTCCGACCAATGAAGTTTTTACAATTGATCATACAGGAGGTAACTTTTTAGCATTTACAGGTGGTTTAGGAGATGTCAACAATGATGGTATCGATGATTTCTTTGCCGAGACTGCCGCTATTTTTGGTAGAGCCTCTACGAATCCCTTTCCATCTAATATACCCTTAGCTAGTGTTTCTGATGGAACTTATGGATTTATTTTGCCCGGACAATTGACTTCGGCTTCTATTGGCGATGTTAATCAAGATGGGATAGATGATTTTATTTCGTGTTATAGAGGAGGTTCAGGTAATGATAGAGATATGTATGTGGTGTTTGGTAGTACTACCGGTTTTCCTAATCCTATTGATGATACTACACTTAATGGATTAAATGGTTTTATAGTTCCTGGTTTTAGAACCTCAAACATAGGAAGACCTGTTAGTGGAGGAGGAGATTTCAATGGAGACGGAATAGCAGATTTTATCATGGGTAGCCCTAGTGAAATACCTGAAGGAAGTAGCGATAGAACGGGTGAAGCATATGTTGTTTTTGGAGGAGATCATTATACAATGCCATTGAATAATAGTTATCCTCAAGCTATAAATGAAACTACTTCTGGGTTTACCCTAGTAGTCAATGGACCCGAAGCCGGAACGATTCATTTTGCTGTTTATCCTGGTAATTTTTCAGGCCTTGTCGATCACAATGATGTGCTCAATGGTACAGGATCAACATTGAATGGAGATTTTTTAATGAATTTAGAAAATACAGATGTTACAGAGGTTATTTCGTCTCTAGCTCCCGGTACAACGTATGATGTGTATTTATTCTTAGAAGATGCTTCAGGAAATCGGGGAGAAATTTATCATATAAATGATGTAACAACATTATCGAATTCTGATACTGAAGCTCCAACAGCAAGTAATCCTTCACCAATTGATGTACAATGCTCAGCTGATGTGCCTGATCCAGATATTGAAGTGGTAACCGATGAAGCAGATAATAGTGGGGAACCGCCAGTAGTAGCTTTTGTGAGTGATAATAGTGATGGCAATAGCAATCCGGAAATTATTACAAGAACCTATAGCGTGACCGATGAAGCCGGTAATAGTATCAATGTTACACAAACAATTACAATAAACGATACGGCCAATCCAACGGCCAGTGACCCAGCATCTATTTCGGCACAATGTAGTTCTGATATTCCATCACCGGATCCCACCGTG